>JAFVXC010000026.1 GCA_017501345.1 Clostridia bacterium
AAGACCTTACTCGGCGGCACGTTCGCATTTTTGCACAGCGCCTTCATTTCCCTCCAGATATTGTGTCGGCTGATCGGTCTTCCGCCCCTTGTGACGAATACCGCTCCCGATCTGAGACCTTGCTCCTTGACGTAGCGAAGCAATTTCTTCTTCAGCTCGGGAACGATGAAAATGCGGCGGTTCTTGCCCTTACAGCTTACGACTGCTTCGCCCTTTTTCAGTGCCTCGACCGTGATATATTGCAGCTCGCTCACGCGGATGCCGCTGCTGCAGATCGTTTGAATGATGAGATCCAGCCGCTCGTTGCCCTTATGCCTTGCCGCCTCAAGCAGTCGGATATATTCCGCACGGGTCAGCTCCTTTTCCTCGGTGCAATAGGTCTGCCGCTGCATTTTGAACCGCTTCACGCAAAGATCCTGCCATCCGCAGAACCGCAGAAAGCTGTTCAGCGCCGCGAGCATCGAATTGGCGCTCGATACGGCGTAGATGTCACCAAGCCGCGCCTTGTATTCCATCACGCTTTGTTTATCGATCTCCCGGTCTCCGACGAACGCGGCAAAGCACCGAACGTCGTGCAGATATTTTCCGACCGTTGCTTCGCTCCGCTCCTCCTCTCTCAGATGTGCCTCGAATTCCTTGAGTTTTCCTTCTTCTAAAATCCGTTTCTTCATAAAACGCTCTCCTTCATATAGATCTTCGGTGTTATTATTTTACCAAATCTCTGCGAATACCCAAGCACAGATAAAATATTCACAAAAAAGGACTTTACAAGAAGGGGAAAACACGATATAATAATATATCATACAGAAAGGTGAGGAAGGATATGAAGCGGATCCTTTGTTTATTGCTTCTTATTATATTAGTGTCCTCGGTTGCCGTCTCGTTCCTTTCCTGCGGAACAGGAGAGCGTGTTCCGAGCGGCACGTATTCCTGCATTGCTGGGGACACGGGAGAGCAGTATATATTTGATGGAAGGCGCGTTCGCGTGCTTCTTTACATAATGGGCGAGACCGCGATCGATTTCAGCGGATCCTATCGTCTCTCGGGTGACGAGATCACGTTTGATTTCCCCGACGACACCGACGGTATTTACAGCGGAACGCGCTCGTATGCGATCTCCGAGGACGGATCTCGGGTCACGATCGACAAGGACGTCTTTACAAAGGAGTAAATATATGTCCCGTTTTACCAAGCAAGCGATTATGGATTCCTTTTTGAAGATCGCCGCGAAAAAGCCTATAAGTAAGATCACCGTGCGTGACGTGGTTGAGGACTGCCAGGTCAACCGAAACACGTTTTACTATTACTTTTCGGATATTTACGCGCTTCTTGAGGAGCTCCTCGTCTCTGAGACCGAGCGTGCCATCCGTAAAAGTCAAGAGACTGCAACCCTCGCAGAGGGATTTGCAATGCTTTTTGGCTGGATCGAATCGAATTATGAGGCGTTCCGAAACATATATGCCGAGATCGGAAGAGACAGCGTCGAGTACGCGATTTCGAAGGTGTTTGACAGAGAGATCCTTGCCTACGTCAGAAAGCGCGCGGAGGGGATCCGCGTGAGCGAGACCGATCTTCTCCTCGTGGCGGGCGTTATACGGAGCATTTATTTCGGCGCACTTTCGGACTGGGTCAAGCGCAACGTGCGGATCGATCCGCGCGTTTACGCGAAGCGGGTAGAGGCAATGTTTCAGGACAGCATTCCCGAAGCACTCAGGATCGCCGCAGCCCTTCCTCCGTTCGAGTTTCCCGCAGAGGAGAACTGATCCGGCGGCAGAAGAGAGCGCTTGCCGCGTTCGTGAGCAGAGAACTGTGAGCATCATCAAATTCGGAGCTGCACTGCGGTGCGGCTCCTTTTTTGTTCTAAAGTGCTTGCACCGTGCATAAATTCTACCAAAGTCAAATTGCCGATGGACGGTAATATATGGAGGTACAGAATGCCGGAGCATACGATTTATAAGGATATTGCGGAGCGGACGGGGGGAGACATATACGTTGGTGTTGTAGGACCGGTCCGATCGGGAAAATCCACCTTTATCAAGCGTTTTATGGAGTCACTCGTGCTCCCGAATATTGCGGAGGGGTACAGCCGTGACCGTGCGAGAGACGAACTCCCGCAATCGGCGGGTGGCAAGACCGTTATGACCACCGAGCCGAAATTCATCCCAGATGAGGCAGTTCCGATCACGATCGACGGATGCTCGGGCCTTCGCGTTCGGATGATCGACTGTGTTGGGTATATCGTTCCAGAGGCACTTGGGACGATCGAGAACGGCGAGCCGCGTATGGTGCGAACGCCGTGGCAGGAGGATCCGATGCCTTTCGTGCAGGCGGCGGAAACCGGAACGCGAAAGGTGATCACCGAGCATTCGACGATCGGAATGCTGATCACGACCGACGGAACGATCGGAGATATCAAGCGCGAGAGCTACGTTGCGGCAGAAGAGCGCGTTGTAAGTGAGTTGAAGGCGATCGGCAAGCCCTTTGCGGTGATCCTGAACTCCGCAAAGCCGGGGAGCGCTGAGGCGATGACGCTCGCCTACGAGCTTGAGGATAAATACAAGGTGCCCGTGGCGCTTGTTTCCTGCCTTGATATTGATGCGGAGGATATTCAAAAGATCCTTGAAATGGTCCTGCACGAGTTTCCCGTGACCGAGGTGACGGTGCGACTTCCCGATTGGCTTTCGGCGCTTGAGCCGAGCCACAAGACCCGTCAGTCGATCCTCTCGGCGGTTCGGAAGTGCGGAGAAAAGGTAACGAAGACGGGAGACGTCCGACTTGCCTTCACCGAGCTTTCCGACAATGAGTACGTCGAGGAGGTAAGCATCAGAAGGATCGATCTCGGAACCGGCAGGGCAGAGCTTTCACTCAGCCTTTACGACGGTCTTTATTACAGCATTCTCGAGGAGCTGACAGGCTTCAGGATTTCGAGCGACGAGGAGCTTTTCGTGCTTCTGCGTGATCTCTCTGAAATGAAAAGCCGTTACGACAAGATATCCGAGGCGCTCCGTGATGCGTCGGATAAGGGATACGGTATCGTGATGCCTGCGGTCGAGGATCTCCGCCTTGAAGAGCCCGAGATCGTCAAGCAACCGGGCGGATACGGCGTGCGTCTCCGTGCGGCGGCACAATCGATCCATATGATCCGTGCGAACATTGAGGCAGAGGTGCATCCGATCGTCGGAACCGAGCAGCAGTCGGAGGATCTCATCCGCTATATGCTCCGTGAATTCGAGGAGGATCCCACACGGATCTGGGAATCGAATCTCTTCGGCAAGACGCTTTACGAGCTTGTCAACGAGAGTCTCCACGCAAAGCTCGAGCATATGCCCGAGGAATCGCGCGAGAAGCTTTCGCACACCCTTGAGCGTATTATCAACGAGGGCAGCGGCGGACTGATCTGCATCCTGCTTTGAAATCCTCTGATGCAAAGAGGCGAGAATGGGGAGCCTTCACCCATCTCGCCTTTTTCTGTATTGAAGGACTTGATTTTTGCCGGTTTCTATGGTATACTTGACTAAAATCAAGAAACACGGGGGATCTTATGCACATTCCGACCCAAAGCACGACGGAGATCGAGATTCTGACCTTTGACGACGCGATGAGGCATCGCGACGGGAGCGCAGAATACGACCGCGAAAAGTGGCTCTACATACCCGATTTTTATTCGGAATACCGTTACATTCTCGGGACGGTGGGCGAGCGCCCGCTGATCACGATCGGGATCAACCCCTCGACCGCTGAGCCCGATAACCTTGATAATACGCTGAAATCGGTCGAGCGGATCGCGAAGGGAAATGGATTTGATTCTTTCATTATGTTCAACGTCTACGCACAGCGCGCGACGAATCCCGATCATATGGACGAGGTCTTTAACGAATCGCTTCACAGGGAGAATATGCGCGCCTTTCGCTGGGTGCTTGAACGGAGCGGGGAGCATCCCGCCGTTTGGGCGGCGTGGGGAACGATCGTGGAGAAGCGTTCCTACCTGAAGAGATGCCTCGAGGATATGGTCGCGGAGGGCGACCGCTTCGGCGCCTCGTGGTATCAGGCGGGCAAGCCCTCGGTGAAGGGGCATCCGCACCATCCGCTTTATCTCCGTAAAGATTCGAAGGTCGAGCCCTTTGATATGGAGGGATATCTTCGCTCCATCTGACGTGTTACGGTTCATAAAGCGCATACCGCCCGAGCCTTCCGCTCCTCGGACTGACTGAGGATGAACAGCAAAACGAAAAGCTCGTTGAGGTGCTCCTGCGCTTTGACGGAAAAGCCTGATGCGCTTCATTCAAAAACGGCTGTCTCACATTTGCGAGACAGCCGTTTTTTGCTTATTGATTCGACTATTTGACGTCCACGTCGATCTCCACCGCGCGCCCTGCGGCAGTCGCGTAGACCATAACGCGGTCGGGGAATCTTCCCATCAGCTCTTTGAGGGCAAGTGCATAGTAGGTGAGCTGCTCGCCGTGTCGCTTTTTCATCGTAAGGGCAAGAAGCTTGTCGCTTGCCTTTTCCTTTTCGGAAAGACGGTCGGTCTTATAGTCGCAGAGGATCATACGGTCGTCTGTATCAATAAAGAACAGGTCGATAACACCCTGCACGAGGATCTTTTCGTCGCCGAGTGCGACCGAAAATGTTTCGTCGCCCGTGAAATTCACGGCAGGGAGGAAGATGTTGAAGCGCTGCTCTCGGTAGATCTTTTTTGCACCCGAGAGGGACGCGAAAAATTCACTCCTGAAGAATGCGTCAAGCTCCTCGACGCGGCAGAGTTGTGCCGTGTCGGGCGAGAGGAATCGCGCTTCGGTGAGGCGGGCAAGCTCCCGCTCGCTTCCGTCTTTTGCGCCCTTCTTAAAGTCGCAGAACTGCAGGAAGCAGTGGGTTGCCGTACCGCGCTTTGCCGCGAGATCGTTCCCCGAGCGGAAGCGCTCCTCCGGCTCGTCGGTACCGTCAAGCACGGTCGGGGAAAGCGCTGATACCGACAGCTTGGCAGGGAGGCGTGAGAGGCTTTCGTGCGGATAAACGAACGAAAAGCGCTCGCGGAAGAGCTCCATATATTCCTGCACGCGCGCTTCGGAGAGCGTCGGCGCCGCGATAGCCTCGGCGGTCTCGGGCTCGGTCGGACGGATATAGAGGTCCTGAACGATCGAGGTCCTTATGACGTCCGGAGCCTCTGTTTTTGTCACGGCAAGCGCATACAGGATCCACTCGATGTAGCTCCTGCCCTCCATAACGCTGTATCGGGAGGGCGCGGCGGCGCGCGCGTCGATCGTTTTTTCGAGCGAGGGGTAGGATAGCGGGCTCGTCGTTACGATGAGCTGCTCGCGCGCACGGGTCAGCGCCACGTAAAGGACGCGCATCTCTTCCTCGATCGCCTTTTCGGCGATCCGTGTAGCGATCGCATCGCGCATCGGCGTATTGATCCGACCAAAGCCGCTGTCGTCCGAAAGCTTCATTGCAACGCCGAGCTCCTCTTCGATGAGAAGCGTGTCGGAGGAATCGCTCAGGTTGAAGCGCTTGCCCGCATTCGCGAGGAAGCAGATGGGGAATTCAAGGCCCTTTGACTTATGAACGGTCATTAGCTTTACCGCGTCGTCGCGGTCTGCCGTGGGAAGCTCCATCTTCGCGTCCTCCTCGATCAGGCGTTCGACGTACGAGACGAACTGATACAGTCCGCGGAAGGCACCTGCTTCAAATTTGCGCGCGTATTCGTAAAGACGGAGGAGATGCCGACGGGCGGGGAGGATCGCAGAAAGACCGCCGCCGACTGTGAGGCGCGGATTTGCGAACACCTGTCGAATGAGGCGATCGACGGGGAGGGTGCGAGCGAGAGAGCGGTAGGTCTCAAGCTCGGAAAGGAAGAGACTGCATTTTTCGGAGAGCGCAGTATCTGCATTTTTCGCTTTGAACGAGAGGAGCGCATCGTAGAGCGACAGGGATTCGTCCTCGGATCTGCGGATCGCGATCAGATCGTCGAGCGTGAAGCCGTAAAGCGGAGAACGGAGCGTGCCCGTGAGGTAGACGTCCCGCCTCGGATTGTCGATCGTGTTGAGCAGGCAGAGGAGAAGGAGGACCTCGGGGTTTTCAAAGAATTCCTCCTCGGCGGAGATGCAGGAGGGGATACCCGCTCGGTCGAGCTCCTTCGATATTTTGAGAAGCGTTCCCTTACTGCGTGCCAGCACCGCGATCTCGCGCGGAAGGATCTGTTTGCCATCCGCTTTTTTTCCATCCTTCAGGAGTGCGCGGATCCGCTGTACGATATACGCCGCCTCGGGATTTTCCGCGAGAAGTGAAGGATCGATCTCATCCTTTTTCTCTCGGCGCTCCTCACTTGAGAGAATCACCACCTCGACGGGAGGTGAGACCACGCCCTCGGGAAGCTCCTTGGACGCTATGAGATCGTCCTCCTTCCGATATGCAAGACCGCCGCCGCAGACCGAGAAGAGATTGCCGCACACAAGGTTGACGAAACGGATCACAGGAGGGTCGCAACGAAAGTTGTTTGACATATAGATCGCACAGGTGTCGGAGTCCTTAGCCTCTTCACTGCCGTGCGCGGGGAAGGAGGTGCGGTAGGAGGCAAAAACCCCCGGGTTCGCGCCTCTGAAGCCGTAGATCGACTGCTTGATGTCTCCGACCATAAATCGGTTGTTCGGCTTTGCGATCGAACGGAAGATCAGATCCTGAATGCTGTCGACGTCCTGATACTCGTCGATGTAGATCTCGTCGAAGCGATCGGAATAGGAGCGCGCGAGCGGGGTCGGCGTTCCGTCTTTTGAAACGAGGAGATCATAGGTGTAGCGGCGGATGTCGTCAAAGTCGCAGATCGCGCGGCGGAGCTTTTCCGCACCGATCCTTGCGTCATAGTCGCGGAGAAGGTCGGCGAGCATACCCGATACCTCGGCACTGTCTGCCATCGCGCGGGCAATATCGGTGCTGTGCAGGAGGAAGGCGGTCTTTCGGAGAGCCTTCAGCTTGGTGTTGAAATCTCCGCGGAGCGCCTTGTAAAATTCACTTTCGGGGGTGGAGCAGCCACGCTTGATCGAGGTCAGCTTTTTCGGTTCGTAGCCGTGGATCAATTCACGTGCTTCATCATAGTGGGAAGCACGTACCGCCTCGAGAAGAACGCGGCAGTAGGAGAGATCCTCTGCAAAATGAGGCGCATAGGCGGAGCGCATCGCCTCGTCCTTTTCACACGCCTCAAGCGCGCCCGTATACGCTGTGATCGCGGCTTCGATGAGTGCCTCGGTGCTCTCCTTTGAGACCCTGCCGAGGGTGGACGCGAAAAAGTCGTTTCCCGCACCCGATCGAAGCGCGTCTGCGTTTGCTTGCAGGAAGTCGATGCCTTGCGGATGCTTCTGGAGGGATTCGTAAAGCGAGAGAAATACGGAGGCGAGCTCTCGGTCGCTTCGCACCGAGGAGAAGTGATCGAAGAAGTGTCCGTAGTCAGATCCCTTGCGGTAATACTCCTCAATGAGATCATTCATAATCGAAAGCTTCAGAATCGTAAGCTCGGATTTGTCTGCCATACGGAATTTCGGCGGGAGACCGAGTGCCGAAAAATTCGAGCGCACCACGTCGAGGAAGAAGGAGTCGATCGTACAGATCTTAGCCTCTGACAGACGAATGATCTGCCGTGACAGATGCGTTGACGTCGGATTCAGAGCAAGCGCGTTTGAGAGTGCCGCAGAAATACGCTCACGCAGCTCGGATGCAGCGGCGCGTGTAAAGGTGACGATCAGCATACGGGTGACGTCTGCAGGCGCCTTCGGGTCGGTTACGCGGCGTATGATGCGCTCGGTGAGCGCGGCGGTCTTGCCGGCACCTGCGGCTGCGGAGACGAGCAGAGTCTGACCGCGCGTATCGATTGCCGCCTTTTGGGCGGGGGTCCATTTCTTTTCCATAGGTGCTTACTCCTTTCCGAGTCCGAGGGACCCTGTGCTGTTTTGAGTACTGTGGTTGTCGTGCCGACAGATCGGGCGCATATCACAGTAGGTGCAGGGCGACGTGCCCTTGTAGAGGAGGGGATCGGCATCGGCGTTTCCGCCGCGCATCTTTTCAGCCACTCCCGTGACGATCTCGCGGATCTCGCGCTCGATCTCTGAAAATGCCTCGGGAGCAATGAGAGAGGTTCCGCCGATCTTGCCTGTCTTCGTCATCTTAATGCCGGGGAGGTAGGTGGGGTCGAGATCGTGATTCATTGCGCGAAGCACCTCCTCGTCGCTCGTCAGGACGCCGCTCCGCGTAAATTCCTTTTCGGCGAGACTGCGTACGTCGAGGTCGGGGGTGCTGTCGGGATAGGTGTCGAGCGGGATCGCCGAGAGGGCAGAGGAATGATAAATCGCGCCTGCGGGGCAGAGCTCGACCGAGTCACCGCCCTCCTTGAAGAAGGCATCCGCGTGGCAAAGCGTGAACAGATAAATGAGCATCTGCGTGTTGAGGCCGACCGCGAGATCGGAAAGCGAGAAGCCCTTGACACCGGTCTTGTAATCCACGATACGGACGTAAAGCTTGTTCCCCTTGCGGCAAAGATCGACGCGGTCGATCACCCCGGGAAGCGTGAGCGTGCTTCCATCCTTCAGGATGAAGGTGAGGGGACTCGGTGCACCGCTGCCACCGATCTTCAATTCGAAGAACCGCGGGGTGAAGTCGGAGCTTGCGAATTCGTCGAGAATGTTCTCGATCATCATCACCGACAGGTCGCGCAGGCGGCGGTAAAGATGGGGGAGACGGCCGTTTTCGTCCATCGAGAGAGATTTCGGAAGGATCTCATCCTTATAGTCCTTGATGGTTTCGTCCGCGATCGCTTCGATCTCGGCGCGCGTGAAGGACTTGCCGCCCGTGCTGCCTCCGACCGCATCACGGAAGAAGCGCTCAAGGACACGGTGCAGGAAGCTTCCCGAGTCTCCTGCGCCGAATTCGGCCTGTTTCTTTTCACGGAGTGAGAGAACGTGACTGCAGTAATAGGCAAAATGACATTTGACGAATTTTTCAAGGCGCGTCTGAGACAGCGTCATGCGGTCGCCGAAGAAATCGGCGGCAACGTCGGGAGAAACGCGCGCGGATGTAGTCGAGACGGGGATATCAGCAGCCTCTGTGCCGCCCGGGAACCAACCGTTTTTGAGATAAAGACGGCGAAGCGCCTCGCCTGCCTCGGAGTCCTTCAAGGCGGGATAGTATTCGAGAGAAAGCCGCGGAGTGAGGATCCGATCGGGAAGCGGGAGCTCGCGGTCGTTTTCAATGGGATACTCCTTCCCGAGGAGCTGAATGGCACGGAGAAAGGGGAGAGACGGACGCGCCGAGGAGCCGTCTGCCCCTGCCGTGTGCGTTGAAAGAATCAGAAGCTCGGAGGGGAGGGAGACCGCGCGGCTGACGTAGAGAAGCTCGTCCGAGGATCTGAAATCGTAGCTCGGGGAAAGCTCCACACCGAGCTTCTTAAGTTCGATGCGCTCTGCGGAGGAGAACATTCCGCTGTCATCGACGGCGGCGGGGAATTCACCCTCGCAAAGCCCGAAGAGGATCGCACAGCGCACGTTTTGTGCGCGAAGCATATGTGCAGAACCGATCGTGACCTCGTCCACCGTTGTCGGGATCGTCCCGATCTCGGTCGAGCGAAGCAGGATGCGGATCGCGCTTTCAAGCTCCTCCTCAGTGAGAGGCTCGTCGCTTCCCTCGGGGGAAAGCGTTACGATCTTCTGAAGAAGGTCCTCGATCAGTGGGTACAGGCGGGCGTAGATGTCAGCACTCTGCAGTCTCCCTTCCTCGCGTTCCTCTGTGGAAAGACGACCCAGCTTTCCCTCGAGATCAAGCGTCTTCAGATAATTGGAGAGTGCCTCGCACTCCTCCCGAACGCTTTTCGCGTTTTTCAGCGCATCGGAAAGTGCGAGAAGGGGAGGAACGACGGTCGCGCGCACGCGGTTCGCCGCTTCCTTGATCGCCTTACCTCTGGCGCTCTCTCTACCCGAGAAGCCGTCTGCATTCATATCCCATTCGGTCACCTCGGTGAAGCCCGTGCCCGAAATATTCCAGGTCGAGGTATATTCCTCAAAGAGATCGGCGTCTGCGGGTGTAACGTCGCAGAGCCCGGTCTTAACGTGCGCGATCACGTCTGAATGCTGCCACCTTGAAGAAAGGATACGGAGCGCAGACAAAAGGAGCTTCAGGGGTGGGAGGGAGATGAGGTCCTCCTTTTCGGAGAGAAAATAGGGAATGCCGTATTTATCAAAGACGAAATCAAGAATGCCGGAAAGGCCCGATGCATCGCGGGCGATCACAACGATGTCGCGATAGCGGTACCCCTTCCGAATGAGGGAAAGGATGCGGAACGCGATGCTTTCCGCCTCCTCGTATACCGATTCCGAGGACAGAAGGCGGATGCTCTCGCGTGTGCCTTCGGGGAAGGCGGGGAGGCTCTCTTTTTCGAGATCGAGCCGCCAGAGATGCTCCGAGAAAAGCGCAAGCGCCTCGGATTTTGCACGGTGATTACCCGTAAGCAGAACGGTTTGCGTTTCATAATCCTTCACGATGTGAGAGATGCGCTTGACGGTGTCCGCGACCGAGGAGAGATGCAGGTCGGTGGTATGCGGTTCGGGGCAGGGGAAGGTTACGGTAAGTGCGTCCGCCGTGCGGGCGATCTCCTTGATGACGGCAAGCTCCTGTGCGGTATAGGAGGTGAAGGAATCGATGTATACGTGCGTGCCTGTGAAAAAGTCGTGCCTCGAAAGAAGCTCGGAGAGGCGCGTGAGGTCGTCGGCACTATCCTCGAAGGATTCGCCGACAAGACCGTTATAGGAGGCATAGATGAGAGCGAGATCGCGCGCCTTGGAACGAAGCGGATCGTCCTTCCGGAGAGATTCGACGGCACGCTCAAGCATTGCGGAGGTGATGCAGGATGCCTTCAGCTCTGCTACGGCGGACAGAAGCCACTCCGAAAGAGAGGCATCGTGCGCCGTGCTTTCGTCGAAGGACTCAAAGAGAGGGGCGAGCTCTCTTACGGTCTTCCACATCAGAAAAGCCTTTGCGCCTTTATCGATGTAGTGATAGCACAGCCCGCCGTATTCGCGGAATACGCGGTTTGCGAGACGGGAGAAATTCAGCACCTCTGCCGAGAGCTGTGCCGAGGGGGGGAGAGAAAGGAGGGCCTGCCGTTCTGCGGATACGGTCTCCTGCTCGGGAACGATCAAAAAGGAGCGGATGCCGTTTTCGGCGTCGCGCTTCATATATTCAAGAACCGTGTGCGTTTTGCCGCTGCCGGGGGGGCCGTAAAGCAGAGTGATCATAGGGTATCCTCCGAATATCTGAAGTAAGCTTTCCGGACTGTGCCGTTTGGTGTCCGGTTAATTTTTATTATAACAGAAATGATTCAAAAAAACAACCGACTTCCCCTTAATTTATTCAAAACAATTCGCGAAATAATTCAGTATGTGTTTTTAGAGCCGTCAAAAACCCATCACAAAGGGAGATTATAATAGGGATACCGAGGAGAGCCCTTGCTCTGAATCGGCAGACAAGCGCCACTCCGGTGCTTCAGCTTACGAAACGGAGGAAATGAAGTGAACGGACCGCTCGATCGGGAGGCGTATAATGCCCCGAAAAAGAATGACGACCGCATAGATCCGGACCTCATAGAAAACGAAACTGCCAGCACGGTATATACACCGTCCCGTGAAGGGATCTCCGATGGTGAGGGGCAGGGAAAAACGAAGCGCACGCCGAAGAGGATTGCTGTGACCGCGGCGCTACTGGTTCTCTGCCTGATGCTCGGAGTCCTTGGCGGTGCGGGCGGAACGATGCTCGTGCTTTCACGCAAAGGCGGAGACGACACCGACGAAGGTGGTGAGAAGTCTAATGCCGCAACGATCTACAAGGAGACGTCGATCGTGAACCTGATCGAGCTTCCCGAGACAGAGGGCGAAGCGCTTTCGGTCGCACAGGTGTACCAGCGGGTAGCTGATTCTGTCGTTGCGATCACGACCTCGGTTCAGATGTCAAGCAGCTTCTCGGGTGGATTCTATCTGACAAAGGGCTCGGGAAGCGGTGTGATCCTTTCGAAGGAGGGACATATCGTTACCAATTATCACGTGATCGACAATTTCTCGGAGATCGAGATCACTCTCCATAACGGCAGTGTATATTCTGCGGTCTATCTCGACGGCGATCCTGCGCTCGACGTTGCGCTCCTGAAGATCGAGCCGACCGAGACGCTGTCGCCTGCGGTGATCGGCTCGAGTGACGGACTCGTTACGGGGCAGGACGTCGTTGCGGTCGGTAATTCACTCGGAACGCTCCCGGGAACCCTGACCGACGGTATCATCAGCGCGCTTGCGCGAACGGTCGAGATCGAGGGCTATAAGCGAACGCTTCTGCAGACCAACGCCGCGATCAATCCCGGGAATTCGGGTGGCGGACTTTTTGATCGGTACGGCAGACTTGTTGGGATCGTTAACGCAAAGGAATCCTCCGAGGGCGTTGAGGGGCTTGGATTTGCCATTCCGATCGACGACGTGTTTGATGAGATCGTTGAGATTATCGAGGACGGATACATTCATGGGAGAGCCTGCCTTGATCTTGAGGTGATCGAGATCAAGGATTCGAGAGAGGCGTACGCACTCTACCGCAATCAGATGCGAGGGATATACGTCCAGGCCTCAAGCTACGGTGAGGATGCGAATTTCCGAGAGGGGGACAGACTGCATTCGGTGAACGGTGTGGCGGTCTCTTCGGAAAGCGATCTGTATGCCGTGCTTGCGGGGCTTCAGCCGGGAGACACTGCCGATCTTGTGCTCGGGCGGATCGTTATAAGCTCGAACGGACTCTGGTCGAGTTATGTGGAGACAGAGGTCAAGATCACCGTGACGCTCCGCGAATACGTTCCGTCTTACGCGATCACCTTTCAGTGATCGAGGCGCGAGGATCTTTACAAGAAGAAAATGGGGGCTGTACGGTGGCGGATTTGCGATCGCAGCCCCCTGATTTTTGCATTTCGGAGTTATTTTGATAAAACTTTATAAAACAATGTAAAAAAACTGAAATAGCTATTGCGAAAAATGAAATTTTTCGTTATAATAAAGATAGAAGAGAGGCCTTGCGGCGGTGTACCCGTCGGGTGACAGACTGTCGCGAGGAAAGAGGTGACGTTATGTATCATATTCTCGTTGTCGACGACGAATCCAAGATCCGTGCGATCATTCGTAAGTATGCGGAATACGAGGGCTTTTCGGTAACCGAGGCTGCCGACGGTATGGAGGCGGTATCTCTGTGTAAGGCGGAGCGGTTCGACCTTATCGTGATGGATATTATGATGCCCGAGCTGGACGGCTTTTCCGCTTGCCGCGAGATCCGTCGGTTTTCCGATACGCCGATCATTATGCTTTCCGCGCGCGGAGAGGAATACGATAAGATCAACGGCTTTGCCTTTGGAATCGACGATTACGTCGTCAAGCCCTTTTCTCCGAAGGAGCTGATGCTTCGCATTGCCGCCGTCCTGAAGCGTACGGGAACTACACGCAATAAGGAGGAGAAATCGAGAAACGAGATCGTGGAGATCGATAACGGCGGCCTGCGCGCCGACGTTACGGCTCGCATTGTCTATGTGGACGGAGAGCGCGTCGAGATGTCACCGAAGGAGTACGACCTCTTCTTCTATATGCTCCGCAACCGCAACATCGCACTTTCGCGAGAGAAGCTACTCACCGAGGTCTGGGGATACGATTTTTACGGAGACGCGCGTACACTCGATACGCACGTCAAGCTTCTCCGAAAGAGTCTCGGACGCTACGCCTCGGCGATCGTCACGCTTCGCGGCGTCGGATATCGGTTTGAAGGGTGAACGTATGAGGAAGGGAACTACAGTATCTGAAAGAGAGACGGGACGCACGCAAAGCGTGCGCGGTATGGGCATCAGTGGGAAGCTCTTTCTCTATCTGTTTGTTTTTACTCTTGTCGTAATGTTCCTGATCTGGTTATTTCAGATCTTTTTGCTTGACGTATTTTATGAACGGGCAAAATATAAGGAGCTTGACCGTGTTGCGGAGGAGCTTGCATATTTTTCGGACGATGAGGAAAGCCTCGGGACTGCGGTGTACGACTATGCCTCACGGTACGGGATCTGCATATCGGTTTATAAGCTGAACGGCAGTGCCGCCGAGGAGATCACAAAGTCGCACGTTGCGGGTGTTTGTGCGGTGCATCTTTTGTCGGACAAGGATCGGTCTGAGCTGTATGAAAAGGCACTTTTGAACGGCGGCAGGCTTTCGGTGGTATATCCCGTGGAGAGGCAGTTTTTTGAGGGAAATCCGAGTGGCGGTGATGCACCCGATGACACGAGACCTATAGACGAAGACAGCGAGAGTGCCTACGATGAAAGCAGGCCCCCCCATAATTACGCGCATATCGTAGTGGAAAAAAGCGATAATGCGGTGTCGGTGCACGTAGTAGAGAACAGCAGAGGTCAAAGCTATATATTTCTCCTGGACTCGAAGCTTACCCCCGTTTCGTCGATCATCGAAACGCTTGAGCTTCAGGCATTGTGGCTTGGCGCGATCCTTCTCGTACTTGCGCTCGGACTTGCCGTACTGATCGCTCAGACGGTCCTTCGCCCGATCGTTTCAATGAGTGCATCCGCGCGTCGGCTTGCGCAGGGAGACTACGGCGTAGCATTCGTCGGATCGGGCTTCCGTGAGTCAAGGGAGCTTGCCGAAACGCTGAACTATGCCTCGATTGAGCTCTCAAAGACCGATGCGCTCCAGAAGGAGCTGATCGCAAACGTCTCGCACGACCTGCGGACGCCGCTTACGATGATCAAGGGCTATAGCGAAATTATGCGCGATCTTCCGGGGGAGAATACTCCCGAAAACGTACAGGTCGTGATCGACGAGGCAGAACGTATGAGCGAGCTTGTCAGCGATCTGCTTGACCTCTCGAAGATCCGTGCGGGTAGCCGTGTGCCGACCTACGAATGTTTTGACCTGACCGAGACCGTTTATTCGACGCTCGCACGGTATGAAAAGCTGATCGAGCACGACGGATATACGATCACCTTCGAGAAGTCAGAAAGCGTGCAGGTATATGCAGACAGAACGATGATCCTGCAGGTGCTCTACAATCTTATCAACAATGCGGTGAATTATACGAATGAGGACGACAGGACGGTTCGCGTGATACAAGCCGTGGAGGGCGACCGCGTCCGTATATCGGTAATTGATACGGGGGACGGTATCTCAAAGGAGGAGCTTCCGTTGATCTGGGACCGCTACTATAAGGTCGACAAGATCCACAAGCGAGCAATGGTAGGAACCGGTCTCGGTCTTTCGATCGTGAAGCAGATCCTTGAGCAGCACAGCGCGATTTACGGCGTGAGCAGTACGATGGGGAAGGGCTCGACCTTCTGGTTTTCGCTCCCCATAGCCTCGTGCGAAAAGCGTGAGGAATGACTATCACGGAGGGAACAACGTGAAAAACGATGCAATAATTGGTGTGCTTGACGTGCTCCGCTGTCCGATCTGCACAGATCCTTTGGTGGCGGAGAACGGAGGCGCGAGTCTTGTCTGCTTGCCGAAGAAATCCTGTGGAAAGCGCCACTGCTTTGACCGTGCGAAAAGCGGATACGTCAATCTTGACGCGCGGCACGCGGGCGGCGGCGACAATAAGGAGCTTGTCCGTGCCCGTACAGCCTTTCTCGAGAGCGGTGCGTATGAGCCGATCTCAGACAAGGTGAATGAGCTTCTCGTGAGGTATTCGCCCACGGGGACGGTGATCGACGCAGGGTGCGGTGAGGGATATTATACGAACCGCGCGGCGCTTCTCCTTCCTCAGCTGCGCCTTCTCGGCTTTGATCTCTCGAAGGCTGCGATCGACGCGGCAACGCGATCGGCTATGAACAAGGGGAGCACGGCGGCGTTTGCGGTCGGAGGGATTTTTGATCTTCCTGTGAAGGATTGCTGTGCGTCTGCTGTTATCAGTCTTTTTGCGCCCTGCGCTGAGACCGAATTCTTACGCGTGCTCAAGCCGGGCGGGATCCTGATCGTCGCGGGAGCAGGAGAGGACCATCTCCTCGGGCTCAAGCGTGCAATATACGATACGCCCTATCGCAACACACCGCGTGCCGATCTCCCGATCGGGATGCATCTCCTCACAGAGGAGCGCCTTACCTATACGGCACGTCTCGATTCGGGTGAAACGATAAAAAGCCTCTTTTCAATGACGCCGTACGCCTTCCGAACCTCAAAGCAGGATATGGAAAAGCTGAACGCGCTTGAAGCGCTTGAGACCGAGATCGACGTTTTTCTGTCGGTGTATGAGAAGCGCTGAATTCCGATTCACCAAAACGACCGATCAATCATACAGTAAAGAAAGAAGAAAAGCTATGAAATTTTCCCTTTGCATTCCGATGTATAATGAAAACAGTATTATCGCGGACACAGCACGGACCCTGTCTTTATATATGGAGGAAAACTTCGACGATTACGAGATCCTCTTTTCAAGTGATGGTTCGACCGACGGATGTGACGAGACGGTCCGCTCTCTCGGACTCCCGAACGTCCGAGTCGTCGGATATAAGGAGAACCGAGGCAAGGGCTGTGCGGTTCGTACGGCGATGCTGGAAGCATCGGGAGACGTTATTATGTTTACCGATGCCGATCTTGCGTACGGAACCGACGTGATCCTGCAAATAAAGGAAGCCTTTGACAAGGAGCCCAACGCACAGCTCGTGATCGGCTCCCGTAACCTCCATAAGGACGGATACGAGGGATATACCTTACTGCGAAAGATTATGTCAAAGCTCTACATCAAGGTTCTTTGTATCGCGGGCGGATTCAAGCTGTCGGATTCTCAATGCGGCTGTAAGGCGTTTCGCAGAGAGGCGGCACGGACGATCTTCTCGCGCTGCGAGGTGGATGGATTTGCCTTTGACTTTGAAGCGATCCTCTGGGCGGTAAAGCGGGGATACCGTATTGCCGAAATGCCCGTGAAGGTCGTGAATCACAGAGAATCCAAGGTTCGCGTGATCCGTGATACGTTTCGGATGCTGCGCGATCTTCGAAAAATGAAAAAGCGTATAAGGAAGGCCGAGCTTTAATCGAACGATGCCAAATGGCAGAAAGGATAGGGTGAGTCTATGAGGATCGAGTTTATCGGTGCTGCTCAGGAGGTAACGGGCAGCTGTACACTTCTTACGGTGAACGACCGCTTTTACCTGGTCGATTGCGGTATGGAGCAGGGGATCGATGTCTTTCAGAACGTCGATCTGCCGATCCCCGCAGGACAGATCGATGCGGTCTTTCTGACACACGCGCACATCGACCACTCGGGGATGCTTCCGCGGCTCTATAAGGATGGCTTCCGCGGTATCATCTATGCGACCGAGGCAACGGTACGGCTCGCGGATATTATGCTGAAGGACAGTGCGCACATCCAGATGAGTGAGGTCGAGTGGAAGAATCGGAAGGCAGAGCGCTCGGGAAACGGAAATCTCACCCCTACCTATACACTTGAGGATGCACTCGGGACGATCAAGCTTTTTCGAGGCGTTCCATACGATCAAAGGGTCACGGTTTCTGCGGGCGTCGATATCCGTTTTACCGATATCGGGCATCTGCTCGGCTCGGCAGCGATCGAGATCTGGCTCCGTGAAGCGGAGGCAGAGAGGAAGATCGTGTTCAGCGGAGACGTTGGGAATACCGATCAGCCGATCATAAAGGATCCGTCTCGCATCGCGGAGACCGATTACCTTGTGATGGAATCGACCTACGGTAATCGCGATCACGAACGGCATACCGATACGGTCGAGGTGCTGGCAGGGATGATCGATGAGACGCTTCGAAGGGGCGGAAACGTTGTGATCCCGTCCTTTGCGATCGGACGCACGCAGGAGCTGCTCTACGCGATCCGAGAGATCAAGCAGAGGGGGCTCACGAAAAACCGGGATTTTCCCGTATACGTCGACAGCCCTCTTGCGATCGAGGCGACCGAGATCTTTTCAAAATGCGATCCTTCCTGCTTTGACGACGAGACGAGACGCCTGATCGATGCGGGGATCGACCCGATCAGATTTCCGAATCTCAGACTTTCCGTGACGGTCGAGGATTCGAAAAGGATCAACGAAACTCCTGAGCCCAAGGTCATTCTTTCCGCCAGCGGTATGTGTGAGGCGGGAAGGATCAGGCATCACTTGAAGCACAATCTGTGGAGACCGCAGAACCTCATACTTTTCGTCGGATATCAGGCGGAGGGAACGCTCGGCAGAATTCTGACCGAGGGTGCCCCGAGCGTACGCCTTTTCGGCGAGGATATTGCCGTGAAGGCGGAGATCCGATCGCTGAAGGGAACGAGCGGTCACGCAGATCGGATGGGGCTGATCGACTGGCTCTCTCGATTTGAACGGAAGCCGAGAACGGTCTTTCTGAATCACGGAACCGAGGAGTCGATTGCGGCACTCGCAGGCGAGCTTCGGGAGCGCGGATACGCCGTTGAAACACCGTACAGCGGAACCGAGTACGACCTTGCACGGGGCATTATGACCGCTTATACCGAAAAGAAGCGCCTTTCGGCGGCAGATGCTGCCAAAAACCGCTCGAGAAAGAATCGTGTTCACAGCGATCTTGTTTCTCAGGCAGAGGCACTGCTTGCCCTTGCGAGGCGGTGTGAAAGCCGTCCGAACAAGGAGAACGCCAAGTTCGCGGCGCAGATCAGATCTCTCCTTGACAAGTGGGAAAGGTAAGGCGTCGCTTTCTTTCGTACGAAACAACCATAGAATAAAAATCGGACAGATCCTTTTTGTGAGTCTGTCCGATTTTGATTATTGCTTTTTCCGCTTTGACCGCTCAAGCTCGGTCGCCGCAGATGCGTACGGATCACGTGGCATCGCTTGCGGACGCTCCGTCTCGTCGTCTTGCTCGTTCTCGCGGAAGGGCTCGGGGATATAACTTTTGCTCCGAAGCCTCCGTCTGTATCCAAGCCGCGAAACGCGCACGGTATAGACGAGCAGGAGAATGATGAAGGAGACCGAAAAGCCCTGAAAGAAACGATTCTTCGGGAGATCCTTCATACGGCTGAGCGAGTAGGTAAACTCATTTCTTGTAACCGAGGATCTCGCAAGGAGAGGGACTCTCCCGACTTCGATCCCGTTCCACGTGACGATGAGTACCCCAACCTCTTCTCCTTCCTCGATCGGAGCTGTGAGGGAGGGGGCGTTCAATCTGACTGTGTACTCGAGTCCGCTTTGTCCCTCGGCAGTGCTCTGCGGAATGAAAACCGAGAGATCGTGCTTTGCAATGAGGGGAAGTCCCTCCTCGACCTCCTCGGTGATCGCGGCGTAGCTTACGGGGATCGTTGCGTATTCTGTTCCCGCCGTTACGACGGACTTTACCGTGTAGCCGCGTGCCGCCCAGGAGAGAAGATGGTTTGCGATCGAGTATGCATAAAGCTCTCCGCTTTCCGTGTTCTCCTCGCCGCCGAGCACCACGCAGAACCACGAGAGGTCGTTTCGGTATGCCTTTGCCGCAACGCACCATCCGCCCTCATCGGTCATACCTGCATTCAGTCCCTCGGCATACGGATTGTGATATGCGGTCGTTACCGCTGAGGCAATCAGATAATTCCGGTTGTAAAAGGCTCGTGAAGAGCTCTTATTCGTCGCGGAGATCTCGTACTTTACGGTGGAGGCCGCCTCCATATATAGCTCATCTGTGCTTGCGGCAAGAGAGAGAAGGAGAGTATCGCGTGCCGTCGTTACCATCGAAGCGGAATGAAGCCCCGTTGGATTTTTGTATACCGTTCCGTACATCCCAAGGGATGTGGCCTGATCATTCATCTTTGTTACAAAGGTGTCAATGCTTCCCGACGCGAGCACCGCAAGTGCCGTGCAGGCATCGTTGTATCCGCCTGTGATCGCGGCGAAGTAAAGATCGCGGATGCGGATGCTTTCTCCCTCTACGAGATTCATACGGTTTCCGCTTGCTCCCGCGATCATTTCCTTTGTAACGGTGACGGTCTCATCCATTCGGCTACGGAGCAGTCCTGACGCGAGAAAACCCGTCATGATCTTTACGGTTGACGCGGGGAAGAGGCTTTTATCAGCATTGCTTTCGAGGAGTACCTCTTTGTGATCGAGATTATAAAGAATGACCGCCTGTGCGCGCGAATGGTCGGGCGCGTTCGGTGCTTCGGGGATCGCCCCGATCGGGAGGGCAGAGAGCGGGATCATCGAAAACAGAAGGGCGAGAAAAAGTGCCGCCCACCGCACACGGAGATTCGATTGGCGACCTTTCATAGAGTTCTTCCTTTCTGTGATAATAATACCGCAACGCGTACAAGGGATGCTTATTTGGTGAGTCTGAAGATACGCCGCGCAGTATTCGCATCGGCTTGGATCGCGGCGCGCAGCTCATCTATACTTGACATTTTTCGTTCGTCTCTCAGACGAGTAACGAAGCCGATCTCGAGCTCCTTGCCGTACAGATCGCCATCGAAATCGAGAATAAAGGTTTCACAGTTGATGTGGCCCGAATCCTCGACCGTGGGTCGTTTTCCGACGTTGGAGACACCGTACAGAATACCTCTTCGATGATCCTCGGAAATCCGAACGGTGACCGCATAGATCCCGGGCTTTGGGATCACGGTAAGCGGAGGGAAATCCTGATTGACCGTGGGAAAGTCGATTGTTCGGCCGAGCGCCTTCCCGTGCAGGACGGGCGCCTTGAAGGAATAGGGCCTGCCGAGAAGCTCACTTGCCTTTTCTGCATCCCCCTCAAGAAGAAGGGTACGAATGCGAGTCGAGCTGACGGGCAGATCGCCCACGGTGACGGGAGAAATCACGCTGACTGCGCCGTCAAACAGTGTGCTCAGCAGCATCGGCGTTCCCGCACCCCTATAACCAAAGGAATAATTGAAGCCGCAGACCGCGTGACGGCAACGGCAGGCGCCTTGCAGGATGTCTTTAGCAAAGGCGTCGGGGGATATCCCACCGATCGCTTCGAAATCCTCGATAAACGCAAAGCGGATTCCAAGCGTCTTGAAGAGAAGAAGCTTGTCCTCAAGCGTTGAAAGGTGCGGGGGGGGAGGCGTTTTCAAAAAGTCGGTCGGTGGAGACCGAAAGAGCCATACGCTGGGAGCTATGCCGAGCTCCCTCGCTTTTCGGACGGCTTCTCCGAGCAGTGTCCGATGACCGATGTGTACGCCGTCAAAATTTCCGAGCGCGAGAACGGTTTCGGGGACGAGAGACGGAGAAAGCGCGCGAAAGGGCACTGTAGAAAGATCAAGATACGTCAAGATGTGCCGCCTTTCACGCTTCCTTAAAATAAAGGCGCAGAAGATCGTCGAGAAGATCTGCGCGGTCGATCTCAACGATCAGAGATCGCGCATTCTGACAATCGGGGATGTACGTCGGATCCTCGGTCAAAAGATAGCCGCTGATCTGACGGAGCGGATCGTAATTTTGCGAGACAAGAATGTCGCGTATTTGACAGAGAAGCGTATAGCGCTCCTGCGGAGTTGCTTTTTTCATGGGAGTTCCTCTTTCCTTACTGAGTTCTATTGTATGGTTGCTTGGGTGAATTGCTACTTAAATATATTATAGATATATTATAGCGTAGTGCTCGGCATTTTGCAAGGGGTTTTAAAATATTTGGCGTGGGGGATATGAATTTTGCGGAAATAAATATAAAAAATTTGATTTTTTGAGAAAAATAGTATTGACAAAGTAATATCGGTGTGTTATAATGTAAATCCACCTCAAAAAGGTGGCAAAAAACCGCAGGTCTTGGACAAGAAAATAGGGAAGTAAAGTTGGAACGGAAATCCTTGAAGAAAAAAACTTCAAAAAAACCAAAAAACTTTTCAAAAACCTATTGACAAGCCTGAAGCGATGTGGTATAATAACAAGGTCGGCGCGAAAAGCGGACGACGAACGGTCATTGAAAATTGAACAATAAGAGATAAAGTACAAAGCAACGACTTGCGGATCTACGGATCTGCGAATCAAAGATATGTGCGAAAGAATCTCGAACAATTCTAAAGAGAATTACTACTCAAACAAAGTAAA
>JAFVXC010000027.1 GCA_017501345.1 Clostridia bacterium
AAACTTGTTCAATGTTCCCATTGCGGACGGTGGTTTTTCAAAGACGGAAGCAGAGCAGGAAGCAACAAAAAATACTGCAACCGAAAAAGCACTTTTAACGGATATGAACATTTGCCCTGTGAACAAGCTGTGAGAAATATCAATCAAGAATTACAAAGAAAAAAGAAAAGAATATATAACTCAATGGTTAGAGAACATTTGAGTACAGAGCAATTTGTCCGTGATTTTTTGGACGAATGTGCGGAGTATATGGCAAAAGTCAAAAATACCGCTTCAGTACAGAATTTGTCGGAATATTGGGATTTTCTAAATAACTATAAGGACGGTGTAAAAAATGGCAACGATAAATAAACGTGGAAACACATTTCAAATTGTGGTATCGCTCGGACTTGATACGAACGGAAAGAAGATCAGAAAAACTACCACATATAAACCGCCCGAAAACACCACACCGAAAAAGGCTGAAAAGCTCGCACAGGAATTTGCTATTGAGTTTGAGCGTAAATGTAGAGGGCTGTCCTCATTAAACGAAAATATGCGTTTCTCTGAATTGGCTGAATGGTATATTGAAAACTATGCAAGAAACAAGCTGAAACCGATTACAGCCTACACCTATGAGGGACAAATAAGAAACCATTTACTGCCTGAATTGGGGAATATGAAACTAAAAGATTTCACCCCTGCAAAGATTACGGCATTTTTCAAAACTCGCACTTATCAGCCTGCAACCTGTCGGAAAGTCTATGTAATTCTTCAAAGTGTGTTCGCTCGTGCTGTGGAGCAAGGTTTTATCAAGGAAACGCCCTGCACAAAAGCGGTTATACTTCCAAAAGCACAAACGCCGAAAGAAAAAAAGCCTTTCCTTGACGAAAATCAAGCAAAAGCCTTGTTAAAAATGGTAGAGGATAACACACAGTTCAACCGCATTATAAAGGTACTGTTATATACAGGTATGCGATCGGGTGAGTGTTTGGCTCTCCGTTGGCAAGATATAGACTTTGAGAACAGGACAATTCACATTGAAAACACTCTGACAGATGTCGGCGGTAAACATTGGCTTCAACCGCCTAAAACTGCAACAAGTAACCGTTATATTGCTTTATCGGATATATTGGCTGAAATATTCATCGAACAAAAGAAATATAATGATGAAAAATTGAGCAGGCTCGGAAGTCTGTATCAATATCCTGAAATGGTATTCACAACAGACAGCGGAAATTATGTTGACAGGTCAGGGCTTAACACACAGTTCAGGCGTTTTGTAAAGGGAACGGACTTTGACTTTATTTCTCTGCATAGTTTACGCCATTGTAACGCAACGCTTTTGATAAACAGCGGTATTGATCTCAAAATCGTGAGTGAGTTGCTCGGTCATTCTGATGTGTCCACAACAGCGAATGTTTACGCTGATGTTCTGAAAAGCTCAAAGGCAAAAGTAGCAGACTTGATTTCCCTGAAATTACAGAACGATTGATGTCCGTTGATGTCCGTTGATGTCCTTTTGATGTCCAAAATTACAAAAAGGTATTGCAATTTGCACCAAGATATGATACAATAATGCGTGTAAAGCCTTATATTACAGGAATTTTTCAAACGATACAAAACGGCACAAAACACCTACATTATAACTCGAAGAGATAATTATTTTCTCAAAATACCCCCGAAAACACTGGGTTTTCGGGGATTCTTTCTATCTGTCTGCCGCAAATTTGCCGCAAATCGTATTTTAAGTGTTTCCAAACAGGGCGTTTGATATTGATTCGTTGACATAAATACGGCGTTCTTTAAGGTACTGAATCAGCTCAGGCTCGGTGATCTGATCGACAAAGCGACTCCAAGAGAGGTGGCGCACTTCCTCGTCCGACAAAGAAACAGCCACCTCGCAGATGTGGTTGACCAACTGCAGGGTGGCAAGTATCGTGTTGAGCTTTAACGTACCTCTGAAGATGCGGAATTCGATTGTAGAATAGTTTGTAAGGTTAACACAGGTATATCTGCCGTCATAGCCCTTCTTGGTGTGTTCAAGCATTTCTTTCGGTTGATCCTTATATCCATATCGGCGCGCCCAACTATTAAGCTGCTCCTGCGTTCTGCGGGAGAAGATCAAAAGCTCGTTCCAATTGCGTTCTAAAACTTTCAACTGACCTTCATAAAAATTCACAATTTCAACATTGACAATTGCATTTGCGAATAGTATAATATTGAATAGTTCAAAAATGAACAAAAGGAGCTTTTTATGATAACGATTCAGGAAATGAATGGACACGCAAGAAAGATAGGATTGGCATACGAAAAAGCATTGCTGCCGTTGGCTAAAGAAACTGACATGCCTCATACGGCGATAAGTATCCTTCTTTTTATTGCCAATAATCCCGAGTTTGCTACGGCAAGCTATATTTGCGATATGAGAGGACTGAAGCGCCCCGTGGTATCCGCTCACGTTGAAAGTTTGGTGCAGGGGGGATACATTGAAAGACGCGCCGTTCCCGGTGATAGAAGAAAGGATGCACTCGTATGCACGGAAAAGGCGCAGAAGATCGTTGAAGCAGGACGGGAGCGTCAGATTCAGTTTGCAAAAGCGGTTTTGGAAGGGATCAGCGAGGAGGATCGCGCCGTAATGGAGCGGTGCTTCAAATTGATGGACGCAAATATTGATAAGATCATAAAGGAGAAATAATTTCAAGATGCTCAAATTGCTGAAATACATGAAAAATCAGGAACGGTGGATGGTTCTCGGTAGTATTGCTTTGATCATCGGACAGATCTATTTTGATCTGACGATGCCAGACTATATGAGTGATTTGACGGTTTTGATCAACACCCCCGGAAGTGAAATGGCAGATATTCTGACTGTGGGCGCGAAAATGCTCGGCTGTACGCTTGCAAGTGCGGCGCTTGCGATTGCCTGCGGATTTCTGATCTCGCGTATTGCAGCGGGATACAGCTTTGCCGTCAGAGAAAAGCTATTTTCTCACGTGATGCTGCTCGGCAAAGCCGAAACGTCCAAATTTTCAATTCCGAGCTTGATTACAAGAACAACCAATGATATCACGCAATTGCAGATGATTGTCGTTATGGGCTTGCAATCGCTTGTAAAAGCGCCCATCATGGCGGTATGGGCGATCATTAAGATTCTCGGCAAGAGCTGGGAGCTGTCTGCCGTAACGGCATCCGCAGTCGTCGTGATATGCACGACGGTTCTTACCATTATGTCGGTTTGTCTGCCTCGCTTCCGTAAGGTTCAGAAGCTGACCGATACGCAGAACCGCATGGCAAGAGAGAATCTGACAGGTATCAACGTAGTCCACGCTTTCAATGCTGAAGGCTATCAGACCGAAAAATTTGACGTGCCCAACACCGAGATGATGCATACGCAGCTGAAAAATCAACGCTTATTCTCCTTGATGCAGCCTGTGATGGGAACCTGTATGAACGGTCTGTCCTTGGCAATCTATTGGCTCGGCGCGGCTCTCATCAATCAAATAGCGATTACCGACGTCGCGGGTAGAATCGCGATGTTCAGTGACATTGTCGTGTTCAGCACCTATGCGACCTACGTGGTCATGTCGTTTATGATGATGGTCATGGTGTTTATGATGCTTCCCGCAGCGCAGGTATCGGCAGAACGTATCAATGAGGTGCTTGACAGACAGGCAACCGTTACCGAGGGCGCAAAGAGCAATGCCGACGAGGTTGGAACGGTAGAGTTCAAGAACGTATCCTTTGCTTATCCCGAGGCGCAGGAGGAGGCTATCTCCGACATCTCCTTCCGCATTGAAAAGGGACAGACACTTGCCATTATCGGTGCAACCGGATGCGGCAAAACCACGCTCATTTCCTTGATCGCGCGCTTCTATGATGCCACTAAGGGTGAAGTCCTTGTGGACGGAGTAAACGTCAAGGATTATACCTTTGATGGCTTGTATAATAAGATCGGATATATCACGCAAAAGGCAGTCTTGTTTGCGGGAAGTATCCGAGAGAATATTACCTTTGGTGAAAGCCAAGACGGCTTTGACGAGGAAACGGTGGATATGGCGATCTCGCTCTCTCAGGCAAAGGAGTTTGTGGATAAGACCGAGGGTGGTAAGGATCACCGAATCGTACAGCTTGGTAAGAACGTGTCGGGCGGACAGAAGCAACGTCTTTCGATTGCCCGCGCTCTTGCAAGAAAGCCCGAAATACTGATATTTGACGACTCCTTCTCGGCACTTGACTATAAGACCGACGCTACCCTTCGCCACGGACTTGCAAAAGAGCTGTCGGATACCACTAAAATCATTGTGGCACAGCGTATCAGCACCATTCGAGACGCTGACAAGATCATCGTGCTTGAGCGCGGTGAGGCGGTGGGCATCGGCACACACGACGAGCTGATGGAAAGCTGCCCCGTCTACCGCGAGATCGCGCAGTCTCAGCTGACGGCTGCCGAGCTTGCGTAAGGAGGTGCCGATATGAAACAAACACTTGCTAAAATTTTCAAATATATGGGCAACGCGCCTCTCGTTATTTTTGCGTTGCTTCTCGCCGCGCTTGCCGCGGTTATGACGATCATCACGCCCGATAAGGTCGGAGAGATCACCGACATCATTTCCGACGGACTTGTAGGCGGTATTGATATGTCTGCTATCGCCAAGGTGGGCATCACGCTGATCGTATTTTATCTGATCGGCGCTTTAGCGAACTTTGTTCAGCATTATATTATGGCGACCGTTACCCTGAAAGCTTCCCGCAGAATGCGCCACGATCTTTCGGTCAAGATCAATAAAGTACCGCAAAAGCAATTCGGCGAAACCTCAACGGGTGACATTCTCAGCCGTATTACCAACGACGTATCGGTGCTTCAGCAGGGTATGACCAACAGCCTGCCCACAATGATCAGCGCCGCGACGCAGTTTATCGGCTGTCTCATTATGATGTTCGTCACCGAATGGCATCTTGCCCTGACTGCCGTTCTCATCACGATGGTCGGTATGGTGCTTCTGATGCTCATTATGGGACGCTCACAGAAATACTTTAAGCAGCGGCAGGTCAGCCTCGGCGCACTGAATGGGTACGTTGAGGAAATGTATTCGGGGCATGACGTGGTTCGCATCTCCAGAGCCGAAAAGAAGGTGCTGAACCGATTCGGTAAGCTTAATAAAGATGTTTATGACGCCAATTGGAAATCTCAATTTCTTTCGGGTATGATGCAACCCCTGATGAACGTTATCGGCAATCTTTCCTATGTTGCCGTATGTGTCATCGGCGCGGCGCTTGCCATAAACGGAACGATCAAATTCGGCGTTATTATTTCCTTTATTCTGTACGTTCGTCTCTTTACCGCCCCCTTGACGCAGATCGCGCAGGGAATGACCAATTTACAGACGGCTACCGCAGGCGCGGGTCGTATCTTTGATTTTATGGAAGCCGAGGAATTAGAGGACGAAAGCGGCAAGCCAAAGCACGAAACCGAGGAAACAAAGGGCGCTGTCGTATTTGATCACGTTCGCTTCGCCTACCCCGAAAACCCCGACAAGGTCATTATCAAGGACTTCTCGGCAAAGGTGACACCCGGACAAAAGGTCGCCATTGTCGGCCCCACGGGCGCGGGAAAGACTACGATGGTTAATCTTTTGATGCGCTTCTTTGAGATCAACGGCGGCAGTATTACGGTTGACGGCATGCCCATTCACGACATTCGTCGCGAGGACGTTCACGATATGTTCGGTATGGTATTGCAGGACACGTGGCTATTTGAAGGAACGGTTCGTGAAAATCTTGCCTACAATATGACGGAGATCACCGACGAGGACATCATGCGCGTTGCCAAGGTCTGCGGAATCGATAAGTTTATTCGCTCCTTGCCGCATGGACTTGACACGGTACTGACCGAGGGAACGACTATTTCGGCAGGACAGAAGCAGCTTCTTACCATAGCCCGCGCGATGCTTCAGGACGCGCCTATGCTGATCCTTGACGAAGCCACTTCCTCTGTGGATACGAGAACCGAGGTCATTATCCAACGAGCGATGGACGAGTTGACAAAGGGAAGAACCAGCTTTGTTATCGCGCACCGTCTTTCCACTATTCGTAATGCCGATCTTATTCTTGTTATGAAGGACGGCGACGTGATAGAAAGCGGAGATCACGAAGAACTTATGCAGAATGGCGGCTTCTATTATCAGCTTTATCAGAGTCAGTTTGACGTAGAAGAACAGGACGCATAAAAAGGATGAATCAGAGAAAAAAGAAACTATCAAAAATATCAGCACTTCACTATTTGAAGTTGGTATTGAGTCAACCTCTTTGTAATTGCTCTCGTGTTCTGCAATGTTGCTTTTTGAAACCTTACCCCAATGATCTGAGGCGGCGAGGAATATTATGTTCTCACCGCCTTTTTCTTACAATAAATATCAAAAGTTATTGACATATACCAAAAACCGTGATATAATTGGTATATACCAAAAATAAGGAGCTATGTGAGATGCCAAGACCGAGAAAATGCCGCAAGGTTTGCAGAATGCCCATTGCAGATACATTCGTTGCTAATTCAGCTAAAGAGGAAGCAGTCGTTTTGACCGTTGATGAATATGAGTGCATTCGACTCGTTGACTATCATGGTTTTTCTCAGGAGCAATGCGCTGAATATATGCAGGTATCTCGTGCGACTGCACAGCTCATTTGTGATACTGCAAGAAAGAAGCTTGCTTCAGCTCTTGTGAACGGATATACGATTCGCATAGAGGGTGGTGATTACCATCTTTGTGACGGGAAAGAAACACACTGCGGATTCGGTGGCTGTCAAAAGCACTGCCAACGAAAAAGTGATGCGGAATAAATAACGTTTTTCATTCAAAATTAGTATTTAGGAATTGGAGGTATAAGAAAATAATGCTAAGCAAGAACTGGAAAAGCATTGTTGCCTTTTTGTGCATATTATTGGTCATAGCCCATACCTCTATCGTTTTCTTGACTCACGCACACGACTGCGTCGGCTCAGATTGTACTGTTTGCGCTTTGATTGAGACCTCACGTAACACGATGATCGGTCTTGTGCTTGCTGTCACAGTGCATCAATTAGCAAATATCTTGTTTACAATTTCATGCTCATACAAATCTATACCATCGGGCAATAACGGTACTCCCGTTGCGCTTAAGGTGAAGCTTTCGGATTAAGACTTGATTTATTATCAGATCAAATCTAAAATACGAAAGGAAAAAACATATGATTGAAATTAAAAATCTCGGCAAACAGTTTCAAAACGAGACAGAGATTGAATACCGTGATATTACCTTTGAGACCGGTAAATCCTATATGCTGCTCGGCGCATCGGGATGTGGAAAATCTACTCTGCTCAATATGATCGCGGGTATTCTCTCTCCCTCAAAAGGCTCCATCGTGATTGATGGCGTAGAAATGAGTGCAGCCACGCAAAAGATAAAGGACAAATTCAGAATTGGGAAGATCGGCTATATCTTCCAA
Source organism: Clostridia bacterium (assembly GCA_017501345.1). Next base: position 7,466 of record JAFVXC010000027.1, read on the forward strand.
GATTTTAAGCTGATAAACGATATGACAGTCGCTGATAATATCGGCATTCTCCGTCTTGAAGGTGTAGATGTTTCGGATATGGACGATATGCTCCGTTCTCTTGATATCTACGAAAAGAAAAACGCGAAGATCAAGCATCTTTCCGGAGGGCAGAAGCAGAGAGTCGCTATTGCACGCGCTCTTGTAAAGCACCCCGACATTATTCTTGCGGACGAGCCTACCGGCAACCTCAATTTCGCCATTGGCGAACAGGTTATTAAGGAATTGATCGAAGTCTCACGCGGCAAAACCTTGATTGCTGTCACCCACGATGACCGCCTTGCAAAGTATTTCGACGAAGTCATAGATATGAATGAAATGACCGGCGGAATGCGAGATACGGTTACCCTAAAGGAGGTCGATTGAGATGTTAAAATTTGCGTTAAAAAATATGGCGATCAAAAAGGTACAGATCATTCTGATCGTCCTCTCTATCGTCATCTCCGCAGGCATCGGCGTTCTTGCCTTTAACGTAGCAACTCAGGTTGACGAAGGTATAACCTCGGGTGCACAGTATTATTCCGCTATTGTCGGCCCTGCGGGTAGTAACACGCAGCTCGCTATGAATACTATGTATTTTACCGACTCTCCCGTAGGAACGATTCCATATTCGGTTGTATCCTCCTTGCAGCAGGATCAGCGAGTTGATTCCGTGATACCTTTTGCGATGGCGGATAATTATAACGGCTATAACGTAGTCGGAACCACCCCTGCTTATCTGAAAAACAAGTCGGTTGCAAAGGGTGAAATGTTTACGGTAGCCGAAACGATGCAAGCCGTAGTCGGTTCCAATATCGCAAAGTACTGTGATCTTGAGGTTGGAGATTTCATTTATACCAGCCATTCAGCAAGCGGTACGGATAAGCATACCCAAGGAATCACCGTCGTGGGTATCCTTGAAGAAAGCCATTCTTCCTTTGATAACGTCGTATTTACTCAAATCAAGACCCTTTGGGATATGCACGATCACGGTGAGGAACACGGTGAGCACGAAGAAGGCGAGGAGCATCAACATACCCACGGTACAGTCTGTGCTATACTTATCAATACGAAGAATCCCGGATATGCCATGCAGCTGGTTCAGGAATACGATGGCAAGATTATTACCACCGAGGACGGCGACAATTACACCCTTCAGGCAATCGAGCCTATGAGTATCGTTCGTGATGTCCTAAATGACGCTGACGACACGAAGTATATCGTGTTTGTGCTCTGCGCCGTTATTCTCATTATGAACATTATGATCATCTCGATCATAACGCTTCTTAATATGTACCACTCTGCAAAGGAAATATCCCTGATGCGCCTGATCGGAATCAGTATGAAGAAGATCAATCTTCTTTATATTATTCAAAATAGCATCATGGGACTTGTATCGGTTTTGCTTGCGTTCGGTGTATCGAGAATATGCATGTCGCTTATGAACGGTTACGTTGAGTCTATGGGCGTCGTTCTGAATATGTCCAAGGTCTATCCGATGGAATTTATTATTCTTCTTGCCGTGTTTATCATCAGTGTGCTTCCCACGGTAATTTGGACGTTCTGTATGTCCAGAAAGGATAGCATTGCGGATTGATTATGAAAACGAAAAAGAATCTTATTAGATTTGCGGCAATCTTTCTGTTACTCGCCATTATGACTTCGTCCTTTGTTGCTTGCGACAACGACGATCCCGTTGATCCAAATGGAGAAAATGTTACTAAGCTGAGCTTTAAGGCTGCATCCGGATACGATTATCTAAAAACCCTTGACGGAACGCTCGTGACCATCAGCGGTTATATGGCGACAAGCTCACCTGTTGATGGCTCGTTTATGTTTTTGATGAACCTACCGTATCAGAGCTGTCCGTTCTGCGTACCGAATACCTCTCAGCTTTCCAATACAATGGAGATATATCCTAAGAAGGGAGAGTCTTTCTCTTATACAACTCAGGCAATTCAAGTAGTGGGAACTCTTGAAGTATCCGAGAGTGAAGATAAGCCTTTTACCGATATGTACGGATATGAATTTTGCTGCAAGATCGTAGATGCGACCTACACCATAATTAAAGCAGAGGATCTTTCCGAGGATATGGCACTTTGGCAGAAGATCGCCAATACCGACGTAGTGAATGATATCTACAAAATGTATGATTACGTCAACTTCCTGTGTACTTGGAATACCTATTTCGTCAATAGCTATACAGACGAAAACGGTGTAACTCAACCGGGATATTATCTGTATGCAAGCGATGCAGAAAACTTTATCTATAAAGACGGCGCGCAGTACAATTACGGCTATAAGGAAGGATACTTTGACTCTATCGTAGCCGAAATTGAAGCAGTGGATAAAACTGCATTTGCGGATCTTGTTGCCAATGTACGTAAAGCGGAAGCTCTTGCAAAAAAGGCTCTCGGTGAGCTTGAAAATGAAAACTACACTTCCGAATACAAATACGTAGAAAAGTTTGGCAAAGAGGATTGGATATTCACGCTGAACAAAGGGGAAGAGCTTGCGGCTGAAATGCAGGAGATCTATATGGAGTTCTCGAATTGGCTCGGAAGCTGGGAAATGTAATTTATGATAAGGAGTATAAAAATATGAAAATTGCAGTTACTTACGAAAACGGACAGATCTTTCAGCATTTCGGACACACCGAGCAGTTTAAGATCTACACAGTAGAGGACGGCAAGGTCGTTTCCGCAGCGGTCGTGGATACGAACGGTAGCGGTCACGGCGCGCTTGCGGGATTTCTCGCAGAGCAAAACATATCGGTACTGATCTGCGGCGGGATTGGCGGCGGTGCTCAGATGGCTCTCGCAAATGCAGGCATTCAGCTTTTCGGCGGTGTCAGCGGTTCTTGTGACGATGCGGTTAACGCATTGCTTGCGAATAAGTTGAACTTCAATCCCGAGGTTAGATGCGATCACCACGACCACGAACATGGTGAAAGTGAGCATACCTGTGGAAACCACGGATGTGGCACGCACGATTGCGGTAACCACGATTGTGCCAAGTAAAAAAGTAAAAGAATATAGCAAAAGTAATTTATTGCAACACTCAGCGTATTTCTTGTGGTCTTTGCAACCATGATCTATGCAATGCATAAGATCAAAAAAGAAAATCCCATTGATGCGCTGAAAAATGAAAACATTTAAAAACAAGGGTGTCGCACTCATGCGACACCCATCCTTTTTGCCTTTATTATAATTTTAGTTTTTTTCTTAAATTTCGTCTTACTCTGTTGATATGTCGTTCGAAGTCTCCGTTTTGGATAAGCCTTGCGATGACATACTGTTCAAAAGTTGGAACGGTACACGAATAGAATCCAAGGCGTTCATCAAAGACTGATACAAGTTTTTTTGGAAGAACCATATATCCGATTCGCAAAGAGGGGGAGATTGTTTTGGAGAAGGTATTCAGATAGATTACGTTATCATCCTCTGAAAGTGAGAATAGAGTATCCTCCGGCTTTGTGGAAACCGAAAATTCGGACTCAAAGTCATCCTCAATGATGAATCTCTTATCAATACTTGCCCAACGGATATATTCGTGTCTCTTGCTTGCGGATGCAGTTACGCCTGTAGGATAGCTCCTGTAAGGGGTTGTATGAAGTACATTCGCATCAGTTTTCGATAATACAGCGCTATCAATGCCGTCATTAGATAAACGCAAAGCCTCGTAAGAAACCTCAGAAGCTTTGTATACTTGTTCAATCTTCTTGTAGGACGGATCTTCGATCCCATAGACTCTATTGTGTCCAAGCATTTCTATGATAAGCCCGTAAAGGTATTCCGCGCCGGAGCCGATGATGATCTGCTCCGTATCAACAGAAATGCCGCGATTTTTGGCAAGATAATGTTTAATAGCAAAGCGTAGTTGAGTACAGCCTTTGTTCTCTGACTTTTCAAGAATGTCTTCTCCCAAATCGCTGATTACCGCTCGCATTGTTTTGGCAAGTACAGAGAATGGAAATTCGGGATTAATGTGGTGCTGACGATTATTTTCGGTATTGCGGAAGTCATTTTCTGTGGATAATGAAAATCCGTCTGTCTTTCGGAATATGACGAAAAAACCGCTTCGTTCACGGGACTCGACATATCCTTCATCACAAAGGAGAGCATAAGCGTGTTCTATGGTGACCGTGCTTGTATCCGTTTCATCAGCAAGCAATCTTTTGGAGGGAAGTTTGGTGTTGTATGGATAGTAACCGTTAATAATATCTTCCTTTATTTGCTTGTATATCTGCAAATAAACAGGATGGGTGTTTTTGTTAACCTTGTATTTCATCTGGTGATATAATATTCTCCTTTTCTGACTATTTTTATATCGTCAGAATTATTATATAATATTTCCAACGAAATTGCAAGGAGAATATGGATATGCAAGCAAAAAATCATGCAAAAAGAACAACGGTATGGCTATGTACCACGGCAATGCTTATGGCGCTCAACGTAGCAATGAGCTCCTTTGGTGTCCCCGTTCCCGGCGGACATCTCTATATGAACGACATAGTGATCTGTCTCGCGGCGATCATGCTTGATCCGCTTGCGGCGTTTATGGTGGGCGGTGTAGGCGCGTTTCTCGGTGATCTGTTCTTCTATCCGCTTCCAATGTTCGTCTCTCTCGTAACACACGGCTTGCAGGCAGTGGTAATATCAGTTTTTTCACACTATGTTATGAAGAAACATCCCATCATCTCTTCGGGAATCGGCGTGACGATCGGCGCGGTTATTATGGTGGTTGGTTACTCTCTCGGCAGAGCTTTTATTTACAGCACGCCTGAATATGCGATCTTAAAAATGCCGTATCAGATCTTGCAGGCAGTCGTCGGTGCGGTCCTCGGTATGGTACTGTGCTGGAGATGCGGAATATATAAGCTTTACAATAAGATGATGTCGAAGCACTGATATAGTGATACAATATCAGGCCTGCAAAGGATAGCATATAAAATCAGCCCTCGTTCCGCTTGGAGCGAGGGCGTTTTTTGCAAAAGTAACAGCGTAACCCGGCAAAGTAACACTCCAAAGGGTAGATTTTTAGCCGAAAATATGATAAAATATGTTCAGAAAGAACGGAGGTGTTTCTATGGAGTTTTCCGAAAGATTAAAAGAACTGCGTAGCGAAAAAGGTATATCACAAGCAAAGCTCGCAGCAGATATACATATCTCGAGATCTGCCGTTGCTAAATGGGAGAACGGCTTGGGGTTGCCGAATGATGAATCACTTAAACTGTTAGCCGACTATTTTGGTGTCACAATCGACGAGCTGATACCAAACAAGAACAACGAAGAAATCCTTGTGTCGAAAAATAAAACCATTGACCAACAGAAAAAGGTCATCATCGGTTTTGCGGCAGGTTGTGCTATCGGTCTATTTATATTGGGGTTCATCTTCATTGAACCGTTGCGCGAGAGTTTGGTTCAGTTAGGCTTAGGTATAATTTGCGTAATGCTTGGTATCTTCAATATGTGCGGAAATATCGGCACGATCCATTGGTACAATCGTCGCAAGGTCACGAAGGAGAACCAAAAGGCGTATTGTATGTTCGTAGGTCTTGGAACGCTCATTGTCGGTGTCGCTATAATTGCCGGTGCCGTTATAGAAGCGTTAGGATATATAGCGGCAAGCGGATTAGCAATAGGCGTAGGCGTTCTGATAGGATTAGCTCTTATGCTGTACGCACAATTCAAATATAATAAAGGTCTGTTCTAAAAGTTATTCTAATACCTTAAGCCCTCGTTCCGCTTGGAGCGAGGGCTGATCGTTATTTTATTACGAGCGTGGAGTTATCATAATCAATTTCCAAGGTTGTATCAGGCTCAATATCACCGCCAATGATCTCACGGGCAAGAAGCGTTTCGATCTTGGACTGAATGAATCTCTTCAGCGGTCTTGCGCCATAGATGGGGTCGTAAGCGGAATCGATGATATGTTCCTTCGCCGCGTCGCTGATCTCAACCTTCAATTGCTTATCCTTGAGGCGCTTATTCAGATCGGCGATCAGGCAGCATATAAAAAGGTCAAGGGCAGACAAAAGTCCTTTGAAGAAATCGTTGCTATGTTGAAGGTTTCCATCATAGAACCCGAAAAGCAAACCATCTATATGACTCATGCCGATTGCGCAAAGGAAGAAATTGACGGGCTTGTTGCTTTGATCAAGCAAGAGATCCCTTGCCTTGATGTAGAGGTTGGTTTTATCGGCCCGATCATCGGTGCATCCATCGGTCCCGATGCAGTCGGTATTTGGGGATTTGGACAAGAGGTAACTTACAAAATAGGAGACTAAATATGAGGACTTTGGACGGAATTCTTTTCGCCCGTATGATAAACTCGGGCGCAGCAAACTTAAAGGCGCACGCAAAAGAGATCAATGACTTAAATGTATTTCCCATCCCCGACGGTGACACGGGAGATAATATGCTGATGACTATGATGGGCGGTGTTCATCACGATACGAGCAGTTGTGAGTCTTTGTGCGAAATGGCAGACCGCATATCAAGCGGAATGCTTCTCTCTGCAAGGGGGAACGCGGGTGTTATCCTGTCGCAGTTTTTTGAGGGCATCAAAAACGGCTTTACGGGGTTTCAAACGGCTGATACAAAAGAGATCGGTGAAGCCTTCCGTCAAGGCGTGAAGCAGGCGTATAGCTCGGTTATGACACCTCCAGAGGGAACGATATTGACCGTTGTGCGTGAGGCTACCGAATATGCCTGTGAGCAAAATACCAATACACCCGAAGCATTTCTCGATGCATTTATCGACGAGGCGAAGCGCTCTCTTGCAAGAACTCCCGAGTTGTTGCCCGTACTGAAGAAGCCATCTGTGTTGATACACAGGAAGAAAACAAAGTAATGCAACATATTCTTTCTCGCGAAGGATTTGAGTATTGCGGACTGATTACTTTTGATGGCGGTCCTAAGTTAGCATATGAATGGGACCGATAAATTCCAATTTGTCGAGCTGAATAGACGTTGGAGATTGGTGTGATTTTGGTGCAACACTTTATCAAACGATACTCACGATATTCACGATATCAAACAGTATTGCCAAAACTCCAAGAGATAAGGAAAAAGGTACCCTTGGTGCTTATATATACGGCATTCACCTTTTATGGTGGGTGCCGTTTTCCTTATCCCGCCTCGCACGCGAGGCTTTTTGTTTTCCCTATTTACAACTGTGAAATTTTATGATACAATAAAATTGGTCGATCAAGGCTTTAACGATCTTACACTGAAACGAAGGAGGGGATTTTTATGAAAAAGCTTCTTGTTCTGTTCGTGTTGTTGTTTGTTTTGCTTTCAATGATGGGATGTAAGCCCACGGGAAAGAATGAAGATGGTATAACCTCCGATTTGGCAGGGGAGGGAGACACCTCGGATCCCTCCGGTACGACGGAGGAGGCGGTGCCGCACGAGGTTGGCTTTGACGATCGTTCTCGACTCCATTTTGAAATCGACGGTGCTCACGTGGTCTATGAAATACTTGCGCGCGGGATCGGTAGCCTTACCCCGAAGGAGTTGCTTGGGACATTCCGTACGGAAACCGAGGTGGAGGGGATCATTTGGGAGATCTATTCTGTCGAGGAATTTTCCGATCTCGAGTACGTCGTGGTGATCTCGGGGACGAATTCTGCTTGGATCTGTCGCGCTGTGGAGGATACGCTGTCTGCACCCGAGAATCCGAGGAAAAGCGAGCGGATCTGGGACATCTATCATTCCGGAGATTGGAGGATCGGCATGGATCTGTACGTGACGATCCCTTCGCTCGACTATGCGACGGTTTGGTTTGGGGATGATGCGGTCTACGTAAACGACGATCCCATACCGGGTCTGTCGAAGCCTTGGATCACCGGCTTTTATCTCTCCGATCTGACGGGGGACGGGCGTCCCGAATTGTGCTTTGCTTCGGCTGTTGGAAGCGGGGTCGTATCGTTTCACATTCAAGTCTTTGATGCTGTAACGAGGGAAGAGCTTTTTGGTTATTCTTCTATAGATCTTCTTATGTTCAGTGAAACCTTGTGCCTAGAGAATGGTACTCTGTGTGTGAAGAAAATACCGTACGGATCAAATACCGCGATTCGCATTGGAGAATTCAAATACGACGGCTCGGAGATCAACATTGAATGGAAGGAGTCCGAGATCGAGGGCGCGCGGATCGAGCTTTCGTATATGGGAGATAAGCAGCGTGTGATCCCATTTTACGAGGGTGAACGATATGAATTTTTATTGAATGCGATCTCCGCGGCAGGCGGCACGAAGGGGGAAAGCACGAAGGGGTATTACGGTATCCCGTATACGCTTACCGTCTATACGGCTGAAGGTGAATCATACGTCTTTCATCTGTGGAGTGAAACGCAGTATTCGACCTCGAAGCACACGGATAGCGAAGGGTACCCGTATTTCTTTTATGATGACCTGTCGAAGCTATACAAGTATCTTGACGGAAACTTTTCCGAGGACTATTGGCCTTCCTGGATACAATAATCGTTTGTTTTACAAAGATAATAGGGGAAATAGCATTTATATTGACAGTGATCTTTATATGCTCTTTCTCGGGGTGTAACAAAATGTCTTGCTCTACCGTCGGTTGAGTACCCCACATTCAACCGACGGTGTGTTGATTTTACGGATTCGTAACGCTATACTGATAGCGGAAGGAGGACAAACGAATGGATCAGATCAAGATCGGAAAATTCATTTCCGAACGAAGAAAAGCTGCAGGCATAACACAAATGCAGCTTGCGGAAAGACTGAACATCACAGACCGCGCGGTATCGAAGTGGGAAACGGGCAAATCACTGCCTGACTCCTCGATTATGCTCGCGCTGTGTGACGTTCTCAAAATTACAGTAAACGATTTACTGAGTGGGGAGGTAGTTACAATGGATCACTACAACAAAGAGCTTGAAAACAACTTACTTGAAGTGGTAAGAGAAAAGGAGCGGGCTGACAGACGGCTTCTGTCTCTCGAGATCGTGGTGGGTGTGCTGTGTGTCGCAGTTATGCTTGCCTTAGCGATGGTTGCGAGCCTCGTTATGATGGAGGAATGGCTGAGGATCCTGCTGATCCTGATCGGACTTACGCCGCTCCTCGTTGCTACTCCGTTTATGCTGAGAATCGAGCAGACGGCGGGGTACTACGAATGCAGAGCGTGCGGACACAGATACGTTCCGAAATACAACAGTGTTTTTATGGCTATGCATATGGGCAGAACGCGGTATATGCGTTGCCCGAAGTGCGGCAAGCGGTCCTGGCAGAAAAAGGTGCTGAGCCGGGACAAGGAATAAAGAAGAGGAGCTGAATCGACCGATTCGGCTCCTTTTGTTTTATGATATGCAGAAGGTGGAAATCGGCGCATTGTGCGGGGGACGGGACGTCGAGGCGGCGGCTCCTGCAAGAGGCTCTTGCGGTAGGGAAGGGGCTTACTCCTCCGCCGTTACGGACCCTCGGGGGGCCTATCCCTGCTGTTCAACTGCGATGTTGGATTTTTTCTTTCACGGCAACACCCTTGACTTGTTCACCGCTTTATTGTATAATGGAATTGACCGATAAACGTAAATTTATGAAACGGAGGTAGATCTAAATGAAAAAGCTTATAACAATGGTTGTTTTGTTGATATTCATTTTGTTGCTTACAAGCTGCAACGGCAGTGACCTCAATGGCAGTGATACCTCGCAAGGTGCAGAAACCACACAGGGTTCTGCCTATACTACGGGCTCGTATTCGGCTGAAACGAATAGCAGTGTACTAAAAGCGTGGACGGGTGAATTTTCGGAAGACAAGCTTAAGGCTGCAATCAACGAATATCAGAGCAGTTATCATAATATCGTTTTTGCGGGAAACGGCGAAGGGGCGCATATAGAGGCGGTGGATATATCCTTTGAAACCGATTTTGAGGTGTCATTGTGCTCGGTTTCGCGGTTGGCGCCCGTGGATGACACGGATATCAACGTTGAGCTGAACGGATACATCGATCTTGCTCTCATACCCGACTGTGACGGAAAAAGGGTAACGGTCGATGCGGGCTGGTGGCATGGGGATGACGATTGGGTACAGAGCTATCCCGTGTGGTCGTATCTTGTCCGCCTGACGGATGCGGATGACACGGTGCATTACTACTATTTCAGAGTGGATTATTCTACTTTGGGTGCGGCATTGACCGACAATGAGATCAATGTAAAAATTGGACAGTAGATGGAGGCAAAACATGGATGCATATGCTCAAATTGGATGTCCCTGATGTTTTGGAGTTCTTTGGGATACAAGGGGATGACTTTTCGACTGAAATATCTGACGTAACAGTCGTAGATGGAATGTATACGATTACTGTGCGCATTTGTCATGGATATTCTTTAGAAGCTGATGGGAAAACGAGTAGCGAAATATATATTCAATACCAATCGAAGGATTTAATTAATTGGAATTTGGTGTAATATATAACAAAGGACGGCAGAATCTGCCGTCCTCCGATTACCGACAAAGTCTATCTCAAGCAAGAGGTGGGCTTTGTTTTTTGTTGTGGTAAAGGAAACACGCGAGAAAATGTGAGGTGGTGTCCCCACAGAAGATTGCTGTTTTCTTCATACGATTCCTTTCTTCTAACACCCTTGACTTTTTCCTACCTTTTTGGTATAATATAGAGGATCGTAAACAAGACTAAACCACGAGCGGTTTTGGATAGAGAGGGAACGTATGAAAGAGCGAATTGGCAGAAAAGTAAAAAATCTGCGGCAGGAGAAGCTGATGACGCAGTCCGAGCTTGCGGGGGATAAGATCACGCGCAGTATGCTCAGCCTGATCGAGCACGGCAATTCCGAGCCGTCTCTTTCGAGCCTTGCCTATCTTGCGGACAGGCTTCACGTTTCTCCCGCATATCTGCTTGCGGACGAGAAGGAGGACGATATGTACCGTCGGGCGTCGGCGATCGGGGACATCCGTATTGCGTACGCAACGGGCGAATACCGCATTTGTCTCGATCTATGTCGTGCCCTCGGGCTTCCGAATGACGACGAATTGAATCTGCTTCTGGCGGATGCGTCGATCGCACTCGCGGTCGAGGAGATCGCGGAGGGAAATCTCCACGCGGTCGGGGAATATCTCGAATCTGCCGTTTCCTACGCCGAGGCGACGCGCTACCGTGTCTCGCACGTGTACGCCGAGGCGGCGGTGCTTTCGCGCTATATCACGCGGTTTTCAGAGGCGTTTTACTCGGGTAACGAGGCGCTTGCCGAGGAGAAGGGCATTCCGCTGTCGGCGGCGGGGGGCGATCCCTTTTGCGCCTATGCCCTGATCCTTGATCGCCTCGAGCACGAGGAGGCAACTCCCGAGGAGCTGCGCCGCGTGACCGCCGAGGAGCGCTCGGCGCTCCAGCTTTCATCCCCTCTGCTTGCAATGCACATTGAGGTGCTCCTGCTCATCAGAGAGAGGGACAGCGCGGGGGCTCTTGACGCGATCCGCGCGGTGCTCGGAGAGGGAGAGCGCTTGCCCGTTCCCGTGCTTTACGAGATCTTCAGAGATCAGGAGATTTGCGCGCGGGAGATGGGCGACTACAAGGGCGCTTACGAATCGGCGAGCGCGAAGCACGATCTTCTGTCACGGCTTCTGTCCGAGTTCTGACCGCTGCTTGGGCTCGGATTTCGGAACGACCGTGACCGTACAGTCCTTGACCGTGGGGAGAGCATCGAGGATCGCTTCGCGTGCAAGTCGGACGATTGGTGCACATTCGGACAGGGTCAGCGAGGCGTCGAGCATCAGCTCGGCTTCCACGTAGATGCGCGAGCCGAACAGGCGGGTGCAGAGCCTTTCGACCGATACGATTCCGTCGACGCTGAGGACGGCGGCATAGAGACGCCCTTCGGTCTCCTCGTCTGCGGAGCGATCGATCAGCTGCATCGCGGCTTCCTTGAATATACTGAATGCGGCGTGCAGGAGAAAGCCTGCGATGACGACCGATGCGAGGAGCTCGAAGATCCCGAAGCCGAGGAGTGCCATCACGATCCCGAGAAGTGCCGCGAGAGACGCGAGCGCATCTGAGATCTGGTGGAGGGCTTCCGCACGGAGTGCGGTCGAGCGGAGTCTTTTCGCGACTGTGCTTATATAGCGCGACAGCGCGAGCTTCGCAAGGATCGAAAGAAATGCGATGACGGCGGCGGGTATTCCGGGGGGAGCCGTATCAAGATAGGCGCGCGACAGAATATCCTGCACGGCCGAAACGCCGATGGAGATCCCCGTTATGAGGAGGATCCCCGATAGCAGAATGGATGCGAGGCATTCGAACCGCTCGTGACCGTACGGATGCTTCTTGTCGGGGGCGCGCGCGGACAGTCGAAGTCCTACGAGAAGGATCAAGGTGCTGAACAGATCGGCAGCCGAATGGGCGGCATCCGATATGAGTGCGGGGGCGCCGCAGAGGATCCCCGTAATAAGCTTGACGATGGCAAGCGCGAGATTCGTAGCGATGCTTGCGATCGGGGCAGAGAGCCCTGTGGGCGTTCGCGCCCTCAAACGATGATTTGACATAACGAGACCTTTCAGAGCGGAATGAGTGCAGGGGTTGCTTTACGGCGCAGCTCTTTCTGCGTCGGGAGACGCACGGATGGACGGTCTCCGATCATAGTATATGCGTCAAAATTCGCCGCGGACACCGCGTTTTCGCGAATAGACGACCAGAGAGAGAGAAGGAAAGGACGGTATCCCGTATGATGATGGTATCCGCAAAGGGGCGGTACGCCCTGCGCATTCTGATCGAGCTCGCACGGAGCGAAGGTGACGGATTTCTGTCGCTCAAGACGATTGCCGAGCGACAAAAGGCGCCGATCAAATATCTTGAGGCGATCGTGGCGCTTCTGAACCGTGCGGGGATGGTCGAATCCCTCCGAGGAAAGGAAGGGGGCTACCGCCTGACGCGCAGTCCCTCGGAATATAACGTGTTTGAGATCTTACGGCTCACCGAGGAGAGTATGGCACCCGTTGCCTGCCTCGGAAAGGGGGAGGTTCCCGACTGCGATCACGCGGACGGATGTCTCACGCTTCCGATGTGGCAGAGGCTCGACACCCTGATCGAGGAGTATCTTACGACGGTTACGCTTCGTGATTTGTTAGATGGCACTGTTTGACCGACAAAACGCGGGAAAAACTCGTACAGAATCCGCAAAAATCCGCAAAAGCGCTAAACCCTATTGACAAGGTAGGAATTATGTGCTATAATAAAAATGCGAAAAAAAGCCCGTCTTGTCGCGGTCGACACGGACGGATTGCAAGGCTACTGTGGCGCTCCTCGGGGCGTCGGAACGGAGATAGATTATGAAGGAAATTTATGTGGATAATGCGGCAACGACGCGGACAAGCCGTACCGCGATCGAGGCAATGCTGCCGTATTTCGACGTGACGTACGGCAATCCGTCCAGCCTCCACTCGGTGGGGCAGCGGGCGGCAGAGGCGCTCGCTGAGGCGAGAGGGATCGCTGCGGAATGTCTCGGTGCCGATCCGAAGGAGATCATTTTTACCTCGGGCGGAAGCGAGGCAGACAATCAGGCGCTTCTCACGATCGCAAAAATCGGCAAGCGCCAGGGAAAAATGCACATCGTTTCGACGGCGTTTGAGCATCACGCGGTGCTCCACACCCTGATGGCGCTCGAAAAGGAGGGCTTTGAGGTCACTCTGCTCGACGTCCATAAGAACGGACTTGTCACCGCGGAGGAGGTCAAGGAGGCGATCCGCCCCGACACATGCGGTGTCAGCATTATGTATGCAAACAACGAGATCGGCACGATCCAGCCGATCCGAGAGATCGGCGCGATCTGCCGCGAAAGGAAGGTGCTCTTCCACACCGATGCTGTGCAGGCGGTCGGACATCTCAAGGTTAACGTCAAGGATGACAACATAGACCTGCTTTCTCTCTCGGGACACAAGTTCGGCGGCCCGAAGGGCGTTGGTCTTCTGTATGCCCGCAAGGGTGTGCTCCTGCAGAATCTGATTCACGGCGGGGCACAGGAGAGAGGCAAGAGAGCGGGGACCGAAAACATTGCGTCGATTATGGGAATGGCACACGCGCTCCGCGAAAGCTGCCGTCATCTCGACGAGAATGCCGAAAGGATCGCCCGTATGCGTGACCGCCTGATCGACGGGATCGCATCGTCCATTCCGCACTGCGAGCTGAACGGTGACAGAGACAGCCGTCTCCCCGGCAACGTCAGCTTCTGCTTTGAGGGGATCGAGGGCGAGGCACTGCTCCTGCTCCTCGATATGCACGGAATCTGCGCGTCGTCGGGCTCTGCCTGCACGTCGGGCTCGCTTGATCCGAGCCACGTGCTTCTCGCGATCGGCAGACCGCACGAGGTCGCGCACGGCTCACTCCGTCTCAGCCTCTCGCACGAGAATACAGACGAGGAGGTCGACACGATACTCCGCGTTCTTCCCGAGGTCGTTTCGACGCTTCGCGGTATGTCGCCCGTCTGGAGAGATCTCCAGAACGGCAAGCGGCAGTATATTATTTGACTCGGAACAATTGAAGGAGATACAGATATGCTTTACAGTGAAAAGGTAATGGATCATTTTATGCACCCCCGCAACGTGGGTGTGATCGAGAATGCCGACGGTGTCGGCGAGGTCGGCAACGCAAAGTGCGGCGACATTATGAAGATCTATCTGAAGATCGAAAACGACGTCGTGGTCGACGTTAAATTTGAGACCTTCGGCTGTGGCTCCGCGATCGCGTCGAGCTCGATGGCGACTGAGATGATCATGGGGAAGCCGATCTCCGAGGTTATGGAGCTGACGAACAAGGCGGTCACCGAGGCGCTCGGCGGACTTCCCGCACACAAGATCCATTGCTCGGTGCTTGCAGAGGAGGCGATCCGCCTCGCGCTGAAGGATTACTTCGACAAGAACAACATCCCCTACGATAAGGCGGATTTCCCGGACGCGGATGCTGATCACCACGATCACGGCGTCGAGGAGGAATAAGACGAGCGGTAATGCCCGAAAGCGCGGGAACGAGCCTTCGAGACGCATTTTTTCAGATTTTTATACGTTTCTTTGATTATTTTACGCTCACTTTCATAAACTAATAAAAGTGCCGCCTTGGGGCGGCGGAACGGAGGTAACTTATGAACGTAACGCTTTACGGTGCGGCGAGCAATACGATCGACCGCGTTTATATCGACCGCGTGGAGGAGCTCGGACTTGAGCTCGCGAAGGCAGGTCATACGATGGTATTCGGCGGGGGATCGTCGGGGCTGATGGGCGCGGCGGCGCGCGGAATGCAGAAGGGAAATGGACATATCATCGGTGTCGTTCCGCACTTTATCCACGAATTCGAGCCCGTGTTTGACGCCTGCACCGAGCTCATCCATACCGAGACGATGGCAGAGCGCAAGGACGAGATGGAGTCCCGTGCGGATGCATTCATCATCGTTCCGGGTGGCATCGGAACCTTTGACGAGCTCTTTCAGATCCTGACCCTCAAGGTGCTTCAGCAGCACAATAAGCCGATCATTCTTTACAACATCAGCGGCTTCTGGGACAGTATGCTCGCGGTCATCGGAACCGACATCTTCAAGGGCTTTATCTCGAAATCGGTTGCGGACGGCTTCGTGCTTTGCGAAACGCCCGAATCGGTAATGAAGGCGCTTGAGGTATAACGGGCTATTTGTGTCATATAACGGTGGGAGACTATGATCTCCTGCCGTTTTTTTTGATCAAATTTTAATAAAACGTCTCAAATTTTTGATTTTTCTGTTGACTTTTTTCGGTTTTTATGATATTCTGTTGCTATCACAATAGAAATAGGAGATTTTGTTATGGCAAAATTAACGAAGGAAGAAAAGAAGGAGCTTCGCCGTCAGAAAAGAGAGGACCGTAAGAAGAACGGCTTCTGGGCGGATTTCAAGAAGTTCATCACGAAGGGCAACGTGCTCGATATGGCAGTCGGCGTTGTCGTCGGTACTGCGTTCAACGCGATCGTAAACGGACTTGTCAAAATGATCATTAACCCCTGTGTTGCATACTTTACCGATGGTATCAGCCTTGAGGAGTTGCAGCATCCGATCAGCTGGGTGACCGATCCTGAGACCGGTGAGCAGGTTGTAGAGCACGCGATCCTGTACGGCGCGTGGATCCAGACGATCATCGATTTCCTCATCATTGCGCTGACCGTGTTCGTTGCAGTACGTGTCATTCGTAAGATGGAGCGCAAGCTCAACGCGAAGGAGATCGCTGAGCAGGAGGCGATCGCCGCGCAGAAGAAGGCGGAGGATGACGCGAAGGCTGCTGAAGCGAAGGCTGCTGCCGACGCGAAGGCTGCTGCCGAGAAGGCTGTTATGGACGAGTACTACGAGAATATCCGCGAGCAGTCGAAGCTGCTCCGTGAGATCGCAGAATCGGTCAGGAAGTAAGCAGAAAAGTACATCGAATGGGGCTCTCTCGTTGAGAGAGCCCCATTTTTTCGTATCTTGACAATTTCGGCTTTTTATGTTATGATTCTACTGATATTTTGTCTTTGGCGATAAGGAGAAACGAAACATGGGAAAAGCAGATCTTGACGTACTGGAGAAAAGGATCGAGGAAGCAGAGAAAAGGGAAAAGCGAGAGATTCGCGCCCGCCAAAAGGAGCTTATGAAGAAAGAGCGCGTCAGCTTCTGGACGGATTTTAAGAAGTTTATCACGAAGGGCAACGTACTCGATCTTGCCGTCGGCGTTGTCATCGGTACTGCGTTCAATGCGATCGTGAACGGACTTGTCAAAATGATCATCAATCCCTGCGTTGCGTATTTTACGGACGGTGTGAGCCTTTCGGAGCTTCAGCACGTTATCCGCCCTGAGAAGTTGGATGAAGCGGGGGACGTGATCGTTGCCGAGCTTGCAATTCAGTACGGTGCCTGGATCCAGACGGTCATTGACTTTCTCATCATTGCGCTCAGCGTATTTGTCGCGGTGCGTGTGATCCGCAAGACCGAGCGTAAGCTCCGCGCGAAGGAGATCGCAAAAAAGGAAGCCGCAGAGAAGAAAAAGAAGGTCGAAGAGGACAGAAAGGCGGCGGAGGCAAAGGAAATCGCGGAGAGAGCGGCGGCGGCGGACAAAGCGGCACGCGATAAGTTCTATGCGAACGTCGAGCGGCAGACCGAGCTGCTGGAAAGAATCAGCAAAAGGCTGGACGAGGCGTAAAAGCAAAAGGGTTGCGCAGACGGCGTACACGATGGTGTAGCTACCGAGGCGCAACCTTTTTTATATTGATACGAGCTTCCGTGGCGGAAGGGATCACAGTGCGTCAAACGCCGCGATATCCGTGAAGTCGCGGGCGGTCAGCGCCGTGCCCTCGTAGAGCGGGTCGCCGTCCTTTTCGACGAGCTGAACGATCGCGTGTGCGTTCGCGTTTCTCGCCGCCTTCACGCCCGAATTCGAGTCCTCGAAGATGAGGCATTCGGATGCGGGAACGCCGATCTTTTCTGCGGCACGAAGATAGAGTTCGGGGTTCGGCTTGCTCGGGATCACGCCGTCGTCCCAGACCATACGGTCGAGCGAGAACCATCTGCCGATGTTGAATTCCTCAAAATAGAATTTGACGTTCTCAATCTCCGAGCCCGTCGCGATCGTGAAGGGGATGCCGAGCTCCTTCAGGTGATCGAAGTATGCTTCCGCGCCTTTGACGAGGAGGAAGGTCTTCTCGTCCTTCTTGCAAAGCGAGCGGTAGAGTGCTTCCTTTTCATACGCAAGGCGGTCGATCTCGCTGTGCGACAGATCCGCACCGAAGTAGCGCGTGAGGATCTGCGGGTTCGACTGCCCGAGGCAGTTCTTTCGGATCTCCTCCTCGGTGATCTCTATGCCGAGCTTTTCGGGCAGAAAGATCTGCCACGCCTCCTTGTGCTTCTCCGAATCGAAGAAAAGCGTGCCGTTAAAATCAAATAATACTCCGCGGTAGTTCATATTAAGTACCTCTTGACGTATTCCGAGGCTTTGCCTCGGGCTCCGCATGAAAACCTTTCAGCATAGAATACAGATATTTTTCTTTTGAAAAGCTTTTGGGATTTTTAAGGACTTTTTTCAAAAAGCCTTTCAATGGGGTGCAGGGGCAAAGCCCCTGCATTGATGATCAGATGATCTCGATCAGAGACTCGTCCCACATTTCGGGAGCAGCGTAGCCCATCAGGTTGACCATCGTAGCGGCAACGTTCGAGAGACCGAACTGTCCGTTGTCAGCCTTCATCTTGTAGGAGCTCTTTGCGTCGGTGTTGTCGTAGATGATGCAGGGAACGGGATTCAGCGTGTGCGAGGTCTTTGCCTTGTACGCACCTGTCTTGCCTGCCTTCGGGAGACCGGTCTTCTTGTCGCATTCGTACATCTCGTCCGCGTTTCCGTGGTCAGCGGTGATGAGTGCAACGCCTCCTGCCTTATCAAGGGATGCGAGGATGCGGGTGAGCTGAAGGTCGAGTGCTTCCATCGAGCAGCGGGTCGCTGCGATCGATCCCGTGTGACCGACCATATCACCGTTCGGGAAGTTGACGCGCAGATAGCGGTATTTGCCCGATTCAAGTGCTTCGATCAGTGCGTCGGTGATCTCCGCGCACTTCATCCACGGACGCTGCTCGAAGGGAACGACGTCGGAGGGGATCTCAATATAGGTCTCGAGCGCTTCGCTGAACTTGCCCGACTTGTTGCCGTTCCAGAAGTAGGTGACGTGACCGTACTTCTGCGTCTCGGAGATCGCGAGCATCGGAACGCCCGTGTCGACGAGGTACTCGCTCATCGTGTTCGTGATCTCGGGGGGAGAAACGAGATACTTCTTCGGGATGTGGAGGTCGCCGTCGTATTCGAGCATACCGGCATACGCAACCCTCGGGACACGAACGCGGTCGAAGGGAGCGAAGTCACCCTCGGCGGAGTCGAATGCCTTCGAAATTTCGATCGAGCGGTCGCCGCGGAAGTTGAAGAAGATGACGCTGTCGCCGTCATTCACCGTGCCGACGGGGATGCCGTTCTCTGCGATGACGAAGGGATCGAGATCCTGGTCGATCGCGCCGGTCTCTCTGCGCAGGGTGGTGTATGCCTCTTCAGCCGATGCGAACTGTCTGCCCTCACCGAGAACGTGGGTCTTCCAGCCGTTTTCGACCATTGCCCAGTTTGCCTCGTAGCGGTCCATCGTGATCTTCATTCTGCCGCCGCCCGATGCGATGCGCGCGTCGAAGGACGAATCGTTCAGAGAAGCGAGGAATGCTTCAAAGGGGGCGATATAATCCATACCCGAGGTCTCGCCGACGTCTCTGCCGTCGAGGAGGATGTGGACGCGGACGGTCTTGACACCCTCGGTCTTCGCCTGTGCGACCATTGCCTTCAGGTGATCGATGTGGGAGTGCACGTTACCGTCGGAGAAGAGACCGAGGAAGTGGAGGGTGGATGCGTTTGCCTTCACGTTTCCGATGAGCTCTTGCCAGGTCTCGGAGGCGAACATCTTGCCCGATTCGATCGAGTTCGAAACGAGCTTTGCGCCCTGCGCGAATACCTGACCTGCGCCGAGTGCGTTATGACCGACCTCGGAGTTGCCCATATCGTCGTCGGAGGGCAGACCGACTGCCGTGCCGTGTGCCTTGAGGGAGACCATCGGGTACTCCTTCATAATGCGGTCGAGGGTGGGGGTGTTCGCAAGTGCGACGGCGTTGCCGCAGGAATCCGCGGGAGCGATGCCGACGCCGTCCATTACGATCGTGAGAACGGGACCCTTTACGCCCGAAAAGCCGCTTAAAGAATTGAGTTTTGCCATTTCTGCTTTGACCTTCCTTAAAGAAAAATTTCCATACACATCTATTATATCTCTTTTTCATCATAATTTCAAGAGGGAGAGGGAGATTTTTACGAAATTTTCGGAAAAGGCAAAAAATTGTAAAAAGAATTCGGGGGAAACCGAAAAAGCTCTTGCAAAACGGCATAAATTGATGTATAATAATAAGGCTATAATAACAGAGATGCCTTTGACGGAGGATCTTCCGTCGGCTCTCGCGAAAATGAAAGGAATTCCCCAAAATGGCAGAAGAATGTACCCATAACTGCTCGAGCTGCTCGGCTGATTGCCCCTCGAGAAATAAAGAAAGCCTCCTTGAAAAGCCCAACGCGGAGTCGAAGATCCGCCGCGTGATCGGTGTCGTCAGCGGAAAGGGAGGTGTCGGTAAGTCGATCGTCACCTCGATGCTGTCTGTACTCATGCGGAGAAAGGGCTATCGCGTCGGCATTATTGATGCGGATATCACCGGTCCCTCGATCCCGAAGGCGTTCGGTCTCAATCCCGGTGTTGAGAGCACCGAGACCGCGCTTCTCCCCAAGACCACGGCGTCGGGCATCGACGTGATGTCGCTGAACCTCCTCGTTGAGGATCCCGAATCTCCCGTGATCTGGAGAGGACCCGTCATTGCGGGCACGGTCAAGCAGTTCTGGACCGACGTCATCTGGAAGGATATCGACTATATGTTCGTCGACTGCCCTCCCGGAACGGGCGACGTACCGCTGACCGTATTCCAGTCGATTCCGCTTGACGGAATCATCATCGTGACCTCTCCGCAGGAGCTCGTTTCGATGATCGTTGCGAAGGCGTTCAAGATGGCAGAGATGATGAACATTCCCGTGCTTGGGCTTGTTGAAAATATGTCCTACGTCAAGTGCCCCGATTGCGGCAAGGAGCTTCACATTTTCGGTGAAAGCCACATCGAGGAGACCGCGAAGGCGTACGGTACCGAGGTGCTCGGACGTCTGCCGATCGATCCGATGCTCGCGGGACTCGTGGACAACGGTATGATCGAGGGACTTGAGGTCGATTATCTCGACGCGGCGGCTGACAGGCTCGCTGAAAGGCTGAATTGATTTTTTGACTGCGGGGGACGACGCTATAACACGGTGTTGTCCCCTCGCTTTCACCTTACGGAAGGATACTCTTTGGATGAAAAAACACCTTGAAAAATTCGTGTCGGCGGTGAAGACCGACTTTGCGCTTTGGCGCGAGAGCTGCAGGGATCCGAGGACCGTGCGCCGCACGCTTCTGAAGGCGCTGATCTTATGCGTTCTGATCGGGCTTTGCGGTCTCATCCTGATTCTCTCGGTCAGCGGTGCGATCGTTGACCGCGGAGGGGAGCGGATCGACAGTCACGAGGAGATCGACGCCTTCGCAGAGGCGGGTGGGGAATACGACTGTATTCTCGTGCTCGGATGCGGTGTGAAGCCCGACGGCACGCCGAGCGATCGGCTTTACGACCGCGTGAAGGTCGGCGTTGATCTTTACCTTGCGGGTGTTGCACCGAAGATCCTGATGAGCGGCGACCACGGACAGGAGAACTACGACGAGGTGTCGACGATGCTTCTGCTTGCCGTCGAGATGGGTGTTCCCGAGGAGGATATTTTCCTCGACCACGCGGGCTTTTCGACCTACGAAAGCGTTTACCGCGCCGATTACATCTTTGACTGCGACAGTATGGTGATCGTGACGCAGGAGTATCACCTCTACCGTGCGCTTCATATTGCCGAGCGCTTCGGGATCGAGGCGCGCGGTGTGTCCGCCGATCTTCGTCCGTACGCGAAAATGCTTTACCATAACTGCCGCGAGACCCTCGCACGGTGTAAGGATTTCTTCTATGCCCTGACGAAACCCTCTCCGACTTATCTCGGAGAAAAGATCGACCTTTCGGGTGACGGCCGTGTGACGCACGAGGCGGATTGAATATAAAAGGGGCTGTCTCACTAAGGTGAGACAGCCCCTTTTTGGTTTTGAACGGTTACGCCGCGGCGTTTGCGAAGAAAAAGAGATAGCACGCATACGCTACGTAGAGGAGGAGAAAGACCGCACCCTCGATGCGTGTGAGCTTCTTGCCCGTGAACGCCGTAATTGCCAGAATGATCGACGTGGCGAGCAGAAAGAGCTGATCGATGAAGCTGCCGAAGTCTACGTTGATCGGCAGGATCACGACGGTCGTGCCGAGGATGAAGAGGACGTTGAAGATATTCGAGCCGACGATATTGCCGAGCGCGATGTCGCTGTTCCCCTTTCTTGCGGCGATGACCGAGGTGACGAGCTCGGGGAGGGAGGTGCCGAGCGCTACGACGGTAAGACCGATGACAGCCTCACTGATGCCGAGCTGATGCGCGATGTCGGTCGCGCCCTCTACCGAGAGGTTGCCGCCGATGACGATAAGGATCGCTCCGCCGAGGGTAAAGAGGATGCTCTTCCACCACGGGAAGACCTTGAATTCCTCGCCTGCGGTGGGGGCAGAGCCTTCGGATGCCGTAAGCGCTTGCTCCTTACGGAAGCGGAGCGCCGAGCGGACGGTCAGAAGGATATAGCCGATGAAAAGGAGCACGAGAACGACGCCCGAGATGCGACCGAGGTAGCTGAAGTGATCCCCCTTCGCGACTCCGACCGAGAGCAGTGTAAGCACGGGGAGGAGTACCGCTGTGAGGAGAAGCACGGGGATGTCGCGACGGAACATTTCCTTGTCGATCGAAAGAGGCAGGATCAATGCGCTGAGACCGAGGATGATGAGGATGTTCAGAATATTCGAGCCGACGACGTTTCCGATGGCGATATCACTCGATCCGCCGATCGCGGCAGACACGCTGACCGCAAGCTCGGGCATACTCGTGCCCATCGCGACGATGGTGAGACCGACGATGAGATCGGGGATCCGCAGTCTTTTCGCGATCGAGCTGCTGCCGTCCACGAAGAGGTCGGCGCCCTTGATCAGGGCAAGAAACCCGATCACGAGAAGGATATAGGGCAGGACGGGAGCGAGAAAGGGGACTGCGTTTGTGACGGCATCAAGAACGGTATCGAGCATTGAGGCTCCTCCTTTTGGGGGAAATTTATAACAGTGCTATATTGTAGCCGGGAAACGGCTTACTTATGATAGCGTGTGCCCTTTTGGATGTTCAGGGCGCGGTAGACGCTTTCGAGCAGGATGACGCGCATCAGCTGATGCGGGAAGGTGAGCTTTGAGACCGACAAGCGGAGATCGCACGCCGCTTTGACGCGCTCGTCGAGTCCGTGCGACGAGCCGATCAGAAAGTAAAAATCTCCCGACTGCTGTGCCGCCGCCTCGAGTCTTGCGGCAAGCTCCTCCGAGGAGAGCTGCTTGCCCTCGATGCAAAGCGCGATCTTATAGGCGCGCGGGGGGAGGAGAGAAAGGATTTTGTCGCCCTCCTCGCGGAGAGCCGCCGCAATCTCCTTCTCCGACGGAGCGTCGGGGAGGCGTGATTCCTTCAGCTCGATGATCTCGGGACGGCAAAAGCCCGAAAGGCGCTTCATATATTCGGCGGTCGCCTCGCGCAGATAGGCTTCCTTCAGGTTGCCCGTTACGACAAAACGTATGTTCAGCACGGTGCTTTTGCTCCTTTCGCGTGGGTATTAGGACAGTTGATATTCGCTTCTGCGGCTGCTTCGGGACCGTCCATAGCTCCATTGGGCGGCTCTTTGAGCGTCTCATCGAGCAGAAAGGTCACGCCGTCGGGATCTGCGACGCGGGTGTGAGATGCTCGTCGGCAAGCGCCGAGAAGGTCTCCTCGTATGCGAGAACGGGCATATTGTTTTCCTTCGAGAGATGCGCGAGCAGGAAGTGTTCGGTGCCGTTTTCTGCAAGGAAGGACGCGAATGCAGCGGCGTCTCGGTTTGAGAGATGCCCCCGTCTTGAGCGGATGCGGAGCTTCAGGTCGTACGGATAGGGTCCGTCGAGGAGCATATTCTCGTCGTGATTCGATTCCAAGACGACTGCCTCACAGCCCGTGAGACCCTTTTCAACGGCGGGGGTGACCACGCCGAGGTCAGTCGCGTAGCCGAAAACGCGGATGCCGCTCGGCGTTGATGCCGTGATACGGTATCCGACGCTCATTCTGCTATCGTGGGAGGTGGGGAAGGAGGAGACGGTGAGGCTTCCGACCGTCACCGAAAAGATAGTCGGGTGGGACACGATGCAGTCCTTCATCGGGGTATCCTGTGCGATGCGGTAGAGCCGCTCGGACGAGCCCTCGGTGACGTGGACGGGGATCGGATTCTTTTTCAGAAACACCGCAAGCGCGCCGACGTGGTCACTGTGCTCGTGGGTGATGAAGATCGCGTCGATCGGCGGCTTTTCGGGGGAGCCCTTGTCTTTGATTGCGCCGATCTCCCTTAGTGCATTCGTCAGCGCGCGGGCGCTCTTTCCCGCGTCGATCAGGATCGCGGTGTCGCCGCACGAAATATAAGTCGAATTGCCGCCCGACCCCGAGTAGAGGGTACAGATGCGGCAACCGTATTTTTCGGTACAGATATTTTTCATAATCGGTCTCTCTCTATCTGTCGGCTTATCCGAGGAGTCCCGAGAAAAAGGAGGCAAAATAGGGCTCGTATACGAAAAGATAGAAGATGTCCATAAAAAAGGTGAAGATCAGAGGGAAGAGAATGGTGAGGCACCATTTTGATTTCCGCAGCCGCTCTTCACCGTCCTTGACGTAGGCTTCCTTCTCCTCCTCCGACATACTGTCGGGGAGCATATCGACCGTCACGCCCTTCCGCACAAAGCCGCGGTTATACGTAACGTAGAAGATGGCGAGTGCCACGAGGGCAATGAGATACGAAACGACGGCGATCTGCCAGAATGAGAAACGTACCAAAACGGCGTAGACACCGTAAAAAAGGATCGAGTTCAGCAGAATGATGATCAGATATTTGATCCTCTCCCGCTTTTTTCGGACAGCGGGATCCTCGAGGAAGCTGTAATCGGGCTCCTCGTTTTTGTTTTTTCTTTCCTTCATCGGGTGCTCCTTTTGTCTCAGAGCATTTTGACAGCGCCGCGCGGACGGATGCGGAGAACGACACACGCGCCGTCGCCGAACGCAGAATCCATCAGCGTGCGGAAGCCCTCGACGTCCTCCCCGGGAACGTACGCCTGGATCGTACCCGCAAATCCGCCGCCGTGCACGCGGAACGCCGCCTTTTTGCCCGAGAGATACTGCTCTGCAAGGCAAAGCGCGAGGGAAAGCCCCTGCTCGGATACGTTCTTCGTCGTATATACGTTCTGGAGATAGCAGAAGGAGGATCTGCCCGATGCCTTTACGCCGTCGAAATAACGGTCGAGATCGCCTGCCTTCAGCGCTTCCTTCTGCTCTGCGACGCGCTTGTTTTCGCCGAAGAAATGGAGCGCGCGGAGGATCGCACGGTCGCCGCATTCTTTGCGGAGCGCGGAGATCGCCTTGATGACCTCTGCTTCGTCGCATTCACGGAGGACGGTCTTGCCAAAATGCGACGCGACTGCCTTCATCTCGCGGGGAACTGCCGCATAGTCGTCGGTGAGATCGGCGTGGTTGCCGCCCGTATTGACGATGCAGAGGCGGTAGCCCGCGGCGGAGAGGTCGAAGTCGACCTGCTCGATCACGGGAGATGCGGTGTCCGAGAAGTCGATCGCGACGATGCCGCCGACGGCGCAGGCGACCTGGTCCATCAGACCGCAGGGCTTGCCGAAGAATACGTTTTCGCTGAACTGCGCGAGCTTCGCGATCTCTACGTTTGAGACCTTGCCGCCGTTATAGAGATGGTTCAGGATGTTGCCGATCATATCCTCGAACGCCGCAGAGGAGGAGAGCCCCGAGCCCTTCAGGACGTTCGACGTGGTGTATGCGTCGAAGCCGCCGACCGCATATCCCTTACGGCGGAAGCCCTCTGCCATACCTGCGATGAGGGATGCGGAGGAGCCGAAGCGGGACTCGTCGGGAGACGTCCATTCCTTGATATCGACGGTGTCCTCGGGGAAGCCCTCGGATTTTAAGCGGATGACCGAATCGTCACGCGGGGAGACTGCCGCGATGACGTCGAGGTCGATCGACGCTGCGATGACGCAGCCGTGGTTATGGTCGGTGTGGTTGCCCGAAAGCTCGCTTCTGCCCGACACCGAGTAGAGAGTGATCTCTCTGTCGTCGCCGTAGAGGGCTGCGAATTCACGGACTGTCGTGAGGTAACGGGACTTCTGATATTCGAGTGCCTCTTTTCCCGAGAGGGAGATGATCGAGTCGTTTATAGCGCCGTTTTCGATGGCGCAGATCAGCTGCTTTGCGTTCATATGGATAGCTCCTTTACTTTGCGGATTTCTTTTTCTGTGTAAAGACGGGTGGTCTTTGGTCATAATAGGATTATTATAGCATAAAAGCCTGCGGATGTCAAGGCGAAGAGCGGTCCTATAATCATTCCGACCGTTATCCTCTCAAATTGTGCGAAATTTGTAAAAAGAAGTTAAAATTTCGGCGGATGCTTGACAGGACTTTTCGCGCGTGATATAATTTTTAATGTATAGATATGGATTCGGGAGGAAATTATGGCAAAGAAGGAACCGAGGATCGAGCGGATCGAGTACAGCGCCGATCGCAGAACCGCACAGAGGCTCAGGAATCTTTTTATGAAGATCCTGTCAAAGGATAAGAAATCGGACGGCATCAGTCTTTCCTACACCTATAAGCCCTTCCGAAAGCGTGCGGACTTTACGATCAGTGGGAACGAAAAAACCGTTCTGAAATGTATCAAGGCGCTCGGAAAATTTGCCTTGAAGCAGGAAAAGACGGAGGCGAAGCGCGAGCGAGACGGTATGAAGGCGACTCCGATCGCGAAGGGCAGCTACTATACGATGAGGTCTGCGAAGGAACGCAGAAAAGGAAGCGTATGACGGCGGACGAATTCAGCGGGCGACTGCTTCTCTGGTACCGCGAAAACAAGCGCGATCTGCCGTGGCGGAGTGAGGTAACGCCGTACCGCACGTGGATCTCGGAGATCATGCTCCAGCAGACCCGTGTGGAGGCCGTGAAGGGTTATTTCCATCGTTTCACCGAGGAGCTTCCGACGGTATACGAGCTTGCCGCCGTGCCCGACGAGGTGCTGATGAAGCTTTGGCAGGGGCTCGGATATTACAGCCGCGCGAGAAATCTGAAGAAGGCGGCGCAGATCGTCGTCTCGCAGTACGGAGGACAGCTTCCCGAGGACGCGGATGCGCTCCGCGCGCTCCCCGGGATCGGAAGCTACACCGCGGGGGCGATCGCATCGATCGCATTCGGCAGGCGTGCGCCTGCCGTAGACGGCAACGTCTTACGCGTGTATGCACGCGTATTCGGCGACAGTCGTGACGTTGCCGACCCCGCGACGAAGCGGGCGTATGAAAGCGCGGTGCTGTCTCTTATGCCCGAGGAGAGCGGTGGCGGAGATACGGAGAACGCCTGCGGTGACTTCACGCAGGGCTTTATTGAGCTGGGTGCGACGGTATGCCTCCCGAACGGTACGCCGCTTTGCGAGCACTGTCCCTTCGGGGACGTCTGCGTTGCGCGGCGGGAGGGACGGGAAAATGAGCTTCCCGTACGCACGAAAAAGGCGGCGCGAAGGGTCGAGGAGCGCACTGTGCTTCTCCTGACGGACGGAGCGCGTTACGCGCTCGTGCGCCGTCCCGATACGGGGCTTCTCGCGTCGCTTTACGAATTTATAAACATCGACCGACCGCTTACCGAGGACGGTGTACGCGCGTGGCTCGCGGAGCGCGGGCTTTCGGCTCGGACGGTCAGACGGATCGGCTGCGCGAAGCATATTTTTACGCACATTGAATGGCATATGACGGGGTATCTCGTAATGCTTGGGGACGGTGCTCCCGCCGTCGAGGCGGTCTTTGCGACACCCGACGAGATCAGGGAGGAATACGCCGTGCCGTCGGCATTCCGCTATTTTCTCGAATTTATCGCGGAGCACACGTGAACCGTAAATAACTGTGCCGCGTCGGGCGGCAGAACGGAGACTCTTATGTACGAATACAAGGCAAGGAGAGGAAACAAGAGAGCGGCGATGATAACGCTTTTGTCGTCGGGTATCGCGGCAATCTGTCTCCTTTGCGGCACGCTTTTTGGATCTCTGCGGGGGATCGCAGAGATCATCGGCTTGTTTATGGTCGCCTTTGCGATCCTGATCGCGAGCCGTTATCTTCTGAAGGACTACGTATACCGACTCGAAATGACCGAGGAGGGAAGAGTGGATCTCACCGTCACCGAGCTTCAGGGCAGGCGAAGGATCACGGTCTGCCGCATCGGGCTTGATGAGATCGGGGAGATCTTTGTTGAAACGCCAGAGACTCGCAAGGAGACACGGGAGCGGATGAAGGAGATGAAGCGGTACGATTACTGTGTCGATCTTTCTCCGACGCGCTCGCTCTATCTCATCTTTTCTGATGGGGACCGTACGGTCTCCGTGCGGATCGTACCCGATGAGCGGATGGAGAAGCTGCTTACCGATCACTTGGCGCAGAGAGAGTGTGTGTGTGAAGGGCGACGCAGACGCGAAGCCTGAGTAATGCGGAACGCAAAACCGTTTTATGACTTTTATAAGGGGGGAGTACAGTGAAGGCATCGAACCGAGAGCCTGGTCTGAACTATGATCGCGGTCACCGTGTGACGGGTCGATACCATATGTATAAGGGTGACGTGTACACGGCGTTCCTACGTGGATCGCTTGTGATCGTCGGTATCATTCTGCAGTTTTTCGTTATGCTGCTCCTGTCCCTTCTGATGATGCGGTATTCGGTCCTCCTCTACCTGCTGATCGAGCTTGTTGCGGTGATCTTTGCGGTATATATCATTTATACGGGAGAGTCCTATCGGCATTTCTGGCTCGTCATCATTCTGATGCTTCCCGTGGTCGGAATGTTTATGTATATGATGTGGGGAAGTCGCGTCGTCAATGCACGGTCAAGGAGACAGCTCTGCTCGTGTATTGAGGAGGCGAAGGGGGAGCTTCCGCGCGATAACGCGCTCTTGTCATCCCCCGAAATGGAGAAAAACGGTCAAAGGGCGTGTGCGCGCTATCTGTCGCTTGAGGGGCTTCCCGTTTACGGAGGCACCAACGTGCGCTACTATCCGCTTGGAGACGATATGCGCGCCGATTTCCTTGCGGATCTCAGGGGGGCAAGGGAGCGGATCTGGATGGAGTTCTTCATCGTGCTCGGCGGAGAGGTCTACGACGAGGTTGAGGCGATCCTCGCAGAGAAGGTAAAGGAGGGGGTTGACGTCCGACTTCTCATCGACGACGTCGGAAGCATTCGCCTGATCAACCGCGCCTTCAAGAAGCGCTTGAAGCGGCTCGGGATCTCTCTCGGTATCTTTGCACCGATCCACAAGGACATTACGAAGCTTTCCCTGAATTACAGAAACCATCAGAAGATCGTCGTGATCGACAAAAACATCGGGTATACGGGCGGCATCAACCTTTCGGATGAATACTTTAACATTTACCCAAAGTACGGGCATTGGAAGGACACCGCCGTACGGCTTGAGGGCGAGGGGACGGCAAGCCTTGCCGCAATGTTTATGGGAATGTGGAATTATACGATGGGGAAAAATCGGGACGCAAGGATCCCTGCGGAGGAGATCGGTCCTCCCGTGGGTGTCGCGGCAGATCCCGACGCCTCGCTCGTCCAGCCCTTTTACACAGGACTGCTCAAGGTGCGCTATAACAACGCCGATATGATCTATCAAGCCCTGATGCGGCACGCAAAGGAATACCTCTGGATCACGACGCCCTATCTTGTGCTCGACCGTGTGACGACCGATACGCTCATCCGTGCGGCAAGAAGCGGCATCGACGTCAGGATCTACACCCCCCGTCACTACGACAAGTGGTACGTTTACCGTGTGACCGAGTCGAATTACGGAAGGCTCCTCCGCGAGGGGATCCGCATTTTTGAGTACGTTCCCGGGTTCATCCACGCGAAGAATCTGATCGTTGACGGTGAGTGTGCGGTCTGCGGCTCGATCAATCTCGATTACAGAAGCCTGTACTTCCACTACGAGTGCGGTGCGGTCTTTTACGGCGGGAAGACCGTCGAGGAGATCCGCGCGGACTTTCTGGCGACCGAAAAGCTCTGCGAGGAGATCGTTCTCGATAAGTGGAAAAGGCGGAAGCCGGGAAATAAACTCGCTTCCCGCATTCTGCGCTTCTTCTCGCCACTCTTCTGACGGACGCAAAAAAAGGCTTGTTCGTTTACGGTTTTGTCATAATTATTTATTGTTCGGTTGATAAAACGCTGATATAATCTTGAGGTTAACAGCGGTGCACCGGCAAAGCTATGCACGATATCCTATTATAAGGACACGGTTGAAGTTATGAAACGCTTTTTTATGAAGATCAGAAATGCATTCGCGCGGTTTATGTACGGGCGAAACGGAAACGATAAGCTCTGCTTTCTTCTTCTGTGGATCTACCTCGTGCTTTGGGTCGCCTCGATGGTCCTGACAGCGCTCGATCTTGCAGTCGCTTATCTCGTCGTTTGGGGACTTCAGTTCCTCGTGCTTTTTTATTGGTTCTTCCGTTTTTTCTCGAAAAACGTCGTGAAGCGGCGGCGGGAGTGTGATCGCTTCTTCGGATTTTTCCGTAACAGGCATAACCGCTTGAGAGATCGGAAAACGCACGTATACAAAAAATGTCCGCATTGCCGCGCGATGCTCCGCCTTCCGAAAAGGAAGGGGAAGCACACGGTCTGCTGTCCCGCCTGCCGTGAGAGATTTGCGGTGCGGATCAGACGAAACGGGAAGGACGCTCCGCGCACGAATACGCGGTGAGCGCATCTCCCGAAAATAAGCCCCGAAACTATATTTTTGCATATAAAAGGATAAACCGATGCTCACACTCAAAAACATTACCAAAAACTACGTGATCGGAGACGGTAGCGTTACGCCTGCCCTCTGTGACGTCAGCATCCGCTTTCGAAGGAGCGAATTCGTTTCGATCCTCGGCCCGTCGGGCTGCGGCAAGACCACGCTTCTGAATATTGTCGGCGGTCTTGACCAGTACACGTCGGGTGACCTCGTCATCAACGGTCGTTCGACGAAGCAGTATAAGGATGCGGACTGGGATGCATACCGCAATCACTCGATCGGATTCGTATTTCAGAGCTATAATCTGATCCCGCATCAGACCGTTCTCGCGAACGTTGAGCTTGCGCTTACGCTTTCGGGTGTATCGAAGACCGAGCGTCGGGCGCGTGCGATCGAGGCGCTTGAGAAGGTTGGGCTTGGGGATCAGGTGAAGAAGAAGCCGAATCAGATGTCGGGCGGTCAGATGCAGAGAGTTGCGATCGCACGTGCGCTCGTGAACGATCCCGATATCCTGCTTGCCGACGAGCCGACGGGTGCACTCGATACCGCGACGAGCGTTCAGATCATGGAGATCCTGAAGGAGATCGCGAAGGATAAGCTGATCATTATGGTCACCCACAACCCCGAGCTTGCAGAGCAGTATTCTACGCGTATCATCAAGCTGAAGGACGGCGTTGTGACCGACGACTCGAACCCCTACGAGGGAGAGGAGGCTACGCCTGCCGCCGCAGTCACTGAGGAGGCGAGCGAAAAAAAGGCAGCTCCCGAGCCCGCAAAGAAGAAGGGAAAGAAGAAAAAGACCTCGATGTCCTTCCTGACAGCGCTTTCACTGTCGCTGAACAATCTGATGACGAAGAAGGCGAGAACCTTCCTCACGTCCTTCGCGGGAAGCATCGGTATCATCGGCATCGCGCTGATCCTTTCTCTGTCAAACGGCATTCAGCTGTATATCAACCAGGTGCAGGAGGATACGCTGTCGACCTATCCGCTCACGATCGAGTCGGAGGCGCAGGACTACTCGGCGCTTCTGTCTGCGATGGTGACCGTTTCGGAAAATGCGAACCGCGAGGTCGAGGAGGGGACGATCTACGTCGACGATTCGATGGGCAGTATGCTGTCTGCGATGAGCTCGACGGTGTCGAACGACCTCGAGAAATTCTACGCACACCTTGAAGCGAACCGCGGCTCGCTTGACAAATATCTCCTTGATATCAAGTACACCTACAACTTCGATATGCAGATCTACTCGGAGGACGGCAAGACGCGGATCAATCCGACCACGATCTTCGATCACCTCGGTGACGAATTCGCGGGCCTCTCGACGATGCTCGAGACCTCGGGTATGATGTCGCAGTTCAACGTCTTCTCCGAAATGATCGACAACAGAGAGCTGCTCGAGTCGCAGTACGAAAAGGTCGACGGTGAATGGGCGGAGGATTACAACGAGGTTATGCTCGTTCTGAATGAGAACAACTCGCTGACCAATATGGTGCTCTATATCCTCGGCATTGAGGATCAGAGCGAGGCGGCGGAGGTGATGAAGGAGCTGATGGAGAACGGGGAATACACCGTTTCCGACAGAACCTTCACCTACGACGACTTCATCGGAATGAGCTTCTATATCGTGCCCGGAAGTGCGTTTTATGAGGAGACCGAAAACACCTTTACGGTTGACGGCAAGACCTATTCGATCTATTCCGACGTTCGCGAGAGCGATGACTACGACCAGGAGACCTTCGCACAGGAGAACGGCGTGAAGGTCACGATCAGCGGTATCCTCCGTCCCGCGGAGGGTGCGGTCGCAAGCTCGATCAGCGGTGCGGTCGCGTACAACAGCTCGCTCACCGATTATATCATTGATCTCGTGAATGCGAGCGAGGTCGCGAAGGCACAGAAGGCGCTCCCGACGCACGATCTCTTCACCGGACTTGAATTTGACAACGGTCAGTACGACGATCTCACCGATGCAGAGATGGCGGCGGCATTCGACGCCTATGTAAAGAGCGGAGCCGAGGGGATCGAGAACGCCAAGATCGAAATGATCCTTGATCTTATGTCGAACCTCACCGAGGAGGAGGAGGCTGCATTCGTTACGGAGAAGGTCGCGGGTATGACGGCGGATCAGAAGACGCTGTATCTCGTGCAGAGCTTTGATAAGCTTTACGAGGCGAATCCCGCGCACTATCAGGAGCTTACCCTGCATTTGATGAAGGTGATGCTCGGCGATCAGTACGCCGCGATGGGTCCGATGCTTGAGGGTATGTCACCCGAGGAATTCAAGGCGCAGATCGATCAGATGGGCGGCTCGACGGGCGGTGGCGCACCGTCGGGCGGAGCAACGATGACACCCGACCAGCAGCTCGCTGTGATGCAGGCGGCGTTTGCGACGGTCGAGGCAGAGAAGATCAACGAATACGTTGCGGAGGTCTATCTCGTTGAGGTGCGCGATGGACTTGCGGAGAGCTTACGCAAGGAATACACCGACGAGGAGCTGATCGCGCTCTTTGACGGGCGCTACGATGAAATGACCGACGGGGAAAAGGCGGCGCTGTATGCGGATTATATGCCCGCACGCGTTTCAGAAAACAGCTACGAGGACGTCATGTACGCGCTCGGATGCGTTGCGAAGTCCGTTCCCGCATCGATCAACTTCTACGCGAAGGATTTTGCGTCGAAGGACGAGATCGTCGCGTTCATCGACCGCTATAACGAGCTTGCCTCGGAGGACGACGCGATCGTCTACACCGACTATATCGGACTGATGATGTCCTCGATCACGACGATCATCGACGTCATCTCGTACGTTCTGATCGCGTTCGTTTCGATCTCGCTCGTCGTTTCGTCGATTATGATCGGTATCATCACTTATATCTCGGTGCTTGAACGGACGAAGGAGATCGGTATTCTCCGTGCGATCGGTGCATCGAAGCGCAATATCTCGAGCGTATTCAACGCAGAGACTCTGATCATCGGCTTTGCATCGGGTGCGATCGGTATCATTGTGACCGTGCTTCTGTGCTTCCCGATCAACTGGATCATCCGTACGCTTTCGGGTATTCCGAGCATCGGTGCACAGCTTCCCATTGTCGGTGCACTCGTGCTGATCCTGATCAGTATGGGTCTTACCGCAGTCGCTGGCCTGATCCCTTCCCGTATCGCGGCGAAGAAGGATCCCGTCGTGGCGCTGAGAAGTGAATAATAGAAAAAAACAAGAGCCCCGTCTCGCAAAGCGAGACGGGGCAAAATTTTGATTCGGACGCGTACGCTTACACGCCGCTGTAACGTTTATTGAGCTTTTCGATGAGACGCGACAGCGGAAGAACGAGACATCCGAAGCCGAGGTTCCCGATCGCGTGGAGGACGTCGAAATATAAGCCCGAGGCAATATAAGCGAGGAGCTTATCCGGCGCGAAGGAATCGTAGTAGATCGGCACCTGCGTCAATGCAGAGAGGGCGCCGTACGAGAGGCCGTGCAGAGCACATACCGTAGGGTAGAGCACTGCGAGGACGACGGTCGGGAGTCT
Organism: Clostridia bacterium; assembly: GCA_017501345.1. Next base: position 41,623 of record JAFVXC010000027.1, read on the forward strand.
ACGTGGAATCAGCATCGTGACCGCCCACAGCACCGTCCAGACGTAGAAATGGATCACACACCACGGTGCAAAGCCGTAAAACACGAACAAGACCGCCGCGTAGAGGTAGATCGGGATCAGCCCCTTAAAGCGGAAAACGACGGCACAGACCATCGTGAACATACCGAGCATATGGATGTTCGGGAGGGCTTCCATTGCGATCTTGGATGCAAACATCATAGCACCGAGCATCGCGAAAATGCAGATCTCGCGAATGCGCCTCGATAGAATGCGTTTTTTTTCGTGTGCCGTCAGAGGTGCTTTTTTCTTATCCGATCTTGTAGGTGAGCTCATAGTGCGCTCCGTTTTCGATTTTCGTGGTGTCGACGCCCGTCATCAGCGATTCGCCCGCCTTCGAGACAGACCACCAGGACTGATTCGCATCATAGTCGGCAACGATACCGTTGACTGAGGTGATGTAGATCCCGTAGGGACCGTTGTCGCCTGCGATGATGCCGTGTGCGAGCAGGGGAGCACCGAGGAATTCCTCGTCGGTCTTAACGGTAAAGGTCACCGAGTAGCCGTCGGCAATGACCTCGACCTCTACGGTCTTTGCGCCCTCACCGAAGGTCTTGCTTTCCTTATGGGTAGCGGTCGACCAGAGCGCGGGCAGGGAATCGCCTGCGTCGCTGCCCAGAGGCACCTGCGAAATCTCGGGCTTTTCGGTGGTTTCGTCTCCTGCTCCCGCAGCGTTGCAGGCGGTGAAGACCGAGAGGAGGGTGAGGATCGCCAGTAGAATGGCGAACAGACGGATAGTTTTGTTTGATTTCATTTTTGAAATCTCCTTTTTGTATTGTATTTTTCAATACGCAAGGATAAAAATGACGATATCCTCCACCGTGTGCTTTACGCATACGGCTGCCCGAGGACTCGGCACGTCACGGTACGATCGGCATTCCGACTTCGGAGGCGTTCTCTGCATCATCCTCCGTTACGGCAGTGGCTGCTGCTGCGGATTTGCACCGCATTTCCCGATCCTCGGGCGTACCGTCAGGCAGTACGTCCGATCCCGAAATTTCCGGAAAATTTCGGTGAACCGTGTTCTAAACTCGCGCTGAAAGCAATAGAATGCTTACAGAATGGTATGAAAATGAATAATCGTGCGAATATTCACTTTTCCACAGACTGTGGAAAAGCGTGTGGAAAATGTGGGATCTTGGCGGTTTTTTTCGACCGCATTCGGCAAGAAATCGGTAAAATTATACGCTTTTATATACAGAAGACCGAGGAGAAGCCGTATCATTATGAATTGATTGTACCGCTTGCCTTTTTTATAGGGCACAGATGACGCGCTCGATCGCGGCGTAGCCGTCCGACGGCGACTGCTTCAGCAGAATGTCCGCCTCGGTCGTGAGCGAAAGCGCGTGAAGAAGACGCCTTGCGCCCGATTGCACGGCGCTTTTTTGGTAGAGACGCGCCTTGTATTCGTGGAATTTCAGCCGCTTCTGGACGTCGTAGATGCTCACGCCGCCCTCGGTCCAGGTAAAGACCGTGTAAAGATCGCAGAAAACGCGGGTGATCTCGGACAGGGCAACGATCGGCTCGATGCGGCGCCTTTTCATATCGGCGAGGATCGTGAGAGCATCTGTATTCCGACCCTCCATCAGCGCGTTGGCGAACGCAAAGGCGTCGTGCTCGGTTGAGCTGATCGCGACATAGCGGACGTCGTCCTCCGTTACTGCCGTTTTGCCATCCGCCAGCACGTAGTAGCTGATCTTATCGATCTCACCCGAGAGGACGAACATATCCGAGCCGCAAAGCTCGACGACGAGGCGACAGACCTCGGGGGAAGCTGAGACCTTGTTGTGCTCGAAGTGCTTTCCGCACCACGATGCGAGCCGCGACGGTGTGGAGCGCTCGAAATGTACGGGTGTGAGATGCTGTGAGAGCTTCGTCAGCGCCGCAGACGGACGCTTTGGGAGGATGCCCGGATTCAGAAGCCCCGAGGGGACAGACAGGATCACCACATTGTAGTCGTACTCGTTGATCGCCGCAAGGGCATCACAGAGCGCGTCGAGCTCGGAGGGGCGCATCGCATCGACCGCAAGCCCCGTGAGGGTGACGATCTTCTGCTCGGCTCCCATCGGGAGGGGCATCAGTGCGTCGAGGAGCTTCGACGGGGAAAAGTCGAGTGCATCGAGACGAAGGTCGTTGAAGAAGGCGAACGCCTCGTCGGGTGCGACGGTCTTCCGTGCGGCGTCGAGGTCAAGCTGCTTCAGATAGTCCTCGTCGCCGAAAAAGAGATATCCGCCCGAAAGCCCATTTTTCAGCTGCCTTCGGAAATCCGCTTCGGTGATCATTTGCATCGCGCTCCCGTCCCTTCTCTCGTTTTCCTTCATTATACCCGAAGTGCGGGGGAATGTCAACGGTTTCTCGGCATTTTTTCGGGAACGCGGCGTCCGTTTGACGCGTCTTTTCGGAAAACGCAGAAAAAAGCGCGAAAAAAACGAAAAAATTTTCGCGAAGCCCTTGACAAACGAACCGTAGTTGGTGTATAATATACGATGTTATTGTGTGAGCGCTGATGAGTTTCTCGAGATGCGCTTCCCGAGTACAGTATACCTACAGAGAGAATGTCCGCTTCCCATAGTGCGGGCAGCCGCCGGGACGGAAGATCACGGACAAGATAAACAAAGGAGGTGCGACAAATGCTTAGAACCTATCAGCCGAAGAAGCTCCAGAGAAAGAAGGAGCACGGATTCAGAAAGAGAATGGCTACCGCAGACGGTAGAAAAGTCCTCAAGAGAAGACGCGCAAAGGGTAGAAAGAGACTGACCTACTGATTTTAGATCGGGGCGGTCAGATACCGTAAGAGGTCACGGACGTTACGCGAAAGATAAACACTTCAGCGAGCGACCCTGACCTCTGTTTCTCTGTTCGGACAAGCTTTGTGCGCGTTCGGATGGAGCCGCGCGGCGAGCGGATCTCGCCGAAAACAACGGTACTGTAAAGGGAAGAGCGAGAGAACACGAGAAGCGAGAAGAGAGGGGGACAGGCATTGTATGAAAAATCCGGCAATTACCGAAAATCATCTTTATCTGAAGACCTTTCGTAAGGGTAAGCGCTTCAGCGGGAGGATCCTCTCCGTATACGTTCTGAAGGACTACGGTGCAGAGCGGCTCAGAAGGGCCGATCCGCTTCATCGCGTCAGAAACCGTCTCGGGCTGTCGGTCACGAAGAAGGTAGGCGGCGCTGTGGTACGGAGTCGTGTCAAGCGCATTTTGCGCGCGGGATACGATGCTGTGAAGAGTGAATTGTGCACGGGCTATCTCATAGTGATCAGTCCGTATCCGAGAGCGGCAGAGTGCAGTAGCACCGACGTTGCGCGTGAGCTTCGCTATGCGTTCCGTAAGCTCGATATGCTGAAGGACACCTGCGGGAAAAAGCCGCAGGCACCAAAAAACCCGACACAATGAAATATCTGTTTATCTGGCTCATCCGATTTTACAGGCGCTTCATTTCACCGCTGAAAAAGCCCTGCTGCCGATTTACGCCGTCCTGCTCCGCCTATGCCCTTGAGGCATTTCAGAAACGTGGATTTTTTGTCGGCTTCGCTCTTACGGTATGGCGCATCCTGCGCTGTAATCCCTTCTGTATGCCGGGATACGATCCCGTGCCCGACGTGGGATTCGATCATTTTCCCGCAAGAATACCGAAGTACGCAAACGGACAGGAACATAAAAAGGAACGGCAGAGCACGGGTGGAAACGAAGAGGCGTCGGAGACCGCGGACGAACGCTCTGCGGGAGACTCCGAATAGGCACGTGCAGGCGTCTCTCTGCACGGGAAAAGAGGAAAACTTTGAATTTATGGGATATTATTAACGTTCCGATGGGCTACGTGCTCAAATGGTGTAACGCACTGCTGGGAAACGAGTATATTCTCGCGCTCTTCCTGTTTGCGATCATCATTGAGATCCTGCTGTTGCCCTTTGGAATCAAGCAGCAAAAGAATTCCATCCGTCAGGCAAGACTCAAGCCGAAGGAGCTTGCGATCAGAAAGAAATACGCCGGACGTGATGACAAGCAAACACAGCAGATGCTTTCCCAGGAAATCTCGGAAATGTATCAAAAGGAAAACTACAGCCCGATGGCGGGCTGCTTGCCGATGCTGATCCAGCTTCCGATCATCATCGCGCTTTATAACATCGTTCTGAATCCGCTGAGATATATTTGCGGTCTTTCGGAGAGCACGATCGATCAGCTTCTGACCGTTGTGAAGAGCTTCCCCGAGTATGCGGATCAGCTCGCGAATGCGACCTCGTCGCGTACGATCGAGCTGCTCGGTGCGATGAAGAACCTTATGACCAAGTATGGAAGCGACGTTTTTTCAACCGTTGAGGGCTTCTCGGACAGCATCTCGGGCGTGGATGCACTCCCGAATCTGACGCTGTTCGGCGGTGCGATCGATCTCGGTATGATCCCGAGCTTTTCAAACCCCGGTTGGATCCTGCTCGTACCGCTCCTTACCTTTGTCGTTTACTTCGTTTCGATGAAGATCACGCGTAAATTGACCTTCCAGCCCTCGATGGGTGCAAACGATCAGGCGATGGGCTGCAGCAACAAGATGATGGACTTTACGATGCCCCTGATGTCGGTATTCATTTCGTTCGGCGTTCCTGCGGCGGTCGGTGTGTACTGGATCTTCAAGAGCATCGTCAGCACGATCAAGCAGTTCATTCTGCACAAGGCGATGCCCCTTCCTACCTTTACCGAGGAGGATTACAAGGAGGCTGAGCGCGAGGTCGGCGTACGCAGCAAGACGAATAAGGAAAAGCGTGCCGAGCGCTCTAAGGGCTCGGAGAATAACGCTCCCGTGAAGAAGAGCGAGAAGGTAGGATCTGTGCGTTCTCTGCATCACATCGACGACGAGGACTTCGAGGATACGCGCGAGAGAGCAGAGCGCGCGAAGGCGGCGATCGCTGCGGCTGAGGCTGAGAAGGCGGCGTTGAAGCAGTCGAAGGACGAAAAGATCTCGCTTGACGCCGACGGCGCTATGCTGAAGACCGATGACGCGGTTCGTCCCGAGGGAAAGAAGCGTGCGAAAAAGGGCGACAAGAGTGCTTCTCTACAGAAGGATTCCGAGGAGAAGAGCCCCGCGGAGGGTATGGAGTCCGCTCCGAGTGAGACCGAAATGCCTGCCGAGGAAACCGGCGAAAACACAAACAACAACTGAGACGGAAAAGGAAACGATAGATAACTATGGAAAAGAAAGTGATTATTTCCGCTAAAACGACGGAAGAAGCGATCAGTAAGGCGGTAGAGGAGCTCGGCGCACCGAGTGCCGATGCCGTCAAGGTCACCGTTCTGGAGGAGGCAACAAAGGGCTTCCTCGGACTCGGCGCAAAGCAGGCGAAGATCGAGGCTGTCTATAAGCTCGGCAATGAATACTGCGCACTTGAATTTGTGAAGCAGCTCCTCGCTGATATGGAGATCTCGGCAGAGGTCAGGATGCAGGATGGCGACAACGACGACAAGCTCATCACCATCGAGGGTGACGGCGCAGGCGCGCTGATCGGTCACCACGGTGATACGCTCGACTCGCTCCAGTATCTTGCAAACCTTGCGGCAAACAAAAAGCAGCCCGGCGAGAAGCGCGAGTACGTGAAGATCACCATTGACATTGAGGGCTACCGTAGAAAGCGCGAGGAGACCCTCCGCGCACTTGCGAGACGTAAGGCAGAGCTCGTTCTGAAGTACAAGAAGAGCATTATGCTCGAGCCTATGACGCCCTACGAGCGTCGCATCATTCACTCCGAGGTGCAGAATATCAGCGGCGTTTCGACGAATTCGATCGGAAGCGAGAACAGCCGCAAGGTCGTTCTGTATCTTGACGAGACGGCTTCGGCAGAAACCGACAGCTACGGCTTCGACGAGGAATAAGGCTATGAAAAGGGGCTGTTCGGTTTCGTTCAGCCCCAATTTATTTTGCGTTGCGCGAGGCGCGACGGAGGAATAGGAGATCTTATGCAGCTTTACGATACCATAGCGGCGGTCAGTACACCGCGCGGAAGGGGTGGCGTTGCGCTGATCCGTATTTCGGGAGAGGGGGCAGTCGCTGTTGCCGACCGCGTCTTTTTTCCGAGGAACGGCAAGGCGATGCACGCGCTCTCCCCGTCTCGCTTCGTTTACGGTGAGATCCGTATGCCCGGGGAAGCCGCGGCGATCGACGACGGAATGGCGGTCGTATTTCGTGCGCCGCACTCCTTCACGGGGGAGGACACGGTCGAGATCACCTGCCACGGCGGTGTGCTTGTGACCGAGGTGGTGCTTTCTGCCGTTTTGGCGGCAGGTGCACGTCCCGCAGAGGCGGGGGAATTTACCCGCCGCGCCTTTGTGAATGGCAAGCTCGCGCTTTCCGAGGCAGAGGCACTCGGTACGCTTCTCGACGCGCGGACCGACAGTCAGCTTCGTCTTTCGAGGGGCGGTATGGAGGGGCGGCTTTCCACACGCGTGGATGCGCTTTCCGCGCGGCTTCGGCACGTCCTCGCATCGGTCTACGCGAGGATCGACTATCCCGACGAGGAGCTTGCCGATCTCTCGGACGTTGAAATGAAGGCGCTTCTCTCGGAGATCGCCGCTGAGGCGAAGACGCTTGCGGATACCTACCGTACGGGACACGCCGCGATGGAGGGCATTGACACCGTCATCTGCGGTCCTGCGAACGCGGGAAAGAGCTCACTTTATAACGCGCTTGTTGGCAGGGAGGCGGCGATCGTGACCGACGTTGCGGGAACGACGCGTGATATGCTTTCGGAGACCGTGGCGCTCGGCAGGGTCACGCTTCGGCTGACCGATACCGCGGGACTCAGGGAAACCGAGGACAGGGTCGAGCAGATCGGCATTGACCGCGCGAGGCGGGCGGTGGAGAATGCCGAGCTGATCCTCGCGGTTTTCGACGCATCCTCCCCGATCTGCGACGAATCCGAGGCGCTTCTTTCCTCGCTCGGCAGTCGGAAGGACAGCACGGTCGTGCTTCTCAACAAATCTGACGAAGGCGCTTCGTCCGCTTGGGAAATGCGCACCGCGGGCTTTCCGCATCTTCTTTCGATCTCGCTGAAGGAGGATCCCGACGCCGCCGTTTCGGCGCTCCGCCAAAGCGTTGAGGCGCTCTTTACGGATGGCTCGCTCGATCTCTCGAGTGACGCTGTGGTTGCGAACGCGCGGCAGTACGCGGCGATCGTGCGCGCTGTCGAATGCCTTGAGAGGGCGATCGAGGCGATCGACGGGGGACTTCAGGCAGATCTGTACTGTCTCGACGCCGAGGAGGCGCTTTCGGCATTCGGAGAGCTTGACGGCAGGGAAGTCGGCGAAGAGATCGTCGCGGAGATATTTTCACATTTTTGTGTTGGAAAATAGTCCGACACTATCCTCGCCTGTATTTATAACCGTCCTTGTCGGACATCCATTCGCACTTTTCGCGCGAGGCGTGAAATCGCAAGCGAAGCGTGCGAATGCAAGGCCTGTCTAAACATATAAATAAGAGGTACCAATATGAACAACGAAAAAATCCTGATCGCATCCGATCTGCACGGCGACGCCGCTTGCACCGATCAGCTTCTCGCGCGTCTTGACGCAGAGGGCGCGGAGCTTTGCATCCTGCTCGGAGATCTTTTATATCACGGTCCGCGCAACGATCTGCCTGCGGGCTACGCGCCGAAGAGGTCGATCGAGCTTCTGAACGCGGTGCGTGACCGCCTCCTTTGCGTGAGAGGCAACTGCGACACCGAGGTCGATCAGATGGTGCTGAATTTCCCCGTGCTCGCGGATTACGCCGTGATCGTGCTCGGTGGGAAGCGTGTCTATCTCACCCACGGTCACAAGTGGAACGCGGAGAATCCGCTTCCGATGGCAAAGGGCGACCTGATGCTTTGCGGTCACACGCACGTTCCGACTGTGATCCCATTCGGGGACGGCAACCGTTATCTGAACCCCGGCTCGGTCTCGATCCCGAAGGAACAGAGCCCGAAAAGCTATATGGTCTACGAGAACGGCGTTTTCGAATGGAAAAGACTTGAAAACGGTGAGGTCTACCGCACCGAGGCGCTTTGATCGGGTAGCAGAATAAAAGAAAACGGATCCTCTGAAATACGGGGATCCGTTTTGTGTTTGAATCGTTTTTGGGGCTATGCTCCGCTGCGGTCAAGGTTTTTCCTGCCTTGTATAGGGGCGGATGCTCTGAATTTTGCTTCGCATAATCAGTCCGCGGGTAAACGGCGTACATAGAAGCGCTCTTTTTACCGATTTCATTCGGAGCTTCAGCCGAAGGGAACGCGTATATTTGCGGTAGAGCCGCTGTACGTCCTTGTGGGATCTTCCCTTGGAAAACGCGTCGGCAAGCATCTTTCCGCTATACATCGCACTGCTGAGTCCCTCAAAGGAGCTGGCACTGATAAAGCCCGCCGCCTCTCCGAGCAGAAAGACGCCTTCGTTTCCCGTACAGAAATCCCGCATCACGCGAGGGCTTGAAACAAGACACGCCTCGGTCCTGACAGCCTCACCGAAGGAGCTTCCGAGAAAGGCCTCCAGTCTTGATTTCTGCGTGTCGAAGGCTTGGCGGCAGTGCTTCTTTTGAAACGCACCGCCAAATATCACGTAGCTTCCCTTATGTATCGTCCACGAGCAGCTGTCGCTTGTTTCGGCATCAAAGATACACGAATAATAGGGGAGCCTCTGACCCTTATTTTCAAACCACTGTTGTATTGCAATATACTGGACGCGCATCGGGGAAAAGAAGGTGCGCCGTACGATTGAGCCGCCGCCATCCGCACCGACCACGGCTTTTGCGCGCACCTCTGCTTCGGTCTTTCCGACCTTGATAATAATACCGTAAAGATCTCCCGATCTGTACAGCTTTTCAGATCTGCCCTTGCGTACGTCAACGTGCGGAGGAATGAGTGAGATCAGCCATCTGTCAAAGGCGTATCTGTCCATATTGAGATAATATCTTTGATAATACCGAACCAGCCTTTGACCGATATCAATCGTTTCCACCGCAAAGATCTGCGGGTCCTCGAGAACGCTTTTCGGGAGTGCGAGATCGAACCTTGCGAGTAGCCGCTGTGCATCGGGCGCGAGAAGGCCTCCGCACGGCTTTGCCGAATGCCCCGATTGCCCGTCGATCAGAACGATCTTAAGGTCGGGACGTGCCTTGGCGATTTCCATTACGAAAACAGCTCCCGCAGGACCGGCTCCCACGACGGCAATATCATAAACGGTTTCCTTCGTCTGTTCCATATTTTCCTCACGATCGAAGCGTTTTTCGGTTTCTTTATAGCGTCAGCTGCGGCATTTGCACGCGGAATGCCGATACTTCATTATAGCATAGGAGCCTCAGAAAATCAAGTCCCGTTCGTTTCTTTTTCTATTTGGAGGAAGGGGAAGGGTGTGACTTGTATTTTCATTGTTCTTTGTAAAATTTTAGGGAAAGAGCAAGGAAATACACGCGATAAATCGGGCGAATGCCGCGCATACTAATCGTGCGGCGGTGTTTTTCCGCCGTTCAAACGAACGAAAGGATTTTTCGGAAAATGGACTTCATCAAAATAAATCTGCGTAGGATGCGTCGAAGAAACCGCATTCCGAGCAGACTCCTTGCGGCAGTCTCCTCGTCGCTTCTCGTGCTCGTCCTTACGATGTCGCTTCTCGTGCTTCCCGCGTCCGCGAAGAACGGAATGCGGATGCCGCGTACCGACAGCGGTATCGTGACCGACGGTGACGGCATCATCAGCAGTGACGACGGCACGGGTATGCTTCCCGACGTCGGGGATATGGTTACCGACAAGGTCGAGAGCATCCTTCCCGACAATACGACGGCACCCGGAACGTCGGGCGGTGACGCCTCTTCCTCGACGAATACGACGACCCCCGGTACGACGAACAACGGAACGGGTGATACGGCAGGCGACGACGCGGGGAGCAATATGATCGCGTGGATCATCGGGCTGACCGTTCTCGCGGGCGTCGTGGTTGCGATCGTTCTCGTTATCCGCTGGGCGTCGAGAAAAGAGAGCTGAGACGGCAAAAAAAACGGATGTAGCCCCCGAGAGAGGGAGCATATCCGTTTTTTTTGTTATATTTGCCTCAGGCGCGCAGGGTAATGCCGAGCTGATGCTCTACTGCGCCGAGGATCTTACGCGAGACCTTGTCTGCCTCCTCGACCGTCAGCGTGCGGTCGGGGGCGCGCAGGATCACGCGCATCGAGACCGATTTCATATTCGCGCCGAGCTTTTCGCCGCGGTAGATGTCGAAGAGCTTTACCGATTCGACGAGTGCGCCGCCCGCGCGGGTCATCGTGGCAGTGATCGTGCCGACCTCGATCTCTTCAGAGCAAACGAAGGAGAAGTCGCGGCTGACCGACGGGAACTTCGGCAGAGGCGTGAAGTGCTTATCGGGGCCGTGAAGCGCGAAGATCGCACCCATCGAAAGCTCTGCGAGGTAAAGCGGAATATTTACGCCGTAATTCTTGGCGGTCAGCGGATGTGCCTGACCGAATACGCCGAGGACGTTACCGTTCTTGTCGAGCACCTCGGCACAGCGACCGGGGTGGAAGGTCGGATTCTCCATATTCGCGCGGAAGGTGTAGCCCTTAACGCCTGCGAGCTTCAGCACTGCCTCGCAAAGTCCCTTCATCGAGTAGAAATCGCTGTCGCCGTACGCGCCGAGCGTGAGCATCGGCTTTTCGTCGGGCAGGGTGCTCGGGGTTGTCGGATGGTAGACCGTTGCAAGCTCGAAGAAGCGTGCGTTTTCGTTTGAGAAGTTGTAGTTTCTCGTCAGCACCTCAAGCATCGAGGGAAGTGCGGTCGTGCGCATTACGCTCGTGTCTTCACCGAGCGGGTTCGAGATCACGACCGAATTCCGCATCGCGCTGTCCGCAGGCATACGGATCTTGTCGTAGTATTTCGGGCTGATGAAGGAGTAGGTCTGGATCTCGGAAAGACCCGCGCCGCACAGCATACGGACCGTGTCAAGCACGAACTGCTGCTCCTTCGTTCTGCCGCCCTGGCAGGTCTCTGCGTTGATGCAGGTCGATGCGATCTCGTTGTAGCCGTAGATGCGGAGGACCTCCTCGGCGATATCGTTCATACAGCCGAGATCGGCGCGGAACGTGGGGATCTCGAGGGAGATACAGCCACAGGGCTTTTTCGTTACGGTGCAGCCTAGCTTTTCCATCACCGAGACCATAAATTCTTCGGTCATAGACGTGCCGAGGAAGCGGTTGATGCGGTCAACATCAAGGGGCAGAACGGTCTTTTCCTTCTTCACGGGGTAAACGTCGATGATACCGTCGACGACGTCACCTGCGCCGAGAAGCTCGACGAGCTCACAAGCGCGCTCGAGTGCGGGGAGGCAATTTTCGGCATCGAGGCCCTTCTCGAAGCGAGCCGAGGACTCGGTACGCATACCGTTCTTCTTCGCGGTGACGCGGACGGACGAGCCGAGGAACATTGCGCTTTCAAATACGACGGTCGCGGTCGATTCGGTGATCTCACTGTTTTCACCGCCCATAACGCCTGCGAGTGCGACCGCCTTGTCGCGGTCGGAAATGACCATCATCGAGCTGTCGAGGGTGTGATCCTGACTGTCGAGCGAGCGGAAGATCTCATTGTCTCTTGCACGGCGAACGACGATCTCCGAGCCCGAGAGGCACTTGTAGTCGAACGCGTGCATCGGCTGACCGTATTCGAGCATCACGTAGTTCGTGATGTCAACGATGTTGTTGATCGGACGGACGCCCGATGCTCTGAGACGGCGACGCATCCAGAGGGGTGAGGGGCCGATCTTCACATTTTTGACGACGCGTGCGGAGTAGCGCGAGCAGAGGTCGGGGCAGTCAATCTTCACCGAGAGGTGATTTTCGATCCTGTCGCCGTCCTGCGCGCCCTTGACGACGGGGGCCTTCAGCGTCCAAGGACGGTCGAAGGAAACGGCGGTCTCACGTGCGAGGCCGATGACCGACATACAGTCGGGACGGTTCGAGGTGATCTCAAATTCGACCGACACGTCAGAGAGTGCGAGCACGTCGACGATGCTTTTGCCGATCGAGCTGTCGTCGACGCCGTCAGACTCGTCGAGGATCAGGATGCCGTCGGCGTACTTCCCGGGGCAGTCGTGCTCGGTGAGCGAAAGCTCCGAGAAGGAGCAGAGCATACCGTTCGACTCAACGCCGCGGAGCTTGCCTGCCTTGATCACGACGCCGCCGGGGAGAGAGGCGGGAGCGAGTGCCGCAGGGACATACGCGCCCTCAAATACGTTCTGCGCGCCCGTGACGATCTGCACGAGGTCGCTCTTGCCGACGTCGATCATACAGATCTGCAGATGGTCGCTGTTTTCGTGGGGGGTGATCCTTACGATCTTACCGACCACGACGTCATCGATATCCTGTCCGAGTGCCTCGTAGCCCTCGACCTTCGAGCCCGTATCGGTCATACGGTCGCAGTATTCGCGCGACGTGATGCCCTCGGTCGAAACGAAATCGGACAGCCAATTCATAGAAAGATTCATTGTAATCTACACTCCTTTCCTGATCAGAACTGCGAGAGGAAGCGCTCGTCGTTCTCGTAGAAGAGGCGGATGTCGTCGATGCCGTAGCGGGTCATCGCGACGCGCTCAATGCCCATACCGAATGCGAAGCCGCTGTATTCGTTCGGGTCGATGCCGCAGTTTTCAAGGACGAAGGGGTGAACCATTCCCGCACCGAGAATTTCGATCCAGCCCTCGTTCTTGCAGACGCGGCAGCCCTTGCCGCCACAAACGAAGCAGGAGACGTCGACCTCGGCAGACGGCTCGGTGAACGGGAAGTGGTGCGGACGGAAGCGGATGCGCGTTTCTTCGCCGAACATCTGCTTTGCGAACGCCTCAAGCACGCCCTTCAGGTCAGCCATCGTGATGCCCTTGTCGACGACAAGTCCCTCGAACTGATGGAAGAGCGGGGAATGGGTCGCGTCAAGCGCGTCGGAGCGGTAAACGCGTCCGGGGGAGACGATGCGGAGGGGGGGCTTCTTATTTTCCATCACGCGGACCTGAACGGGCGAGGTCTGCGAGCGAAGCAGGATGTTATCGGTGATGTAGAAGGTGTCCTGCGTGTCGCGTGCGGGGTGGTTTTCGGGGATGTTGAGTGCCTGGAAGTTGTAGTAGTCGAGCTCGACCTCGGGGCCGTCTACGATCGAGAAGCCGAGACCGATGAAGATATCCTCCATCTCACGCTGAACGGCGGAGAGGGGGTGCTGATGGCCGATGCGGGGAAGCGTACCGTCGATCGTGACGTCGAGCTTTTCCTTTTCAAGCGCTTCGTTCATTGCTTTTTCCGCGAGCTCGGCGGAGCGTGCAGAGATTGCCGTTTCGATCGCGACGCGAACCTCGTTTGCGAGCTGACCGATCACGGGGCGCTCCTCGGGCGTAAGCTTGCCCATACCGCGGAGAACCGCGGTAAGCTCGCCCTTTTTGCCGAGATAACGGACTTTGAGTTCATCCACGGCGGCGTTCTCCGCAGAAATTGCGGCAAGCGCCTCCTCGCGGATGCGAAGTAAGGTTTCTTTCATTTTTCGGATCTATCCTTTCATTTTTTGTTACTGTTTTTCTTGCGGGGGAAGAACCCTTTTTGAAAAAAGAGCTTCTTCCCCCGTCCCCCCCCATCTCCCAAAAACTTTTGGAAAAGGGGATAAAGAGGTGCGATCGGTGCCCCTCTGTGAGAGGGCATAAAAAAAGCCGCCCCGATCCTCTGTACAGATCAGGACGACGCGCAAGAAATTGCACACCGCGGTACCACCCGAATTTTGACACATAGCCAACACTTGTGCGACCTGTAACGGGGTCTATGCCGGGGGATGCTACGGGATCCGCGAAGGAGACGCCGTCTCGCTTGTGGATCTTTCACACCGCCTGCTCCGAAGGGAAATGCCGCCCCGAGGGGCACCCGAGGAATGGGACAATCCAACGTACCGCACCGCTCACAGCCAAGGCGGCGCTCTCTGAAGACACGCAAAACGGAAAGGGCTGACTTCATCATCGCATTTATAGGGTAAAGGTTTTATAACAACCTATATTATAACATATTTTTCGGAAATTGCAAGGGGTTTTCCCGAAAAAATCATTTTTTCATCGGCACTTTTTCGATACGTCTTGACTTTATGCGGGGATTGTGGTAAAATTAGAGATACTGTCAGCTTACGTATCCTTGGGAGATTATTATGTCAAAAGCCGAAAATTTTCTGTCGATCCTGATCATACTTACCGTTCTGATCATTTTCTTTACGAAGCTACCCGAAAGAGAGGAGAAGCCGCAGTCGGGATGGACCGAGATGTCTGCAGCTCCCGTAGAGACTCTGACCAAATATCCCGGAAACGAGGATATCAATAACCCCCCCGAGCTTACCGATATTCCGTTCATTGACGTTGATGCGACGGGAATGAAATTTACGCAGGTGGATGAGATCGTGTACGTTAACGTGAAGCTGGTAAACGTCAGATTGGAGCCCTCGATGACCACGGATTCCGTGGTTTACGTCGCATACAAAGGGGAATCCTTCCGAAGGATTTGGTATAATCCCGAATGGAGCGTTATTCTGTATGACGGACAGCCGCTATACGTTTCCTCTGATTATCTTTCGACCGAGGATCCGAACGTTGTGAGGATGAACTTCATTGAGCTCAACCAAACGCTTACGGTAATGACCAACGTAGTGAACATTCGCGATCTGCCGTCCTATGATGCTCAGATCATAGGAGGAGCTACCATGAGACAGCGGCTCAAAGCGACCGGCATCAGCGAGGACGGCGAGTGGTACAGGATCGACTACGTCACCTCTGACGGAACGGTATGGGAGGCATACGTAGACGCAAGCTGTGTCAAATGATGAAGTCTTTTGCAGGAATGCTCTGCTTCATAGAAAAAATCCCCTCATCCGAGGGGATTTTTTTGTGCCTTACTCGATCGCCAGAAGATTCCGTCCAAGCTCGACGGTGTACCTCAGCCACGCCTCGCGGCCCTCTGCGGGGATCCACTGCGAGCCCGATTCGTACGCGAAGTCGCCCTCGTAGCCGATCTCCTTCAGCGCGCGGACGGTGTCCGTCCAGTCGACCGTGCCGAAATAGGGCATCAGATGCTCATCCTTCTCGGCGTGGTTGTCGTTGATGTGCGTCGCCTTCAGACGCGAGCCGATCTCTCGGATCGCAGGACCGCACTTGATGCCTGTCAGGTTCGCGTGTCCCGTGTCAAGGCAAATGCCGACTGCGGGATCGTTGATCGTATCGACGAGCTCGATCAGCTCATAAATATCGCCGCCGCAGTAGCGTCTGCGCGAACCGCGGAAGTCGACCATATTCTCGACCGCGATGCCGATGCCGACCTTCTTCGCCTCCTCGATCAGCGGTGCGAGGTACTCGAGATTCGCGTCGAGCGCCTTCTTACGGCTGTAAAGCGGATCGTGGGGAAGGTTCTTCGGATGCACGACCATCCACTCGCCGCCGAGCATTTTTGTCGCGCGGATCGCGCGGAGGTTCGTCAGGAGCTTATGCTCGTGGAGGGGGTAGGCGGGATCGTCCCAATCCATTCCGCCGAGGGTGTTTCCGTGCGTCTGGTAGACGGGGAGGTCAAATTTTTTTGACGCCTCGGCAATCTCGTTTACGAACTCCTCCCAGTTATCGAGTGCCATCGGCTTGCCCACGCCGCAGTATGACCAAAGGCAGACGTCGACGCGGTCGTAACCCGCCTTCTTCATCGCCTCGATGCTCTCGGGGAGCGTGAACTGCCTTTTCGATCCGTGGATCGTGCGCATAATGTTGCTGGTACAGGAAAGCTTCATTGTGGTATCCTTCCTTTGCTATGATTTGTTGGGTCTATCATATCACAACGGAAGGGGTTTGTCAAGTCGATTTTTCGCTATAAAAGTGAAGAAAAGACTTGATTTTGGGCTACAAAAATGGTATACTTACCGTGGTACACTTCAGATTTTACGTGCGGAGGATAGATTTATGAATTCCGAACAGATAAGAGCAACAGAGGATCTGCTTCGATTTATCGAAAAGAGCCCGACAGCATATCAGTGCGTCGAGACCGTGTCAGAGATGCTTCTCTCGGCGGGCTTTACCCGTCTCTCGGAGGGAGAAGAATGGACGCTCGAGGCGGGCCGCGGATATTTTGTGACCCGCAATCTTTCTGCGGTCGTTGCGTTTCGTATGCCGAAAGCGCCGCTCCGCGCCTTCCGCATTGCCGCGAGCCATTCGGATTCTCCGACCTTCGCTCTGAAATACGAATATGAGTCCGAGCTCCAAGGGAAATATATGCGCCTGAATACCGAGCGCTACGGCGGAACGATTCTGTCGACCTGGCTTGACCGCCCCTTGTCGGTTGCGGGGCGGATCGTCGTCCGTGACGGCGAGGGCTTTTCGAGTCGCTCGGTCGTTGTTGACCGCGATCTCGTGCTCATCCCGAGCGTTGCGATCCATCAGAACCGCACGGTCAACGAGGGATATAAGTGGAATCCCGCAGTCGATCTGATGCCGCTTTACGGCGCGGGGAACGCGAAGGGGAAGCTCCGCGAGGCCGTCGCAGGGGCGGCAGGGGTATCGCCCGGGGACATCGTTTCCTCCGATCTGCTCCTCTACTCGCGCACGCCTGCATCGATCTGGGGGGCTGACGACGCATTCTTTTCGGCACCGCGCATCGATAACCTGATGTGCGCGTACGGTACGCTGCGCGGCTTTCTTGACGCCGCGCCGAATGCAGACGACGCGATGGCTTCGGTCTACGCGGTGTTCGACAACGAGGAGACGGGAAGTGCCACGAAGCAGGGCGGCGGCTCGATGCTTCTCAGGGATACACTCTCCCGCATTGCCGACGCGTCGGGGAGCGAGCTTTCCGTGATGCTCGCATCCTCCTTTATGGTCTCTGCCGATAACGGTCACGCGCGGCATCCGAATCACCCCGAGCTTTCGGACGCGCAGAACGCGCCGTATATGAACGAGGGAGTTGTGATCAAGGTGAACGCCTCCCAGAAATACGCGACCGACGCGCTGTCTGCGGCGATCTTCGGGGAGATCTGTGCCCGCGCGGGCGTTCCCACGCAACGCTTTGCGAACCGCAGTGATATGCTCGGCGGCTCGACCCTCGGCAGCATTGCCGACACCTTCACGCCGATGCTGACGGTCGATATTGGTATGGCACAGCTTGCGATGCATTCCTCTTACGAAACCGCAGGTACTGCTGATACGGCACACCTCATTCGCGCAATGCGCACCTTCTTTGAAACCGAGCTTTTCGTGTCGAAAGACGGCGCTTGCCGCCTTTCTCCCGTAGAAAAGTAGTAAAAATTTCTTCTATGTGAAAGGTCTCTTATGTTTTCCGTTGCGTTTTCCAATGTTCTCCTGACCCTGCTTTACATCGTCCCGGGCTTCCTTTTGTGTAAGGGAAAAAGGGCGGTCGCGGATCATCTTCCGACCCTCTCCGCCGTGCTCGTTTATCTGTGTAGTCCGTGTATGGTCGTCTCGTCCTTTCTGAAGCTCGACTACTCCTTGTCGGGGCTGATCGATATGGCGGGCTTTTTCCTCGTGACCCTCGTCCTGCAGGCGCTGTTTATGCTCGTTCTTTTCTTCATTTTTTCGAAGAAATACGATGACGCCGCCTACCGCATCGTGACGGTCGGCTCGGTGCTCGGAAACGTCGGCTTTTTCGGTCTGCCCGTCATCAAGGCATTGTTTCCCCTGAACCCCGAGGTGATGTGCTACTCTGCGATGTACGGGATCTCGATGAACGTTCTTGCCTTCACGGTCGGCGTTTTCTGCCTCACGCGGAAAAAGGAATATATGACACCGAAGGCGGCGATCCTCAACCCGACCACTTTTGGATTTGTTGTGGCGCTCGTTTGCTTCATCTTCGGGCTCGGCTCGGTGCTTCCGCCGATGCTGATCGGCAGCATCGATCTGCTCGGTGCGATGACGACCCCGCTCTGTATGCTGATCCTCGGCATCCGCCTCGCGGTGGTGTCCTTCGGGAAGCTCTTCACGCGTCCGACGGTCTATCTCACGACCTTCGGAAAGCTCGTCGCGTTTCCGCTGTTCTGCTACGCCGCGGTATATTTTCTCCCGTGGTTTTCGGATGTATTCAAGGCGAGCGTGATGGTGCTGTCGGCAACGCCGTGCGCCTCGATGATCCTGAACCTCGCCGAGATGCACCGAAGCGAGACCGAGCTTTCGGCGAATTCGGTGCTCGTCAGCACGCTCCTATGCTTCATTACGATCCCGCTTCTGGTGCTGATTTTGTAAGGTTCCGGTTTTGCTGCATAATGGATCGGGAGATAAAATAGAAAGGGAATTGCCAAGGCGGAAGCATCCGCGTCTTTATAATTATGATTACAGCTCCACCGGCGCATATTTTGTAACGATATGCACCGAGAACAGACGGTGTGTGTTATCTCGCATCGTAGGGCGGGGGCTTGTAATACACGTGTGAGATTTTCTCATAAAAACACCCCGACAGATTTCTGTGTCTGTCGGGGTTGATTTATACCTTTTTTAAGGCTCGGGAGAGAATAAATGCTTCGAGCGTGCTGAGGAGAACGAAAATCAATCCGTATGTGATTCTTTCTTTTTCAATTTGCTCTGCCGTAGGAAACGCTTCGAGCGATCCGGAAACAAACAAAAAGACATCTATCACGATCACGACTAAAACAAGTATTGATGCGGCGATATATAATGATTTTTTCATATGTTCCGATCCTTTTACCGTGATTGCTTGCTTTTACGCTTTTCCTGCCTCTGCAAAGCGCTTCATCATTTCACTGATCCGAATGCCCTGCGGGCAGACCTCCTCGCACGCGCGGCAGGAGAGGCACGCCGACGGGCGCTTATCCGCGGGGGTGGCAAGGAGCACGCGGGGCATACTGAGCGTCTCCTTTTCGTAGATCTTATCGTTATAAAGCCCGATGATCCACGGGATATTCAGCCCCTGTGGGCAATACTCGACGCAGTAGCGGCAGGAGGTGCAGGGAAGCGTTCCGACTGCGGTCATTTCCCGCCCGATCTCGAGGAGGGTATTGAATTCCTCCTCGGTCAGCGGCGTACGCGTACCGAAGGTCTCGACGTTTTCCCTCAGCTGCTCGAAATTTGACATACCCGACAGCACGACCGCGACGCCATCAATGCTCTGCACGAAGCGGAACGCCCATTCTGCGGGGGTTCTCGTGGGATCGAGTGCCCTGAGGCGCTCGATGTGTCGATCGCTGAGCGAGCAAAGCGCACCGCCGCGGACGGGCTCCATTACGATAACGGGAAGGCCGCGCTCGCGGAGAACCTTCACCTTCGATTTTGCGTCCTGGAAATTCCAGTCGAGATAGTTCAACTGAACCTGCCCGAATTCGAGCTCGTCACCGTATGCGTCGAGGAATCGCTCCATTGTTTCAAGGGAGGCGTGAACCGAGAAGCCGAGGTGACGGATCCTGCCGTTCCTCTTCTGCTCGCAGAGATAGTCAAAGAGACCGTATTTCGGGTCGAGATAATTGTCGATATTCGTCTCCGAAACGGTGTGGAAGAGATAAAAGTCAAAGTAATCGGTGCGGCATTTCCGAAGCTGCTCCTCGAAGACCTCCGCGTGTCTTTCGAGATTCGCGGGATCGTAGCCGGGGAATTTCGACACGAGGCAGTAGCTGTCGCGGGGGTATTCCGAGAGAAGCTCGCCCATCACGGATTCGGACTTCCCGCCGTGGTAGCCCCACGCGGTGTCGAAGTAATTGATGCCCGACTTCATTGCGTACGCGATCATTTCGCGGGTCGCCGCCTTGTCGATTTCGCCCGTGCTGTCCGTAGGGAGACGCATCGTGCCCATACCGAGCAAAGAGACCGAGCAGCCTCCGACATTACTGTATATCATAGCGTATTTCCTTTCCGTTTTGCTTATTATGCGAGGAGCGTCAGGATCCCCGCGACCGTGAGATAAGCTGCGCCGAGCAGCATCAGGACGACGAGGACGATGCAGGTCACACGCACGAGGAGGGATCTTTTCGAGTTGTTGGTTGATTTCATTTTTACGCTTACCTTTCAAGGAGAAAAATAGTTGATTACTGAGGGAAGCGATCCTTCAGCTTCTTCACGTCCGACGTCGGCAGTGCCACGCCCGTTGCGGGGATCTTCAGCTTACGCGTGCCCTTCGTGTCGTAAATATTTGTGTCAGCCGCGACCGCCTCGAGGAGCTTTTGCCCCTTCTTAAGGCTCATCAGCGTAACACCGCCTGCCGTACGGGTCGCCGCGATCGGGATCATCGTCGAGGAGATCGTGATCGCTCTTCCCGCATCCGAAACAAGGGTGATGTCAAAGGGCTTCGTTTCGTAAAGCACCGATGCGATCGGAGACGAGCCCGAATATGCGCCCGTCAGCTTACTGCGGTTGCCCTGCGTCTGGTACGCCGACGCCGCGATGCGGACGCCCTTGCCGTTTTCGAAGATGAAAACGAAATATTCGTTGTCCTTATAGGTCGGATTGACCTGCATAAAGACGGGCTTTTCTCCGTTCGGGATGTCCATCTCGAGCTTTGCGGGGAGGTAATCGCCGAGGAGCGACGCCTTGACACAGTCAAAATTCCTCGTTTGCGTGCGGTAGATGCGCCGCCCGTCGGTGACGAAGAGGAGGCTTGAGAGATTATCGGTCTCGCACTCGGAGAGGAGGTAGTCGCCGTCCTTGTATTTCTGCTCGTCACTGCCCTGCAGGGAGCGGAGGGTGATCTTCTTGAAGTAGCCCTCTTTCGTGAGGTAGAGGTGGACGTTGTAGTTTTCAACCTCCGAAATTGCGGGGGCAGACACGACGTCGGCGGCGTCGAGAAGCTGGGTCTTTCGCGGAACGCCGTACTTCTTCTTGATCTCAAGGAGCTGCTTTGCGATCAGTCCCTTGAGCTTGAGCTCGTCGCCGAGGATCTCCTTGATCTGCTTGATCTCTGCCTCGAGGTCCTCGCTTTCCATAATACGGTTGAGGATATACTGACGGTTGAGATTGCGGAGCTTGATGTCGGCGATGTAGTCGGCTTGAATTTCGTCAATACCGAAGCCTTCCATCAGATTCGGGACGACGTCCGATTCCTTCTCGGTGCCGCGGATGATCGCGATCGCCTTGTCGATGTCGAGCAGGATGAGTGCGAGCGCGTTCAGCAGGTGGAGCTTATCCTCCTTCTTTTTGAGGTCGTAGGAAAGCTCGCGGCGGAGACAGGTCATACGGAAGAGGATCCATTCGGAGAGGATCTCGATGAGCCCCATCTGGCGCGGGGAGTAGTTGATGAGGATATTGAAGTTACACTTGAAGCTGTCCTCAAGGCTTGTAAGCTTAAAGAGCTTTTGCATCAGTGCGTCGGGATCGACGCCGCGGCGGAGGTCGAGCGTGAGCTTGAAGCCCGAAAGGTCTATCTCATCGCGGAAGTCGGAGATCTCCTTGAGCTTGCCCTCCTTTACGAGCTCGGAGATCTTGTTCAGGATGATCTCGATCGTCGTGGAGTAGGGGATCTGCAGGATGTCGATGCAGTTCTGCTCCTTGTCGTAGACGTAGCGCGAGCGGAGACGGAACGAGCCGCTGCCCGTTTCGTAGATCTGCTTCATCTGCTCGCGGTCGTAGATCAGGATGCCGCCGCCCGAAAAATCGGGTGCCTTGATATAGTTCATCAGCTCCTCGGTGGTGAGGCGAGGCTTCTTCAGAAGGGCGACCGTGCCGTCGCAGATCTCCGCGAGGTTGAAGGAGCAGATGTTCGACGCCATACCGACCGCGATGCCCGTATTCGGCGTGACGAGGATATTCGGGAAGGTCGTCGGAAGGAGCAGGGGTTCCTCTGTCGTTCCGTCGTAGTTCGGGACGAAGTCGACGGCGTTTTTATCGATGCCGCGAAAGAGCTCCGCGCAGAAGGGATCGAGCTTCGCCTCGGTGTAACGCGAGGCGGCGTATTTCATTTCCGAGGAATACTGCTTGCCAAAGCTACCCTTCGAGTCAACGAGCGGATGGAGCAGGGAGGCGTTGCCGCGCGTGAGACGAACCATCGTTTCGTAGATCGACGCGTCGCCGTGTGGGTTCAGACGCATCGTCTGACCGACGATGTTCGCGCTTTTCGTGCGGGGGCCCGTGAGAAGTCCCATCTTGAACATCGTATAAAGGAGCTTCCTGTGCGCGGGCTTCAGGCCGTCGATCTCGGGGATCGCGCGCGAAACGATGACGCTCATCGCGTAGGGCATATAGTTCTTCTCGATGGTTTCGGTGATGAGCTGGGGTTCAACGGGGGCGTAGGTAATGACCTCGTCTCTTTTGATCTCGTCTCTCTTCTTCTTCGCCATTCTTCGTAATTCCTCTTTCTTATCGTCGTAATCTTATCTGTATCTGTGTTTATTTGCAGGGCTCTGCCCTGCACCCGCTTAAGAACCTTCTTGAAAGAAGGTTCTTAAGAATCTCCAAGAACTTTTCGGGGAGGGGGAAAGGAGGGGGCGAGGCGCTGCCTCGGGCTCCGCAAGGGAACTTTTTGAAAAAAGTCCCCTTGACCCTCAAAAACTTTTCGGAAAGGGGAGGGATCATCCGCCTTCTCGGTCGTAAATTCGAGCCACTCTACGCATTCCGTGCGGGTCCGACCGTGGACCCCCGAGAATCGGGAACCCCTCGGACGAGCCTCGGGAACCTCCGATTCCCACCCCCTATTCGGACGTAGGGGATACGGTGTCACCGCAGGTGACGGAGAGGGTCGTATTCACCCGAGCTCCTTTACCGTGTGCGCCGCCGCGCGGATCATACGGTTATAGAGCGCAAGCCCGAGACCGTTCTTCGGGGGAAGGTGCGCGTAGACCACGCGCGCGCCGAGGCTGTCCGATTCACGGAGCCGTGAAAAGAGCATATGTGCCTGCATCCCGAGGTCGTTTTTCGGTCCGACCGGTAAAAGACCGTCGGGCTGAAGGTAGGGGATCTCCTCGTCGTAGCAGAGAATGACGCAGCCGTCCGCCTTTTGCTCCTCTTGGAGGAAGGACAGCACCCGTTCGTCATCGCCCGAAAGCAGCACGAGCGGTGCATCGGGGGCGTAGTGGCGGTATTTCATCCCGGGGGAGAGCGGTCGCTCGTTTTCCGCGAGCTTTTCCTCGACTGCGTGGAAGATCTCGACCGATTCACATACACAGCGGAGTGCGTCAGCGGTGATTGCACCGGGGCGGAGGAGGGTCGCCTTGTCTCCGTTCAGCGACACGATCGTCGATTCAAGTCCGATCTCGCAGTCGCCGCCGTCGACGATCATATCAACGCGCCCCGAAAGGTCGGCGATAACGTGAGAAGCGGACGTCGGACTGGGCTTGCCCGACAGATTTGCCGACGGTGCGGCGATCGCAACGCCCGAGGCGTCAATGATCGCACGCGCGACGGGATGCGACGGACAACGCACCGCGACCGAATCGAGCCCGCCCGTCACCGACGGGGGAACCGTGTCCTTTTTCGGCAGGATGACCGTGAGGGGACCCGGCATAAACGCCTTCGCGAGCCTGTAATAGGTCTCACTCGTTACAGCGTAGCGCTCGGCGTCCTCGGGACGCGCGACGTGGATGATGAGGGGATTGTCCGACGGACGTCCCTTTGCCGTGTATATTTTCTTCGCGGCGTCCGAATTGGTGGCGTTGCCGCCGAGTCCGTAGACCGTCTCGGTCGGGAAAACCACGAGCGCGCCGTCCCGTAGGAGTTGTCCCGCGCGGCGGATCGCCTCGGGGTTCTCCTCGGGGCTATTTATGGAAACGACTTCGGTCTTTAACATAGAAGTTCCTTTCGGGTTAACGATACAGTGGGCATATCTCTTCACGTCCGCGAGTGAGGTGTATCGGAGATCTGCCGAGGCTCGTCCGAGACAATAGGTGCGAACCAAAGTTTCCTCTTTCCGTTTCTGTTCTTGTTCGCACCGCCAAGAATTTGCGTTGCAAATTCTTGCTAAGAGGCTCGAAATTTAATTGGACAGAGCCCTCGGGAGCGGACACGAACGGAATTCGGGGGAAGGCGTAGAGCAGTATGAGCTTCTGAGAGAGAAAGCGGATGCTCCCCTTTCCTTTTCAAAGGTTTTTGAAGATTCCTAAGAAACTTTTTTCAAAAAGTTTCTTAGGTGGGGGCGCGGGGGCAACGCCCCTGCCAATTAGAGCCCTGCCAATTAGAGCCCTGCCAATTAGAGCCCTGCCAATAAACGCCCTTGCCAATTAGACCCCTGCGTTCGTCACCCCTCTTCCGCCATTCGTGCGGCGGTATCGGCAGAGATGAGTGCGTCGATCAGCGGCGAGAGTGCGCCGTTGACGAGGCTGTCGAGCGAATAGAGCGAGAGCCCGATGCGGTGATCGGTCACGCGGTTTTCGTGGTAATTGTAGGTGCGGATGCGCTCGCTTCGATCGCCCGTTCCGACCTGACTTTTCCGATCGGCGGCGATCCTTTCGTTCCGCTCGCGCTGTGCCGTATCGTAGAGCTTGGCACGGAGCATCTGCAGGGCACGGTTTTTGTTCTGAAGTTGACTGCGCTCGCCGTCGCATTCGATCACGATTCCCGACGGCTTGTGGTAGAGACGGATCGCGGATTCGGTCTTGTTGATGTGCTGACCGCCCGCGCCCGAGGACTTGCAGGATTCAAAGACGCAGTCGGAGAGGTTCACCTCGACGTCGACCTCCTCGACCTCGGGAAGCACCGCCACGGTGGCGGTCGAGGTCTGGATGCGGCCACTTGATTCGGTCACGGGAACGCGCTGAACGCGGTGCACGCCCGATTCGAACTTGAAGCGCGAATATGCGCCGTCTCCCTCGATCATAAAGGTGATCTCGCGGAAGCCGCCGAGCTCGGTCTCATTTGCGCTGATACGCGTTGTTCGGAAGCCCGCCGCGTCTGCGTACATCGTGTACATACGGTAGAGGACAGCCGAGAAGAGTGCCGCCTCCTCGCCGCCCGCGCCCGCACGGATCTCGACGATGACGTTCTTTTCGTCATTCGGGTCGCGCGGAAGCAGGAGTAGTGTGAGATCGCTTTCACACCGCGCGAGGGCGTCCTTCAGCTCCTTCACCTCTTCAGAGGCAAGGGCGCGCAGGTCGGGATCCTCGTCGGTGAGGAGAAGCGTGGCGTCGTCAAGCGCCGCCGAGAGCGACTCGTATTCGCGGTATTTTTCGATGATCGGCGTGAGCGATTTCAGCTCGCGGAGAAGGCTCGTGAAGCGCTTGCTGTCCGCAGCGACCGAGGGACTCGAGAGGAGCGCCTCGATCTCGGAATATTTCAGCGAAACGGCTGAGAGCTTTTCAAGTACGGACATCGGCAGAGATCAGAGCACGGAGAATGCGAGGAATGCCTTGTACGCCTCGTACAGATCGACCTTTGAGATTACCTCATAGGGCGAGTGCATCGCAATGACGGGCACACCGAGGTCGATCGTCTCGATGTTGTGCTTCGCGATATACTTCGCGACCGTTCCGCCGCCGCCGCAGTCGACCTTTCCAAGCTCGCCCGATTGCCAGACGACGTCTGCGTCGCGCATCACGCGGCGGAGCCAGGCGATGAATTCTGCCGATGCGTCGTTTGAGCCCGACTTGCCACGCGCGCCCGTGAACTTCATCAGGGCAACGCCGCGTCCGAGGTAGCAGGTGTTGCGCTTTTCAAAGACCTCGGGGAAGTTCGGGTCGTATGCCGCCGTAACGTCGGCAGAGAGACACTTCGAATTTGCGCGGACCTTGGCGGGATCTGCGCCCTCTGCTCTTGCCATCGCGTCGATGATATCGAGGAGCAGATCGCACTGCATACCGCTCACGCCCTCGCTGCCGATCTCCTCCTTATCCGCGAGCACGCAGATCAGTGAATGGACGCTGTCCTTTGCATCGAGAATCGCACGGAGAGAGGGGTACGCGCAGACGCGGTCGTCGTGTCCGTATGCGCCGACGAGAGCGCGGTCAAATCCGACGTCACGCGCCTTTGCCGCAGGAACGACCGACAGCTCGGCGGAGAGGAAATCCTCCTCGGTGATGCCGTACTTTTCGTTCAGCAGCTTCAATACAGCGAGCTTGATCGAATCCTTTTCGTCCTCCTCGCCCTCGAGCGGGAGCGAGCCGACGAGCACGTTCAGCTTCTCTGCGGGGATCGCCTCCGCCATCGGCTTACGCGCAACGTCGTGGCCGAGGTGGGGCAGGAGATCGTTGATATAGAATACGGGATCGCTGTCGTCTTCACCCACGACCACGTTCAGGACCTCCCCCGAGGGGAGTGCGACCACGCCGTGCAGGGCGAGAGGGGTAGCGACCCACTGATATTTCAGGATGCCGCCGTAATAGTGCGTCTTGAAGAACGCCATTCCGCTGTCCTCGTAGAGAGGGTTCTGCTTCAGGTCGATGCGGGGCGAGTCGATGTGCGACGCCGAGATGCGGATGCCGTTTTCGATCGGTTCCTTGCCGACCGTGAAGAGAAAGAGATTCTTCCCGCGGTTGTCGTAGTAGTATCTGCCGCCCTTTTCGAGCTTGTCACCGAAATTGTAGGGAACGAAGCCCTCCCGCTCGGCGATCCTGATCGAAGCCGAGACGGCTTCTCTCTCGGTCTTTCCCTCGTCGAGGAATTTCTTGTAGGGCTCAGCGAAATCGAACGCTGCTGCGACGACGTCGCGGGAGAGCGATTCGTAAACGGTCTTGTTTTTGTAGGTGAGCTTTTCGGAAAGCTCCTTCGTGTAGTCGGACATAGTAGTGCTCCTTTATATTCAGTAATTGTTTTCGTTATGTATGTTTAGCCTCTCTCTATGGGACGCGAAGCGGCGCCACGGTAGTGAATGACACCACAGTGTGGTGTCAGAGCCGTAGCGAGACGGTGTCACCCGTACAGCCTCTCGTACACCGTGCGCGCCCTTGCGACGCGCTTCACGTATTTTCGCGTTTCTTTATAGGGAATATCCGTGAGGTTTCCGTTCCCGTCCGAATGCGCGGGATCGTCGAGCCATCCGTCGACTGCGGGCTCGCCTGCGTTGTACGCGGCGTATGCCGTCTCCCAGTTGCCGTATTTCAGATAGAGGATCGAGAGCAGATAGGTGCCGTAGCGGATGCTCGTTTCGGGCTCGTACAGCAGTCCCTCGTCGTAATGCTCGCCTGTGAGAGCGCAGAGATCCTCGAAGGTCTGCGGCATCATTTGCATTAGACCGATCGCGCCCGCGTGTGAAACTGCGGTCGGGTCAAAGTCGCTCTCGCATTTGATGACGGCGTATACGACCGATTCGGGCACGGCGTAGAGGTCTGCGTATTCCTCGACGATCTCGCGGTAGTCGCGCGGATGCGTGATGCGCTCGAAAAGCGTGATCGCACCGCTGTAGAGAAGCCCGATGCAGACGGAAAGCACGAGGATCAGAAGAAGTGCGAGGAGATGGCGGTGAAACGGTTGCTTTTTCAATGAAAAACTCCCTTCGTATGCTCTCTGTGATGGATGGCGCGTCTTATCCGAGCCTCGGCAGGACGTGCGCGCCGTAAAACGCCGTAACGGCGGCTTCGAATTCGCGCGGGGAACCGTCGTTATGGAGTATCGCGGTCGCTCTTCTCTCGTAGAATGCGTCGGGGTGCTGTCCCCTGACGCGGAGGGATGCGGCATCCCGTGTGATGTGGTCACGCTCGGTGATGCGGTCGACGCGCGTATCCCTGTCTGCGGTCACCGCGACGATGAGATCGCACCAGGCGTCGGCACCCGATTCATATAGGGCGGGCGCATCGAGGATCATCGCGCTTGCACCACCCTCTTCGGCGGCGCGGAGAAGCTCTCTCGTGCGCTCGAGCACGAAGCGATGCGTGACCGAGTTCAGGAGTGAGATGCGGCGTTCGCGCTCTGCTCCGTCCTCGGGGGAAAAAACGATCCCTGCGAGGGCTTTTCGGTCGAGCGCACCGCTTTCCGAGAGGATCTCCCGCCCGAATGCCTCGGTCAGTGCATCAAGGCACGGGGAGGGGGGCGTGATCAGCGTGTGGTAGACCTCGTCGGCGTCGATCGAGCGAATGCCGTATCGCTCGCGCATTACGTGACAGAACAGACCCTTTCCGGCGCCGCTCGGGCCGGTAAGACCGATCAAAAGCATAGGCACTCCTTTCTCACAGCGCTTCGGGGACAAACACCCGTGTGCCGCTCTCGGCGCTCTGCATTGCCGCTTCCATTACGAGCTGGATATACGCGGCGTCCGAGATCGAGGGAGAGAAGAGTCCTTCGGCGGATGCGTTCGGGCTCGCGCTTGCGCGATTCACCGCGTCAAGGTAACGGTACATTCCGTGGATGTGACCGCGCAGCCAGCCGTTTGCCGCCTTCGGGGAGGGGAAGATACCGCCCGGCGCGGGATAGCGTCCGACGCATTTGATCGCGGTGTATCCCGCCGTTCCGCCGTAGGGGAATGACGGCTGCGTGCCGTCGTAAAAGTAAAGATAATTCGGGTTCATCAGTGAGAAGCGGAGCGAGCCCCTCGTGCCGAACACCTCGACTGCGAGGTCGTCGTTCGTGCCCATAGCGAGCTTGCTTGCGGTGACCGTTCCCACAGCGCCGTTTTCGAGCTCTGCGAGGAGATAGAAGGCTTCAGACGCGTCGGTCTGCCAGACACCGCCGTCCATACCGCGTCGGGTGGGGAATGCGATCTGCGACTGCGCGGAGACGCTTTTGTATTTGCCGCAGAGGTAGTAGACGAGATCGAGCACGTGACTGCCGAGATCGAATAGCACGCCGCCCTTACCGCAGACCGTCGCATCCTGCTTCCAGCCCGCCGATTTTTCGGGATCGAGACAGCTGTCGTGCAGGTAGTCGGCGCGGAAGGAGAGGATCTCCCCGAGTGCGCCCTCCGCGATCAGCTCCTTTGCGCGGAGTATTGCTGCGTGGTTGCGGTTGTTGAACACAACGCCGCAGACCTTGCCGCTCCTTTCGTGCGCCCGTATCGCCTCGCTGATCTCTCGTGCCTCCTCGCAGCTTGCCGCGAGGGGCTTTTCGCAGAGGATATGCTTTCCTGCCTTGATCGCCTTTAAGATCGTGTCTTTGTGGCAGATATTCGGCGTACAGATGTCGATCACGTCGACCGTTGGGTCGAAAATAAGATCGTCCTCCGAAACGGCGGCAACGTCAAACCCGAAATCGCGGCAGACAGCACGGGACTTCCCCTGCGAGCGCGTCGTCACGCCCGCGATCTCTGCCCGAAAATTTGCCGCGTAGTAATAGGGAAGGGACTCGACCGCATAGGCGTGGGTCTTGCCCATACTGCCGAATCCGATGATGCCGATGCGGATCACGCTCTGTCTTTCGTTCTGCATAAAAACCATTCCTCCGCCCGTGTGGGGGTGCGCAAAATTATACATAATATATTATAGCGCAAATTCCCCTCGATTGCAAGAGCCTTTTCGTATTTTTCAAAAAAGTTTCGGGGAAATTGCCCTCCCGCTCGGTTGACAATTCCCGCTTTCCGTGTTATACTATATCCCGATATGTAAAACCGATAGAAAACGGAGAAGAAAACGATGCACGACGAATTGACACAGGTCGATATCGACAAAATGAAGGAGGAGATCCGCTACCGCAAATCGGAGCTCGATCCCCAGCTGAAGGAAATGCTGAAGACTGCGAGGGAGCTTGGCGACCTCAGCGAGAACGACGAATATAAGCAGGCAAAGAGGGAGCTCGGAAGGAATCGCGGCCGCATCCGCTATCTTGAGAATATGATCGCCACGGCGAAGGTCATCACCGACACGTCGGGAGAAAACGAGGTCGGGCTGTTCGACTTCGTTGAGATCTACTACGAGGAGGACGACGAAACGCGCACGGTGCGCATCGTGACGACGCTTCGGAACGACGTCCTGAACGACTGCATCTCAAAGGAGTCGCCCGTCGGACGCGCACTACTTGGACGGAAGGTCGGCGACCGCGTGACGGTGAAGGTCAACGATCGCGTGAGCTATCCCGTCGTCATCAAGTCGCTCCGTAAGGGCGAGGACGACGCGTCCCTGCCGATCTCGGAGTATTGAGCATATAGAAAAATCGGGTGAGCCTCACGCCTTGCGGCACGGGCTCACCCTTTTCTGTTTCTTGTACGGTTATTGCGCCTTCTGTTCGTTTCGGTTTACGACCTCAAGAGGAATTTTGACGGTATCGTATCCCTCTCCGAAAACAGGAAAACCGTAAACGTACTCACCCTTGATGAAGAACTCGGGTGTCACACGGAGGGCTCTCTCGAATACGATCGTCCCCCCTACGGGAAGCGTTCGCTCGATCCCTTCCCCTATATAGACCACGCTATAGTCAATTTCTTGACCCTCCGGCTCGTGTACGGGGAAAAATTTCACCGATCTGCCAACCTCATAGTCCCCCCACTGATAGATCAAGCCAAGCATATTCGTAGCATCGTATACAAATTCATTATCCGAGTCATTCGTCATCGTGATCCTGACCTGCATCAAGGAGCCAATCGGGTAAAACTCTTCGAAAAACTCGACTCGATAAAAAATGTCGTTGATCGTCTTTTCATACACAAGCGGAGTCACAACGCCGATGTCGTATTCGATCATCAATTCGTCCTCGACCGTCTCCGAAAGATGCCACTGCGGCGTATGTTCCCCTCCGCTCGCATCAGCAGACGTTTCGTCTCCGCCCTGCGTGTTCGTGCATCCGACACAGAATAGGACGCACAGCACGAGAAGCAGGCATAGTAATTTTTTCATTGTCAGGTTCCTCCTTTCGAAAATGTAAAAATGTTGTGTTCATCGAATGGGGGGCGTAAAGCCTCCCCCTTTGGGACGCGAAGCGGCGCCACGGTAGTGAATGACACCACGGTGTGGTGTCAGAGCCGTGGCGAGACCGAGCCCGCAGGCGAGACGGTGGCGGCGTAGCCGACGGAGAGGGCTCTCCTATGGACAACCCAAAAAGCGCACGGATACCCTATCTCTACGGAATCCGTGCACCTGACTTCTGATTGTTTCGTTCTGTTTGCCGTTTGGCTGAAAGTCGTGCGCGGAACCTTCCGTTCAGGCGAGGCTTTCTGTTTACGACTCTATTTTACCATATTTTTCCGCGGTTGTCAAGAGATATACGCGAATTTCGCAGAGACGTTCGTTCGACAAAATCCGACGCGGGAGCACCGAGGCGCTCCCCTACGGGGTGGCTTGCGTTCCTATGTAGAGATCGGCCTCCTGCACGGTCTGCTTTGCAGGTCTCTTTCCCCGAGGCTCTGCCTCGGACTCCGCTTAAGAACCTTCTTGAAGGAAGGTTCTTAAGAATCTCCAAGAACTTTCCGGGGAAAGGAAGAAAGAACATCCGCTTTCTCGACCGGAGGGCGAGCAGGCTACGCATTCTTTCCGTGTTCGCTCCTGAGGCCTCTGTCTCGGAGACTATCTCGGACGAGCCTCGATAGATCCCTCGACACCTCACTCGCGGACGTGACGTGGAGTGTGTCGCTCTACTCTCAAGCCTCCCCCCGCAGGGGAGGTGCCGAGCAAAGCGAGGCGGAGAGGGTTCTCCTGCGGACTCAGTATATCCGATCCTCCGCCTCTGCGCCCCAGATGTTCTCCGAGAAGACAAAGACGTAGTAGCCCTCTGCCATAAAGTCGCGGACGTAGGCACGCTTATTCAGATCGACCCAATAATCGCTCAGTGCGATCGTCTGATACTCAGAGCCCGAGAGCAGGACGAAGTATTCGTCGACGCCCTCCTGGTCCTCGTACCACTTGAGGCTTGACTGATAATGGTCGGTCGTGATGCCCCAGAGGTCATCCTTGTCGTTCTTCACGAGGATCTCGCGGCACTTGACAGCGGAATCCGACAGAAGCGTGATCGACTGTGAGCGCCAGAAGGTCGCGTAGCCGTAGGAAAGGCCCTCCGATTCGAGCCGCTCTGCAAGGCGGTGAAGCTCATTGTCTCTGCCGTAGTCAAAGGGCATATCCGCGATCAGCTTCGCGTTGTAGGACGAGAGGAGAGCCAGCACGACGAGCACGAGCACACCGCCGCGCACGGTGCAGATCGCCGTTTGGCGGTGTGTCCACGCCTCACGGACGAGCGCGACCGTCGTAAGGATCGCCGAGCCGACGAGGGGAACGAGCCTCCAGTTTGCGGCGGCAAGCCGTCCGCAGACGCATCCGAAGAAGAGGAAGGCGAAGAGGAAGGTGTGTCCGATCAGAAGCACGCGCGTGTAGCGGCTGTCGATCCGCTTGTAGCAGCAGAGTCCGACGAGCGGAACGATGAGGAGCAGGAGAGAGACGCCGATGCGCAGGATGTTTACGATTGAGTCAAGCGTAAAGAGCTCGTCGGTCTTTGCAACGTCCATTCCGAGGAGGGTAAGCCAGTTCATAAAGAATTTGTCGAGATTCGACGCCCATTCCGAGGTGCTTGAGTAGCGCGAGTAGGCGGTCGCGTATCCCGAGGAGATTCCGCCGAGGAGAGATTTCAGGATGACCGTGCCGATCAAAACACCTGCGACCGAGACGACGAGGACGAGGAGCGGAGGGATATTCTTCCGCGAGGCGAGCGGGGTCTCACGGTCGAAAAGCCGCTCGAGAAAGACGCCCGCACAGACGGGAACGACGGTGAGAACGAGCATCTGGAAGCCGTTCGTTGCGGAGAGCGCGACGAAAACGAAGAGTCCTGCGAGGGGGAGAAAACGGAGGACGGGCTTTTTATCGGCTCTCTCAAGCGCCTCCCACGCGAAAAACGTGAGGGCAAGCGCAAAAAAGTAGAGCAGCAGCCCGAGGCTGTAATAAATGACGTGATTCCACATGATCTCGCGGAGCTTTTCCGACGACGAGAGGATGAGGAGGAGGAGCGCCGACGTGCCGAACGCCGCGGCGTACGACCACTTCATCTTGCGGCAGAGCACGATGATCGACGCGAGGAAAAGGAGCGCGAAGATCACCATACCGATGACGTGCGTCGTCATCGTAACGCCGAAAACCGCAATCAGCGGCACGAGCCAGAGCGACGCGCCGAAGGGGAGAAGGGCGGCGTAATTGAAGTCGGGATTAAAAATCCTTCCCGCGTCGTAGGTCGCCTCTGCCCAGAGGAGCGAGTCGGTGCAGTCTGCGTGGAAGTATCCCTCCGCAGGGCCTACGATAAAGTAGATGCAAAGGGAGAGGGCGAGGAGCGCGGCGAGTGCGCACAGAATGAGCGGCAGATGCTTCCGCGCTTTACGGAGGATCGCTCCGAGGTCGGGCTTTCCGGGCTTCGCGGAGGACTCGCTCGGAGCACCGCTCGGGATATCATTCGGGAGACTGTTCATACGTACATCCTTTCTTTATTCTGTCAATCGGTCGTATTTCCAAAGAAGAGATCCTTATATTTTGCGTAAAGCACGATCGGGAACGCCGACCAGCCGTGGCAGAGGGAGCCCGCATTGCGGAAGGCGGATTCTCCCGCCTCGACCTCCCAGAAGGAGGTCGCACCCGCGTCGAGCATTGCACCGAAGCGCTCCCCGATCTCGTCGAGCACAAGCGTCGCGTAACGCTCGGGACGCCTGAGAAGTGCCTCGTAGCGGAAGATCCCCATTGCAAGCGTCGAGGGCACGAGCCCGTCTTTTTTGTAAATGCGGTCGAGCAGTGCGTCGAGCCTTTCCTCGGGAACGGCGCCGCAAAGGACGCAAAGGATCTGCGTCAGCTCGCCGTAGTGCGGTTCTCCCTTTCTGTAAGGCGAGCCGTCCGAGAGCGAAACGCCGAGCGACGTGCGGTAGAGCCCGACCTCCTCGTCAAAGAAGCAGTCGTTCAGCCGCTCGCACAGCTCCTCGGAGCAGTGCAGTGCCGCGTCGCCCTCGTCGTACATCTTGTCGTCCCCGATCTCCTGGCCGAGCTTCATCAGAAGCTCCGCGTACGCGGTGAACGCCATCGCGACGAATGCGAAAAGGGGGGCGTCGTAGGTCATCTCCTCGGGGCTCTGCTCCTTGCCGATCGCACCCGAAAGACCGTCCGACCACTCATAGAAATTCCAGTATTCCTTCTGCCTGTATGCGGGGAGCATCCAGTCATTGTGCTTCATTCTGCCGTAGAAGCCCGAGAGGATCTCGTACGCCGCAGGGAGCAGCTCGAGCGTTGTTTCGCGGTCGCCCGAGTTGTCGAAGTATTCCCGAAGCGCGATCACGAATGCCGCAGAGAACGCGGGGATCGTGACGGATACCCTTGCGGGTGCGCACAGCTCGACGAGGGCGTCGGGACGGAGGGTATCGGCAAAGAGGCGGAGGGAGGACGCCGTCATCGCGGTCTCGCAGAAGGCGTAGTATGCCGCGAGCATCTCGCTCCGTGCGTCCATTGCGTACAGAGCCTGCTCTCGCCACGGACAGTCCTCGTAGTGGTCGTGCATACAGAGGCGGAGCGTGTGGCGCGCAACGCGCTCGATCTCTCCGTGTATCGAATCCTCGGGGGCGTACAGGGGCTTTTCCTTTACGGGATATTCGGCTGAGTAGAGCGTCGGCGTTACATCGATCGGCGCTGTTCCGACCGTAAACACCTGCAAATAGCGCAGCCCGAGACGGAGGAAGGGAAGAAGGACCTCATAGGGTCCCTTCGGCACCTTGACGCGGAAGGCGAAATTGCGCCGTCCGATCGCCGTGCGGCATCTGCCGTCCGAAAGATGCTCGCCGTAGCCGATGAGAAGCTCGGTCGGCTCGCTCGATTCGGTCGCGAGCGAGAGATACGCGGTCTCCTCGCGCCCGACGTCGTAGATCGCGTAGTGTCCGATCGGAGCATCGCTGTCAAGAAGTGCCTTTTGCATCCGCACGGCGTGACGGTCTTTTTCGCCCTCCGAAAGGTCACCGTCCCGCCATTTGCCCGCCGAAACGAGCGATAGGGGTAGCGCTCTGTCGGTACGAAAGCGCGGGATCGGTCGGGGAAAGACCTCGTCGGGCATATCCGTAAGCTCGACCGCGCTGTGCGTCGGTGTTTCCTCGGCGCATCCGTCGAAGTCGAGGGAGAAGCCGAGCTGTGACGAGACCATAGGGACGTCGCCGCTCGTGTAATTCGGATTTCTGCGGCACTGCGTCGCCTTCGAGCTTATGGCGACGGGCTCACCGTTTTCAGACAGTACAAAGCGGAGCGCGGGGCGGTTCTTCCGATAGGTCGAAAGCTCCTTGTTCGGGCAGTAGACCGTGATTTTCAGGGTGTGCGCACCGACGGGAAGCGCGTCCGTGACGTCTGCCTCCTCGTACGTCTTGCGCGCGGGAATATCGGGGTAGGCGTGGAAGAGGATCGGGACGTGTGCGCCGTCGAGAAAAACGGCGAAGTCCGCATCGGCGGAGACCGCGAGACGGTAGCGCGCGCCGCTGTGCACCGTGATCGGTACGAAGAAATCGGCATAGAGATTGACGCGGTCCGTGTCACCGTCGCAAAAGATCCATTTCGCTGCCGAAGGACTGTTGTTCATAGAGGATTCCTTTCCCGCGGCAGAGAAGGGAGCCGCGCAAGGTGCTTTTCGTGATACCTATATCATACCGCATTTTCTTTGGTTTGTAAAGGGGATTTTCGACGGCTTTTTATTTTTCTGAAAAAAATTTCAAAAAGGGCTTGCTTTTTTTGTTTTGTTGTGGTATAATGACACGTACGTGAATTTTTGGATTTATGATATTTTTTCTTGGAGGTCCCATTATTATGGAAATCGCGCTCGGTATTGTTATGCTGGTGCTTGCACTCACCCTCGTCGTCTGCGTTCTGATGCAGTCGGGCAAGGACAAGAGCCTCTCGGGCTCGATCGCAGGTATGTCGGAGTCCTTCCTCGGTAAGGACAGAGCAAAGAAGGCGGACAAGATCTGGAACAGACTGACGATCATCTGCGGTATTCTGTTTGTCATTCTTGACGTCGTGATGTACATTTTCGTCATCAACAACTGATCTCTGAACACCGACAACGTAAAAGCATCGATCTCTCCTCGCGGAGACGGCGGTGCTTTTTTGTTTTGCACGCCGAAAAAACGAGGTGAGCCTCACGCCTTGCGGCACGGGCTCACCCGTTTTGATTTATGCGTGTGATTTTCTGTTTTCAAAAGTTCTCTTTTTCAGCGCATTCCCCATAAAAAGCTCAAGAAACACGGAAGTAGAAATCACAGAATGCCTCGTTGTAATTGAAGACCTCGTTTTCGGACAACGCGAAGGTCAAGTAATGAAAGGCCTCAGGCAAGAGGGGCGAAATCTCAATAGAAAGGTTCAGCGTGACCGACTCACCCGGGGCAAGCGTCATATGAAAAGGCTCTTCCTCACTTATCTTTTCATACTCCTCGCGTTGCTCGATCTCCGGTACGGCAAAATACGGGAGCTCACTCTGATAAGCGTGACGATTATTAACCAGAGTATGCAGATAGCACGAAAGATCCGCACCCGTGTTGTTCGTGTAAGTCACCGTTCCCTCGATCCATCCCGGGTCAGCCGGCTCCGGAACCTCCCAAAAATCAACACGGAACAGAATGCCGTTCCGTTCCTGCTCGTAGTATCCGACGGATGGAATGGTGTACACTTGTGTCAAATAATTCAATTCGGTTTCCGAGGAATCAGTGGTATGATCTTCTTCATTCGACGATTCGTCGGGAATCGTGTTCTCGTCAGAACCCGGTTCTGATGAAGACTCGTTCGGAATCTCGGCAGAACTCGGTTCCGATGAAGACTCGTTCGGAGTTTCGGATGTTTCCGTTCCCTCCGTCGTATCGCAAGACAATAACGTGAGGATAAGACAACTCAAAAGTAACATAACTATGACTTTTTTCATAAAACCTCCTGACACGGATTAAACCTATTGATACCATACGATCGCGTAATCCGACTCGGTAGCGATCGAAGGGCGGGTGGTATTGATATTATCCGCATATCTCGTTATGTGGATCTCGAAGGAAGTTTCATCAAAAGGCTCGAATTCCAATATCTTGACGTTTTGGTATGCGTACAGTAAACCATGAATAAGCCCGCCGTAATCGTTGTAGACGTCAATTCCAAGAGTGGGCGTAGGAAAATCTTGCGTAAAGGTAACTGGTCGAATATATACAAAAGCAACTCTGACAGGATCCATCTCACTGCAATTCAAGCTGTGGCAGTTATAAGCCCCTAACGATTGTCCGATCGTCCCTTCGATCGTTCTCGTTTGACGGTGAACAATCGCTTGTCTGACCTTTTCTCCATCGATCACTCCTGCACCGAAGGTTTGATATTCGTCGTCTCCCGTTTCGTAGGAATGTTCGTCCATTGTGGAACAGACGATTGTTGCTTTGTTCAGCGCAGGATTGTTGAGATAAGCCGTGTCGCGAGACATCATAATTGCGATAATGGCTGTAATTATAGGTGCGGCAAAACTAGTACCTGGTTCAATCTCAGCAGAACCGTTAAATTTGGAACATCCCGGTGCTGAAATATCCGGTTTGGAGGGAAGCTGTGAGGATCCGCTGTAATAGCTCGATTGTTCATGCATGCAGTTGTTCCCGGCATCGAAGTTGCCAACAGATATAATGTTATAAGCCATACCACCACTGGTAATACCGTCTGCTCCTTCATTTCCGGCACTCTTCACAACGGTCAGATTATACGTGCATATAATTTGGTCTAAGTAATATGCGACCGCACCGTATGTGTTGTCGGGATCGTATACACCGGTAGTCGGCGAGGAAATCGTAGCGCTAATGTTAACGACCGTAACACCGTTTTCCAGAAACCAATCAAATTCCTGTTGACAGACTACCGCTAATATTCCGCAATAGAAAGTCGCGTGAGGTGCAAGGGATGCAAGTATTTCCAAAACATCCGAAGCATGGTTGCTTTCACCAGCATTTGAATAATGACATATAATCTTTCCAGTAGCATTCAGCGAAGCATAGGCACTACGAGCCTCCGGATTTCCTCCGTCTATCATTCCAACCTTGACAGTAGTGTTTGTGGGCATAGAGCTTCGTAAAGCTCCTGCATTGATGTATTGAATATTATCTTCAATGGTATAACCAAAGGATCTTGAATTGTCTCCATTGGTGGTCGAAAGTGCAGGGGTGAGCTCGGTTTCCATCGTCCCTTCGTCATAGTAGTCTATGAATTCCACGACAGCAAGGTTCGAAATCGCTTTGATTCGCGCGGGGGTCAGCTCTGCAATAATAGTGGGGAGATAGACACTGGCGTAGACGATCTCGTCATCGGTCAAAAAATTCGATTCGAAGTGTGCGGTATAGGGCTCGTAGCAAAGGCGCAACGCGGCACGCTTGACTTCGATGGAGCGCGTCGTTTCATTCGGAGCGGTCGATGTTCGCTCTACTTCTTGAATGGTTTCGAGTCGCGTTTGAAAATCGGGTAGCGATTTGGTCGCGAGCGCTTCCTCGGTGTCGTAGTCCTTCAGCCAGATCGCAACGCGTATTTTTTCTTCACTGCGTGATTCCATTATACTTTGTAAGGTCGTGGTGACGATCTGCGGTGCGGGGATTTTTGTCGTATCCAGCGCGCTTGCCGACATCAGAAAAGCAGGGTAGGCAAGCAGTACGCACAAAACGACTGCCAAGACTTTCAGGACGTTTTTGTTAGAATTTCTCATAATGACGTCTCCTTTCGAAAAATATTTGTAAAATCAAAAAGCGCACGGATACCCCTTACGAAGGATCCGTACGCCGCTTGCACATTTGATGTCAATATACCGTAGAAAGTCGTGCGCGGAACCTTCCGTTCGGGCGAGGCTTTCTGTTTACGACTCTATTTTACCATATTTTTCCGCGTCTGTCAAGGAGCGCACGCGAATTTTGTGCGGGCTTTCTTTTGACAAAATTCGACAGCGGGGTGGCAAGCCAACCGACAACGTAAAAGCATCGATCTCTCCTCGCGGAGACGGCGGTGCTTTTTTGTTTTGCACACCGAGGACGTAGGATGAGATGCCGTGTGAGATCGAAACAGCAATATTTGTCCGAAAAAACCCGATTGATGTCTTGAAAAGTGGCAGGCGTTGTCTTATACTAAAAACACGAACAGACCCGCTCACGCATCGGGCGGGGAAGCAAAAACCGAAAGGAGCTGTGACGGATATGGAACAGAAGAAGGTAAACGGTGCCGTAATTGGCTACGGCGGTATGGGAGGCTGGCACGTTCGCTACCTCAGAGAAAGCGACCGCGTGCATCTGTGCGGCATCTATGACATCAAGGAGGCGAGAAGAGCGGCTGCCGAGGAGGCGGGTGTCTACGCATATCCCTCGTGGGAGGCGGTGCTGAAGGACGAAAAGGTCGATTTCGTGACCCTTGCCGTTCCGAACGAGCTGCATAAGCCCCTTGCGATCGAGGCGCTCCGTGCGGGCAAGCACGTGATCTCCGAGAAGCCCGTGACCCTTGACTGCGTCGAGCTCGACGAGATCTGCAAGGTCGCCGAGGAGACGGGCAAGCTCTTCACGGCGCATCAGAACCGCCGTTGGGACTGCGACTACCTGATGACGCGCGAGGCGTACCGCTCGGGTAAGCTCGGCAAGATTACCTCGGTCGAATCCCGCTACCAGGGCTCGCGCGGCATCCCCGGCGACTGGAGAGGCAAGAAGGAGCACGGCGGCGGTATGATCTACGACTGGGGCGTGCACCTGATCGACCAGATGCTCGGCATCATCGACGACAAGAGGATTGAGAGCGTCTATTGCCGCTGTGACCATATCACGAACGACGAGGTGGACGACGGCTTCAAGCTCGATCTCCACTTCGAGGGCGGTCTCCTCGGACACATCGAGGTCGGAACGACCAACTTTATCTCGCTCCCGCGCTTCTATATCACGGGTGTGAACGGCACGGGCGTTGTAAACGACTGGAGAGACGAGTGCCGCGTCGTGCTTTGTAAGACGTGGGAGGATAAGGACGTCGCACCTGTCGTCACCTCTGCGGGCTTCACGAAGACGATGGCACCGAGAGACGAAAAGACGACAACCGAGTACACGATCCCGCGTCCCGCATCCGACGTGCACGAGTTCTACCGCAATTTTGCGGATGCGATCCTCGCAAATGATCCCGCGCTCCTGCTCGTCACCCACGCGCAGCTGAAGAGATCGATGAAGCTGATGCTCGCGGCGTTCGAGTCGGACGCCCTCGGCGCACCCGTTAAGATCGAGGACGAGGCGATCGCAAGACCGATCCGATAAGCGAAAGAGAATCACGCACCCGAAGGGGCGAACGCAGTTCGCCCCTTTTTGCCTCCCCGAATTCCGTCGGATTTTGTCAAAAAGAAAGCATCCGCAAAAATTGCGCGCGCCCTCTTGACAGTCGCGGAAAAATTTGGTAAAATAGAGTCGTAAACAGAAAGCCTCGTAGGGGTGCTACGCTTCCGCGCACGACTTTCTACGGTATATTGACATCAAATGTGCAAGCGGCGTACGGATCCTTCGTAAGGGGTATCCGTGCGCTTTTTGATTTGTCCGCAGGGGGGAGACCTCTCCGTCGGCTACGCCGCCACCGTCTCGCCTGTGGGCTCGGTCTCGCCACGGCTCTGACACCACACCGTGGTGTCATTCACTGCCGTGGCGCCGCTTCGCGTCCCAAAGGGGGAGGCTTTACGCCCCCCATTCAATGGACACAACATTTCGCATTTTTGAAAGGAGGAACCTGACAATGAAAAAATTACTATGCCTGCTCCTCGTGCTATGTGTCCTATTCTGTGTCGGATGCACGAACACGCAGGGCGGGGACGAGCCCTCGGATACGCCGCAGGACAGCGGCTCAGGCGAGCAGAATCCTCCGGGCGAATCATCGGGCGAATGGATGCCGACCGAGGAATACACCCCTGCGTGGCACCTTTCGGAGACGCTTCAAAATGAGATCACACTCCCCGAGGTGCCCAAGGAGCTGTCGGGATATGTCGTAAGGGTTCCGAAGGTGTACGAGGAAATATGCGACGGCGTTCTGTTCCGGGTCGAATTTTTCCACGAATACTACCCCCTCGGCTCACTGATACAGGTCAGGGTCCAAATGCAAAACAACACGGGGAAGGAGATCGTTTACGGCAGCAATTCTTCTGCGTTAGGGGATTTCTGCCTTAAAGGGCAGAGCAAAAGCCTTTATTGGAGAGAATCTATCCTTGACCCCGGGAATGTAAACGGAGAAGATTTCTATTTTACGTGTGTTAGCCGGGAGACAGAATTTCCTGCGGGTGAAACGTTTACGTACGAGCGCGTCTATACCGCAGAGCCCTCGTTCTTTACGAGCGACGGAGCCTTCGTATTCCGTTTCTCACTATTTGAAGTCAAAACCGGGATAAACCGATCCATCGAGGTTCCAATCTCCGTTGTGATGCTTCCGGAATGAAGAAAAAAGGAGGAAACTGACAATGAAAAAGCTATTTTGTCTGCTTCTCGTGTTGTGCGTCCTGCTCTCGGTCGGATGTACAAACACGCAGGGCGGCGGCGAGACTACTACTGGTCCGAATGGCGACGAAACGACCGCCGACCCGAACGGCGGGGAGACGACGGGCGCGCAGAATCCACCCATCGAATACACCCCACAGTGGCATCTTTCGGGAACGTTCAACGGCGACCTGCTCGTTTCGTATGATGAAAATGACGGCTATATGATCAAGATCCCGCAGACTCAATATGAGGAGAATATTAACGGCTTCCTTTTCCATATCGACTTTTTTGAGGACTACTATCCCGCAGGCACAATGATGCAATATAGAGTCTCGATCACGAACAATACGAGCGAGGACATTCGGTATGACGCAAAATCCACGATCGGCAGGATCACGAACGGAAGCGGTCGGTCAGAGCTTTTTTCCGTGGTATATCCAACGAATTTGGATTATTTTACGGACGACGTTGACGAGCGCACGCTTCCTATGGGTAAAACGGTCGTGTTTGAGTGTGCAACCCGTGTGGATAACTCCTTTTTTGCAGAAGGGGACTACACGTTACACATCAATTTGAGGAGGCTTTCCTCCTCGGCCTCCCCACCGCGTGAATACGCCGCATTCTCTTACCCGGTAGAGGTTAAAAATTTCAATCGGTAACAGACCTTTCACGGTAGGTCTGAAACAAAAAGGGTGAGCC
Source organism: Clostridia bacterium (assembly GCA_017501345.1). The sequence goes on from JAFVXC010000027.1 coordinate 83,572, forward strand.
CGTGCCGCAAGGCGCGAGGCTCACCCGCAGCATTTGTTCCCGAAATCCGTCGCACCCTGCCGAAAAGAATTTCGTACGAAATTCGCGGTAGCCCCTTGACAAACGGGACGGACGGGAGTATAATAGGGAACGGAAAAACGCAGGTATAGCCCAGTGGTAAGGCAGCAGCTTCCCAAGCTGCGGAGGCGGGTTCGATTCCCGTTACCTGCTTCCGGTCGGGGGAATGTCCCCGATCCACCTCTGTGGTGTTGGTTAGCGGTTTGCTTGGTCGGCGGTCGCTAACCTTTTTTATTTGCCGTAAAGGCTCCCTCCGGGAGGGAGCTCCCGCGAAGCGGGTGAGGGAGAGTGCGTAAAGAATGAAGTTTTGCTACATCCTATCTTGACGCAGGCTCCTTCCGTCTTTTGCCTTTGGCAAAATCCACCTCCCTCTCGGAGGGAGGCTTATGGTAAGCTGCATTCCCAAGTTCACCTTTCGCCCGCAAAATCTTCGGAAAGCAAAAGATTTTCTTGCCGAGCCCTTGCTTTTTTTGCGCGTTCGGTGTATAATACTGTATCGGACTGTGTCCGCATCCCCAAATACAGGAAAACGAAAGGAGACCGCAAAATGTCTGTAAAGATCAAGGTCTGCACCTTTAATCTTCGTACCCCGGTCGAAAAGGACGGGATCAACTATTTCCCGAACCGCAAGGGGCGCATCCTCGACGTGATCGAGCAGGAGAAGCCCGATCTCATCGGCTTTCAGGAGGTCGCGAACGAGGCTCGCCGCTGGCTCCGCACGGCGCTCGACGGCTACGTTATCGTCGGATGCGGCAGAGGGTCTGATTTCACGGGAGAGGCGATGATCATCGCCTACAAGAGAGACGCCTTCGACCTTGTCTCGATGGAGACCTTCTGGCTGTCGACCGCACCGTCCGTTCCCGGAAGCCGCTACGGCGTCGATCAAAGCAGCTGTCCGCGCAGCGTGACTGCCGTCGTTCTCGAGCACGAGGGAAGTGCCTCGCCCTTCCTCTTCCTTAACACCCATCTCGATCACAAGGGCGCGACGGCGCGTCTGCTCGGCGCGATCCAGATCCTGCAGTACGTGTCGGAGAAGGGTCTGCCCTTCGTTCTGACGGGCGACTTCAACGCGACGCCCGACGCCCCCGAGATCACGGCGTTCACGGCGTGCAAGGATCGCGAGATCGTCGACGTCACGCGCGAGATCCCGACGACCTTCCACAAGTTCGGCGAGCGGAAGGACCCCCTTAAGATCGACTACATCTTCACCGATATGCCGTCTGATCCCGCAGAGTCCTATGCGGTCGAGGATAACCCCGTAGATGGACTTTACATTTCCGACCACCGCCCCGTCATCGGCTTTGTGACGGTCGAATAAGCGCGACGTGGAGCAGGTTTTTCCAAGCTACTACCGTCGGTTCTCCTGCAAGGCAGGCGCGTGCCGCCATAGCTGCTGCCGCGGGTGGGAGATCGATATTGACGACAGGACCCTCGCGCGGTACGAGAGGGAATCGGGAGATCTCGGTGATCGCCTCCGCGCACACATCTCGCGCGACGGCACGCCGCACTTCATCCTCACGCCGGGCGACAGCTGTCCCTTCCTTCGCACGGACGGACTGTGCGAATTGATCCTTTCCTGCGGCGAGGACATCCTCTGTGAGATCTGCCGCGAGCATCCGCGCTTCCATAACGAGCTCCCGGACAGGATCGAGAGCGGTCTCGGGCTCTCATGCGAGGCGGCGGCGGAGCTGATCCTCGGAGAACCTGACTGCGTCACCCTCGAGGGATTTGACGGCGCACCGTCGGACGACCCCATTATAGCACTCCGCGACGCCTGCATCAAGGTCTTGCAGGATCGCACGAGAGAGCTTGACACGCGCGTGTCGGATATGCTCGCCCTTGTCGGCGCGGAAATGCCCGAGCGCGATCTCGGGGCGTGGTCAGATCTCCTTCTGTCCCTCGAATGCCTCGACCCTACGTGGACCACCCTCATAACCGAGCTGAAGCGCGACGGTGGAATGGTCGGGTCCCCTATCCTTACAGCCTACACGAAAGCGCGAGAGAGAGAACACGAGCAACTCCTCGTCTATCTCGTCTACCGCTATATGGCAAGCGCCTTTGACGAAGCGGAGGCGCGGGAGATCGCGGAGTTTGCCGCCTTTTCGTACGAGCTCGTCCGCTCGCTCGGCGCCCTGCTCCTTCGAAAGAGGGGCAAATTCGACTTCGAAGACCTCGCAGATCTCGTGCGGCTCTTTTCCTCCGAGATCGAATACTGTGAGGAGAACGTCGAAGCGATCAGGGATTTTTTAAGAATGTAACACCCCTAAAGATCCTTTCTCGAAAGGTTCTTGAAGATTTTTAAGGAACTTCTTGCAAGAAGTTCCTTAAACAGAGCGCGAGACAGCGTCTCGCAATACTACAAGAAAAAGAGGAATCACAGCGTGAGTGAACTTTTTAGAGAAATCAGCAAAAGACGCACCTTTGCGATCATATCGCACCCCGACGCGGGTAAAACGACGTTGACCGAGAAGCTCCTTCTGTACGGAGGCGCGATTCAATCGGCAGGATCTGTCAAGGGCAAGGCGAGCGATCGCCACGCGGTCTCCGACTGGATGGAGATCGAGAAGCAGAGAGGTATCTCGATCACGTCGTCGGTGATGCAGTTCCGCTACGAGGGCTACTGCATCAATATTCTCGACACCCCCGGTCACCAGGACTTCTCCGAGGACACCTACAGAACTCTGATGGCTGCGGACAGCGCGGTGATGGTCATAGACGCCGCGAAGGGCATCGAGCCGCAGACGAGAAAGCTCTTCCACGTCTGCTCGATGCGCGACATCCCGATCTTCACCTTCATCAACAAGCTCGACCGTGAGGCGCAGGATCCCTTCGACCTCCTCGACGAGCTCGAGCGGGAATTCGGCATCGGTACCTATCCGATGAACTGGCCGATCGGATGCGGCGTGAATTTCCGCGGCGTGTACGACAGAGAAAAGCGGAGCATCCTCGCGTTTGACGACTTCCACGCAGGCAGACGCCGCCTTGAAGCGATCAAGTGCGACATCGATGACACCGAGACGCTCGACAGCCTGATCGGCGCTGATGCAAGAGCACAGCTCGTCGACGAGATCGAGCTGCTTGACGGCGCGAGCTACGATTTTGACCTCGAGAAGGTTCGCCACGGCAAGCTCTCGCCCGTATTCTTCGGCTCTGCGCTCAATAACTTCGGCGTTGAGCCCTTCCTTGAGAGCTTCCTCAAGATGACCACCGCCCCGCTCGCACGCGAGACCGAGGAGGGAACGGTCGATCCCGTCGAGGACGGCTTCTCGGCGTTCGTCTTTAAGATCCAGGCGAATATGAATAAGGCGCACCGCGACAGGATCGCATTCCTGCGTATCTGCTCGGGCAAATTCGAGCGCGGAACCGAATACTTCCACGTGCAGGGCGGCAAAAAGCTCCGTCTCTCCCAGCCGCAGCAGATGATGGCGCAGGAGAGAGAGGTCATCGACGAGGCGTATGCGGGGGATATCATCGGCATCTTTGACCCCGGCATCTTCTCGATCGGCGACACGGTCTGCGATCCCTCGATGAAGGTGAGATTCGCGGGCATCCCGACCTTCGCACCCGAGCACTTCGCCGTGATCGAGCAGGTCGATTCGATGAAGCGTAAGCAGTTCGCGAAGGGTATGATGCAGATCGCTCAGGAGGGCGCGATCCAGATCTTCACGCTCCCCGGAGCGGGTATGGAGCGCGTGGTCGTCGGCGTTGTCGGCGTCCTGCAGTTCGAGGTGCTTGAGCATCGGATGAAGACCGAGTACGGCGTCGATTATATCAAGCGCGACCTGCCGCACGAGGAGATCAAGCGCGTCAAAGCAAGCGAGACGCCGCTCGAAAAATTGACCCTGACCACCGACACGATGTGGGTGAAGGACTTCCGTGATCGCGATCTGTTGATCTTCCCCGGAACCTGGGCGATCAACTGGGCGTACGATAAGAACCCGGGTCTTGACCTCGGCGGCTTTGACGCGGATTGACCGCGGATCCTGTGATAGACACAAAATTATTCGTGCGAGCTCTCTCTCTCTGTGTATATCTCACACGCCGCGCGAAGCGCATATCAGCCCCCCGCATTTTGCGCGGGGGCGTTCTCTCTCCCCCCTTCGGGTGGAGAGAGGGGGGAGAGAGATAGCTTATCTCTGCTTTTCTTTTCTTTGCTTTTCTTATATGGCTTCGGAGGTGTGCTTGATGCTACCTTACGAAGCACCCTTGTCGGAATCTCTTGAAGCGCTCGATTTTCGAGCGTTTTTTTGCGTCTTGAGTCCCCCCTTCCGCCCGTTGAGCCTGCGCTGTATGGTTGGTTCGATCATTGCGGCGATCGCGTTCATAAGCGCGCTCTCAAAGTGCGGGATCGGTACGCCGTCCTTTTGCCGAAAGAGGAGAGCCTTGAAGAGAATCGCGAATTCCTCACCGCTGAGCAGATCGAACATTGGGAGCCAGTCGTAGGAAAAGAGGAAGCCGATGTGGTTTGGTGAATTGCTCATTTTTTGTTTCTCCTTTATGAGTTATTTTTCTACACCTTTATTCTAACACAAAAGGTCGTCTCATACTGTCTCGCTTTGTCTCACTGTGTCTCAATTTACGCAATAAAAGTGGAGGAAATTTCTTGTGAAGCCGAACACGAAAAAGGGTATCCCGACTGTGTCTCGAGATACCCTTTTATGATATGGATACGGAGTATGATCTGCTTCACCGATGCACGCGCACAAGGCTTCGGATACCCTCGTCGAGGGCTTCTGTAAACGCGTCGATCTCGCTTCTCGTGTTCGTCCTCGCGAAGCTCACGCGGATCGAATGTCCCGCCTCCTCTATAGAGATGCCGAAGGCAAGCAGAGCGGACGACGGATGCGCGTCGTGCGACGAGCAGGCAGAGCCCGCCGAAACGTAGATGCCCTTCGACGAGAGAAAATGCAGCATCGTCTCGCTGCGGATGTCGGGAAGGGTCAGATTCACGATGTGCGGCGCGGTCTCTCCGGTCGGGAGATTCAGCCTGACGTCAAGAGAGGAAAGACGCTCGACTGCGTAGTCGCGGAGCGAGCGGAGGTGCGCCGTATCCGCGTCGAGCGTTTTAAGGCCTGTCCTTGCCGCCTCTCCGAAGCCCGCAATGCAGGTGACGTTTTCGGTGCCCGAGCGGAGTCCGTTCTCCTGTCCGCCACCCGTCACGGTCGGGACGATCGCGCGGCGCGAGAGGATCCTTTTGTCAATATAAAGCGCCCCGACGCCCTTCGGGCCGTGGATCTTGTGTGCCGAGACGGTGATGAGATCGGCACCGAGCGACTGCGCCGAAAAGCGGCATTTGAGAAACCCTTGCACGGCGTCGCAGTGCGTGATTGCCTCGGGATTCCGCATCTTCGCGAGCCGAAAGGCTCTCTCGACGTCGTACCGCGCGCCCGTCTCGTTGTTGACCATCATCAAAGAGACGAGAAAGACGCTTCTGTCAAGCGCCTTGTCGAGTGCTTCCTCGTCGAGCACACCGCCCCTCGTCGGAATGCGCACGATCTCAAAGCCCTCCTTTTCGAGGACGCGCGCGGTGTTTTCGACCGACGGATGCTCGGAGTCGCTGATCACGATTTTATGCGCCGTCCTGCGGCTTTTCGCGTGTGCCGTGCCGAGGAGGGCGAGATTCGTCGCCTCGGTTCCCGAGGCGGTGAACACCAAAGCAGCGCCCGACGCAGGTCGAACGCCGAGTGCAGAGAGAACGCTTTCACGCGCCTCTCTGAGGAGTCTGTCCGCAGATACGCCGCGTGTATGGAGAGACGACGGATTGCCGTAGCAGTCCATCGCCTCGATCATTTTTGCTTTCACGGTGCATGAAAGAGCGGTCGTCGCGCTGTTGTCAAAATAAATTTCGCGGTCGGTCATTTTACTGCCTCATCGCCCGATCAGCGGAAGGTGAAATTCGCCTTCATCGCGGCGAGGTCGGGAAGGAATCTGTCGTAGCTATTGGGAGTCGCTGTGTAGGTGATCGTGTAAAATCTACCTTCCTTTACGAAGATCGTCTGGTTGTACTTGAAGGGCTTGCCCGCAAGAGAGGCGGTGTAGACGAACTCGGTCGCGTTCATATCGGAGACCGTCGTCTCGGTTCCGTCGGCGGGGGAGATGAGCGTGTAGTTCTCGAACACCTTCGCGTACTCCTCCTCGCAGATATCCCAGTAGCCCGCAACGTCGAGCGTCTCGTCGGGGAGGTAGGAGGTCACGCTGACGCTGACGCTCTCGCCGTCCTTCGTGTAATACGCGCTCGTCGAGCCGCTGACGGTATTGTCCACCCAGCTCGTCGGGACGAAGAAATAGTATTCGAGATGATCTAAGGAGCAGAGCTGCATTCCGTCGGGCACGTCGACCTTGTTTTTACAGGAGACCGCCGAGAGACAGACAGTGGTGAGGAGAAGGAGTAAAGTCAAGCGAAGAAGGCTTTTTTTCATGGTGAACCTCTTTTTGTTTGTTTTTTTGTGTTTATTTTTGTATATTTCTTGCATTACATCGAGCAAAGCACCTTCGAGAACTCGGTCCGCATTGCAAAAACGAAGGGAAGAGAGCCGACCGTGAGGATGAGATCGTCGTGCCTCGCTCCCTTCAGAAGCAGATCTGCGGTGCGGTTCTCCTTGCCCGCAGGAACGGAGACCGTTTCCTCGACGGAAAAGCCCGCATCCGAAAGGCGCGGAAGGATCGGGGGCGGGGGAGAGCCCTCCTCAACGCAGAGGGTGATGCGTTCCCCGATCGCCGAGCCCTTGCTCCTGAGCAGCCCGAGAAGCGCCTCTGTGGAAAATTCGTCGCACGCGGCGTCGCAGAGAAGGGTCGGGAAGACCGAAAGGATCTCCGCACGGGCGGGAAGCGTTGCCGTGCTGAGTCCCGAAAGAATGCCCGCATCGGTGATCGGGCATCCGAGACGGCGAAGCGCCGCCGCCGCCTCAAGGGCGCAAAGGGCGTTCGATACCGCGAAGCTGCCGTACAGCGGAACGCGATAGCTCCGACCGCGGTAGGTAAAGACCGTGCGCTTCAGCGAGGATTCCTGCACGGAGACCGCCGAAAAGACGGGGATCGTAAGACGGCATCCCGCATGCGCGCAAGCGCTCGAGATCGCTGTGTAGGCGGAATTATGGGGGATCCACGCCGAGACGACCTCGGTCAGTCCCCGGTAGATCATCGAGGTTATGTCCGATGGAATGCGCGGTCCGCACGAGGTGATGACCGTCATCTTGGACGAGTCACACACGAGGGAGCGCGGGGAGAAGGGCGCACGGGGGATCTCGAGGACCAACCATTTTGCCCCCGCCCCGACTGCAGAGAGGAGTGCGAGACAGAAGAGCAGCTCGTCCCTCGTGTAGTCATCGCTCGGCTTATCGCTTCCGTACAGCGCGGGATGCTCGGCTCTTGCACGGCGCATAGCCGCGGAGAGCGTCGCAGAGTGCGTGATGAATTCGCTGTTTGTGAGCGTCCTTTGTCCGACGAAAACGTTGTCCGTCGGTGTATGAAGGCAGGGATAGATCACCGAGGCGACGGCGACGCCCGACGCCGCCATCATCGACGAAAGCATCCGCACGATCGAGCTCTTGCCCTTTTCGCCGACGACGGGCAGGAGCCGAAGTCGTCTTTCGGGGCTGCCAAGGCAGGACAAAAGGATCCGCAGGCGTTCGTCGGATCGGTCGCTCCGCCTTTCTGCGGAGGCATATAGCTTGAGCGCGTTACAGTAGGTCATTCGTCCTCCGTGGTGAGTTATGAGCTATGAGTATGAGCTATGAGCTTGCTTTGCAAGCGTTATAAGCTACCCGAAGGGCATCATAGCGCGCCGCAGGCGGTCATAGCTTCACAGCAATCTATGTTAGATCAGTGAGATTTTCTTGCCGAGCAGGAACTCGCGCGCGACGCGGTATTCCTCCGAAAGCCGCCGTGCCTCGGGGGAATCGGTCCTGAAATCCTTACGCCGTACGGCGCGCAGAAGGATGTTCTTCGGCGTCTCCTCGGGATCAATGAGCTCAAGCGCTTCGGTACGGTAGCCCGCCGCTTCGAGCCTCTTCAGACGAAGCGCGTCGGTCGCGGCGTCGCAGAGCTTCTGGCGCAGCATCGAGTGCTCGGTGATGAAGGAGAGGGGGGGACAGACGATCGAGTGGTTCAGCTCGTGGTGACAGCAGGGGGTCGAAAGGATCACGTCAGCCCCCCACTCGGTCGCCTTGTCGAGGACAATGTCGGTGGCGGTGTCGCAGGCGTGAAGCGAAATCACGAGATGCGGCTTCTCGGGCGGCGTATATGCGCGGATGTCGGTGCAGAGGAAGGAGAGCCCGTCAAAGCCGAGCGTGCGCGCCGTATCGGAGCAGTATGCAATGACGTCGGGCTTCAGATCGGCACCGAACATTTTTACATTCAGACCGAGGATCTCGGAGAGATAGTAATACGCCGCAAAGGTGAGGTAGCTCTTGCCGCAGCAGAGGTCGGCGACTGTGATCTCCTCGGTCGGGAGATAGGCGCGAACGTCGCGGATCTGCTCAAGGAAGCGGTTGATCTGCCTATACTTCGACTGCTTCTTGTCGTGGATGCGGCCGCTCTTGTCGCTGATGCCGAGCAGGCGGAGAAATTCCTCCTGCCCCGAAAGAATGTACTGCTTCTCACGGTTGTTGCCGGGGAGCTCGCGATCCTCCTCCTCGGCGCTTCCGAGCGCGGATGCGAGCCTTCCTCCGCCGAGAAGGACCGATTTGCCGTTCTTTGACGAGCGAAATTCACATTCACCGACCGTCGTGAGGAGATTGACCTGCCCGCATTCATTTGCGAGCGCGGAGAGACGCTCTGCACTCTCAGCGTCGTCGAGCGGAAGATTTTCGTGCGTTACCTTGTTGTCCTTGTGGAAGGTCTCGAGCTGGATGCAGTCGCGCTTCGCAATATGGCGCAGCGTCGCGACCGTGCGGACCGTTGACGGGATGCGGGACTTCGAGAAGACTGCCTTCCGCAGTACCCTGCGACGGGCGGCGGTGAGCAGAAGATTGATCAGCTCTTCGGAGGGGGTTAAAGACATATCGGATCCTTTCGTTTATCGGTGCTCGCCGTTGCCGTCGAGCTTTTTTTTGTCGGTTTTTCGGAAGGAGATCTTCGACTCCTTGCCTTCGTGGATGCGCTTCAGATTCGGGATGTGCTTGACCGCGATCACCACCGCCGTCAGGATCGCCAGAAAAACGAGATACGGACGGGGATGCCACTCGATGGCGCCGCTCGCGATCTGCACGGGATAGGCGATATTCAGCTTTGCCTGAAGGAGCGGGTAAAGGAGGAAGGTGATGACCGAGCCGAGCGAAACGTATTTCGTTCCGACGACGATGATGACGAAGAAGAGGAGCAGGATCCCGATGAGGAGAAGCCCCTCGGGGGAATAGAAATTCATTAAGATCGCGACCGCCGCGGCAGAGGCAACGCCCTTTCCTCCGCGGAAATGCGAGAAGATCGGGAAGATGTGACCGATCACCGCGAAAAAGCCCGCGATGCAGGCACCGCCGTGAAAGTATCCGAGCGTAAGACTGCCGAAGAGCACGGCGAGGACGGTCTTTGAGATGTCTCCGAGGAAGGTCGCGGCGGCGGCACCCTTGCCGTAGGTGCGGAGCATATTCGTCGCGCCCGCATTTCCGCTGCCGTACGAGCGGATGTCCTCCTTGTAGACGAGCTTTGAGATGATGATCGCAAAATTCAGACTGCCGAGCAGATAGGGAATGACGATGCACAGTACGGCGCCGACCGCGTAAAGCGCGTAAAACGCAGAGCCCGTAAGCTCGAGCTCCTTTGCGAGATAGGCAACGAGAAAGCTGCTGAAAAGTTCGTTCAGAGTCATAAATGCTCCTTTCGGAAAAGCGGTATCGGGGGACCCTTGCCGCCATATCGATTTCTACATAAATTAAATTATATCATAAAAAGCCGTTTTTCGCAAGGGCTTTTTCGGATTTTTGCAAATTTTTCACGATTTCGCCCCTGTATTCGGATCTTTTTTCGTAAATTTTGAAAGAATATTCAAAAAACGCAAAAAAAATGCGAATATATCTTGATTTTCTCTCAGAAATTTGCTATAATACTGAAATCCCGCATACGAACGGAAAAGAGTCCGCAGCGCGGGAATATACACGAAACGGAGACCACTAAGATGGCAGAACAGAACAAGAAGATGAAGGTCGGTATCGTCGGCGCGACCGGTATGGTCGGTCAGAGACTGATCACCCTTCTCCACGACCACCCCTATTTTGAGATTTCGGTACTCGCGGCATCCGCGCGTTCGGCAGGTAAGAGCTACGAGGAAGCCCTCGGCGGACGCTGGAAGATGACTACGCCCTGTCCCGAGCAGTATCTCACGATGCCTGTCATCGATGCGGAGAACGTAGAGGAGATCGGTAAGTCCTGCTCCTTTGTTTTCTGCGCGGTCAATATGGATAAGGCTGCGATCAAGGCACTTGAGGAGAAGTACGCAAGAGCCGAGATCCCCGTGGTGTCGAACAACTCGGCACACCGCTGGACGCCCGACGTCCCGATGGTGATCCCGGAGATCAACCCCGAGCATCTTGAGGTCATCAATGCACAGAAGAAGCGTCTTGGCACGAAGAGAGGCTTCATCGCAGTTAAGCCGAACTGCTCGATCCAGGCGTACGTTGCGGCGCTCACGCCCCTTCGTAAGTACGGCATCGAGGAGGTCGTCGTAACGACCTATCAGGCGATCTCGGGTGCAGGTAAGACCTTTAACGAATGGCCTGAAATGATCGACAACGTCATCCCCTTCATCGGCGGCGAGGAGGAGAAGAGCGAGCAGGAGCCCCTGCGCGTTTGGGGTACGGTCGAGAACGGTGAGGTCGTTAAGGCAACGGCTCCCGTCATCACCACGCAGTGCATCCGCGTTCCCGTGACCGACGGTCATATGGCGGCTGTGTTCGTGAGATTCAAGAATAAGCCCACGAAGGAGGAAATCCTCGACGCGTGGAAGAGCTTCAGCGGCAAGCCGCAGGAGCTCGGACTTCCGCACGCACCCGAGCAGTTCGTCACCTATATGGAGGAGGAGAACCGTCCTCAGACGAAGCTCGACCGCGACATCTACGGCGGTATGGGTGTGACGATCGGTCGACTCCGTGAGGATACCGTGTACGACTACAAGTTCGTCGGTCTCGCACACAATACCCTCCGCGGTGCGGCAGGCGGCGGCGTTCTCACCGCAGAGCTTTTGTACAGAGAGGGTTGGTTCGATTAAGCCGTCGGCTCGATCGGAAAACAGAACGGGCGCGTCTCGCAAGGAGGCGCGCTCTTTTTGATGTCTTTAACACTCCCTCGGGGTGTTTTTCTTCCGAGGCGCCGCCTCGGGCTCCGCTTAAGAACCTTCCTTTGGGAAGGTTCTTAAGAATCTCCAAGAGCTTTTCGGGAAGGGAAGAAAGAACATCTACGTTGTTGGTCAGAATTTGGGGCAGCTCTACGCCATCCACCCGTGTCCGCTCCTGAGGTTCTCCGTCTCGGAGACCGCTTCAGATAGCTTCAGCGGATCTCTCGACACCTCACTCGCGGACGTGAGGATCAATCCCCGCCCCGATTGTAAATTTTTTCGCGCATCGACAGAAAAATCCCGCCCGTGCTTGACTTTTTCTCCGTGAGATGATACAATAATGCTATAAAAAACAAACCGACGTGCCGTAGAGCGGAAAGCGATCACGGTGCGGAAAGGATACCTGAATATGATCGACATTCAATCCCTTGCGGAGCTGATCGACGCTTATCTGGAAATGGGCAGCCCTGAAATGCTGAAATATGCCTTTTTCTTTTCTCTCCTCGGCGGTCTTGCCGTCAGCGCGGTCTTTTTCTTCCTCCGTGCAATCGGGCTTTACAGACTCAACAAGCGGCTCGGAAACAAAGGAGCCCTCCTTGCCTTCGTCCCCGGACTCTCGGGCTACGCGCTCGGTGCGGCGGCGGACGGGCTGAAGAAGCGCAAGCCCTCGAATTACTGCATCCATATGCTGATGCTCGGACTCTTCCGATTCATCCTGAACGCAGTCTCGTGGATCTACCTCGGCGGAAGGTTTATTTTCCTCTATGAAAAGCTCCTCGCGGGCGGAGAGATCGACACCGTCGCGCTTCTGACACGCGTCTTTACGGTAGACAGAGGCGATCAGCCCCTCTACCTCGCGACGCTCGCGCTTTCGATCGTTGACTACGTCGTGGTGTTCGTCAGCCTTTTGTGCTATCTGCGGATCCTGCAGCTTTACCGCCGCGGCGGCTTCCTCGTCATCCTCGGTACGATCCTGATGCCGCAGGTGATCGACGTTTATCTCTTCGCGGTCAGGAACAGCCCGATCTACGTGAATCCCCCCGTTTTCCATATGCCGAGCGACGACCTCTCCTACGGTCCGCACTTTGACGACAGAGACGATGACCGCGATGACGATACGCGCGGTGACTCGCATCGTGACGACGCGGAGGATGACCGCTTCGGTGACGGCAGCGCGTACGGCAGCGGTGACAGCCCGAGCGAGACCGATCGCACGGACACCAACGAAAACGATAACGATAGCGACAGCACGGACGGCGGAGACGGTGAGAGCCGCCTGTGAGTCTGACGTAAGGGAAAGGACTTTTCAGTTACGATGAAGGAAAAGACGTTTGATATTTTGTCCACCGTATTCGTTGTGGGCTTCATTCTGCTCGTGATACTTTCGAATTTCCCGGGCGGAGGCAGTGCGTCGGGGGATATCTCCGAGGTGACTCGGAATGATAATTTCTCGCCGAGCTATACAGTGCCCCCTGCCGACGCTTGGGATACTTTGGATCCCGGCGCTGATCCTTGGGATACAACGGTGCCTGCTGTGGAGGGTAGCCTTGGGCTCGACTACGCGCTGAACGATGACGGCGCATCCTATGCGGTCGTCGGGGCCGGAGGCTGCACCGATAGCCACATCATGATCCCGAGCACCTATGACGGCCTGCCGGTTACTGCGATCGGTGCGAAGGCGTTTGCATACTGCGATCACATTACGGATGTTACGATCTTCGGGAACATTACGAGCATCGGGGAATATGCATTCGGAGACTCCGGGCTCACGAGCATTACGATCCCGGGGAGCGTTACGAGTATCGGGAGAGAAGCGTTTTCACGCTGTGAGAGCCTCGAGAGCGTGACGCTCGGGTATGGCGTTACCTGTATTGAGGAATATGCATTTGACAGCTGCAGTAATCTTTCGAGCGTAACGATCCCGGGAAGCGTCTCGGCGATTCTGGACGGTGCGTTCTGGAACTGCACAAGGCTCGAGAAAGTGACGCTTGAGCACGGCGTCGAGACCATTGGCGGTCAGGCGTTTTCCTACTGCGGAGGCCTCGTGAGCGTAAATATCCCGAGTAGTGTCACGAGCATCGGGGAATATGCATTCTATACCTGTGTTACGCTCGAGCGCGTGTGGATCGGGGATGGACTGAAGCGTATGGGCTACTGTGCCTTTTCGGACTGCTATAATCTCTCGGTCGTGAACTTCGACGGCACAACCGCGCAATGGAAACGGATCACCGAAGGGACCGATTGGAGCAGAAACACCTCGCTTGCCGCCGTCTACTGCACAGACGGCAATGCGTACGTCTCGTGATCCGTTCTTTACAAAGATAAATCATCAAATCACCCGCTCGCGCTTTGCGCGGGCGGGTTTTCGTTTTCCGAACGGTTATGCGTCCGCGCGTGAGGTGCTGAAGAAGTCCCCCCCTTGACAACGCAGGTCTTTTCTGCTATAATTAAAATGGTATGATATGCGACTTGTGAAAAAAGTTGTCCGTGCAGCGCGATTTCGGGCGTTCTTTTTCACTTTTTTCGGAAAATTACGAAAAATCCGAAAATAAAAAAAGGTTTTTTGCGATTTCCTGCGTATATTATATGTTGATCGAGATTTTTGCGATGCTTTGCATAAGCCTCGACACGATTATTTTGAATTTTTTCGGAGGTGCGCGATGTCGGACGTTCTTTCTCAGGTCTATGAAATTGAAAAGATCACGCTCTCTCCGTACGCCTGCCGCTCGGATATGACGCGCGGGCGGGACGTCCCGCTCACGCCCTGCGATCTCCGCACCGAATTTCAGCGCGACAGGGATCGCATCATCCATTCGCAGTCCTTCCGCCGCCTGATGTATAAAACGCAGGTCTTTCTTGCCCCTGCGGGCGATCATTACAGGACCCGTCTCACCCACACTTTGGAGGTCACGCAGATCGCGCGTGCGATCGCAAGAGCGCTCAGACTGAACGAGGATCTCACCGAGGCGATCGCGCTCGGGCACGATCTCGGACATACCCCCTTCGGACACGCGGGCGAGGATGCGATGCGCGTTTGCTTCGATCCCGACTTTGCGCACTATAAGCAGAGTCTTCGCGTGGTCGAGCGGCTCGAAAAGAACGGCGCGGGACTGAACCTCACGTGGGAGGTGCGCGACGGGATCGTCAGCCACACGGGAAAGACGATGGCGTCGACCCTTGAGGGCGTGATTGTCAAATACGCCGACCGCATCGCGTACATCAATCACGACATCGACGACGCCTGCCGTGCGGGCATCCTGACCCTTTCGGATATCCCCAAGGAGCTCCGCGACGTCCTCGGCGAGACGCACAGCGGACGCATCAACTGTATGGTGCGCTCGATCGTCGAGTGCAGTCGGGATATGCCGACGCTTCGGATGCGCGACGACGTGAAGGAGGCGAGCGACGCGCTCCGTTCCTTCCTCTTTGAGCGCGTCTATCTGAATCCCATCGCAAAAAGTCAGGAGAATAAATCGAAGGAGCTGCTGGTAAGGCTGTTTGAATACTACGTGAAAAAGCCCGACGAAATGCCGAAGCTCTATCAAAGCAATATTGAAAACGAGGGCGTCGAGCGCTGCGTTTGTGATTTCATTTCGGGAATGACCGACCGCTATGCCATCGAGCTTTATGAGACCCTGTTCGTCCCGAAGGTCTGGAGGGGTATCCAGTGATTCCGAGAGAGATTATTGACGAGGTCGTTTCCAGGAACGACATCGTGGACTATATCGGCTCCTACGTGTCACTGAAGCGTGCGGGCTCGAACTACACGGGATGCTGTCCCTTCCACAGCGAGAAAACGCCGTCCTTCGTGGTCTACCCGAGCAATCAGAGCTTCTACTGCTTTGGGTGCAGCGTGGGCGGAAGCCTCATCACCTACGTGATGAAGGCGGAAAACCTTACCTACGTCGAGGCGATCGAATTTCTCGCAAAGCGCGCGGGTATCACGATCCCGCAGAATGAGAAATATGAAAGGGAGGGCGTGTCGCGTAAACGGATCTACGAGATGAATCTCGAGGCGGCAAAGTTCTTCCGTGCCTGCCTTCTTGACCCGAATTACGGTAAGGAGGGGCTTGACTATCTGATGGAGAAGCGCAAGCTCACGCGTGCGACGATCACGCATTTCGGGCTCGGATTCGCACCGCAGAGCTTTTCAATGCTCGGCGATCATCTGAGACGGAAGGGCTTTTCCGAGGACGAGCTGATCGCGGGCTTCCTCCGTAAGCGGAACGACAAGGGGAGAGCGTTTGATCTCTTCCGCAACCGCGTCATCTTTCCCGTTATCGATACGACGGGCAACGTCATCGCCTTCGGTGGACGTGTGATGGATGATTCAAAGCCGAAATATCTGAATTCCTCGGATACCCCCGGCTTCAAAAAGAGCCGCAATCTGTATGCCCTGAATTTCGCGAAGCGCGTATGTGCGGAGGAGATGATCCTCTGCGAGGGGTATATGGACGTCATCGCCCTGCACGCCGCAGGCTTTGAAAATGCCGTCGCCACGCTCGGCACCGCGCTCACCGAGGAGCAGGCGCGCGTGATGGCAAAATATACGAAACGAGTGATCATTTCCTACGACAGCGACGAGGCAGGTCAAAGAGCGGCAAACCGCGCAATGGTGATCCTCGGTGCCGTAGGGCTTGAAGTCAGGGTGCTCGTCCTCGAGGGGGCGAAGGATCCCGACGAATATATCAAAAAATACGGTGCGGACGCCTTCCGCCGTGCGCTTATGGGCAGTGCGACGGGATTTGAATATAAATTCCGCAACGTGATGGCAAAATACGACGTTTCTGTCTCGGAGCAGAAGATACGGGCATCGCAGGAGTTATCTGAAATCGTTGCCTCGTATTACACGCCGACCGAGCGGGAAGTCTATCTTTCGAGGGTCGCGGATGCGCTCTCGCTTCCGATCGACGTCCTTCGGAATAACGTGGAGATCCTTCTACGGAAAAAGCGCAAGGAGATCAAGGCGCAGGACAGCCGTCAGGCGCAGGAAACGATACGCAACTTCGGCGACCGCGTCAATCCCGATGCCGCACGCTTCGTGCAGGCGAACGCCGCGGAGGAGCTGATCATCGGAATGATGGCTTTGTATGAGGAATTCCGCTCGCAGAAGGTGCTCGACTCGGTCGGGCTCACCTCGGGTGACTTCCAAACCGCCTTCCATAAGCGCGTTTTTGATGAGATCGTCGCGCTTCGGGATACGCCGGGCGGCTTCTCTCTTGCCGTGCTCGGCGAGAGCTTCTCTCCCGAGGAGCTCGGCAGGATCACGCTTCTGATGGAAAAGCGCCGTGCGCTTACCGTGAACGACATTTCGGTATTTCGCGAGGGCGTCGCGGCTCTGAAAAGAGAAAAGGGACGGATCGAGGACAACGCGAGTGAGGACTTCGCCGCCGCGATCTTGCGGCGCCGCCGTGAGGCAAAGGCAAAGCACAAGGGAGACGCGGACGGAGGCTGAGCCGCATATCGATATTTTGACCCGCTCGGGTGCTTTTATACACGCGAGGGGGAAGGACGTATCAGGAAAACCACCCGCCGTGAGGCGGTGCTATGAAAATAATTATCGTTCAAAATAGAAAGCAGGAAAAGTTATGACAGAGAAGGAATTGCAGGAAAAAGAATGCGACAGTGCTGATATCACAAAGAAGCCCGACGTACACGAGCTGATCGAAAAGGGCAAGCGCGACGGACTCTCGGGACAGGACATCGAGGCCATTGAAAGCATGGGCTACGATCTTGACAAGATCTACGACGCAATGGAGGATCAGGGGATCGCGCTTCAGGGCGACATTTCGAACGCCGAAATGGACGAGATCGAGCACGAGGTCGAATCCTTCGGCGCGGGCGAGAATATGGAGCGCATCCTTGAATCGGAGGGACTTTCGATCGACGACCCCGTACGTATGTACTTAAAGGAGATCGGTCGCGTGCCGCTGCTTTCGACCGAGAGAGAGCGCGAGCTTGCCGATATTATGACGCATTCCGAGGACCCCGATGCGCGTCAGGCGGCAAAGGACGAGCTGGTGGAGGCAAACCTCCGTCTCGTTGTTTCGATCGCAAAGCGCTACGTCGGAAAGGGAATGTTTTTCCTTGACCTCATCCAGGAGGGCAACCTCGGTCTGATGAAGGCGGTCGAGAAGTTCGACTATACGAAGGGCTATAAGTTCTCGACCTATGCGACGTGGTGGATCCGTCAGGCGGTCACCCGCGCGATCGCAGATCAGGCAAGAACCATCCGTATTCCCGTTCATATGGTCGAGACCATCCATAAGGTCTCGCGCTATTCGCGTCAGATGCTTCAGGAGCTCGGACGTGAGGCGACTGCCGATGAGATCGGCGAGAAGATGGGAATGAACGCCGAAAAGGTGCGTGAGATTATGAAGATCGCGCAGGATCCCGTTTCGCTCGAAACGCCGATCGGCGAGGAGGAGGACAGCCACCTCGGTGATTTCATCGCCGACGACGAAACGCCCACGCCCGTCGACGCCGCCGCACAGAATATCCTCAGAGAGGTCATCGAGCGCGAGCTCCACACCCTCACCCCTCGTGAGGAATACGTCATCAAGCTCCGCTTCGGACTTTACGACGGAAGAACGAGGACCCTTGAGGAGGTCGGACAGAAGTTCAACATCACGAGAGAACGTATCCGTCAGATCGAGGCGAAGGCGCTGCGTAAGCTCCGCCATCCCAGCCGTGCAAGAAGAATGCGCGGATTCCTTGATTGATATTCCGTCGGTTTTTGAGAAAAACTCTCGAAACACGAGAATTTCACTCGTAAGCTGCGGGATACGGTAGGAAAAAACGGCGCGTTTGCTAATGCCACCGAGCCCCGTACGAGGCATATGAAAAAGTTTACACTTTGTTCGGCTTCAACAAAAAGCGGATGCTTCAAATGTTGAAAACAACCAAACGTGAGGTCAAGGTGTAAAAAAAGAACGATCTCCGCTTGTGCAAGATGCTGTCCGTCAGCTTGCTTTTGAACCGAGAACGTGCAGAAATGCACCGCATATGGGAGAGATCTCTCAAAATTGGGACTTGACAGAGTCCCTTTTTTGAGGTAAAATATATCAGGTATAGATGGGTGTGGGCAAAGTGCGCCTCTTTTGCGGCACGTTGCTCTTGCCGCAGTTATTTGACTGCTTTTTTGGCAAAAACCGCACCAAAAGTTCAAGGAGGATTCAAGAATGAAGAAGAAGCTCGTATCCTTGCTTCTGTGTATCGTTCTGCTCTTGTCGTTTACGATGGCAAGCTGCTCGACGGTTCCGGCTGAGGAAGAGGAAGAGGGAGAGGAAGAAGCAGTCCGCTATCCGATGACGCTCGTATGGGCGATGATCTGCGACGAGGTCCCCTCTGAGGAAACGCAGGCTTCCGTTGAGAAGGCTGTCAATAAGATCACCGAGTCTAAATTTATGACCCACATCGAGCTCGAGTATTACGAGACGAGTGAATATAGC
Organism: Clostridia bacterium; assembly: GCA_017501345.1. The sequence continues at coordinate 102,346 of JAFVXC010000027.1, forward strand.
ACGAAGGTAGAAGAAAAGCTTGTACAGTGCGAGGCAGAGCACAAGAGGATGGAGGCTGCAAACCGTGCGTGGAAGAAGTTCGTCAAGGCGAACCGTATTGTCAAGAACGAGGACGGCAGCACCTACCGCGTAGAGACCGAGCGCCTTTACGAGATGTTCTGGGAGTCCTATCCCGACTACGAAAAGTACGTACAGCCCGAGGAAACGACCGATGAAAATTACGTCGAGACCGAGGCTGAGACCGTGCTGAACGACTGGGGCATCGGTGTCCTTGCATATCCCGAGGCAACCGAGTATCAGATCGATATCGTCTACGTTTCGGGCTACGATAACTACATCCGCTACATCGACAACGAATGGCTTGCGTCGCTTGACGAAAACCTGAACGAGAAGTCGAAGGTCCTTTCCGATAAGATCTTCTCCGCATTCCTGACCGCGGCAGAGACGATGTCGGGAACCTATGCGATCCCGAATAACAACGTCGTCGGAGATTACACCTATCTCCTTCTCCACAAGGGCCTGATCGAGAAGTATTTCTACATTGCAGATAATATCACCGGTCTTACCACCAGCCTTTGCCAGGACTTCCTGTACGACGTAGCAAACTCCGAGTCTGAGAATTTCGTTCCGCTGCTTGATAACGAGGCAACGAAGAAGCCTCAGAACATCAAGTTCTGGAACCTCAACTACACCGAGGACGAGAGCGGAAGCATCACGTCGCAGTCCCATTCGAACGCTTATTCGGTTCTCGGCGCGACCTATTCGAAGGTCGTTACGCAGAAGCGCGGCACGAACTGCGTCTATCAGTGTATGCTGCTGCTCGATGACGACGGCTATGCATCCCAGCTCAAGACGCTCAAGAAATATGAGTGCGAGGGCTACTACGGTGCAGGCGCCAACGAGACCAGACCCTTCGCTGCGGGCGTCGTGGTCGGTGACGCGGGCGATCTCGTTCCGAAGTACGGAGAGGATTATCATATGATCGTTCTCGACTATCCGAGAGGAACCGAGAATGACCTCTTCGACCATATGTGGGGTGTCGCATCCTACTGTGAGGACCTCAACAGAGCGATGGAGATCGTCACCTATCTGAATTCCAATGCGGACTTCAGAAACCTGATCCAGTACGGTGAAAAGGGTGTGAACTATACCATCGATGCGGAGACCGGTATGCTGAAGCGCCTGAACCGCGACTATATGATGGACATCAATAAGACGGGTAACGTCTTCCTTGCATATCCCGAGGAGGGTATGAGCCCCAACGCTTGGGAATACGGTAAGCTCCAGAACCAGAACGCACTTGTCGATCTTCTTGTCGGCTTCTCGCTCTCGGATCTCGAGATGTATCAGCTGAACGAGCAGGGCCTTAAGGCGGTCAAGAAGTGGACTGAGATCACCGAGGCTGACCTGAAGCTTTGCGCGACGGTCGCGGATCTCGAGTGCTATCTGTCGGGCTTCGTGCTTGAGAAGGGCACCGATCTTTCCACCCTCACCGTGATCCAGAAGAGACTGCTTGAGTTGAACGGCATCACCGAATCGCCGACCGTAGCTAAGCAGGTCAAGGGCGTGCTCGGCGTAATGAAGGCGGACGAGAGCCTGATGCTGATGACCGACTCGACGTACGACCCGAAGGATCCTTATGCGGGCGATACGACCGGCGGTACCAAGAATCAGGAGCATTACGGACCCGGCGGAAGCCTCCATTCGGTTTACCGCGAGTGGGCTGAGCTGATGAAGTTCCTGATCGTGGAATAATCGATCTATCGATCAAAACGAATAGCGTGTATCTTAGAGCCGTCCATTCTCGTCAGAGAATGGACGGCTTTTTATGAACCGCGATCAGAGATTCTGTGTGAGAATGAAATTTTTTTACAAAAAGCTCTTGCAATTTTCCGCGAAAGGTGCTATACTATACGTGTTCAGTTTCGGAGGCATAGCTCAGTTGGTCAGAGCGTTCGGTTCACATCCGAGAGGTCTAGGGTTCGAGCCCCCATGTCTCCATCAGAAAAAAGCACACATTTGTCTACCAAGACAATGTGTGCTTTTTTCAACTAAATCCGCCGATGGCGGAGGAAATCCACCTTTGGTGGAAGAAATCGCTTCGCGATGAAATCTGCCTTGCGACAGGAGATGAAGGCGGATTTAATTTCATCTGAGGCGGTACGCCGAAGATTTCATCCGAGCTTGCTCGGATTTCATCGTGCTACGCACGATTTCATTGACTTTTCCTTTGATTTGTGCTATAATAAAGCAAAGCCAACAAAAAATATCGTTGAAAAGGAGACTTCATCGCATGGGACATTTTGTTGAATTAGTCTTGGAATTCCTGTTCGGTCTTGCAAAGGATTCTCCCGATAAAATGCCCTCTGTAAATTATATAGACAGCTTTGTTATAAGACATCCTCGCAAAAAAACACTTGTAAGAATTTGTGCCACCTTGGTTTTGATTGTTGTGTTCTCGGTGCTTTGGTTTTTGGTTAAACACGAAACACGTTTTTTATTCGTAATATTTGCCGTTTTGGGTTTTATACTGTTAGTGTTATCTGTATTTTCTTTTTCTTTTGAATGTTATGTCAATGATATAATAATATCACGAAATATTTTATGGATATCTAAGAAGAAAATTCTATGGAAAGATATTCAGTGTGTGCGAATAGTTGAGCAAACAAATGAAAAAGCTGTAATTATTGCTTTGTACGATCAAATAGGCAAATGCGTTATTGATTTTAATACGGATATGGAAAATGTGTGGTATATTGTTAAAATGGCAGAACATAAGTCAATCAACATAAAATACGAAAAAGATTTATCAATAAAACAACTTTCACATTTGTAATTTGCAAATTTTTCAGACACCTTTTGTTTGTTTTTACCCCTGTTTACGCACCGTTTGCACGATTCTTCGCAGAAAAAAGCACTTGCAATAGGGTTGCACCCTAAAGGACAGTTTTACTTGCCGACAGAAAAAAGGACAGAGATGTTTCCATCTCTGTCCTTTTTCACACGCCTTGCCCCGCAAGGTGTAATGTGTTACAGCTTGTATGTGTACTGTCGGGTTGCAAAACAATGCAAATTCACAGTGCTTGCGGGGTAAAAAGCTTAAACGCGGATTCTGACATAACGTAAATATCGGACTTGTTTTTTCGCACGCCTCTACTCGAAACAAAACCGTTTTCATCCAAGCCGGCTATTACGCAAGGTTTCCCTTTGATCAAAACGATGGCAATTTCGTTATCCTTTGGATAGGGTTTTACCAAAACCTTTTTTACAGGCATCCCCGCAATATATCCAACGGGATAAAATTGAACCCAGTATACTGTTTTATCTTCCTCGCAATGAATTTGTGTAGCCTTTGTTGCCAGCTCATTAGATTGATAAACCGTGTATTTTTGACCTGCCACAGTAAACTGAACCGTCTTAAATAACTCGTTTTCCTCAACACATACACCATATTTTTTGTAGGCAGCATACACTGTGAGATTTTCTTCGCTAATACATTCCATAATATCGCTGACGCTGCAGTTAAGCGCTGAACATATTCTGGCAATTGTGTCGGTTGTAATCGTTTCGTTTTTAGACATTTTTGCTATAACTCTGGAACTGATTCCGGTGAGTGCGATCAAATCGCTTTTGTTCATATTCTTGTCAACCAATAATTTCCATAGCTTACTGTAATCAATATACATACGTGCATCTCCTTTCTATAAACAGTATAACACAAATCGCAAGAATTGTCAATATAAATTTACTAAAGTAAATATTTTTTGTCTTTAAAATAAAAACATTGCGAAAAGTAAAAATGAGTAGCGCATCTGCATTAAGGTAAGTTCAGATAACGAAGTGAAACAAAAATATACGGATCTTATTTTAAACGGACTGTCAAAAGCAATGCAAAGGCACTTTTGACACTATCTTTTCAAAAGTTATTTGCTTACCTTTCGGGAGGTAAAAAATGCCTCCCCTGTGTAAGGGGAGGTGGCTTGCGTGGCAAGACGGAGGGGTTGTAAAAGTAATATTTTTCTACAAAACAATCCCTCACCCGACTCCGTCGGGAGCTCCCTTTACACAAGGGAGCCTTTTTTGTTCGCCTATGACTTATCAATTTTCCTGACAAGCACTGCATTTGTGGACACAAATGCAAAATACGGCACACCTCTTCGAGATATGCCGTATTTTTGAAAACTGTCCTTTAGGGTACAACCCAATTGCAAGTGCTTTTTTCAACGAAATTTGCCCTGCGGGTGCTTTATTTTTATGTGGGCGAGAACCCTTATGCCGTCCGTTTTTTAACTGTTTTCCCCGACAAACCGCCTTAGCGCATTCGCAAAGCTCCTGCCGAAGACGCGTAGTCGCTCCTGCGAGACCTTGTTTTCTTCGAGTCCCGCGTAGGTGCATTCCATCGTGAATGCAAGCACGTTTTCGGGGCGGTGGTTCATGTAAGAGTTAAAGGTCGCTCCGATTACCTCACGCGGCTTCGCGGGCTGATTCCACTGCGGGCTGTAATGCATCCCGCCCTCGATGTATTCCTCGACAAGGATCTCAGAGAAACGGTCCATTTTCTCGGCTTTATAGCTCCGCATCACGTAAATGTGGTCGTGCTCCTTCGTCCAGTGGCTCGGAGAATGGAAGTCAAAGCCGTAGTGACAGCCGTACTTGTCGGCATATGCGATGATCGCCTGCGTTTCGGGGTAGATCGCACCCGTATCGGGGTGGTATTCGCCGTTGTAGCCCAGTCGTGGTCCGCGATGCTTGCCGTGGTCGCCGTCCACGACGCCGTCGAGGTCGACGAAGGGAACGACGAGTACGCGCGTGTTCTCGAGGGGATTCGAGGTGAGCTCGTCGGCAATGCCCTCAAGCACATAAGATCCCGTGGATTCACAGGAATGGTGGCGCGAGGTCAGGATGATGCTTGTCTCGCCCTCACCGAAGCGGAGGCAGGGAACCGAGTTCCCCTTGCGGCTCTTGCAGAACTCTTCGACGGTGAGATTTTTCCGCCGTGCGAATTCGAAGAAATGCTGCGGATGATAGAGGGGATGGTGCGCGAAATAGACACGGTCCTCGTTGTCTCCGAAGCGATAGATGAAGGTGTTTTCCTCTTGTTGGTCGTGCCAATGCCAATCCTTGAGATCGTGGCTGACGGCAGGTCCCCAGAAGCCGAGACGCGCGTAGTGCCCTTTTTCTGCACGCTCAAGGTGGAAGGTCAATTCACGACCCGCGGCACCTTCAACGCAAAACGCAAAGTAGAACCAATTTTTTGTGGAATCGCGCTGCTCGTTTCTGAGATAAACGTGATCGCCTTCGATGCGGTCGACAAAAATGTTGCCGCCGACGAATTTATTGTGGATGATCATAGGTTGCAGTTTCTCCTTTCAAGCGGTTTGAAACCAGGCTCGTTATATCACGCAGATCATTCTTTGTCAATGCTTTCCTCGACAAACCGCCGCAGCGCATTCGCAAAGCTCCTGCCGAAGACGCGCAGTCGCTCCTGCGAGACCTTGTTTTCTTCGAGTCCCGCGTAGGTGCATTCCATCGTGAATGCAAGCACGTTCTCGGGGCGGTAATTCATATGAGCGTTAAAGGTGAGGTGCGGTGAATCGGGGTCGTAGGGCTTTGCAGGCTTATCCTGCTCGGGCGTATACGACATACCGCTGTCGTCGTGCTCCTCGCACAGCAGTGCGGAGAAGCGGTCGATCTTATCCGATTTGAAGCAGCGCATCATATAGATGTATTTATCACTATGCCCGGGGCAATGGAAATCGTAACCGTAGTGACAGCCGTACTTGTCGGCGTAGTCGATCAGAGCGCGAAGCTCGGGATAGATCGGCTCGTCGGTATAGTCGCGGTTATAGTCGTGCGGATAGCGGTTCTTGCCCTGGTCGCCGTCTATGACGCCATCGTAGTCTATGAAGGGAACGACGAGCACGCGCGTGTTTTTGATCGGATTTCTTGCAAGCTCCGCTGTGAGTCCCTCAAGCACATAGTTGCCTGCTGATTCGCAGGCGTGGTGTCGCGCTGTGAGGATAATGCTGTACTGCCCCTCGCCCATTTTGATGCAGGGAACGGGATTTCCCTTGCGGCTCTTGCAAAATTCGGTCACGGAAAGTCCGTTTTGGTCGGCAAAAGCATAGAAGTGTGCGGGGTGATAGAGCATATGATGCGCGAAGTAGACCTTCGTTTCGCTTTCCGAAAATCTGTAAGTAAAGGAATTGTCCTCATTTTGGTTGAGCCACTCCCAGGAAACGAGATCGTGACTGACGGCAGGACCGAAGCGGCCGAGCCGTCTCTTCCCGAAGTGGAAGGTCAGCTCCATACCCTCTGCACCCTCGATGCAGAAGGCCCAATAGAACCAATCCTTAACCGTATCGCGTTGCTCGTTCCTGAGATAAACGTGATCGCCTTCGATGCGGTCAACAAAAATATTGCCGCCGACGAATTTGTTGTGGATGATCATAGTTCACGGTCTTCCTTTCGAATTCTGGATTTTGATATCATGCGCTCTTATATCAGCGAGGTGATGAAATTGCAGTATTCCGTCAGCGCGTTCGGATGGCTTTTGACGTCGCAGTGCTTCATGCCCGGCTGTATCATCAGCCGATACGGAAGCCCGTACTGCTCGAATTTTTCTAAGAGCGGCGGCATATGTATTTCGGTAAAATACGGATCGCTTTCGCCAAAAAGAAGGAAATACGGAATTTTTGGGAGCCGCTGTGCAAAATGCACCGGAGAATACTGCTTCATAATATCATCAAGCGCAGCGTCCTCCTCGATATGCGCAGAAAGAATTGCCCGACGGAAATCGGGCTTGTCAATAAAAACCCGGTTCATATCGGTGACGGGACAGTTCAGCGCACACCCGATGGATTTTCTTTTGCCGTAGATCAGATAATTCAGCGCCGTAAGGCCGCCCATACTGCTCCCGCTTACGATGAGGGGGACGGCTTCGTCCGCCTGCAGTCGCTCATATACGGCATCGATGACCTGCTCGTTGAAGGCTTGAGAGCTGCGGCTCATCCACGCCCAAACGCTGTAATACGGAAAGACGAAGGCGATTCCTTGCCTCCCGAGGGCGCTTGCGATCTCATCGCTGCTTTTGTACATCGTCGCGTCGGTGTATCCGTGAAAGGAAACGCAGATGCCGCGCAGGGGATGGACGAGGGTATCCTCGTTGATAAAAGCGTAATCCAAAAGGTTCTCAGAGCGAATGTACTTCATAGTTCCTCCAAAAAGAGTGCTACGCTGATTATATCACACCGCCCGAGCTTTGTCAATAGAGGTGGAGAAAAAACGGGGGTGAGCACCAAATGCGCTTGGCACTTGACTCACCCCCGCTTCTTTTGTATCTACGGGAAAATTTTAATTCACCGACTTACTTTTTCAGCTCCTCGAAGTACAGCTCCATCTGTCTTTCGGTCGGTTTGTAATCGGGATTCGAGCAGCAGGGAAGCGTCGGCTCGCTTCCGTCGTCTCCCCAAAAGGGTGTGAGGTAATCGTTCTCGTAAAGCTTTCGGTCCTCCTCCTTACGGAAATCGGGAATGTCATAGGGCTTTCCGCCTTCAAGCACCGAGCGGTGACCGAGGATCGCAACCGACGACATCACGATCGCCGAATAAAGATCGAACGGATGAGGCGGCTGCTTGCCGTCCTTGACGCAATCGACGAACATACGCGCGGTGAGATAATCGCCGCCGCCGTGCCCGGAGGTCTTGATGAGCTCTTCGTCCTTATCGTTCCACGAGGGCGTATACAGCTGCGTCGCCTCAGCCCCCTCGGGTTTGTCCCATTCATTGTAGCGGAGCATCACCTGATTGCCCATACCGCGCAGGTTCTCGATCTGTCCCTTCGTTCCGCAGATGCGGTAGGAATTGCCGTGTGCACCAAAGTGTGCGCATCCGGTCACGCGGAAGACCGAGCCGTCGTCATTCAGCGTGGTAACGATCGCTGCACTATCCGCATTGTGGGATGCCGTCGGAACCTCTGCCTGTGTGGGCGCGTACGTAGCAAATGCAGTTACTTTTTTTGGCGTAGCACCCGTAATATGCATCACGGGGCCGAGCGAATGCGTGATATAATAGGTTGCCGGCAGGAAGTGACGCCAATGATTCGGATAAAATTTAAACTTTTTGGTAAATGCTGTATCCCACGCGCTGACAGGGTGATTGTATTCTCCCTCCGCAAAGAGGATCTTTCCGAGGGTCCCCGTGTCGGCTACGCGCTTCATCTCGCGGTTAAAGAGCATCTGCGGATAATTTTCCGCAAGCATATAGATGCTCTTGCTTCTCTCAAAGGCGCGCACAAGCTCGACACCCTCGCCCATCGTTCCGTTCGCCGTGCATTCGCAGAAAACGTGAAGATCGCGCTTAAAGCACTCGATCGCGTAGGGTACGTGCTGATAAAAATTGTTTGCAAGAATGACGGCGTCCATCGGGTGCTCGATAAAATCGTCGAAGCTTTCATAAGCTGTAACACCGTTACCGAGCTTCTTAAGTCCTGCCTCAAGGCGCTCCTTGTGATTGTCGCAAAGCGCTACGATCTCGGCGTCGAGAAGCATAAAGCCCTTTGCAAGCGATACGCCGCGTCCTGCGCCGAATACGCCAACTCTGATTTTTTTCATACTATAAGCCTCCTTTTTATGTTCGGAATTTGTTTTCAAATGGGGATTATGAAAAGCGCAAGCATCCCGATGAATGCGAGAGCAACGCTTAAAACCTCTTTTTTGCTCGGCTTTTTGTCACCGAAAAGGCAGAAGAGGGTGGATACGATCATCGTTCCGCCCGTGACCATAGGATACTGCACGGAGGCGTCCACGTACACAAGGGCAAAAACGAGGAGAAAATTCGCCACCTTGTTGATCGCGCCATTGAGCGCGCCGATTCCGTAGGACAGAAGGCGTGCCTTCCGTTCCGCTTTAGGCTGTTCCTTGCCTTGGGGTGAGGATCTGCGCCTTTCTGTGGCGGTGAGCAGAAGCCAAAGGATACCCGACAGAAGTGCCGCCGAGAGGGCGGACCATATGCTGTAATCCGCCGCGCTTGCTTTCGGGAGCGGCGTCTCGGTAAAGATCTTGGAGAGAACGCCCGACATACCGTTCAAAACGAAAATACCCACGTAGAATACAGTACCCCTTTTCCTCTCACCGCGCTCGACCGTGAGGGCAAGCGCCGCACAGATAAAGATCACGCAAATGCCCTTTGCAAGCGTGAACCCCTCACCGTAGAACAGGATGCCCTGCAAGAAGGGAAGCGCCATACCGCCCAGCATTGCGAAGAGTGAAAAGAGCGACAGGTTGATATAGTCGAGAGCCTTGAAGGCGAAAACGGTAAACGCGATGCCGTTGAGTGCCGACCATCCTGCCATCAAAAGCGTGAACCATGTAAATTCAAAAGCGAAGCTGTTTATGATCAGCAGGACGATAAGACCTGCAAGAGAGCCGATGAACGCCGCCTCCATACTGATCATAAGACCGCTGCCGCGCTTTTTTCGGAACACATCCTGGAGCGCAAAGCCTCCGCCGAACATCATGACCGAGATCAGGATCAAAACGTAATAAAGCCACACGGTGTCTCACCTCCTACAACATCATTGTATCATACATCATCGGTCTTATCAATGAATATATTCCATAAAAAGATATAAAAAAGTTATTTTCTTCTTGATTTTGGGGGCATTGTATGCTATACTGAAGTAAACAGATATGCGTGAGGAGAAATAAGAATATGAAAACAGGCAACATCTGCAAATTCCCTGAAACCGCCTTGTCAAACGAGCTTTCGATCTTCTCGTTTGTTTTTGAGACCGATGAAAGCATCATGAAGAAGGAAACCAGGCTAAATAAAAACCGAATGATCCTGATCGAGCAAGGAACGGGGGAGCTGTTATTCGATGGCGTTCCGTATTCCGTAGCCACGGGTACGCTGATCTTTGGGTTTGAGGGGGAAACCTACGTGCTTCGGAACGGGGAGGGCGTGCGATATCTTTACATTGATTTCGGCGGAGCACGCGCATCCGGTCTCTTTTGCCGCTTTGGGATCTTCCTAGGCACCCGTAAAAAGGACAATCTCAACGCCCTGATCCCCCTATGCAAGGAGAGCCTTTTCAGCACACAGCAGGAGAATATCGATATTACGGCAGAAAGCATCGTGCTTTATGCGTTTTCGCGGATATCCACGGAGCATACTGCAAAACAAAGTGATATCATGCAAAAAATCATAGAATACACGGAGGAGAATTTCCGTGATCCCGAGCTTTCGATCTCCTCGGTTGCGGATGAGATCGGGTACAATCCGAAATACCTCTCCCATCTTTTCAAAAAGAAAATGAACGTAAGCTACTGTGAATATCTTCGTTCACTTCGCTTCAAACATGCAATCTCGCTTTTCGAGCTTGGACTCAGCTCGGTGAAAAACGTCGCCTTCATGTCGGGCTTTTCCGATCCGCTCTATTTTTCAAATGCCTTCAAAAAGGCGATCGGGATTTCGCCGAAGGATTTTATAACAGGGCTCTCTGTCGACAAAGGGGAAGAAAAGCAGACCACGTAACGCGGTCTGCTTTTTTTGGTGGGTCTCGGTTATTTGGCTTTTTCGTTCATAGAACAAGCCTTATGTCTGCTGCTTTAATTGATCTCGAGAAGCTTTTTCAGTTCTATATACGTTTGCTTGTCATAGGGTGTCGTGAGCCCTGCATTTATAATCGTTGAAACAAAATCTCCTTCGTTTTGGGGCTCTTCCACGATCCTTCTGTATATCTCGGTTGCCGCAGTATAATCATCCTTGCTTTTTGTATATATCTGAAAAGCCGTTATCATTGCCGTAGCATAGCAATAATTTGACATCGGATAAGTGATGCCCAGTCTCCTCCAATAGGTCATAAGCTGATTTGTGATATTGCTTGACAGATCTCTCACGTTGTATTCGTATATCAGATCGCTCATTATGCGCTCGAAATCCTCAAGCGTCAGAGCTGAGGGACTGTGTGTATATATGATCTCGTCAAACTCATCCTTTATCACACTTAAAATGATTTGATACATCCAATTATAGACCGAGTATAGCTCTGAGCTTTTGAACGCAGGGCTGTCAAGCGTATCCGAAAGGTAACTGTACAGGAGCATCGAATTTGCGGTCGATTGTGTCTCACGCAGATCAGTCGAAAAATATGTGCTGTCTCCTACAAACCACGCGTAATAATGACCAAGCTCGTGTGCCATCGTTTCAAGGTCGGTTTGGTCTTCGTGAAAATAGCATATCGGTGTATTTCCTACGACAGAGACCATTGCACTGTTATATGAGTCATCCTTGTTGCCTATAAGCACTCTGTCCTTTTCAAAAGCATCTGTCATAGCCTCGCCCGAGGACGCTGTAAGAGAGGAGAAATAATCAAAAAGATAATTTTCGTCGAACGAATCGTACTTATCGTACAGGTATTTATTCGAAAGATCAAGGTCGGATTGCGAAAGGCTACCGTCAAGATCCCAGCTTTTTTCTCTGAGTGCCCGACAAAGCGGAATCAGATGCTCTTTTACGTATTTGCGCAGCTCCTCGCGCTGAGCGGCTGTATCGTTTCTGTAATAAATATACCTGCACGCGTATTCATAATAATTCTTGGTGCTTGAAGCCACCGCTAGACCGTTTGCCGCTGTAAGATACTTTTTATATACTGCAAATATTTCTTCGTCGCTTGCATTGCTGTTCTTCAGCGAATTGTATTGCCCTTCGAGACGCTCCATATCATATGCATAGGAATCGGTAGAAGAAATTGGCGTAACAAGATTTCCTTTATACTCCTTCTGAACTACCTCTATAAATACGTTCGCGAGCTTATTCTCCTCGTTTTTGGATTCATTATAGAATTCCCAAAAAAGATCTTTGGCCTCGTCAAGCAGATCGTACGCATAGAGATAATTGTCCCACGCGTCAGAATCTGACATATCATAGTAATACTGCAGATATGCGATATCGCATTGTGTCTCGATTTCCGCTCTGAGAGACAAGATCTCATACAGCGCGTTCCTGAACTTGTCCTCGCTCGTTTTTTCGTTATCAAACAAACGCTTGGCTTCGATGATCTTCTTTTCATATTCCGTAAGCATATTGTCCGTAAGAGTAAACTTGAGAGAAGATACGGAGACAGGAGGGTAAACGGTTTCAAAAATATAATTTTCCTCTTCTTCGGGAGCCGTCTCCTCAGTGTCCGTCGGGTTATCTGTTATCGAATCGGTCGGCTGTGATGTATTTTCGGTAGATTCGCTTGACAAATTTGGATCGTCTGTAGAAGACGATAGAGAATCATTTTTGCACGACGCAAGCGTGGAGATAAGCATCACGGTGCTTAGCAATAACGCAACAATTCTAACGGCATGTTTCATTGTTTTTCCTCCAAAAGAAAGGGTTGATATAATTTTATCACAAATACAAAATAAATGCAAGTCCTACGTATGAAAAAAAGCCTCTCCCTATGGGAGAGGTGTCGCCGATAGGCGACGGAGAGGGCAACCGCGAGAGGAACACGGGGGAGGGGGGAACTCGACTCATTTGGCATCTGCGATGCCAAATAGCGAGTTTTCTCGGCGGCTGAACACCGCCGTTTCGGTAAGCCGAAAGCGAAAACGTCGCGCACATTTGTCGCCTCGGCGCCAAATAGCGAGTTTTCTCGGCGGCTAAACACCGCCGTTTCGGCAAGCCGAAACCGAAAACGTCGCGACCCGCGCGAAGCGAGGCTTCGCTACGGCTTCTCGTCCGCCATACAGTCGAAAAAGAAAAGCGAGGACCTTTGGGGAGGGGGCTCGATACATTTGGCATCTGCGATGCCAAATAGCGAGTTTTCTCGGCGGCTGAACACCGCCGTTTCGACAAGTCGAAACCGAAAACGTCGCGACCCGCGCGAAGTGAGGCTTCGCTACGGCTTCTCGTCCGCCATACAGTCGAAAAAGAAAAGCGAGGACAAAAGTCCTCGCTTTTCTTTTTGGAGCGGATTACGGGGCTCGAACCCGCCACCTCGACCTTGGCAAGGTCGCGCTCTACCAAATGAGCTAAATCCGCATAGGTGGTTTTTCAAAATTTTACTGGCGACTCGGATGGGGCTCGAACCCACGACCTCCAGCGTGACAGGCTGGCGTTCTAACCAACTGAACTACCGAGACATGGTTAAAACTTTTCGTTTCTCAAGGGAAACATCAGAGCAAATAAAAGATCCGACTTCGGGCTGTATCACATGAATTTAATCCGCGATACCCCGAATATCTTTTCTTTTTTGCTTACTTTTTTCTTTTTAGCAAAGAAAAAAGTAAGTGCCGTACAAAGCAAGATCACACACCGTAAAATCGAATGAGCACCAAAGTACGTCCTCTGACATATTTGCTCGGCCCAAGGTTACTTGCGGCACATTACCCTTATCACTTAATGCTGCTCGGTTCCCCGCCTGACATGGTTCATGAGGGGTAATTGCGCAAGGCCCGAAACCTCAACACAAGTACGTCATGACAGCTACTGCAGTACAGACCCTCAAAAACGGAATCCATCTCTGCTATAGCGGATTTCAGATATAGGGCGCCGCTACTGCCCCGACTGGTGTGACCTTGCTTCGCACGGCAAGTCCCAACCTATTCAGTTGTTATATGAAGTATTATCTCCATAGCGATAATGAGTATACCATAGAAAACAGAAAAAATCAAGTAGTAATTAATTCTTTTTACAATTATATTTCACAAGGAATATCAAAAACCATTTTTTCACCGCTTCTCGGATGGGTAAACGAAAGTGCATGGCACATGAGGGCAATACTTTTCTCATTGTCCTTTGCACCGTACTTGCCGTCG
>JAFVXC010000028.1 GCA_017501345.1 Clostridia bacterium
AATTTGCGTAACGAAAACGCCTTTCGTAGAGTTTTTTCCAGAATTCAGCTCGAAAGGCTTTTCGTTGCGTTCTTTTTTGCCCACCTCGGCGCAGTATTTCGTTTTGTCCTCGACTTTTTATCACATAACTCCCGTTATGTAATTTTTCAAAGGAGGTCATTCAAAATGACAAAAAGAAAAAGCACGAAGTCTGCTTTGCTCTCAAGCGCGCTTGCTCTGTTCCTCTGCTTCTCAATGCTGCTTGGGACGACATACGCGTGGTTCACTGACTCGGTTACATCGAGCGCCAACATCATCAAGTCGGGCAAACTTGATATTAAGATGTCCTACTTGGCACCGCAAACGGATTCCTCTTCCGGCCGTGTATGGGAAAACTTCGGCTACTACTATCAGCTTCCCGATGATGCTCAGTGGGTTGACGTCGAAAGCGCTAATGCTCAGCCGATTTTCAATTATCAGAAGTGGGAACCCGGCTATACTGATTGTGCTTATCTGATGATCGAGAATGAGGGTAACCTCAATCTCCAGTATTGCCTGACGGTTGTGCCTACCGGTGAGGTAGGCAAGCTTGCAGAAGTGATTGATGTTTATTACCAGGTTTACTACCAGGCAACCAAGGATTCGTGGAGCTATAAAAAGGGCGACTGGTTGAATGCAAATCACCAAAAAGCTACTCCTGACAATATTTGGTATGACGATATGACTACGGGTTCCAAGTATGCCGGCACGCTGCAGGATATTATTGATGGCAAGTTTACTCTTGCTAATGACCAGATGCTGTATCCTAACGACTACACCGGTAGTGCAATGTTCAATAATATCCCCCAGGGCAGGGTTTACTATGCAATCGCTCTCCACATGAGAGAAGATGCAGGCAATGTGTATCAGAATCAGTCCATCGGTGATGCATTTGACGTTCGCCTCCTCGCAACGCAGGCAATCGGTGAGCAGGATATGTACTCCAACGACTACGACGCTAAGGCTGAGTATCCCGAAATCATCGCTGCTGAAGATCTCGCTACTGTATTGACTCCCGTTAACGGCGTGATCACTATTGATAATGACTACATCGTTACTGGCGAGTGGACCTCCATTAATGTGGAAGGACAGAATATCACCATCGATGGTAAGGGTCACACGATCAGCGGTCTCGACAAGCCTTTGGTTGCCGGCAACGTAGGCGAAAGCTTGACCATTAAAAATCTGACAATTGCTAATTCCGATATTGGCCCCGCTGCGAACGAAAACGGTCTTGGAACAGGTGCGTTTGCTTGCTTCAAGGATGCATACGGCAGTGCTACCTTTGAGAATTGCCATCTCGTTAATTCTACCGTGACCAGCAACTACCGTGCAGGTGGTCTTATTGGTTATATTTCCGGCGGTGAACTCGTTATCACAGATTGTAGTGTTGTAAACTGTGAAATCACCGGCGTTGAGGGGGCAGCAGGTCTTGTAGCTCACACGCAGGTAAATGCCACAATTACCAATTCCAAGGTCGAGTCCACCAAAATCACCGCTACTGAAGATCGACTCGGAACCAAGGCTCCTGTAGCTGGTGCCATCGTTGGTACCGCTAACGGTGATGCAGTTGTTACCTTTACTGGCGTAGAGTCTATCGGTAACACAGTTTCTAACAACAACGCAACCGCAGTTTATAGCGAGAAGATCGGTCGCTTGGTTGGTAACGCAACTGTGATCGAAAACTAATTTCGCAAATAACGTCCGTTTTGACGGATAACCAAGTCCGTCCTATCCCCCTCGTGGGGATAGGCGGCAATCAAAGGGCACAACTTGAAGTAATAAGTAATAGTGAAGAAGTTATGCCTTTTGATTGCTGAAAAAGAACTGTGAAGGAAGTGAAATGCTGTGGGAAAGGAAAGGCAGTACGACCTCGCGGGAAGGCGTTTCGGGAGGCTCGTTGTCGTTGGTCGCTCGGACAAGCGTGCTCCCCGCGGTGCTCGCACCGTTCCGCTTTGGGAATGCCGCTGTGATTGCGGTAATCTTACCTACAAAGCAACCGATACGCTGACAAATCCCGATCTCAGTATGTGCAATGACTGCGTCGGGCACTACGCCGCGATGAAAATGAGGGAAAAAGCAGGGTACGTGGACGGCACGCAGATCAGTCGCATCAGAAGTGGCGCGCTGATCGCTACGAATACCAGCGGTGTACGAGGGGTTTATTTTGACAAGAATACAAAAAAGTGGCGCGCGCGGCTGAAATTCAAAGGGAAGCTGATGAATTTCGGTTCGTATTCGAGCTTTGACGACGCCGTGAAGGCGAGAAAGCAAGCTGAGGAAGAGTATTTCGGGCAATATCTGAATAACGTCAACCAATGAAAAGAGGGGGAAGATAGAATGCGTTTCGCATTTGTCTCCCCCTTATTTATATTCATCCGTCCCTTCCGCAGAGGCGGTTAAGACCCCTGAATTTTCCCCAGTCGATCGCGTCGAGCTGCTCTGCCGTTACGCGGTATCGCCAGTTGCCCTCTGCCTTCCCGGGGGTGTTCATACGCGTATCTGCACCGTGACCGAGGAGATCCTGCACGGGAAGGATCACAAGTCCTGCACGGCTCTCGAGTAACGTGCGGAGCATCGCGTCGAGCCCATCCCGCCAGTCTCCAACGTGCCCGCAATAGTTGAGCATTTCGCGGCGTGTCCCGTCGTCAAGCTCCCAAAGATAGCCGAGCAGGGTATTGTTGTCGTGCGTCCCCGTGTAGGCAACGCAGTTTTCGGGATAATTGTGCGGAAGATGGGGGGAGTTGGGATCTCCGACGAACGCGAACTGAAAGACGCGCATCCCGGGAAAGCCGCTGTAAGCGAGCAGCTCCGTCACGTCCTTGGTGACAATGCCGAGATCCTCCGCGATGATGAACGGGGAAGAGTCGCCTTGGGCGGCTTCCTGCACGGTCTCGCGGATCACGCGGATAAAATCCTCTCGGGGACCCTGCTCCCATCGCCCCTCACGCGCGGTCCTTGCATCTGCGGGTACGCTCCAAAAGGAGGCAAGCCCTCTGAAATGGTCGATGCGTACGCCGTCGAATTGCGATAGGAGATGTCGTAGCCGCGCCCGCCACCACGCGTAGTCATCCTCCTTCATTTTTGCCCAGTTGTAGAGCGGATTGCCCCAAAGCTGACCGTCCTCCGAAAAGAAATCGGGCGGGACACCCGCGACGTTTTTCCTACGCCCGCTTTCGTCTAGGTCAAAGATCCCGTTTTCGCGGTTGCAGTAAACGTCACTGCTATCGTATGCAACGTAGATCGGAATATCACCGACAAGCTGAATGCCGTTTTCGTGTGCATACGTGCGCACGTCGTCCCACTCACGGCAGAATTCGTACTGTATGAATTGCCACGCCGCCTCGTCATCTTCGTCGTATTCCGAAGTCCTCCATTCGATCCACGGAAGGTCCCCGTTCCGCTCCTTCTGTGCCATAAAGCGGCAGAACTGTGCGACCTCGGGATGGCTTCCCGAAAATTCGGCAACCGCCTGCCTTACGGATGGATCGCAGAGCGCACGCTTTGCCGCTGTTTTTAGTAGGGGAATGCGACTTACCCGCAAGCGTTCAAACTCACACTGCCACGGGGCGGACTGTATCTCACGCGAGATCTCCTCCTCTGTGAGATAGCCCTTTTCAAGGAGAACGTCAAGATCGAGCAGATAGGGATTTCCGCTGAATGCCGAAAACGAGCTGTACGGAGAGCCGAAGCCGTCGGGCATCCCGAAGGGAAGGGTCTGCCAGACCGAAAAGCCGCCCGATTTCAGGCAATCGATGAAGTGGAACGCCTCTTTCCCGAAGGATCCGATCCCGTATCTCCCCGGGAGGGAGGTAATATGCATCAAAATGCCGCTTTTTCTTTCCATAGTGCCGTCCTTTCCTCCTCGGTCGACCTGCGACCGAGGCTAATTCTTTCTACGGAGTATTGTAGCATATGCGCGGTCGTTATGCAAAATCCGTAAAAGGCGTAGGAAGAAACTTTTTTGACACAGCGGCTCCCGTTTCGACATATTCTGTAATGGGCGACTGTTTTCGGTTTGTCCGAGATCAGGGTACAAGATTTTGATATATATGTGAGGAGAATATAGAATGGATGGTGAGAAGAAAAAGATTCTGTCCTTTTGGCAGGACAAACGCCATAGAGCGATCTGCCACAGGCTTGTAGAGAGCGGCTACCGCATCGGGATAGCGGGCTGTACGCTTCCGTCGGGGATGCCGCAGGACACGAGCCTCTATCCGAATTACAGGGAGGCACTTCGGGAGAGCGACATCGTGCTTTTGCCGTTGCCGTCGCTACGGTGCGGGCGAATCGCATTTTCGGAGGAGGAGATTCCGTTTTCGGAGTTTCTGGGTTTACTTCGTGAGGGGACTGTACTGCTTTGCGGAATGCTTCCGCGTGAATACGCCGAGGAGGCAGAGCGACGCGGGATCACCGTGTACGATTATTACGACTCCGAGGAGGTCAAAATGCGGAACGCCGTACTGACCGCCGAGGGTGCGCTGTCGATCGCGATGCAGGAGCTTCCGATCGCAATGCAAGAGGTGCGCGCTGCCGTGGTCGGGTGCGGAAGGATCGGAAATGCGCTTTGTAGGCTGCTTCGCGCGATGAATGCAGAGGTGACCGCCGTTGCACGCCGCGCGGAATCGCTGACGGTTGCAGAATCGCTCGGATGCAAGACCGAGCTTTTGACAGCCGAAGCCCTGCGCGCCTTGACCCACGGATATGACGTGGTGTTTACGACTGTTCCGTCGCGCATCTTTACCGCGGATATCCTCAGCGGCGCAGGACTGCTTTCCTACGGAAGAAAGCCCCTGTACGTTGACCTCAGTTCCTCCCCCGGGAGCTTTGATCCCGCCGCGGCGCGAGAGTATGGCATACGGCTTCTTTGGGCACTATCGCTCCCCGGAAAATACGCTCCCGATTCGGCAGGGCGCGTGCTTGCGGATCGCATCCTCTGCCTGCTCGCAGAAGGGAGGACGGTATGATCGCATATGCATTTTGCGGCTCGTTCTGTACGGTCGCGCGTTCAATGCGCGTGCTTTCTGTATTGAAGGAGGGCGGGGAGGAGATCCTACCCATTACAAGCGAGATCCTATACACGACCGATACGCGCTTTGCATCGGCGCTTTCCGTGCGGAAGGAGATCGAGCGGATCACGGGGCGCACGATCATTCATACGGTGAAGGACGCAGAGCCGATCGGTCCTGTGATAAAGCCCGAGCTGCTCGTGGTCGCGCCTTGTACGGGCAATACGCTTGCAAAGCTTGCAAACGGTATCACCGATACCGCTGTCACGATGGCGGTGAAGTCGCAGCTTCGCTCGGACCGCCCCGTTCTGATCGCGCTTGCGACGAACGATGGGCTTTCTGCGAATCTTTCGAATATCGCAGCGCTCCTGAACCGAAAAAACGTGTATTTCGTGCCGATGGTCCAGGATGATCCCGAAGGGAAGCCACATTCGCTCGTTGCGGGATTTGAGCTGATACCGCACTGTATCGAGGCGCTTCGCAGGGGGGAACAGGAAAGACCGCTCTTCCTTCTTCCGCGTGAGCAATAAAAAAAGGCTGTTCGCTATCCGAAGCACGGATACGTGAACAGCCTATGTATTTGCGCTTTTCCGGGGACTTCATTAAAGAGACTCAAGGTATTCAACAACGTCACCGACGGTAACGAAGTTCTTGCTTTCGTCATCGTTGATCTCAATCCCGAATCTTTCCTCGCAGATCATAACGAGATCGGCAAGCTCGATCGAGTTGATGCCGAGATCTCCCGACAGCTCGGAGTCCTTCTTGATGTCCTCGCGATTGAGCTGGAGCTCTTCAACAAGCAGATCAACAACCTTTTCAAACATATCCATTGGAAAAACCTCCCTTCGAAAATTAAGCCCGAACATACGGGCAGAAATGTGTATCCTGCGTTGATTTTGTGAAAATCAAGAAACCGGACTGACGATACGCAAGGTCAGTCGGACACAGACAAGTAAAGTATAGCATATATTTCTTGATTTGTCAATATTTATTTATTCGCCAAATTCGACAAATATCGCGCGGCGTATTTGTGCCGTATGGTCAAAACTGCGGCACAAAGGGCTTTCTGCTTTTGTGAAACCGCCGTATAGCGTAGGGAATAGTGCTATCACGAGTATATTCGGCTAGTGCGCCTGTTATGAATGGTATTTGCAGGAGTCATTCGCCCTTCGGCATCAGCACCGACAGCGTTTCGTAGACGCTCCGCGCCTCGACGATCGTAAGGTCGGTGTCGATCCTTCTGCGCTCGAGATTTTTGTGCGGAATGACGACCGTCGAAAATCCGAGCCGCTTCGCCTCGTTTAGACGGTGCTCGGGAGACGTGACCGCGCGGCATTCGCCCGCAAGACCGAGCTCTCCGATCGCGATCAGATCGTCGGGGATCACGCGGTCGGTCAGTGAAGAGATCAGCGCGAGCGCGATGCCGACGTCGGCAGATGGCTCGTCGATGCGAAGCCCCCCGATCACGTTCAGATAAACGTCGTTCTGCGAGAATTTCAGCCCCAGCCGCTTCTCAAGCACCGCGAGGATCAGGCACATACGGTTGTAGTCCACACCGTTTGCCGTGCGACGCGGCGCGGGGAAGGCCGTCGGCGTGACGAGCGCTTGGATCTCTGCGATTAAGGGGCGTGTGCCCTCCAAGAGACAGACCGCGCAGTTGCCGGGAGTGTTCTTCGGTCTGCCCGAGAGGAGCATCGCGGAGGGATTCTCGATCTCGAGAAGCCCACGATCGGTCATTTCAAATACGCCAATCTCGTCGGTCGAGCCGTAGCGGTTCTTGCCCGCGCGGATGATGCGGCAGGACTGACGGTGATCGCCCTCAAAGTAGAGCACCGCGTCGACCATATGCTCAAGCACCTTCGGCCCCGCGATCGCACCCTCCTTGTTGACGTGTCCGACGATCAGCACTGAAATGCCGTCGGTCTTTGCCTTGCCGATAAAGGACAGCGCCGATTCCTTGACCTGCGACACGCTGCCGGGGATTGAGTTGCCGCTTCCCGAATAGAGGGTCTGGATCGAGTCGACGATGATCACGTCGGGCTTCAGCCGATCGACCTCCTTCATAATTTTCTCAACGTTCGTTTCGGTGTAGACGAACAGATTCGTGCCCTTGACGCCGAGA
Organism: Clostridia bacterium; assembly: GCA_017501345.1. The sequence goes on from JAFVXC010000028.1 coordinate 7,150, forward strand.
CGCTTCGCGCGGAGCTTCAGCTGACTGCCCGATTCCTCGCCCGAAACGTACAGAACGCGGCGGCTTTTTCCGAGCACGTCGCAGATCTGCAGAAGCAGGGTGGACTTGCCGATGCCGGGCTCACCCGAGAGGAGCACGACCGAGCCCGTGACAAGCCCGCCGCCGAGCACGCGGTCGAATTCGCCCATACCGGTCGGCGTGCGCGTTGCGTCCTCGACCGAAAGCTCGGAGAAGGGGAGCGACTCGTCACCGCCCGAAACGACTGTGAAGCGCGGGGGCTTCGGATCATTTACGGCAGAGGTACCGGGAGAGGTCTCCACCACGTCCTCGACGAACGAGTTCCACGCGCCGCACGAGGGGCATTTCCCGAGCCACTTCATACTCTGACTTGAGCACTCCGAGCAAATATAGACTGTTTTTACACCTTTCATAAGCGGACTATGACCTCCGTTTTTTTACTGCTTTCATTATATCGGATTTCAATGCGGAAATCAAGAGGGGAATTGAAATTTGTGTGCGTGCTTGACATTTTTCTCCCTCTGTGCTATTATAGAAGCACAGTAGACCGAAGGGCGGTGAACAATGTGGCGCGAAAAAAGATGAGAGAGACGAAGCCCGAAGATGAAGCGGTTTTACCGCCGTGATATATTATAAATTGAAAATCCGAAACGGAACGGCTTTGAAGCACAGCCGCTCCGTTTTTGCGTCCGCTCGGCTTGTCTCTGCGGACACCGCTTTTTTGTCTGAAAATTGCAGAAAAAAACGTCGAAGTTTTTTGAAATCCGCTTTACAATCTGTGCGTTTTGTGGTACAATATACAGTGTGTAATTATTTGTGCGGGAAAGGAGGAAAAAGCAGATGGAACGCTTCAGACTCGTATCGGAATATCAGCCCACAGGCGATCAGCCCGAGGCGATCGAGCAGCTCGTAGACGGCATCAACCGCGGCGACCGTATGCAGACCCTCCTCGGCGTTACGGGCTCGGGAAAAACCTTTACGATGGCGAATGTCATCGCAAAATGCAACCGTCCCGCCCTCGTCCTCGCACACAATAAGACCCTCGCGGCACAGCTCTGCGCCGAGTTCCGCGAGTTCTTTCCCGACAACGCGGTCGAGTTCTTCGTCTCCTATTACGACTACTATCAGCCCGAGGCATATATCCCCGGGAAGGATATGTATATCGAAAAGGACGCGCTCGTCAACGACGAGATCGACCGTCTCCGCCACAGTGCGACCTCGTCGCTCTTTGAGCGCAGAGACGTCATTATCGTCGCGTCGGTCTCCTGCATCTATTCGATCGGCGACCCCGAGGAATATAAGAAGCTCGTGCTTGCCGTCCGTCCGGGGATGTATCTCTCGCGTGACGAGTTCGTGCAGCGGCTCGTCGCGATCAACTACAACCGCAACGATATGAATTTCACCCGCGACACCTTCCGTGTCAGAGGAGACGTCGTTGAGGTCATTCCCGCAAATATGGACGAAAACGCGATCCGCGTTGAGTTCTTCGACGACGAGGTCGAGCGCGTGTCCGAGATCAATATCGTCACGGGCGAGCTCGTCGAGACGCTTTCCTATGCCGCGATCTATCCCGCAACGCACTACGCCGTGTCGAACGATAAGCGCGAGGCGGCACTCAAAAAGATCGAGGAGGAAATGGTCGAGCGCGTCGCGTGGTTCAAGTCACAAAACCTGCTTCTCGAGGCACAGCGCATCGAGGAGCGGACGAAATATGACCTCGAGATGCTTCGCGAGATCGGCTTCTGCTCGGGCATTGAAAACTATTCGGGTGTATTGTCGGGTAGAGATCCCGGGGCAACGCCCTTTACCCTCCTCGACTTCTTTCCCGATGATTTCATCATCTTCGTCGACGAGAGCCACGTCACCCTGCCGCAGGTCCGCGGTATGAGCGGCGGCAACACCGCGAGAAAAAAGAATCTCGTCGATTTCGGCTTCCGTCTCCCCTCGGCGTACGACAACCGTCCGCTCTTCTTCGAGGAGTTCGAGGAGCGCATCCATCAGGCGGTGTTTGTCAGCGCAACGCCTGCGGATTACGAGAGGGAGCATTCCTCAGCGGTCGTCGAGCAGATCATCCGCCCGACGGGACTGCTTGACCCGAAGGTCGATATTCGCCCTGTCGAAGGTCAGGTCGACGACCTGATGGGTGAGATCCGCATCCGCGCAGAACGGAACGAGCGTGTGCTCGTCACGACGCTCACGAAGAAAATGGCAGAGGATCTGACCGATTACTTTACGAAAAACGGACTTAAGGTCCGATATATCCACCACAATATTGAAACGATGGAGCGGCAGGAGATCATCAGAGATCTCCGAATGGGCGTGTTTGACGTGCTCGTCGGCATCAACCTGCTCCGTGAGGGGCTCGATATCCCCGAGGTCTCGCTTGTTGCGATCCTCGACGCCGATAAGGAGGGCTTCCTCCGCTCGGAGTCGTCGCTGATTCAGACGATCGGACGTGCGGCGCGTAACGCCGACGGCAGAGTGATTATGTATGCCGACACGGTCACGGGCTCGATGGAGCGCGCGATCCGCGAGACAGAACGCCGCCGAAGGATCCAGAACGCATATAACGAAAAGCACGGGATCGTTCCACAGACGATCAGGAAGGAGGTGCGCGACGTCATCCGCATCGGCAAGGGTGTAGAGGAGACTGTGACAAGCGAGACGAGCGCGACCGAAAAGGGTACTGCACGGAAGCTCTCAAGGAAGGACAGAGAAGCCCTCATCGAGAAGCTCACGAAGGAAATGAAGGACGCGGCACGTCAGCTTGACTTCGAGCGTGCGGCGTATTACCGCGACCGCATCCACGAGCTTCGTGCGGAGAACGAAAGCGCCGAAAAGAAAAAGAAGTGAGACGGGACATCCCCGATCCTACCGCATAAACAAAGGAATTTATGGAACGCTATATCAAGATCCGCGGTGCGCGGACGAACAACTTGAAAAATATAGACATCGATATCCCACGAGACAAGCTCGTCGTGCTGTCGGGGCTGTCGGGCTCGGGAAAATCCTCCCTTGCCTTCGATACTCTTTACGCGGAGGGACACAGACGCTTCGTCGAGTCGCTTTCGAGCTACGCGAGGATGTTCATCGGGCAAATGGACAAGCCCGACGTCGATTCGATCGACGGGCTTTCTCCCGCGATCTCGATCGATCAGAAAACGACCTCGAAGAATCCCCGCTCGACCGTTGGCACGGTCACAGAGATCTACGACTATCTCCGTCTCCTCTACGCCCGCGTCGGCGTACCCCACTGTCCCGTGTGCGGTAAGGAGATCCGTCAGCAGACGACCGATCAGATCGTAGACCGCATTCTGACGCTTCCCGAGGGTGAGCGCTTTATGGTGCTTGCACCCGTCGTTCGTGCGAAAAAGGGAATGCACGAGAAGGTCTTTCTCGACGCCAAAAAGTCGGGCTACGTCCGCGTGCGAGTCGATGGAAGTCTGTACGAGCTTTCCGAGGAGATAAGGCTTGACAAAAACAAAAAGCACTCGATCGAGGTCGTTGTCGACCGCCTCGTGAACCGCGAGGGCATTCGCCCGAGACTTGGCGATTCGGTCGAGACTGCTCTGAATCTCGCGGAGGGGCATCTCACGGTTGTGACGATGCCGCGACCGGACGAAAACGGCAGAGCACCCGCATCCGAGGAGCTCGAATTCTCGCAGACCTATTCCTGCGAGGAGCACGGGGTCTCCTTCGGCGAGCTTGAGCCGAGAATGTTTTCATTCAATAACCCCGAGGGGGCGTGTCCGCACTGTGCGGGACTCGGAGACCTGCAGCGCGTCTCGGTCGATAAGCTGATCCCGAACCGCGATCTGTCCCTCCGCGAGGGCGCGATCCAGGTCAACGGCTTTAAGACGCTTGAAAGCGAAAGCTGGAACGGTCCGCTCTTCAGAGCGGCGCTTGAGCCGATCGGCGTGACGCTCGATCTGCCGATCAAGGACTACTCGGAGGCGCAGTATAACGCTCTGATGTACGGCACGGGCGATAAGGTCTACGAGGTCGAGCGCTTCTTCGGCAAGGAAGGGAAGCGTCAGCGCGTCCCGTTCGTCGGTCTTGTCAAAATGATCGAAAAACGGATGAGCGAGGGCTGGAACGACGATTACTATCAGCAGTTCGTCGAGGATGCACCCTGCCCGATGTGTAAGGGCAGACGCCTCCGCGACACCTCGCTTGCCGTAACGGTCGGCGGGCTTTCGATCGACCGTCTTTGCGACCTTTCGGTGGAAAAGGGACTCGACTTTGTGAACGGGCTCACCCTCACCGAGAGCGAGGCGCTGATCGCCCGCGACATCCTGAAGGAGATCCGCGCACGCCTTGGCTTCCTCCAAAGCGTCGGGCTGAATTATCTGACCCTCTCCCGTAAGGCAGGAACCCTTTCGGGCGGCGAGGCACAGCGCATCCGTCTCGCAACGCAGATCGGATCGGCGCTCGTCGGGGTGATGTATATTCTCGACGAGCCGAGCATCGGGCTGCATCAAAGGGATAATTCGAAGCTGATCGCAACGCTGAAGAAGCTCCGCGATCTCGGCAATTCGGTGCTCGTTGTCGAGCACGACGAGGAAACGATGGAGGCGGCTGATTTTATCGTCGACATCGGCCCGGGGGCGGGCATCCACGGCGGCGTGGTCGTCGCGGCGGGAACGCCTGCGGAGGTGATGGAAAACACCGACTCCGTAACGGGGGCGTATCTGTCGGGCAGAGAGCAGATCAGGATCCCAGAAAGCCGAAATCCCGGAAACGGTAATTTCCTGACCGTGCGCGGTGCTGAAAACAACAACCTGAAGAATATCGACGTCAGGATCCCACTCGGATGCTTTGTGGCGATCAGCGGCGTTTCGGGCTCGGGAAAATCCTCGCTTGTGAACGGGATCCTGTATCCCGTCCTTGCAAACCGCTTGAACCGCTCGGTCACCTATCCCGCAAAGCACCGTGCAGTCGAGGGCGTCGAGCACCTCGATAAGGTGATCGCGATCGACCAGAGTCCGATTGGCAGAACGCCGCGCTCAAATCCCGCAACCTATACGGGGCTTTTCGGGGACATCCGCGAGCTCTTTGCAATGACGCCCGACGCAAAGGCGAAGGGCTACTCCGCAGGTCGGTTTTCCTTCAACGTGCGCGGGGGCAGATGTGAGGCGTGCGAGGGCGACGGCGTCAAGAAGATCGAGATGCATTTTCTGCCCGACGTTTACGTGACGTGCGATGTTTGTAAGGGCAAGCGCTATAACCGCGATACCCTTGACGTGAAATACAAGGGAAAGAACATTTTTGACGTGCTCGATATGACCGCCGAGGAGGGGCTTTCCTTCTTCAGCGGACTGCCGAAGCTTGAGCGCAAGCTCAGAACGCTTTGCGAGGTCGGGCTCGGCTATATCAAGATCGGTCAATCCTCAACGACGCTTTCGGGCGGCGAGGCACAGCGCGTCAAGCTCGCGACCGAGCTCTCGAAGCGCGATACGGGACGGACGATTTATATTCTCGACGAGCCGACCACGGGGCTGCATTCCGCCGACGTGCGAAAGCTGATCGAGATCCTGCACAGGCTTACCGAAGGCGGGAATACCGTGCTCGTCATCGAGCATAACCTCGACGTCCTCAAAACCGCCGATTATATCATCGATATGGGCCCCGAGGGAGGGGACGGCGGCGGAACGGTCGTTGCAGTCGGCACTCCCGAGGAGGTGTCGGAGGACCCGGGCTCATACACGGGACTTTATTTGAAGAAAATATTCGAAAAACAGAAAAGAAATCAGGCAGATAAGAAGTAACTGCCTTTTTGGAGGGGAGGGAGAATGATGCGACTCGCGGAAAAGGTTGGCAAGGGGATCCTTGCGTTTCTCATTGGCGTGCTTTACGGCATCTGGCGGCTCATCTGCCGCATCTGCAAAACGGTTGTCGGACGGTGCGTGCTCATTGGACTCGCCCTCCTTCTTGCGGGCCTCATCTTTCTTTTGATCTATCGCCCCTCGCACCGCCTGCGTATCACGCTTGAGGCGGGGGACGCGCTCCCCGATCCCACCTCGCTCATCGACGTGATCGATGCGAAATATCTGAACGCGGATGAATTCGATACCACTCGTCCGGGCGTTTATCAGCTTGAAGTCGACACGAAGAACGGAAAATACCACCTGAAGGTCGAGGTGAAGGATACCGTTGCCCCGACGGGAACCGTGAAGGCGCTGAATTGGGGACTCGGTACGGCGAGACCGAAGGCAGAGGACTTTTTTACCGAGATCACCGACGCAACGGCGGTCACCGTGACCTATCTTTCGGAAAACAACTATACCGCGATGGAAACCTACCCGATCGAGCTGCTTCTTACCGACCTCGGTGGGAACGAAACGCGCTATGAGACGACGGTGACGCTCGTCAAGGATACGACACCGCCGACCGTCACGAAGCAGGAGCTTTCGGGCTGCATCGGCTACGGTATCGTATACAGCGCGGGCGTGATCGCAACCGACGATTGCTGCGGTGAGATCACCGTAACGTGGGATTCCTCCAAGGTCGATACGAGCACCCCGGGACAGTATCCCGTCTATTACACCGTGACCGACGCATCGGGGAATGCAGCACAGATCGAATCCACGATCTATATTTACGAGGAGGAGGTCACCCCCGAGATGCTGTACGTTCGCATCGATATGATCCTCGACGAGCTGATATCGCCCGATATGAGTAACGAGGCGCGCGTGCGTAAGGTCTACGATTACGTTTACGGCCATATCGCCTATTCGGGCTCGTCGGATAAATCCGATCCGATCCGCGCGGCGTATCAGGCGTTGACGACGGGGGACGGCGACTGTTACTCTTATTTCGCGCTGTCAAAGGTGTTCTTTGATCGCCTCGGGCTTGAGAATCTCGATATTCAGCGTACGACGGGGCTGACGTCGGACAGACATTACTGGAATATGGTCAACATCGGAACGGCAGACGCGCCGCAGTGGTATTATTACGATGCGACCCATCTGAACAGTGCCGATACGGGCGTTTCGTTTAGCGGTGCGCTTCTGACCGAGCGTCAGATCTCGGCGTACAACAAGGTGAGAGCAAACTTCTATACCTTTGACCATACGGGCTATCCTGCGGCATCGACCGAGGAGATCACAAAAACACCCGATCTCGTGCCGTATTATTGATTTTTAGCGAGCGGAAGGAAAAGCATTATGAACCGCATTAACATTCTCGAATATCTCGAAGAAACGGCGCGGGAGGTTCCCGAAAAGATCGCCTTTTCGACGGGCACAGAGTCACGGACCTTCGGAGAGGTGCTTGAAGGCTCCCGCGTGATCGGAACCAATCTTCTCAAAAGCGGGTACCACGGCGAGCCCGTTGTCGTTCTGATGGAGAAGCACCCCGATACGGTCATCACCTTCCTCGGCGCGATCACTGCGGGCTGCTACTACGTTTGTCTCGACGGCTCGATGCCCCTTTCGCGTATGGAGCTGATCCTTTCGAGTCTTCGCCCGCGCATTCTCGTGACCGACGCGAAGAACGCGAAAAACGCAGAGGCTCTGCGCGTATCGGCTCTGAAGAAGGGGATCGCGCTCACGGTCGTTTCGTCGGATGCGATCCGAGCGGGCGAGGAGGACGCGCCCCTCCTTATGCAGGCGCGTGAGCGTCAGCTCGACACCGATCCGATCTACGTCGTCTTTACATCGGGCTCGACGGGCGTTCCGAAGGGCGTGATCGCCTGCCACCGCTCGGTGATCGATTATACCGAAAACCTCTGCCTTGCGCTTGGCTTTTCGCGCGATACCGTGTTTGGCAATCAAAGCCCGCTCTTCTTCGACGCACCGCTGAAGGAGCTGATGCCGACGCTGAAATACGGTGCGACGACGTACTTCATCCCGAAGGTGAACTTTATGTTTCCCGTTCGGCTCGTTGAATACCTCAACACCTATCGCATCAATACGGTCTGCTGGGTCGTTTCGGCGCTCGTGCAGATATCCCAGCTCGGAGCGCTTGAAAGGGTCAAGCCCGAATACCTCACGACGGTAGCCTTCGGAAGCGAGGTCTTTCCGCGCAGGCAGTACGATCTCTGGCGAGAGGCACTTCCGAACGCGCGATTCTTCAATCTCTACGGCCCGACAGAGGCAACGGGAATGTCCTGTTACTGGGAGGCGCGTCCGCTTGATGCGGATGAGCCGATCCCGATCGGCAGACCCTTCCGTAATACGGGAATTCTCCTCCTCACGGACAACGGAAGGGAGGCGGAGGACGGAGAAGAGGGTGAGATCTGCATCCGCGGCACCTGCCTCACGATGGGATACTTCCGCGAACGCGAAAAGACCGACGCGGTCTTTACCGAAAATCCGCTGCAGACCGCCTACCGCGAGTTGATCTACCGCACGGGTGATATCGGCGTCAGGAACGAGCACGGCGAGCTTGTTTTCCGCTCCCGTAAGGACTATCAGATCAAGCTGATGGGCAGACGCATCGAGCTCGGAGAGATCGAGGCGGTTGCCGCCGACTGCGATGGGGTGGGCAGAGCCTGCTGTACCTTTGACGAAACGAAGCAGCGCATCACGCTCTTTTACGTCGGCACGATCGACGAGCCGGGCGTGACGGCGTACCTGAAGACCCGTCTGCCGTCCTATATGATTCCATATAAGATGCTCCGCATCGATGCGATGCCCCATACCCCGAACGGAAAGCTCGACCGCCGTGCCATGAAGGAAAGGGCAGAGAAGCTTTCTTAAGACTACAACATCGACAGAATATTTCGAAAGGAATTTGAACCGCTATGGAAATTAAGGAAACCGTGATCCGCATTTTAAGTGACCTGCATCCCGACGTGGATTTTGAAACGAACGAAGTGCTCGTTGACGACGGCGTGCTCGATTCGCTCGATATCGTCTCGCTCATCTCCGAAATTTCGGCAGAGCTCGATATCACGATCCCCCCCGAGGAGATCATCCCCGAGAATTTCAACTCGGCATCGGCGCTCGCAGAGCTCCTTTCGCGCCTTGACGAAGAATAACGAGGCGAGCGGTGCTGTTCACTTCGTATGAATTTATCCTTCTTCTCTGTGCGCTTTTCCTCTTGTACTACGGACTGCCGAAGGTGACGCGAGGAAGGATCCCTGCGCTTCAGTGGTCGATCCTGCTCGTCTTCGGATACCTCTTCTATCTGTACAGCGGTGTGCAGTATCTCTTCTTTATCCTTTTTACGACCCTCTCATCCTATTTTGTTGCTCGGCTGATCGAACGTCACGCCGAGAGGGAGGACGCGTACCTGAAGGAACGGAAGGAGGAGCTTTCGAAGGAGGAACGGAAGGCGTATAAGGCGAAGGGGAAGCGGGCGCGGCGCGCCGTCCTCACGGTTGGGCTCGTCCTGAACTTCGGTCTGCTCGCAGTCCTCAAATATACTGCGTTCGCCGTAACCAATCTGAACGCGGTGCTCCATACCTTCGGAGCGGAGGTCACGATTGCTGTGCCGGCGCTCTTACTCCCGATGGGCATTTCCTTCTATACATTTCAGACGATGGGCTATCTCATCGACGTTTACCGCAGGAAAACGCACGCAGAAACGAACGTCGCGAAGCTGATGCTGTTCGTATCCTTTTTCCCACAGCTCGTGCAGGGACCGATCAGCCGCCACTCCGATCTCGCCCATCAGCTTTACGAGAAACACGATTTCTCGGGCGAGAGCTTCTATAAGGGCTTTCAGCGCGTGCTCTGGGGCTACTGTAAGAAGCTGATCGTTGCCGACCGCGTGATGATTGCGATCAAGACTCTGCTTGAAAAGCCCGAGGACTACACGGGATGCTACGCGTTCCTTTTGATCATTCTTTACTCGATACAGATCTACGCAGACTTTACGGGCGGCATCGACATTACGATCGGCGTCGCAGAAATGCTCGGGATCCGTCTTCGGGAAAACTTCCGCCGCCCCTTTTCCTCACGCTCGACCGAGGAATACTGGAAGCGGTGGCACATCACGATGGGAACCTGGTTTCAGGATTATATCTTCTATCCGCTTGCCGTTTCCGAGGGAATGCTCCGGCTGACGAAGTGGAGCCGCGAGAGATTCGGACGATTCGGAAAGAGGATCAGCCGACGCCTGTCTGTCTACTTCTGTACGATCGTTACGTGGTTTTTGACGGGACTTTGGCACGGTGCGGGCTGGAACTTCATTGTTTGGGGGCTTCTCAACTGTCTTGTGCTTCTCGTTTCGCAGGAGCTGAAGCCGCTTTACGAACGCTTCCATAAGAAATTCCCGCGCCTCACGGCGTCCGCGCCCTACGGTGTCTTTATGGCGGTCAGAACCTTTCTTCTGATGGGCTTCATCCGTGTTCTCGACTGCTACCGTGACGTTCCACTGACCTTCCGGATGGTCGGCTCGATCTTTACCGAGTGGAATATCGGTGCGCTTCTGTCGGGAGGGATCCTTGATCTCGGGCTGTCGGTCTTCGATTTCTGTGTGCTCGGCGTCGGCATCCTTGTGATGTATGCGGTCAGCCGTCTCGGCGACGACGCGACGGGGACGGGTACGCTCCGCGATAAGCTCTGGCAGAAGCCTCTGCTGTCCGCGTGTCTTTGCGGAATAATGCTGCTCGCCGTGATCCTGCTCGGAACCTACGGACCCGGGTACGACGCGTCGCAGTTTATTTATAATCAGTTCTGAGGAGGGGCATATGACGAAGGAATATACAAATCGAACGCGCCTTCTCTGGCTCATCCTCGTGGCAGTCCTCCTTGCGGCATTGCTCATATTCTTGCAGTGCCTCCTTGTGCCAAAGCACGGTGACGTCCCCGAGGGACTTCTCGTCGGAGAGTATTACGAAACCACGACCTCGCATAATCTCCTCTTTGTCGGAGACTGCGAGGTGTACGAGAGCTTTTCGACCGTTACCCTTTGGGAGGAATACGGCATCAGCTCCTATATCCGCGGCTCGGCACAGCAGCTGATCTGGCAGTCGTATTATCTGCTTCTCGAAATGATCGAGCATGGGGAACGCCCCGAGGCGGTTGTCTATAACGTCCTCGCGATGAAATACGACGACCCTCAGCACGAGGAATACAACCGAATGACGCTCGACGGAATGGAGTGGTCGCGCTATAAGCGTGACGCGATCCGCGCGTCGATGACCGACGATGAGGATTTCCTCTCCTACGTTTTTCCGATCCTACGCTATCACGATAGGATCTCGGAGCTGAAGAGGGAGGATTTCACGGCGCTCTTTTCAAAAAAGGAAACGGTGTCCTACAACGGCTACCTGATGCAGACGGGCGTTGTCCCGATGGAGGAGGAGATCCCGTTCGTGGGATTTCCCGACGAATTGATCTCGGACTACTGCTTCGGTTACCTCGACAAAATGCGTACGCTTTGCGAGGAGAACGGGATCAAGCTGATCCTCGTGAAGGCACCGACGAACAACTGGAAGTACCATTGGTACGACGAATGGGACGCACAGATCAGGGAATACGCCGCGGCGAACGAGCTTTCCTATTATAATTTTATCGGACTCGACGAGGAGATCGGCCTTGACTATACGACCGATACCTACGACGCGGGGATCCATCTGAACGTATACGGTGCCGAGAAAATGTCACGGTATTTCGGTAAGATCCTTACAGAGGAGCTCGGACTGTCCGATCTTCGCTCGGACACCGCACTGTCCGAAGAATGGAAAGTAATCGCCGAGCGGTATGAAAACGAAAAATCAGGGAAATAATCAGAAAAGAGGAACGAAATATGAAAAAGAACGGCTTTCAACTTGTGCTTCGGAGGGGAATTGCATTTGCGTTTCTCGCACTTATGCTTTGCGGCGTCCTTGTCTCTTGCTCCGACGGCGGCTCTGAGGGGGGGGAGACGAGCTACTGTGTGACGGTATCGGGAACCGACTTAAAGCCCGATATGGAAATGAAAAGCGTGACCGCAGCGCTCGGAAATGCGAATAACGTCCGCGAGAGCCAGGCTTGTCCGCCCTTCACGGGAACCGAAAGGCTCTACGATTTTGCAGCCCTGCAGGTCACGACCTACGAGGAAAGCGGAACCGAGCGCGTTATGGTGATCTTCTTAAAGGATGAGAGCACGAGCGTTTCGGGCGTGAAGATCGGCTCCTCCGTCGCGGAGATGAAGACTGCGCTCGGGGAAGCGTACACAATGCTCGGAACGGGCACGTACGTTTATACCGCAGATAACGGCTCGGTGCTGAAATGCGGTGTAAAGGATGACGTGGTCCGCTCGATCTCCATTACCACCGAAAAGGCAGACGATTGACGAGAAATAGGAGATCGATGCAAAAATAGCAGAAAAGAGGCGCAAATGCAAGGTTTGCGCCCCTTTTTTGACCCAAAAAGTAGCATTCACAAAATATTAACAAAAAAATTTGCGCGAAACCCTTGACAAAACAGCAAAAAAGGGGTATAACATATACATCGGTTAGCACTCGAATCAATAGAGTGCTAAAAGATATAAAAGCGATCAGGTCAGGAGGAACTCTCAATATGGTTCAGTCGGAAGCTAATCTTCCCGTCCCAAAAAGGGATGCCTACCCGAAGCTCAGCGAGCGTAAGAGGATCATACTGAAGGCAGTCGTCGAGGCGCACATCGCAGGCGGCGAGCCGGTCGGATCAAAGTATATTCTCGATGCAGGACTTCTCACCTGCTCCTCGGCAACCGTACGGAACGAGATGGCAGAGCTCGAGTCGCTCGGCTATCTTGAGCAGCCGCACACCTCCTCGGGACGCATCCCGACCGAGCTCGGCTATCGCTTTTACGTTGATGCGCTTCTCGGGCAGTACGCAATGACCGCCCGCGAGATCAGCGAGATCAACACGATCCTCCGAAACAAGGTCGGAGAGCTTGATCAGCTCCTTCTTGCAGCATCCCGTGCGGCGTCGGCGCTGACCGAATATACGGGCATCGTCTTCAAGCCCCGCTCGGCGGTCGCAACGATGATGCGCTACGAAATCCTCGCGATGAGTGAGCACGATTTCGTCGTCGTGATGATCACGGCGTCGGGAACGGTCAAGTCGCAGAAGGGAACTGCTCCGTCGGCGTTCACGCCTGAGCACGCAGAGACCGTCGGACGGCTTCTGAACGAGACCCTTTGCGGTCTTACGGCAGACGAGATCACCCTCCCGATCATTATGTCCCTTGAAACGCGTGCAGGCGATGCTGCGGCACTCGTCAGCCCTGTCATCAAGTGCATTTACAGCGTGATGAGCGAGCTCGATGGCGGTGAGGTTCGTGTCAGCGGTGTCGGGCATCTTCTGAAATATCCCGAATATGCCGATTCGGAGCAGTTTGGCAGACTGCTCGGAACGCTTGAAAGTGAGGAGGAGATGCTTTCCCTCGTGTCGGGTGCGGCGGACGATAACGTCAACGTCGTGATCGGCTCGGAAAACAACGTGAAGGTAATGAACAATTCCTCGCTCGTCTTCAAGCCCGTCAAAAAGAACGGAAAGACCGTCGGCGTCATCGGCGTGCTTGGCCCTCGGCGTATGGACTATGCTAAGGTGCTCGCGACCGTCGAGGAGCTGACCGATAATATCTCGTCGATCATCGGCGTTGAGGAGAAGGGGCTCATAGACCCGAAGGATCCGAAAGAAAGCAACGAATAATGAAGGAAGGATATCCTGTAGATATGATGAAGGAAAACGCAGACCTCGCAGAGGAAATGATCCCTGAGGAGGAAGCGGCTGAGAATACCGCGGAGACCGCAGAAGACACTCCCCGAAAGGAAACAAGAGCAGAAAAGAAGCAGCAGAAGAAGCTCGAAAGCACCCTCGCAGAGACCGAAAAGGAGCTTGAAAAGGCGAAGGAGGAGCTTGCAGCATCGAATGACCGCTATATGAGAATGCTTGCGGAGTACGACAACTACCGTAAGCGTACCCAGAAGGAAAAGGATACGATCTACGCGGATGCATACAGCGATGCGATGAAGCAGATCCTTCCGATCATCGATAACCTTGAGCTTGCCGCAAGGCAAAGCGCGGATGCGGATGCGGCGGCGATCCTCGGCGGCGTCGAGATGGTGCTGAAGACCGCACAGGAAAATCTCGGAAAGCTGAATATTACGGCGTTCGGAGAAGTCGGGGATGCCTTCGATCCCAACCGCCATACCGCGGTGTTCCACATTGAGGACGAGAGCCTCGGAGAAAACGTGATCGCCGAGGTCCTTCAGAAGGGCTACGAGCGCGAGGGCAGGATCATTCGCTATGCTGTTGTAAAGGTCGCAAACTGATCTCGGCAGCGATAAATTTGTTTTTAAAAAATATCTATATAACATTCGGACGGATGTCCGAGAAGGAGAAGAATTATTATGGGAAAAATCATTGGAATTGACCTTGGTACCACCAACTCTTGCGTAGCCGTTTTCGAGGGCGGCGAGCCTATCGTTATTCCGAACCCCGAAGGAGCACGTACCACCCCCTCTGTCGTTGCGTTTTCGAAGAGCGGTGAGAGAATGGTAGGTCAGGTTGCAAAGCGTCAGGCAATCACCAATCCCGACAGAACCATTGCATCGATCAAGCGCGAAATGGGTACTGCGCATAAGACCCTGATCGACGGTAAGAATTACACGCCCCAGGAGATCTCCGCAATGATTCTCCAGAAGCTGAAGTCGGATGCCGAGGCATATCTCGGAACGACTGTAACTGAGGCGGTCATTACGGTTCCCGCATACTTCACCGACGCACAGCGTCAGGCAACCAAGGACGCGGGCAAGATCGCAGGCCTTGAGGTCAAGCGTATCATCAATGAGCCTACCGCGGCAGCACTCGCATACGGTATGGATAAGGAAGCCGATCAGAAGATTATGGTGTTCGACCTCGGCGGCGGTACCTTCGACGTATCGCTCCTCGAGATCTCGGACGGCGTATTCGAGGTTCTCGCGACCGCAGGTAATAACCGTCTCGGCGGCGACGACTTCGACCAGCGCATCATCGACTGGATGGCTGATAAGTTCAAGAGAGAAAACGGCATCGACCTGAAGAACGACAAGATGGTTATGCAGAGACTGAAGGAAGCGGCTGAAAAGGCGAAGATCGAGCTTTCGGGTATGACCTCCACCGACATCAATCTCCCCTTCATCACCGCAACCGCACAGGGCCCGCTCCACTTCGACGCGACCCTCACGAGAGCAGAGTTCGACCGCATCACGGCAGACCTCGTCGACGCAACGATGAAGCCCACGAAGCAGGCTCTCTCCGATGCAGGCATCAGCGCATCCGAGGTCGACAAGGTCCTCCTCGTCGGCGGCTCGACCAGAATTCCTGCCGTTCAGGAGGCAGTCAAGAAGTTCATCGGTAAGGATCCCTTCAAGGGCATCAACCCCGACGAATGCGTTGCGATCGGCGCGGCAATTCAGGGCGGCGTCCTCGGCGGCGACGTCAAGGATCTCCTCCTGCTCGACGTTACGCCTCTGTCCCTCGGCATCGAGACCCTCGGCGGTGTATTCAACCGTATCATCGACCGTAACACCACCATCCCCGTAAAGAAGAGCCAGATCTACTCCACCGCCGCTGACGGTCAGACCTCGGTTGAGATCCACGTCCTGCAGGGCGAAAGAGAGATGGCAGCTTATAACACCACCCTCGGTAAGTTCTCCCTGACGGGTATTCCCGCGGCACCGAGAGGCGTACCGCAGATCGAGGTCACCTTCAACATCGACGCCAACGGTATCGTAAACGTTACCGCAATGGATAAGGGCACGGGCAAGGAGCAGCACATTACCATCACCTCCTCCACCAATATGTCGCAGGAGGACATCGACCGCGCTGTGAAGGATGCAGAGAAGTACGCGGACGAGGATAAGAAGCAGAAGGAAGCGGTCGACGCGAAGAACCACGCGGAAAGTATGATCTTCCAGACCGAAAAGACCCTTGCGGATCTTGGTGATAAGGTCAGCGAAAGCGATGCGGCTCCCGTAAAGGAAGCGATCGAGAAGCTGAAGAGCACCGTGAATTCGGGCGACACCGAGGCGATCAAGGCAGATACCGAGGCGCTTGAAAAGGCGTTCTATCCGATCGCTGAGAAGCTCTATCAGGCACAGGCAGGCGCACAGGGAGCACCCGGCGCGGATGCAGGTGCACAGGGCGGCGCTGAGGGCGGCTATTACGACGCAGACTTCGAGGATAAGAGCAACTGATAAAGGATCCTACGGAGACGATCAACCGGCGGGAAGGGGCGTTTCGCCCTTTCCCGCGAAGCGCGTTATTCCGCGTTACGGTGGAACAGAAATAGATCGCGTGAGAGCTTCGTTGTAAAGACGGGGCACAGCAGTCACGCATACAACGCATATATGCCGCCGCGGAGCGGCGGAATGGGAATAGATATGGCAGATAAACGAGATTATTATGAGGTGCTTGGCGTAAAAAAGGGCGATGACGATGCCGCGATCAAAAAAGCGTACCGTGTCCTTGCAAAAAAGTACCACCCCGATATGAATCCCGGTAACGCGGAGGCCGAGCAGAAATTCAAAGAGGTCAATGAGGCGTACGGCATTCTTTCGGATCCCGAAAAGCGCGCGGCGTACGATCAGTACGGTCACGCGGCATTCGATCCTGCCTCGGGCGGCTTTGGCGGCGCGGGTGGCGCGGGATTTGATTTCGGTGACATTTTTGAAAACTTTTTCGGTGGCTTCGGCTTCGGCGGCGGAGGCTCCTCTTCGCGCGCGAACGCCCCGAGACGCGGCGAAAACATCAACCTCAGCGTACGGCTTACCCTTGAGGAATCCGCAACGGGGGTCAAGAAGGAGTTTACTTATCCCTGTAACGTGACCTGCCCTGACTGTGACGGTAAGGGCGGAAGCGACGTTGAGACCTGCCGCGTCTGTAACGGAAGCGGTCAGCGCCGCGTGCTTCAGAACCTCGGTGGTATGCAGTTCCAGACGACGAGGACCTGCGATTCCTGCCGTGGAACGGGTAAGATCATCAAAAACGTATGTAACACCTGCCGCGGAAACGGAACGCTTCGGAAGCAGAGAACGGTAACGGTCAACATTCCCGCGGGTATCGACGACGGACAAAGCATCGCGAAGCGCGGTTTTGGCTGTGACGGACGAAACGGTGGCAGTGCGGGCGACCTCATCGTGACGATCGCGCTCCGTAAGCACGAGATCTTCACGAGACGGGATTTCAACATCTACTGCGACGTTCCGATCACGGTTGCAGAAGCAACTCTCGGTGCAGAGATCGACGTTCCCACTCTTGACGGAATCGAGAAGTACGACATCCCCGAAGGCACACAGCCCTTCGATACCTTTACGCTTCGCGGTAAGGGCATTCCGTATACCAACAGCGCAACGCGCAGAGGTGATCTCATCTTCCGCACCACGGTGGAGATCCCGAAGGGACTTTCCGAGAAGCAGAAGGACGCAATGCGTAGCTTTGCCAACGAGTGCGGCGAAGGGAACTACGCGAAGAAAAAGAAGTTCAAGAATATTTTTAAGAAGAAATAAAGAAAGCAAGCAACCGAAGGTTTCCCAAAACGGTTGCTTGCTTATTTTTTATAGAGTGCTTCCCCGAGATCTTATCCTGCGATCTCCTCAAGCACCTCAAGGAGCTTGAAGCGCACACGGTAGGTCGTGTTTTCCTCTGAATCGGTGATGATGCGATATTGATCACCGCTCAGTCCGAGGGAGGCGAGCGAGGATCCGACCGATGCGTCTCCGTCCTCGGTTGCTGCAGAAAGACAGAGCGAGGGGAAAAGCACGCACCACCAGTTCTGACCCTCGGCGGAGCCGATCAGAACGCGCAGGGAAAGATAGTCGCCCGACGGAAAGCAGCAACTTTCGTATTGCCTCGTCGGGTAGCTTTCCACGCCGAAGGTGACCGTCACGGGCGCGGTACAGCCGTCGGCGGCGAGGCGCTCCTTTGCCACAGTCTCGATGTCTCCGATGTGGGCGTTGATCTCCCTCATCGCATCCTCGCGCGTTTCGCAGCCCTTCAGAAGCTTCTTTGTGTATGCGAGCACCGCATCACGCACCGAGAGCTTCTCCTCTTGGTCGGCCTCGCTGTCCGAATTTGCGAGCACGTGCAAACGGATGACACTGTCGTAGATCGCCTCCTCGCCGTGAACGGGCAGAACGCCGATCAGCATAAAGATGAGTGCGATGCAAAGTGCTAAGGTAAGTAGCTTATCCATAATAAAAATCCTCCTGAATGAAGTGTATATCAGGAGGATTTCCCATATCGGGCAGGTTTATTCGTTTTATAAAAATAAAAATAAGATCGAAGACGCGAGCCAGACTGCCAGAAGTATGATTGCGTCGGGCTTCAGAAGCACCGCGCGCGCACGGACGCGGAAGGGAACGGGAGTGCCGTCCTGCCGCCTCGGTATCTCGATGTTTGGAAGATTCCGCATCGCGTAGAGCCTGCAAAGTCGAGCCGCCTCGCCGCAGAAAAGCGCGAGCGAGAAGAGAAAAACGGCGATCACGACGAAGAGAAAGAGCGCCGTGCTGCCGGTGATCTCGTAAAAAGAGGCAATATAGGGTTGACCGAAGAGCCCGAAGAGATTATAGATGAAGTGCGCGAGGATCGCTCCCCAGACCGAACGGCAGAGAAGTGTCGTTACGGCAAGCACGAATCCTGCAAAAAGATAGACCGGAGTACCGACGAAATTGAAATGAACGAGCGTGAAGAGGATCGTCGGGAGAAGCACTGCGATCGACGTTCCGTGCCGCTCGTACTCAGTGCAGAGGATCCCGCGGAACACAAGCTCCTCGGTGATCGCAGGCAGGACAGCGTAAGCAAGCACGAGGTAGAGCGTGGGCCCCGAAAAGCCGCCCTCCGTGTGGTGAAAGGTCTCGTAGAGCGTAAAGGTGCCCGCGAGATTGCCGAGTCCCGAGAAAAGCATCGACAGAAGAAGCCCGCCCGAGATGAGAAGTCCTGCTGCCGCAAGCGACAGAAGGATGGATTCGGGACGGTTGGGCTTCAGACGCAGACGGGAAAGATAGCCGTCTCCGCGGAGGCGGATCCAGATGCCCGCGGGAAGGAGAAAGATCATAATCTGCAGAACGACCACGCCGATATAAAGCCCACTGCCCTGAAGGAGAAGGGGGCGGAGCAGTTGCGTTATGAGCAGGAGGATCGCCGAAATCAAAATCAGCGCAGCGGGTGTCACCCTTCGAAGGAGGGGGCTTGCACCTTGCGCGGGAGGGGAGGAATTGTTTTGCATAGGATCAGTTCCCACCCTCTGCCATAACCGCGCGCCCGAGATCGTCCGCAAAATCCTTGCCCTTGAAGCATTCAACGAGCTTGAGCCCGAAGGGAAGCGCAACGCCCATTCCCTTTGCGGTGATGATCCTGCCGTCGCGGACGACCGAGGAATTTGACAGTATAGCTCCCTCGAGTGTATTCTCAAAGCCGGGGAAACAGATCGCCTCAACGCCGCAGAGAAGGTGCATCTTACCGAGGATCGAGGGTGCCGCACAGATGGCGGCAATATACGCGCCCGATGCCGATGCGTCCGTGACGGCGCGGCGAACGACGGGGGACGCTTCAAGATTCAGCGTGCCGGGCATTCCTCCGGGCAATATGACCATTTCGGGAGAGGAATCACAAAGCTCCTCCTCCGTAATATCGGCAATCACGGAAATGCCGTGTGCACCCGTGACCGTTTTGCCGCCGACGCCGACCGCTTTGACGGGAAGCCCCGCACGGCGCAGAAGATCGAGCGGGCAAAGCGCCTCGACCTCCTCAAATCCTTCCGCCAGAAATAGATAGATCATAATATTGCCGTCCTTTCATTTCGTTTCTGCGCTCGATCTGCTCCCGAGCGGAGCTCTTTCGAAAATGTGCAAAAATATTATACCACCGCTTGAGAAATTTGTCAACAAAGGTATTGAACTTTTCCTCGAATGGGTGTATAATGGTCTCACATTGTAAAATACGGTATTCTGATTGTCGGGAGTATCGCATCCACCCGTATTGTGTGCACCGAGCGACAGGCTATGTGTGCTGCAGAAAGGAAAATGCTGAATGAACGCTGAATTGACAGTCAAAAAGCATCGCCCGAGAAGGGAAAAGCCCAAGATGAATATGACCGAGGGCCCTCTCTTCGGAAAGATCGTCCGCTATTCGATTCCGTTGATTCTGACCGGTATTCTCAGCCTTCTTTACAATGCGGCAGACCTCATCGTTGTCGGCAATTTTGCGGGAAGCGAGGCACTTGCGGCAGTCAGCTCGACGGGCTCGCTCAATACCCTGATCGTTAATGCTCTGATGGGGCTTTCGATCGGCTCCTCCGTTATTGCGGCACAGCATTTCGGCGCGAGAGAGGAGGAGGATGTCAAGCGTGTCCTCCACACCTCGGTCATCACTGCGTTCTTCGGCGGATTTATCATTATGGCAGTCGGTCTCCTATTTTCAAGGACCTTTCTCGCCTGGATGGATACCGATGTGGCGGTGCTTGACAGCGCCGCACTGTATATGAATATCATTTTCATCGGTGCACCCGCAAACCTCGTTTATAACTACTGCGCATCGATCCTTCGGGCATCGGGAGACACGAAGCGTCCTCTGATCTTCCTGTCGATCTCGGGTATTGTGAACGTGCTTCTCAATCTCCTCCTCGTGATCGTTTTTCATATGAGCGTCGCAGGCGTTGCGGTCGCGACGATCACGTCGCAGTATCTTTCTGCCGCGATAATTCTCTTTTATCTTTCAAGGCAGGAGGGAGCACTCCGCTTTTCCTTCAAGGATCTGCATTTTGATCCTGCAACCTTCAAGCGGATCATCCTCGTCGGCATTCCGTGTGTGATCCAGGGTAGCCTTTTCTCGATCTCGAACGTTATGATCCAGTCCTCAATCAACTCCTTCGGGGCAGTGGTCGTTGCAGGAAACGGTGCGGGCTCGAATATCGAGGGCTTTATATACACCTCGATGAACGCGATCTATCAGGCAACACTCACCTTCACGGGACAGAACGTCGGTGCGAAAAAGCCCGATCGCGTTTTAAGGACGCTCGGCGCATCTCTCCTCGTCGTCTTACTCGTCTGGTGTGTTGTAGGAGGACTTGCGCTCCTTTTCCGTGAGCCCCTCGTTTCGCTTTACGTCAATGCGGATGATCCGGATTTTGATGCCGTCGTCGCAAGCGGTGTCGAGCGAATGGGATACATTGGCGCGTGCTACTTCCTGTGCGGTATGATGGAGGTGCTCGTCGGCAGTCTCAGAGGAATGGGGAAGACCCTCGGTCCGGCGATCATATCCCTGCTCGGTGCGTGCGGACTGCGCGTTATCTGGATCTATACGATCTTCGATTACTTCTTCGAGCATCGCTTCGACGAGGCGATCGGCGTGCTGTATCTCTCCTATCCCGTTTCGTGGATCATTACGGGAGCAGTTCAGCTTGTGATGTGTCTCGTTGCGTATAAGCAGTTCAAAAAGCGTGTCAACGCAATGCCCCGTGAAGGTCTTTGACAGAGCGGACAATTTCATAGAAGAGTCGGTTTGTGATTTTTTGGGTGAAGCCCTTTACAAACCGACTTTTTTATGTTACAATGATGGTAACGGCAGAACCGATATATCGCCGTTATAGAATGGAGTCTTTTATGACGAATCATCAGGAATTTCTTGAAATTTACAAGTCGAAGATCAAAAGAGAGGGTGCGGATAAGCTCCTCGATTTTTTGACCGACCCCGAAAAGAGCGACTTTCTTACAGCCCCCGCCTCGACGCGCTTTCACGGCAATTACGAGGGCGGTCTGCTTGAGCATAGCCTCAACGTTTACGAGTGCTTGTGTGATATTATGCCGCGGCTTGAGAAGCGCTACGGCTTTCATTACTCGGACGAGAGCATTGCGATCGCCGCACTGCTGCACGACGTCTGCAAGACGAATTTTTACGTGACCGAAATGCGTAACGCCAAGAAGAACGGCGTATGGGTGCAGGTTCCGTATTACACGATCAACGATCAGCTCCCTTACGGACACGGCGAAAAGTCGGTCTACATCATATCGGGCTATATGAAGCTTACGCGCGACGAGGCATTTGCGATCCGCTATCATATGGGCTTCTCGGGGCCTGAGGATACAAGTCAGGTCGGAAAGGCGCTGGAGATGTTTCCGCTTGCCTTCGGGCTTTGCTGTGCCGATATGGAAGCGTCCTATTATATGGAAGGAACGCCCGAATAAAAATGAGGGAATTGAAGAAAGAAACGGCGCGTGAAGTGCGAAGATCTTTCGGTCGGCTCAGCGCAATGTGGGGCGACCGACGGCTCCGACGGATTCTCGTTCGATATCTTCTGCCCGTCATATTCCTGCTTTTCTTTGCGGTGATGGCACTTCTTCCGATCGTTTCGTTTCGGACGGCGGCGGGTGAATCGGATATGCGATCGCTCCTGTATTGGCATACGGCAAACTTTTTCGGTACGGACGACGCGCGAGGCGCGTACGAGCTGCTGCAGCTCTCCGATCCGACCAATATGTATTACGGCTTTTACCGTGCCGTGGTCATCCTTTGTGTCATTGACGCGGTTGCCGCCGTTCTCGGCTTTCTTTTTACCATCCTCCATTCCGTGTCGGCGATCTATCTCCTTGCGACAGAGGAAAAGAACAAGCGGAGCGCGCTCATTGGAAGGCTCTTCCGCGTTTTCTGGGGAAACCGATGGACCGCGATGATCCCATACACCCTATCGGTCATTCCGTTCGCGTTTCCTATGCTGTTTGCCTATTTCTCGACGACCTTCCGTACGTACGATACCGCGGCGGGCTTTCTCCTGATCGACCCCTTGTGGGTGGCGCTTGTCTGCCTCGCGGTCGAGCTTGCCTTGATCCTTCGAACGTACGACGGCGAAAAGAGATCGCGGTGGAATATCTACGTCGCCCCCGAGCATCGGGTCAGTCAAACGCGGGACGAAGAGGACCGTGAGACCCGCGAATGGGCGGCGGCAGTTCGTGCGGACGCCGAAACGGACGAGCCCTCCGTAGATCCGACCAAAAGGGAAGATCCCTCTTCCGAGACGGTCGGCGCAGAGGATGCAGAGATAGAAGGCGATAAGGCTGGGGAAGTGCGTGCGTCGATCCGAGAATTGTTTGACGACTCCGATTCACGTGAAAAATGATCCGAGTAAATGCTTTTAGTCAACCATTTTATTTACGACCTCATAGATTTTTGAATCAAGTACTGAATTCAAAGAGGTAAATTGAAAGCTTGTTGAAGCGTAAAAAATGTCGAAGAAAAAAAGGAGGTACAGGAAAAATCTCCTTCAAAATTGTTGACATTTAAGAGAAAAAGTGCTATAATACAACCACTATAATGAGATATAATGTAAAAATCACCTCTCCTCGATCGAGCTGTTCGTCAAAATGACGATCGGGGGGGGGGTGATTTGTCATATTTTGTGCAATATGCACAACCGGCTAGATATCTACGCAATCGGCGTTCAGAT
Source organism: Clostridia bacterium (assembly GCA_017501345.1). The sequence goes on from JAFVXC010000028.1 coordinate 30,511, forward strand.
ATATTCGTCACCCAAAAAAAATGATAGGAGGAAATCATAATGACGAAAAAGAAGACGACCAAGAAAGCTCTTCTTGCAAGCGCACTTTCGTTGCTGCTTTGCTTTTCGATGCTTCTTGGAACGACCTACGCGTGGTTTACGGATTCCGTAACGAGCGCGAACAACATCATCAAGTCGGGTAATCTCGATGTCGAGTTCTACTACAGTACTGATGCAAAGAACTGGAAGGAGGTTACGGAAACCACCAACGTATTCTCCGATACGCTTTGGGAGCCCGGTCACACCGAGGTCGTTTACCTGAAGGTCGAGAACAAGGGCTCGCTTGCGCTCAAGTATAAGCTTGGCGTGAACGTTGCATCCGAGGTTGGCGGCATCAATCAGGCAGGGGAGTCCTTCAAGCTCTCGAACTACATCCTGTTTGACGTGATCGACACGGATACCGCATACACTGACCGTGATGCAGCTCGTCAGGCGGCAAACGGAAAGGCGATCGCAAACAGCTTCTCGAAGGAGTCCGTTCTTAAGACTACCGGCGACACCGAAACCGTTGCTCTCGTGGTTTATCTGCCCGAGACCGTTGGCAACGAAGCGAACCCCAAGACCGGTACCGCTGCTCCCGAGATCCATCTCGGTCTGAACGTATTCGCAACGCAGCTCACCTCTGAAAGCGACAGCTTCGGTGATGACTACGACGAAAATGCTGCCTTCTCTATGTGGGACGGAACCATTCCGGCTGAAATGCCCGCTTCGCTTGTTGTTGACACTGCAAAGCACGTGATCTCGATCAACGATGCACAGGCATTTGCCTACTTCAATACGTTGATCAACGATGCTGATTTTTATACCAATTACGGCTCGAAGTGGAAGTATACCGCAGAGCTCAATGCTGATATTGACCTCGCGAACAAGGCGTGGACTCCTATCGTTATGAGCAATCTTGTCGCTTTTGAAGGTAACAACCACACCGTTAAGAACCTCTTTGTAGATTCGGCTGCAGAAGACGCAGGTCTCTTTGCCGATGTTACTTGCAATGACATCGGAGTAACCTACGTCAAGGATCTTACGCTTGATGGCGCGTACGTAAAAGGCTCGAAGAATGTAGGTGCTATTGCGGGTCTCGGCACTCAGGGCCATTTCCAGAACGTAACCGTTAACAATGCAACCGTGATCGGCAACAAGTACATAGGTGGTATTTTCGGTTGGGGTAACGGAACGGTTGTCAACTCTACCGTTAAGAATAGCAGCATTCTCATTCCCGAGGGTGGTGAAAAGGAAGCAGGCGGTCTTGCAGGCTATATTTCTAACGACGGTAAGGCATCCACTGAAAATAAAATCATCAGCGGCAACACCGTTGAAAACGTAGTGATCAGCGCACCGACGATTGCATCCGCACTTGTTTCTCAGCCCAACTCCTCGAATACGGGTGGCGCTTTGATCGTGCTGGAATTCAACACGGTAAAGAACGTCACTGTTACCACGGCTGACGACACCGCAGACATTTTCGCTTCCAACAATGTTGGCGGCAAGTCTATCGTCAGAAACAACACCGAGATCGATTGCACGGTCAATAAGAGCGGTGCCCTTGCAGTTTTTGCAGATGAGCAGAGCGAACTGGATGCGGCTTTGGAGAACAATGCTACTGTATATCTGTCCGCAGGTGATTTCAAGCTGTCTTCTCTGTCCAACTATAAGAATATAACCATTACCGGCGTTGCTGGTGAAACCAAGATCAATCCGGTAAATTCTTTTGGCTTTGGAACTGATACTACTGTCAAGAATGTGACCATCGAGAGCGAAAGCGGCAACGCAGTTCGTTATGGTTACACTTCTGGTGATGTAGTGTTCGAAAACTGTGAGTTCTTGGGTGAAGTATATGGCTTCCATGTAGATGATGCCCATAACGGTACCATTACCTTTAATGGTTGTACCTTTGAAGGCTTTAACGCTTTTGCTGGTACCGGTACCTACTACTTCAACGATTGTAACTTCTTGCATAGCGGTTCCTATGGCCATGTAAATATGTGGGGCGTAGCTTACTTCAATAACTGCACTTGGGGTGAGGGCGCCACTTATGGTACCAGAGGCGACGGTGAAATTTACATCGACGGCGTAAAGCAGTAAGATAATAACAATAGCCGATTGACTTTCGTTTACAGGCAGTCGGCACCCCTCGGGCGGTCTCTTCGGAGACCGCCCTTTTTTGCCCCCAAATCTGGCAGCACAAATTTTTGCATTCTTTCAAATTTTATTCATCGCCCATCAAAAAAACACCCCATCCCGATTGACAACGCAAAAAAATATGGTATAATAGAGGTATAGAAAGTTGCGATTGCAACGATTGCTTATGTGACATTTGCAAGCAAACGAGAAAGGAGACCGTATGTCATCGTTTTCCCGTAATATTCACGTCCTCAACCGATGCGCAAGCATTTACCGCGCGGAGCACTTGACGAACAGCGAACTCGGTCGGAAGCATCACCGATATTTGTTCAGCGTTTGCCGTTATCCGGGTATTTCGCAGGAGCAGCTTGCCCGTCAGATCTATATCAATAAAAGCAGCGTGACGAGACAGCTCGCCGATCTCGAAAGCCGTGGCTACGTCGAACGGCGTCAAAGCGAGGAGGACAAGCGCGTGATGCTCGTGTATCCGACCGAAAAGGCGTATGAGATACTGCCGACGCTTACTTCCTTGACGGAAGAATGGGAGGAGACCGTTACTGCGGCGCTCTCGCCTGAGGAAAAGGAGCTTTTTTTGAATATGCTGAAGCGCGTTACAAAAAAAGCGGCGTCTTTGGTAGACGGTCAGACGTTGGAGGGGGAATAACGTGAAACTGATTTTTCGATATCTGAAGCCCGTTATGTGGTTTACCATAGCGACGCTCCTTATGAAGCTCCTCGGATCGCTGATGGAGCTGACCATTCCGATGATCTTCGATTATCTTCTGAGCACGGTCGTGCCGCTTCGCTCGCTTACCTTGATTTTCGTGTGGGGCGGTGTGATGATCCTCGCGGCGCTTCTGACGATGATCCTGAACGCCGTTGCCAACCGTATGGCGGCAAGGGTCTCCCGCAACGTTGCCGAGCACGTCCGACACGATCTTTTTACGAAGATCACGTCGCTGTCAGGCAGCAAGGTCGATAAATTCGGCATCCCAAGCCTCGAGGCACGTCTGACGTCGGATACCTATAACATTCATAACGTCATCGGTATGAGCCTGCGCATTGGTGTCCGTGCGCCGATCTTCTTTATCGGCAGTATCATTTGCGCGTTTATCCTCGATCCGACGTTGACGCTCGTGATGCTTTCGACCGTTCCGTTCCTCGGAATCGTGATTCTTTACATCACGAAACGCGGCGTTCCGCTATATACGAAGGTGCAGGAAAACGTGGACGGCGTTACGCGCGTCGTACGCGAGGATGCGCAGGGGATCCGTGTGATCAAGGCGCTATCGAAGGTAGACTACGAGCGCAGACGCTTTGACCGTGCAAATCGGGATCTGATCGATTCGGAATGTCACGCAGGCGTCGCGATGGCACTGTCAAATCCCGCGCTCAACGTTATTATGAACCTTGGAATGGTCGTGGTCATTATCGTCGGCGCGATCCGCGTCGCGAACGGTCAGATGCATCCCGCGACGATCATCGCCTTCACGCAGTATTTTACACATATGTCGACCGCGATGATGACGATCTCGCGCGTTTTCACCCGCCTTACGAAGGGTGGTGCGTCGGGTGATCGCATCGACGAGGTGCTCAAGACCGAAAACGGACTTTCGCTCGAAGGTGAGGACGAGCATCCTCGCCGCCCCGAGTTTCCGTTTATCACGTTTGATCAGGTTTCATTCTCGTATAATAAGACGAAAAACAATCTGTCGGATATCAGCTTCACCCTTAAGAAGGGCGAGACGCTCGGCGTGATCGGCGCGACGGGCAGCGGAAAGACGACACTCGTCAATCTCCTTATGCGCTTTTACGATCCCGACGAGGGAGGCGTATACATAGAGGGAAGGGACGTCCGAACGATCCCCCCCGAGGAGCTGCACGCAAGGTTTGGCGTCGTGATGCAGAATGATTTTCTCTTTGCCGAGACCGTCAGGGAAAACATCGACTTCGGAAGAGAGCTTTCCGATGAAGCGATCACTCGTGCGGCTCGCGCTGCGCAGGCAGAGCCCTTCATCGAGGCATTCCCCGAGCGCTACGAGCATATGCTCACCTCGAAGGGCACGAACGTGTCGGGCGGACAAAAGCAAAGGCTTCTCATCGCGCGCGCGCTTGCGGGAGACCCCGAGATCCTCATTCTCGATGACAGCTCCTCCGCGCTTGACTATAAGACCGACGCTAACCTTCGCGCTGCGATGCGCGAGCTTCTGACGGATACAACGATGATCGTCGTGGCACAGCGCGTCAGCTCGATTATGCACGCAGACCGCATCCTTGTGCTCGACGAGGGCAGGATCATCGGAAGCGGAACGCACAAGGAGCTGCTTGAGAGCTGCTCGGTCTACCGTGAGATCAGCGATTCGCAGTTGGGGGGTGCTATCCTTGAATAACGGAAGAATGAACGGACGGGGCGGTCCGATGAATTTTCGCGAGAATCCGAACGACCTGAAAAAGGGCGCAGACAACAAGGGCGCGGTTCGCATTCCCATTCTCAGACGAATGTTTTCGTATATTCTGAAGCATCCCATTCTGATGGCTCTGGCGCTCGTGCTGATGCTGACCTCTAACCTGATCGCCCTCCTCGGCCCCGATCTTTCGGGCGATGCGATCAATCTGGTCGGTGCGGAATCGGTTTATGAGGAGAACGGCGCACTGATGTACGTTGCCGCCTCGGACGAGGAAGCTCCGACTGCGCGCGAGCCGAAGGCCGTTTCGGATTCGGGATTCGTCCTGTTCCTTTACCGCAAATACACATCCCTCGGACTTGACGCGAAGCTTTCGGGAGTTCTTGCCATTTCCACGCTGCTTGCAGGCGTTTACCTGCTTTCCGGCATCCTCTCGTATCTCCTCGCCGTTCTGATGGTGCATCTCAGTCAGCGCATCGTTTACATCCTTCGTAAGCAGGTGTTTGATCATCTGACCGTCTTGCCGGTTAATTATTTCGACACCCATCAGACGGGCGACATCATCAGCCGTATCTCCTACGACGTCGATACGCTGAATGCCTCGATCACGCACGACGTACTTCAGATCTCTACGAGCTTTGTGACGGTCATCGGCTCGCTGATCTATATGATCCGCATCTCGCCGCTTCTTCTGACGGTCTTCCTGATCACGATTCCCGCGACGATCCTCGTAGCGCGTATGCGCACGAAAAAGATGCGCCCCCTCGTCAGAGAGCGTTCACGAAAGCTTGGCGAGCTCAACGGATACGCAGAGGAAATGCTCTCGGGTCAGAAAACCATTAAGGCTTATAACAGAGAGAGGGTCATCGGCGCACGGTTCGATCAGCGCAATACCGATGCGGTCAATGCATATTACCGCGCCGAATACGTTGCGGCGATGCTCGGTCCGTCGGTTCGTTTCATCAGCAATCTCTCCCTCGCGCTCATCGCGGCGCTGGGCGGCATCTTCTATATGCTCTCGGTAACGGGGCAGGTTGCGGTCGGAACGATCCTCTGGATTGACCTCGGTATGATCGCGTCCTTCATCCTCTACTCCAAGAAATTCTCGGGGCCGATCAATGAGTTTGCGAATATTCTGTCCGATCTTCAGTCGGCGTGCGCTGCGGCAGAGCGTATCTTCACGCTGCTCGACGAGAAGCCCGAAAAGCTTGACGACGAAGATGCCGTAGAGCTTACGGACGTTCGCGGCGAGATCACCTTCGATCACGTTCGCTTCGGATACGTCGAAGGGAAAACGATCCTTCACGATCTTTCACTTGACGTGCGTCCCGGTAACCTCATCGCGATCGTAGGACCGACGGGGGCCGGAAAAACGACGGTCATCAATCTTCTGATGCGCTTTTACGACGTCAACGACGGTGAGATCAGGATCGACGGCGTGGAAACGCGGAAGATCACGCGCGAATCTCTCCGCCGTGCATACACGATGGTGCTTCAGGAGACCTGGCTGTTCAAGGGCACGATCTACGAAAACATCACCTACGGTAAGGAGAATGCGACCCGCGAGGAGGTCGTGCGGGCGGCAAAGGCGGCGAAGGTGCATTCCTTCATCGAGGCATTGCCAAACGGCTACGACACCGTCCTTTCGGATGACGGCGTGAATATATCGAAGGGGCAGAAACAGCTCATTACGATCGCGCGCGCAATGCTCTCGGATTCCGAGATGCTGATCCTCGACGAGGCGACCTCAAACGTCGACTCGCGTACCGAAATGCAGATCCAGGAGGCAATGTATGCTCTGATGAAGGGCAGGACTTGCTTCGTGATCGCGCACCGACTCTCGACCATTCAAAACGCCGACACCATCCTTGTTCTCAAGGACGGCGACGTGATCGAGCAGGGAAGTCACGACGAGCTTATGGCGAAAAACGGCTTTTACAGCTCACTTTATCGGTCTCAGTTTGATTAAACACCGCGGAGGAATGATATGTACAGAAATTCACTATGGCTGCGTATTTGTGCGCTCCTTGTAATATGCCTTTCGCTTGCCGTTCTTTTCGTCGCCTGCGATGACGCGGGCGATGCTACGGAAACGACGGGCGAGGGAGAGACCACGGAAGTCGAAGAAACGACAGCCTCGCCCGGGGAAAATCTCAGTATCGCTGTAGGTGGTGTCTCGGAATTCACGATGGTCGCTCCCGAGTTTCCTACCGAGGCAGAGGAGCAGGTCTTTCTGGATATCCGCGGAAAGATCGCCGCTATGACGGGCGTCTCTCTGCCCATTTCGGACGACTGGATCCCGAGAGGGGAAAAACATAACCCCGAAACGTTCGAGATCTTGATCGGGAAAACAAAATACGACGAGGCGCAGTCGGTTCTGAACGAGACCTCCTATGGAAGCTATACGATCACAGCTGTCGGAAGAAAGATCATTCTCGCCGCGTGGTCGGATAAGGCGCTTCAATCGGGTGCTGATGCTTTGATTCAGATCCTGATGGCGTCGCTCAGCGGACAGGACCTGGTCGTTCCGATCTCTGCGCTGTCTGCTACCGAGATGGTCGACGAGACGGTTGACAGTATTCCCGTTGTGCCGAATCTGACGATGGATCACGTCTACGATGCAAACGGTGCGACCGAAGCGATCTACGAAAATGCAACGATCGATCATTTTAATGCGTACGTCGCAAAGCTTGAGCGTGACGGATACACGAAATATTCCGAAAATGAACGGGGAAAGGTCTCCTCAGCGGTCCTTACGGATTACAAGGACCATACCCTCAACGTCTTTTACGAGGGCGGGTATAAGCAGCTGTGTGTGATTATTGAGAAGTACAGCAAGGATACGCTTCCCGCAAAGCCGAAAAGCTATATCGACGTATGTGACACGAAGTTTGCTCAGCTCGGCACGGAATACAAATACGGCTCCAGCACACCGCAGGAGGGAATGTGTTATATCTGGAGGCTGGAGGACAGCCGATTCGTCATTCTTGACGGAGGATACAATCAGAAGCTCGGTGCAGAGAATCTGTATAACACGCTTGTGACGATGGCGCTGGATCCCGACAACATTATGATCGCGGCGTGGGTCGTTTCTCACCTCCATACCGATCACGTCGGCGCGCTTCTGAAGTTTTCGTCGACCTATCTCAGCGAGGTAACGATCGAAAGCGTGATCGTCAATATCCCGGCTGACAGGCAAGCGTCGAAGGTCGGTATGAATTCGAAAAACTGGAAGACGATCAAGACGCGGCTGGTAGAGGATAATCCGGATCTCTTTGTATACAAGGCGCACCCGGGACAGATCTACAGCTTTGCAAATCTTGAGATCGAGATCCTGTATACCCTCGAAATGTACGCCCCCGAAGCTCTCGCAAATTACGATACCGCGTCTCTCATTGTAGATATGCGCTTCGGACACTTCAATATGCTGATGCTTGGAGACTGCTCGGAGGAAACGAATGCGATCATCAGCTGTAATTACGGAAAAGCACTTGAATCCGAAGCCGTTCAGGTGGCGCGCCACGGAAAAACGGGCGGAACGTATGCGCTGTATAAGCTCATTGATCCGATCTTCGTCTTCTGGCCCTCGGGAGCCAAGCAGTATAACACCTGCCTGGAGGAGGCAATAGGCGGAGACGATACGATCATAAATACTTATTTCTTCAAGAACAACGGAACGCGTGTTCGGAAGATATACGTCGGAAGGTCGGCGGTGGTGCTCTTGACCGTCTTCGACACGATAGGCTTTACAGACTGCACGGTTTATGAAAACGTCACCGACTATATAAACGGCTTGCCGAGTTCTACCCAAGAAAACCCATAAGAAAAGGCACGGGGCTGAGTCAAAACGACTCAGCCCCATACGTTACTTATGACCGAATTCATCCCCGTTCAACCGAAAGCCTTCGGATGAAATCGGAGATCTCGCTTTCGATTTGTAAAAGCTCGTTCTCAAACTCCTGCGGCGTCATACGCAGAATGCCCGAATGAACGGCGGAAAACTGCAGAAGGCGGTCACCTGTCACGACACGGATGTTGTAATTCGGCCCGAGCTGATACATCATTCGCTCGATGAAGGCGTCGGCGGTCTCGTCCGCCTTCGTGTATACGACGCGGTATCCGTCTCTTGTAAAATCCGAGCCCTCGCCGTCCTTCACGCGATAAGCGTCAAACACGAGCGTCACCTCGATCTTTGTGTAGGCAACGTAGTTGCTGAAGAGATCCATCAGGCTCTCCCGCGCCTGCGCGAGATTCGTCTGTGCAAGATGCCGCAGTCCCTCCGATGCATGAATGAAATTGTATCCGTCCACGATGAGCATCCGCTTTTGCGGTTTTCCTGCCTTCGGGGGACGCTTTTTTTCCTTCGTATTTTCCGAAATGCTTTTCGGCTCTGTGTAACGCCGCCGCTTGATCGGCCCGAATTCGCGCAGCATGATCGCCTCAAGCTCCTTATCACTGAGGTGATACTTCCGTGCGTAGGCAGCGGCAGGCGGAAGGATCGGCGGAGCCTCTGATGATGTGACCGATATGCCGGCATCAAGGTGCTTGTAGCCTTCTACCTCGTTCCACGGAACCGTGAAGCCTGATCCGTGGGCGCAAAAGACCGAGTGCGGTGTGTTCTCAAGATCACGCTCGGCATCGTACGCGGCGGCGGCAACGATCTCCTCGGTATTGTGGCAGGGCTCGTAGCCATCCGACGTGCAGAAGAGCCGTCCTTGACCGCGCGTGTAGGAGATGATCTCCTCTGCGTAGCCGACAAGCTCCGAGACGGGGGCTCGTCCGCTGACGAGGGAATAGTCACCCGACGTCGCCTCGATCTCAAACTCTGCCGATCGGCTCTGGAGATCGTTGACTGCACGTCCGACCGAAGCGGAGGGGATCTCGAGCCTGAATTTATAGTAGGGCTCAAGCAAGACCGTTCCCGCAGTCATCAAGCCCTGTCGCACCGCGCGAAGCGTTGCCTCGCGGAAGTCCCCGCCCTCGGTGTGCTTTTCGTGCGCCTTGCCTGCGACGAGCGTGATCCTTGTGTCGGTCAACGCCGCACCGATGAGAACGCCACGGTGTCTTTTTTCATATAAATGAGAAAGAATGAGCCTCTGCCAGTTGCGGGAAAGTACATCCTCGGGGAGCCTTGTGTCAAAGACGAGTCCTGTACCCTTTGGCTGAGGTTCCATATAAAGCTGCACCTCGGCATAGTGCCTGAGGGGTTCAAAATGTCCGATGCCGATCGCCTTCTTCGCGATCCTTTCTTTATATAGGATCCTTCCCGCGCCGAATTCACACTCGACCGAAAAGCGCTCGGTGATCAACCGCCGTAATAGCTCGATCTGCACCTCGCCCATCAGTCTTGCCTCGATCTCGCACAGCTCATCGTTCCAAAGAAGCTGAAGAGAGGGCTCCTCCTCTTCAAGCTCCTTCAGCCTTAAAAAGAGCGCGCGCGGATCGCAGGACGGCGGTAGCCGAAGCGCGTAAGAGAGAACGGGCTCAAGGATCGGCTTCGCGGCGTTGCCCTCACTTCCGAGCCCCTGACCCGCAAAGGTCTCGGAAAGCCCGACGACGGCGCAGATCTCTCCCGCCTCAGCGTGATCGACCTGCTCGAATCTGTCACCCGAATAAAGACGAAGCTGTGCAGCCTTTTCTGTCGTGCGCCGACCGTCTTCAGTTGTGTAGAGGATCGGATCGCGTACCGAGAGTGCGCCGCTCGTGATCTTCATATAAGTGAGCCGTGTCGAGCCCGCACGTGCGATCTTATAGACCCTTGCACCGAAGCCGCTTTCGTCATAGACAGGCGAAAGGGTATAGCGGTCGAGTGTGTCGAGGAGAAACTCGACACCCGTCGTGCGGAGTGCCGATCCGAAGAGACACGGAAAGAGCCGTCTGTTTCCGATGCGTTCCGCGATCTCGGTCTCTCCGATGGGGGAGCCCGAAAGAAAGCATTCGAGAAAATCCTCACTTGTGACGGCAAGTCGTTCGTCAAGCTCGGCTTTTCGGTCAGCCTCATAAAAGGGAACGCAAAGGGGCGATAGAGCCGATGCGAGCTCCGTGAAAAGCTCCTCCTTCTGCTTTACCGCAATATCGGTTTTGTTGACGAACAGAAATGTGGGGATCTGATAAAACTCAAGAAGCTGCCACAGTGTCCGTGTATGATTTTGAACACCGTCAAGGCCGCTGATCACGAGGATCGCGTAATCGAGAAGGCAGAGCGTACGCTCTGCCTCGGGCGAAAAATCAACGTGTCCCGGTGTGTCGAGGAGAATAAAATCGCACTCTCCCCACGAAAACCGAGCCTGCTTTGAAAAGATCGTAATCCCTCGCTCGCGCTCGATGGTGTTTGTATCAAGATATGAAGTTCTGTGATCGACACGGCCGAGCGCCCGTATCCTTCCGGAAAGATAGAGAAGCGCCTCGGAAAGCGTGGTCTTTCCCGCATCGACGTGTGCGAGAATTCCGATCGTCAGCTTTTTGTTCAAATGGAGTATCCTCCTCGGATTTTTATGTTTTAGTCTGGTTTACCTCGGGTCAGATGGCAAATCCCTTTTCGCGCAGGATCGCCCGTACCTCTGTGACGTCAACGTCGGGGAAGGACGTACCGTTCTTTTTCGCAACGGTCGCGGCGACGCCCGCCACCTGACCGAGCTCGGCGCAGAAGGGCATAATGCGGTAGGATGCCTGTGCCTCGTGCGTGGAGGAGATGCACCTGCCCGCAACGAGAAGATTTTTCATCCCCTTCGGAACGAGACAGCGATAGGGGATCTCGTAATAAGCCCCCTTCGGGAAATAGTAAAGCGTCGTGCCGCTTCCCTCGGGATTGTGAATATCGATCTCATAGTTAGATGTTGCGATGCCGTCGTCAAAGCGCGCAAGCGATTTGAGGTCCTCGACCGTCAGTGTGTATTCTCCAACGATCTTTCGGCTCTCGCGGATACCGATCTGAAGTGCGGTCGAGAGGACGCGACTGTTTTCGAAGCCCTCGATGTTTTCCTTCAGGAATCTATGGATCTCATAGACCTGCTCGCGCGCCTCGATCTCCGCCGCCGTAACGTCGAAGGGATCGGTGGGATTTAGCTTGACGACACGCGTCGTGTTGAAGTGCAGAACACCATTGTTCATATTGCCGAAGATCAGGACGTTCTCGCGCGGATTGCGGATCAAGCCCTTCGCCTGAAATTCCTTGTAAAGGGGATTGATCTTCGGGCGGTTTTCTCTGAATTTTTCGACATCAACACCACCCATACGGAAGCACAGCGTCATCGGCTGACAGAGACCGTCGCCTTCGCGACCGACAACTGCGTCACAGCCTGCGAGCATTGAAATCTCCGCGTCGCCCGTCGCGTCGACGTAACGGTCTGCCGACAGCGTGAGACGCGCGGATTTGCCGAGCGCATCGATCGAAACGATTTCGTCGCCTTCGCGCGTTACGTTCGTAACGACCGTATTAAAGAGCAGGGAAACGCCGTACTTCAGACACATCCTGTTCAGCACAAGCTTCAGAAGCTCCTCGTCGAAGTATTTGTCGTTCGACATACCGCCGACCGCCTTCAGCTCTGCTATGATCTCGAGAAAGAGGTCTCCCGTAAGGTATCTTCTCTCACCCGTTTCGGGCATCGTAGTCCAGTAGGTCATAAAGGGCAGAACGAGCGAGCTCGCCGCCGCACCGCCGAGACAGTTGAATCTTTCGATGAGCAGGACGTCAAGCCCGCCCTTTGCTCCCTCAATTGCCGCCGAAACCCCCGCGAAGCCGCCGCCGACCACGATCAAATCATAATGCTTCATAGCTTCCTCCTTCATTATTGAAAAGAAAAATACGTACGCCTTATTATAACACATTATAGCACCGAAGAAAAGATGTTTTTTAAAATTTGAAGAAATTGTGGATAGGGTATTGATTTTTTCTTGGATATGTGGTATAATAAGATGAAATTTCAGATTCGTTACACTTAAAGCTTTTGGCTTGCCTATGTTGCCCTTGAATACAGGCAAGGAGGAAATATGATTCAATATAAATCACATCGAAAATCATTTATTATGGCGGCATTGATCATTCTTCTCTGCCTCGTTTGTCTCACGGGTGCAACGCTTGCACTCTTTACGAATGATCTGAGCGACGGAACGATCGGTATTATCACGACCTCGGGTAGTGTTAAGGTTGATATCGTCGACGACACAGCCGAGCAGAATTCACTTGTCGGCAAGGTGCTTGCGTTCTATACCTCCTCCGAGCGTCAGGAGGTCCTCTTCGAGCCCGGCGCGACCTTCTATACACAGGGATTCAAGGTTAAGAATCTCAGCAATATTCCCATCAATTTCCGCGTGTACATCAGCGAGGACGAAACGGCACCTCATCCCGATGAGACCGATCTGATCGCGGACGGATATGACAAGCTTACTGCAGAAAACTTCCATAAGGCGTTCGACGTTTGGATCACTACCGACCCGAACGATCCGAACCAGAGAACCGATATTTCCGAGTTTGTAGGCAAGCTTGAGGCGCCGTCGACCAATAACGGACAGCCCGGTTCCGATGAAAGCACGGCGGAGCCCTCCTCCGTTGTGAGCGATGAGACCTACTATCTGGTCATTCGGATGAAGGAGCATATCGGAAACGACTACCAGGGCAAATACTACACGGGTATTGGTGTAACGGTATACGCAATCCAAGGAAACGCAGAATTAAAGGAGTGACGGTTAGATGGGCACAGCAAAGAAAATTCTGAATATTTTTGTGAAGATCATCACCTGGCTCCTGATAGCCTTCACCGTTTTTATGATGATATTTACCATATTCACGGTGGCGACCGTTGATAAAAATGACCGAAACTTCTTCGGCTTGCGCTTTTATATCGTAAAGACCGACTCGATGAGCAAATCCGACTTGAATGCAGATCTTGACGTACATTTCAATGCGGGGGATATCATCCTCGTAAAGGAGGTCAAGAATGTGTCGAAGCTCGAGGCCGGCGACATTATCTCCTTCGTGTCAACCAATAGTGACAGTTATTTTGAAACCATTACGCATATGATCCGCGAGGTCAAGAAGACAGAGGAAGGAAAGGTCATCGGATACGTCACCTACGGTACGAACACGGATACGAACGATGAGGCGCTTGTTGAGCCTGAGTACGTTCTCGGTAAGTATACGGGAAAGCTTCCGGGACTTGGAAATTTCTTTGCGTTTGTCAAGTCAACCCCCGGATACATTCTGTGTATTCTTGTTCCGTTCCTGATCCTGATCCTCTATAACGGTGTAAACGTCATCGTTCTGTTCCGTAGATATAAGGCAGAGCAGACCGAAGCAATGGAGGCTGAGCGCGCAGCGATCGCTGAGGAGCGCAAGCAGAACGAGGAAATGCTGCGTGAACTACAGGCATTGAAGGATCAGCTGAGTCAGCAGAAGAGTCAGGAAAATAAGGATGAATCGGACGGCACTTCGTAAGCCTGAAAAATACGAAAACCAAGGTTAATGAGAAAGCCTGCGTCCCCGTAGTACGGAACGTATGCTTATAGAGAGAAGGAGGTGCGGCAAAATGAATGATCAGAACACGGAAAATCTGTCAGATAAGGTTTTCTTCCGCTTCCTTGCGTCCTCTGTATCTGCAATCGTCATATGCTTGATATGTCTGTGCTCGTCGACCTATGCGTGGTTTTCTGTTGGAATAAGAAGCAACAGCAACAAGATCACTGCAGGACAGTGCTTGCTTACCGCTTCGGTCTCAAGTGATGAAGGGGAGCTGCTCCTTACAGGCACTGCGATGCTTGAGGATGATCGGACGGTTCTCCTGAGCGGTGGAGCCATGTACACGGTCACGCTGACGCTTCCGAAGGACAGCGCTTCCGGATATATTGTGTTCACCACCGGGTCGGGTGAATCCGCAAAAAACTATTATTCGGATTCGATCGCGAGACACGCGGAAGACACCCCGAAAACGATTGTATTTACGTTGACCGTAGCGAGTGACACAACTGTTACCATTACACCACGTTGGGGGATTTATTCGGGAACGCCTGACGTGAAAGACGGCGGGACACTTCACATCCAATAAAATCTGTGGATATTTTCACGGCTCATAAAACAAGAGCGGCAGGCGTAAAGCCTGCCGCTCTGTTGTACTTATCCAAATAAGGATTACAGTGCCGACTGCGTGTCGTTCGGGTCGCCGTGGATCGCAAAGTAGTATTCCTGCGACCAGTCAAGTCCGCGATAATCTGCGGCACGGTCGTCGTTCTCGATGAACTCCATCAGAAGATCGAGCATCTCCTTGGTCCAGGTATTCTTGTCGATCTGCGCGGTCGTGAACTTGTTCTGGCTGATCATCTCGAAGCCGAACATATCCTTTACCTGCGTCTTTGCAGCACCGCCAACGACCTCCTCAACGAGGTGAGCGGGGATGAAGAGAACACCGCCGCCTGCGCCGAATACGACGTCACCGGGCAGACAGATCGCGTTACCGATGCGGGTAGGCGTGTTGTAGCCGGTCATAATGAAGTCGCGGATGGGAGTCGGGTCGATGCCGCGGTAGTAGACCTGCGTGTTCTCGACCTTCAGCATCTGCTCGGTGTCACGAACACCGCCCCAGATGACAGCGCCACCGTTCTCGTTCTTCGTCTTGTTCTTCAGAGCAGTCGTAAGGTTGCCGCCGAGGAAGGTGCCCTTGTAGATCTTGTCGTACATATCGATGACGGGAACGTCGTATTCCATCAGGTTATCGATGACCCACTGGTTGTACGTTCCGGTTCTGCCTTCCTCGCGACCCTTGTCCTTCGTGAATTCGTCAAGGTCGGGGCGATAGGGGCAGTAGGTCGCAGTCACAGCACGTCCGATCAGCTTTCTGCCGTCGTTGTGGAGCGTGTGCAGGCGTCCCTCGAACTGGCTTTCATAGCCCTTCACGAAGATGGGCTTCCAAACCTCCTCAAGGGTCAGTGTGCGGAGCGCCTTCAGGTACTTTTCGTCTACCTTCGGACGACCGTCGGGCAATCTTTCACCCTTCCACTGAGGGGTGAGTGCAATAATTTCGTCTCGATCGTTGAAATGCATATTAATCTCCTTATCTTAACGACAATCCGCCGTCGATTATAATTTCACTACCGGTAATGTAAGAGCCCTCGTCGGAGCAGAGCAGAAGCACAGCGGGGCTGATATCTGCAGGGGTTCCGAAGCGTTTCATAGGGATCATAGCCTCCACAGCCGCCTTTTTCTCGGGATCTGCACAAACGTCGGCGTTTCGGGGAGTCTCGATCGCGCCGGGAGTGACGTTGTTGATCGTAACGCCGTAGGGAGCAAGTGCGGGTGCAAAGTTCTTCACCATCTTGTACTGCGCCGCTTTCGTCGCCCCGTAGAGAGAGAGCTCGGGGTGCTGGTTGTACTGATTGACGCTTCCAAGCGTTACGATGCGTCCGAATCCGCGCTTCTGCATCCCCTCTGCATACTTCTTGATCATAAAATAGGTCGATCTTACGTTGCAGTTCATCTGGATCTCGTAGTCCTCAAACGAGAACTCGTTCCATTTCCGCTTGTACTGAATAGAGGCGTTGAGGACCAGAATATCCACGTCGCCCGTCTTTTCATAGAGCAGATCTGCCGCATCGGGCAGGAGCAGGTCGGTGTTTACGGGAATGCTGTTCGGGATCTGTTCGCTTGCTCGCTTGCATTTTTCAAAATCTCTTGCGCCGTGCACGTACACGGTCGCACCGTGCTCTGAAAGCGCGCGGGCGATGTCAAAGCCGATGCCCTGAGTCGAGCCGGTAACAAGAGCTTTCTTTCCTGAAAGATCAAACACGGTCGAGTATCTCCTTTACGTCGTATTCTTTGTTGTACTCCAGAACGTAGGAGGAGGGAACACGGGAAACGTATTCCTGCGGGTCCTCTGTGTTGCTCTCAAACATTCCGTAGTGTGTCGGAATGCCTACCCTCGGCGAGAGGATACGAGTGAGACGCGCCGCGTCATCAACGTTCATATTTCCGAGCTTTCCGTTGATGCAGATAAACATAACGTCAATATCGAAGCTCTTCAGCTTTTCAAGCTCGGCGTCGTACTCGGTGTCACCCGAAAAGTAGAATGTCAGCCCTTCGTGGCGCAGGATCAGACCGACAGCGGGAACGCTGTGGTTCGCATAGACGGCGAGGAGCTCAAACGCGCCGATGCGCTTGCTCATTCCAAGGTCAAACGGCTCGTAGCGCACGACACCGCACGAGCGGAGCGTAGGCTCCGCGTGCGAGGGTGCGAGGAAGAGCATATCCTTGTTCATCAGCGGGATCGCATCGATGTCGACGTGATCGAGATGATCGTGGGTGCAGATCACTGCGTCGCTCTTCAGCTTGTCGGGGGTGAAAGGCGCCTCGACCATACGGCCGCGCTTCGCCACTCTGTCTACGACGTTTGAAAGATACGGATCGATGCAGAGCTCGGTTTTTCCGTCGCTGATCAGATAGCCGCTTTGACCGATCCAACGTATTCTAAGCTGCATCGTATCAGCTCCATTCACGGTCGTTTGCCCATTCGCCGTCCCACTGCGTGCTGGGTTCCCACTGACCGGGATACTTCGGATGCATATGCTGTGCAATCAGCTCCTCGTTCAGAGACTCGATGCCGAGACCGGGCGTGTTCGGAACTTCGACAAAGCCGTTCTTGAAGAGGGGATTCGCAATGCCGTTTGCGAGGTCGTTCCACCAGGGAATATCGACCGAGTGGAATTCGACAGCGAGCACGTTCTGAATTGCCGCTGCAGTGTGAACTGCCGCCATACAAGCGATCGGGCTCTCTGCCATATGGATCGCCATTGCTACACCGTACTTTTCGCACATATCGCCGAGCTTCTTGGTCTCAAGCGCACCGCCGATGGTGAGAAGGTCGGGGTGAACGAGCGAAACGCCGTGCTTTTCCATAAGAGGACGGAAGTTCTCTGCGAGATAGATGTCTTCACCGGTTGCAAGCGGAACGTTGCAGTTTTCTGCGATGCGGACGTAGTGGTCGGTCAGATGCCAGGGCTGAATGTCCTCGAGCCAAGCGATGTTGTACTTTTCAAGACGCTTTGCGAACTTGATGCAGTCCTCGATCGCAACGTGACCGAAGTGGTCGATCGCAAGCGGAACCTCGTAGCCGACAACGTCACGAACCTGTCTTACGTAATCCTCGAGCATATCGAGACCCTTTTCGGTGATACGGATGCCGGTTGCATAGTGAGGAATGGTAAAGACCTCGTAGTTCTTGCCGAGCATCATATCCATATCGATCGAGCCGCTCTGGTGCTGGATCGCCTTCATCGAATACTTCTGCATATCCTCGAGCATACCGAGGGGCGCGTTAAGCGTACCGGGCTCGTCGTACAGAAGCTCGATGCCGAGGTCCATCTTGACGAGAGAAAAGCCCATATCGATGCGCTTCTGAATTGCCTTACCCATATCGGTTCCGGTGTGCTTGCCGTCTACGTCGGTGTCGCCGTAAACGCGAACCTTGTCACGGAACTTGCCGCCGAGCATCTGATAGAGCGGAACGCCCCACGCCTTGCCTGCAAGGTCCCAAAGTGCGATCTCGATGCCGCTGACACCGCCGCCCTGTCTCGAGGGGCCGCCGAACTGCTTGATGCGGCGGAAGAGCTTGTCCACGTTGCAGGGGTTTTCGCCTATGAGACGGGATTTGAGCATCAGCGCGTAGGTTGCGCTCGATGCGTCTCTGACCTCGCCGTAGCCGACAAGCCCCTGGTTGGTATAAATTTTAATCAGAGGGCAATGCTTGGGCGCACCCGTGATGTTTGCTACGCGGATATCCGTTATTTTCAGTTCTGACGGATTTGAGCAGCAATTTACGTTTTCTTGAATCATTTCATTGATGTTCATTGTCGTTTTATCCTCCTTGACAAATTAGAATTCTATGTTATAATTATAATAACAGAATCAATTCTGTGCAAGAACTATATTATGCTTTTTATCCACTATTTTACGATGTTCTTTAGGAGGACGTATGAGAACCAATGAATATACCTTACTTGGAAATTGCAAATTCGGCGGAATTCGCTCCTATCGTTCGAGTCTTCCCCCCCAACATCGTACCTATCGGGCGCATCACCATACCGAATGTGAGATATCGGTCGTGCTTTCGGGCAGCGGGACTTATGCCGTTTGCGGAAAGCAGTACGCTTTTTCTGCGGGGGATGCTTTTCTTTTCGGAAGCAACGAGGAGCATTGCATCACCGAGATCGCAGAGGAATTCGAGCTTCTGAACGTGCAGTTTGAGCCCTATCTTCTCTGGGAACGCACAGACAGCGCCGAGCTGCTTAGTCTCTTTACGTCAAGAAGTTCCTCGTTTGAAAACCGACTTGAGGACAGGGAGGGGATGATCAGGGGATCTCTTCTTGAGCTCGAGCGAGAGCTTCGGGATAAGAAGCAGTGTTATGCCGTTGCCGCCCGCTACGTGCTTTTTATGATGCTCACGCACATCATACGAAACTACTCCTGCATCGATCATTCGAAATCCGTGAAGGCCTCCGACAGCATTACACACGGCCTTCGCCTTGCGATCGACTACATACAGGAAAATCTCGAAAGTAAGCTGACACTAAAGGAGCTTGCCGACGTCGCTTGCCTTTCACCGACCTATTTTTCCTCGGTGTTTAAAAAGTTTAACGGTATATCCCTATGGGAATATATCTCGATCAAGCGCGTCGAGCGTGCCGTCGATATGCTGAAAAACGAAAAGATCACAAAGCTCGAGGTGGCAGAGCGATGCGGCTTTTCCAGCTCGTCAAATTTCTATAAGACCTTCACAGCGATCACAGGGAAGCGACCGGGCGATTTTACGGACTGAATAAAACGGGGCTGAGTCATAAACCGACTCAGCCCCAAGTGATTTATTATGCGGCGGATAGCCGCATTTTTGTGCGATCAGTGCTCGATCTGCGTGGTCTTCCAGCCGGCACGCTCGTAAACACCGTGGATCGGATACACCTTGCGCCAAAGCGCGGTGGCTTTGGTACGAACGTGAGGTGTTTCCGTGTCTTCAAAGTTCTCGAAGCAAGAGACTGCGGCAAGGGTAACCATACCCACGCCGTTTGAGTTGACAGCCAGTGTATGCCAGGTCGTGTGCATCAAGCCGAAGAGCTCTTGGTCCTTAACCGTTTTCGTTACTGCCTTCAGCTGTGCAGCACCGCGGTCCCAAGGACACATCACGCTGTCAAAGCCCGCCTTCTTGAACACCTCATAGGTTTCAACGGGAGTCTCGGTCGCGCTGTAATGCCAGTCAGCAATGAGAATTCGCTTGTCGAGAAGTCCGATCATAAACTGCTCGGTCTCGGGCGAGCGTGTGTTACAGCTGAGCTTGTTGACGTAATGCGGGTAACGGTAGAGGAACATATCGCCCCAGATGATGACGCGGCGACCGACTTGGCTCATCTCCTCCTCGATCTCGTTCATAAAGCCGCAGATCATACGCATATCCGTTTCAGAGAAGGAGAAGTTGTAAGCCTCGTCACAGCCGATGTGGAAGTATTCACCCTCTCCGCAAAGCTCGATGAGCTCGTTTCGGATCTCGCGAAGCAGGCGTCTTACTTTGGGTTTCTCGATATCCCAACACCAGCCATCCGAGGTGAAATAGGTGACAAGTGCAGGGTTCTGGTCGAGCACAACGTGCTTTCCTTGTGCAGCTCTTTGGCCCGAGGCGTGCCCCCAATGGTTGAACATCGGGATGACCTCCATTCCGAGATCGTTTGCCTCCTTGATGATCGGTCTCACCTGAGCCTTCGTAAAGGCGTGCGACCACCCAAGCTCCTTCATACAGTCGTATTTCAGCATACCCCAGAACTCGAGAACGATGTGCGTGTACTTCAGTGCACCGCAGAAGCGGACGAAGCGCTGCAGCTCAAAGAGCTCGGTTTCGGGGAATATGCAGAAGTGAACCATTCTGTTCTTGACCAGCGGCGTTTCGAGAATTTCACAGCAGTCAAGCTCTGCGGCGAGAGACTCGTCCTCGCGGTCGGTCGCCTTCAGGCAGTCGAGCAGGGTCATAAAGCCCGCGATCAGATCGCTCTCGTTTTCGGCAGAAACACAAAAGCCGTCGGGCGTTACGTTTACGCTGTATGCGTTGCCGTCAAGCGGAAGCTTTTTTGCGTTTCCAAAGGAGAATACGAAATCATTCGTCTCTTCGATCGAAAGGGAAGAAGCGCCGTAGGTGAAGTTACCCCAGAACTCCTTGATCACGTTCTTGTTGAGAGAAGGATGTGCAAGTGCATTTATCTTTCCCGAAAAAACGAAGCTTCCTTCGTTTTTCTGATAGCCATTCGGATGCTGGAAAATCATAACAGTACCTCTCTTTCGCAGTGTAGTATGCTTTACAGACGGACAGCCTTACCCGTTGCGATGCTCTCGTAAACGGCGTTCATTGCCTTGATCGTATCCTTGTGCCAGGTGAGGTTGATCTTCGGCGTCTTCTTCGTGTCGATGCACTCGACGAATTCGTCGATCAGACCGACCCACTCGTCAAAGTAGGTGTACTGAACAGTGTACTTGTTTTCGGGAGAGCCGTTGTGATAGGTGTTCGGGCCGAAGCAATCGGTGAGGATCGTGCCCTCGCTTCCGTGGATCACGAGATTGACCTCCATACGCTTGGGGAATACCTCCCAACCGGGACCGGGAACCTTCAGATGGTTTTCTGCTCTCGACCAGCTCGGGTCAAGCGAGAAGATAACGCCGTTCTTCATCCGTCCGACGACCGCAAGCATATCCTCCTCCTCGATTTCGTGGCGCATATTGGGCGCGACCTTTGCAAAGATCACGTCAAAGTCGCTCTGCGTGACCTCGCGGATCAGATCGAAGATATGGGGATGATCGCAAAGCGCACCGCCGCGGAACTTCTCGTGTCCCTCCTTGATCGGAACGCGCTTGCCGTAGCTCTTTTCAGGAACACCCTGCCACGGGAATGCCCAAACGGGAGAGAGGGTGATGTTGGTCGCGTTGAACGCATCGGTCTTGCCGACTGCATTGTTCTTGACGAGATCCTTCATACGCATAACAACGGGGTTGTAGTGCAGCTCAAGCTCGATCTGGAAGGTGATTCCGCTTTCCTTAACGAGTCTTTCCATCTCTGCATACTCGTCCATATCAAAGGTGGGGATCTTCATCGAAAGAATATTGATCTTTCTCTCCGCGCAAAGACGGACCTGACGCAGGTGCTCGCTGTTTTCACTTGCAAGAACGACAGCCTCGATCTCGGGATGTGCGTCGAGCATAGCCTCGTCGGAATCGTAGCAGGGAATACCCTGAACGCTGTTCAGGAAGATCTCCTTGACCTCCTCGTTTGCAGTGGAAACGGCGATCCACTCGAGCTTGGGATTGTTCTTCAGAACGTCGTAGTATTTTCTCGTATGACCGTGCGTCATACTCATCATAGCGATCTTCAGTCTTTTCATCTTATCCACCTACCTTTACGTTTTCAAGAGTGCGAAGCGACTCCTTCGCCGCCTCAACGACCGCCTCGATGTGTGCGTGCTTGCACTTTGCAGCAGCTCTCAGACCTTCGTCCTTTGCAAGCAGGAAGGCGTTTCGGATCGTGTTGATCTCGATCTCGGAGTATCCGAACAGCTCCGCGTCGGTATCAAGGTAGGTCGCATCGTTCTTGCCGAATACGTAGATCGAGTTCTGCGGAACCTGCGTGTCGACGACTCTGTCGCAGGCAACGCCGTTGTCGGTGATGATCTCGTGCTTGTCGATGTCGGTAGCCGATTCGTCAAGGGTAGCACCGAGCTCGATGGAGCAGACGCAGCCGTTCTCGGTCTCCGCAATGCAGTTGCGCGTGTTTTCGCCCGCGATCGCAAAGATCTCCTTCACGCGAGAATTCACGGTGAATTCGAGAACACCGATCTCGCGGTAGAGAAGAGTATCGAGATCGGTTCCGCGCTTTGCGGTGTGTCCGATGCGGTAGGTGCACATATTTCCGACTCTTCCGAGAACGACGAGGTTTCTGAGCTCGATCATTCTTCTTTCCGACTCCCAGGGGAGGACGGGGATGGCTTCACCGTTTATCGTAACGGTCTTGCCGTCGGCCGACAGAACGGCGTCTGCCGAAACCGAGTACTTCTGAAGCAAATAATTCAGACCTTTTTGCATTGTTGTTTCTCCATTCTAATTGATTTCTGATATGATTTTTTGGATTTCTTCGTTTGAGGGAATTGACGACACGGCATATCTTCTCGTCACGCCGATCGATGCGACGCGATTGGCGATCCTTGCCGCGCGTGCGATGTCGCAGCCTTCTGCGAGCATTGCCGTAAGAGCACCGTTGAAGGTGTCGCCCGCGCCCGTCGTGTCGACTGCCTTCCCACTGTCGACTGCAGGGATCAGCGCGCCCGTCGATTTGATCAGGCAGCCGCGCTTTCCGAGCG
Source organism: Clostridia bacterium (assembly GCA_017501345.1). The sequence continues at coordinate 53,442 of JAFVXC010000028.1, forward strand.
TGACGAGGACGTTGGGAAGATCCTCGATCCCGAGCGTTTCGTGCTCGTTGGGCGTGAAAAGATCAACGCTGTCGAGAATATAACGGCAGCTCTCTCGCGCGGGGGCGGGATTCAAAATGCACTTGACACCGTATTTCTTTGCGTATTCGATGGCTCTCACGTTGACGCCCTCGTCCACCTCGTTATTCAGAAGAAGGATGTCTGCGGTTCTGATCTCGTCTTCAAACGCAGAAACGTCGTCACCCGAGAGCTGAACGCCCTGATAGACCGTGACGTGATTGCTGCCGCTTTTGTCGGTCACGATGGCGGCAAACGCCGTTGACCCGTCCTTCCGTACAAGCGTGTGGCGGATCCCCTCCTTTTCGAGGAAGGTGGATACCTCCGTCTCGTATTCCGAGCCGATCGCGGCGAGGAAGGAGACCTCCGCACCGCTTCTTCTTGCGGCTACGGCTTGGTTAAAGCCCTTGCCGCCGAATTCAAAGTGGATCGACGATGCTTCGACCGTCTCTCCTCCGACGTGGAATTCGTTTACGGGTAAAAATACAGAATTGCCGACGATTCCGATGACTGCTACCTTACTCATAGATGCTTCACCCTTCCGAGATAAAGATCCTCAAGCACCACGTTGTGTGCGCGACCGCCATCCACGTTTCCGCTGAGGTAGATCGGAGGAACGGTACCTCTTGCAAGTGCCCGCTTTGCACCGTTGATCAGGCAGGTGTTCAGAATAAAGCAGCCCGTCGCGGTGGAAAGTCCGCCCATCTTCGCGTCTCCGACATCAATGCAAGCGTCGCCGTAGGGAACCTTACAGTCGATTGCAACGTCCACGTGCTCGTGCAGTCTGCCGCCGCGATCGAAATAAGCGGAGGAGGAAATACCGACAGAGGGAATCCCTTTTTCGCGTGCCGCGTCACCCATCTCGACGGGAACCTGATTCTTTCCCGATGCCGAGAAAATGAAGATCATATCCTTCTTCGTGGGGGTGTATCTGCGGAAGACCTCGTTTGCGATCCCGCTCATTTTCTCCATTCGGCTCGATTTTGCCGCACCGTTGTGGAGCATCAGATCGGTGTCAAGCATCGGGGAAACGTTGGCAAGTCCGCCCGCACGGTAAAAGGCGTCGAGTCCGGGAAGGTGGGAGTGTCCACATCCGAAAACAAAGATGAGACCGTCCTGTGTGATCGTATTCGCGACCATTTCGGAAACGCGGTCGAGCTTCTCGCTTTCTTCGTCCTCGATGCGCTTTAAGATATCGATAATTTTCGTTAAGTATTCAGACATATCCGTCTCCATTCTCGGATCGCAATTATTTCTTCAGTACTCTCTTGTAGTTCTCGCCGATTCTGTCCCACAGCTTGATCGGATCGGGAGCCTGAACGCTCGTGCCGAGACCGCCACGGTAGGTCCACGTAGCAAGACGGTCAACACCCATACTCTCGTAGAGGTCAACGACCTTATCGATCTGCGAGAAGTCCTCGGGCTGTGCGTTGTAGCCCATCAGCCAACGCTCGGACTGCTTGCCGTACTTCTTCGCGATGCGAACGGTGCGCTCGGTGATCTCCTTGAAGAAGCTTTCGGGAAGCGCCCAGTTGATGATGGTCGTGGAGAATACGTCGAAGTAGGGGCAAGCTGCGACCATTTCCCAGTTGTCGTAGCCGCGAAGCTCGGTGACGTAGTAGGTGTTCTTCGTTGCGTGTACGCAGCAGGTGATCTCGAGGTTCGGATTGACCTCCTTCAGTGCCTTCGAGCAATCTGCAAGCGTCTTCAGAGCCTCTCTCCAACGGAACTGCTTGACGTCGTCGTTCATAAACTTGGGCATCTCGTAGCCGTAGTAATCCTCGAACTTCTTCATACATTCGGGGCATCTGCACGCCCAGTCGTCGCCTGCGCCGCCCGTGATCGATGCGTAGGACTTGGGATATGCGTAGTGCGGCTCATCCCAGAAGAAGCCGTCCACCTCGGTCTCTCTTGCGAGCTTCAGACAAATATTTGTGAAGTAATCGCGGAAAGAATTGGTGTTGAAGCAAGCGGCGTTCAGAACCTCGCCCGTGTAAGCCGAGACCTGTCTGTGGTGAATGTTGTTCTGCAGGAACAGGCTGACCTGCTCGCCGCCGAAATACTTACCGATGCCCCAGGTGTCAGCGATGCATCTGAGACCGACCTTGTGAGCGGTCTTTACGATATTGTTGATGTTGGGGAACCAAAAGTCCATATCGAACTCGGTGATGGCGAGGATAACGGTGTCACAGCCGTGCTCCTTCATTTCGATAAAGTCCTTTTCGGCGTGCTCAACGTAGTTCAGCCCATAATAGCTGACAGCGGTGTGTTTGATCGACATAGATCTTCTCCTTTTAATTTATAGTTTGTTTTTTTGTGTCGTGTCACTACGCGCGCCCGATTTTCCGTGCAGTACGCAAAAAAGCTCGATATCGCGCGATATGATAAGTATAGTTTACTTCGCGAAAAGAAAAAAAGCAATGGATATTTTGTTCACAGGGGTAGACTTTTTAGTCAAGTTGTGCTATAATATGCTCGACAGAGGAGGTGACGGTATGATCTATAACTTCGATGAGCTTACGTTTCAGATCCTGACGATCGATCCGTACACGCACGAAAAAGGCGTTTTCAATGTAAAGGCCCGACCGTATGCCGCGTTTTCTCTTCGGCTGAGCGGAACGGGCTCGTTTGAGGTCGCGGGGAAGCGCTTCGTTACCTCCCCGGGAGACGTATTGTTTATTCCCGCCGACACACCCTACAAGGTAGAATATTCGGTCAGTGAGAGTATCGTTGTGCACTTCAGATCCTGCAATTATTACGAAGCGGAGAACATTGATACGGAGAACAGCGCCGCGATCGCCCTCCTGTTTCGTCAGCTTCTTCAGGGCTGGAGCGAGGAGCATTCGGTAAATCAAGCGAAGGCTACCATTTATGAGATCCTCGAAAAGATCGAAAAGGATAAGAAACGCTCGGCAGAGGACACGGCGTTTACCCGTTGCGTTGAGTATATCGACGAGCATTTTTGCGAGCCCGAGCTTGATATCGGCACGGTATGCCACATCGGATTTATCAGTGCGTCGAGTCTGCAACGAGCCTTCCAGACGCATTTCGGACTTTCCCCGAAGCAGTATCTTCTGAAGCTTCGGATGAATCGCGCCATCGAGCTTCTGACCGAAAACGCCCTGACGGTGAAGGAGGTCTCCTTTTCGTGCGGCTTTTCGGACGAAAAATATTTTTCGCGCGTTTTCAAAAAAAGATACGGCTATCCGCCGTCTGAGATGCGGGATCACATCTTTATATAAAAATAAGGCAATATCTTTCGGAAAAACCGATCGATATTGCCTTTTTGGTACAAAAATGCTATCTGCTACTGTCAGAATTCAAAGATCTGATTTTGCTTTCTGTATTCGTGCGGAGTCATCCCTGTGTGTTGCTTGAAGGCTCGGCAAAAATGATAGGAGCTCGCAAATCCGCAAGCCTCGGCGATCGCCCATATTTTTTGCTTGCCCTCCGACAAAAGCTGCTTTGCCTTTTGTATGCGGAGCGTTATGATAAATTGCCTCGGAGAAACGCCAAGACGCTCCTTGAACAGCCGCCTGAAATAGACCTCACTGATCTTACACTCCTCTGCAAGATCCGCGTTGGTCAGATCCTGGAGGTGATAGTTGTCGTAAATATATTTGATCGCGGTGTCAAGCTCGCCGATGTCTCTTTCAAGAGAAAGCACGTGGAGCATCTCGTAAAACAGCGACAGCACCTTCGCGCGATTGCTTTCGTTCATAAATAGCTTTTTGATCTCATCATAGTTTTTCAGCAGGAGATCAACGTTGTGAACCTTGATGATCTTTATCGTGTCGCAGATCGGCTCAAGTGTCAAAAAGTTGATCACGGGGAAGTCGCCGGTCCTGTCTCCGTGAAGGGAATAGCATCCCCCCTGCGGAAGGATCACGGCGTTATTACAGTCGGAAACAAATGTTTTTCCGTTTTGTGTGTAGGTGATCTGCCCCTCCGTGCAAAAGGACAGGCAGTAGGAGGGTCTGTTTTCCATTTTCGCAGTCCGACCCTGCGGAGAGTGAACGGTGAATACCCTCGTAATATTTGTAACGGTCACATCCTTCAGATCCATAATAGCCCTCCGCTTTTGATAAAAGCATTATATCACTTTTAGCAACGAATTGTCAAGTACCAACGTGATTTGTATCGAAAAAGTTAATTTTATATCGTTTTTGCCATTGAATTCGCGAGCTGTACGGATTATAATGAATCATAACAAAAAAGAAAGGCGGTTTTCACAATGGATTTCAGTGGAAAGGTAGCAATTTCAACCGGTGCGGCATCAGGTATGGGTCTCTTGTTCGCGCAAAACATCGCAGCGCTTGGAGGGAACGTCGTTCTGTGTGACGTAAACGAAGAGGTGCTCGTCGAAAAGGTAAATGAGATCAATGAAAAGGATGGCGGACGTGCACTCGGTGTTGTATGCGACGTACGCGACTATGAGCAGGTCTGTGCCGCCCGCGACAAGACGGTCGAGGCGTTCGGAAGAATTGACATTATGGCAAATTTCGCGGGCGGAACGGCGACCAGAGTCTGTAAGGTCGACCGTAAGGCATATCCCGAATTTCCCGACGTGCCGATCGACGTGTATGATTGGGGCATCGACGTGAATCTGAAGGGTCCCTTCTATTTTGCGCACGCCGTACTGAAGCAGATGAGAGAGCAGAAGAGCGGCCTCATCATCAATATCGGCTCGATTACAGGCTGTGACGGATCAGCTTACGGTATGGATTATTCCACCTCCAAGGCGGGGCTGATGTACGGACTCACGAAGTCGATCGCGCAGTACGGTGCGAAATATGGCATCCGTTGCGTTTGCCTCTCTCCCGGCCCCGTTATGACGAGAGCCGCTATGGCAAAAATGAAAACACTGCTCGGACGCGCCGCAGAGCCGCAGGAGATCATTGATCTCGCGCTCTTTATTGCCTCCGAAAAGGGACAGTTCATCAACGGAGAGAACATTATGATCGACGGCGGCAGAAACGCTATGAAGCGCGGAGACTGAGTTAAAAATATCAGAAAGGCGGTTTTTTACAATGGATTTCAGCGGAAAGGTAGCAATTTCAACCGGTGCGGCATCGGGTATGGGTCTCTTGTTCGCACAGAGCTTCGCATCCCTCGGCGGAAACGTCGTTTTGTGTGACGTAAACGAGGAGGCGTTAAAGGAAAGAGTAAGCGAGATCAATGAAAAGGATGGAGGACGTGCGATCGGTGTCGTGTGCGATGTACGCGACTATGAGCAGGTCTGTGCCGCAAGAGATAAGGCGGTCGAGGCATTCGGCAGGATCGACGTTACGGCAAGCTTCGCAGGTGGAACTGCGGTCAGAATGCGGAAGGTAGACCGCAAGGCATATCCCGAATTTCCCGACGTGCCGATCGACGTGTACGATTGGGGCATCGACGTGAATCTGAAGGGACCCTTCTATTTTGCACACGCGGTGCTGAAGCAGATGAGAGAGCAGAAGAGCGGTCTCATCATCAATATCGGCTCTGTCACGGGGGTGAACGGTGACCACTACGGTATGGACTATCCCACCTCGAAGGCAGGACTGATGTACGGACTCACGAAGTCGATCGCGCAGTACGGTGCGAAATACGGGATCCGCTGTGTATGCGTTTCTCCGGGACCTGTGATGACGCGACCCGGGATGGCGAAGCTGCCGACTCTGCTCGGGCGCGCCGGAGAGCCGCAGGAGATCGTTGATCTTTGTCTCTTTATCGCATCTGAGAAGGGACAGTTCATCAACGGAGAGAACATTATGATCGACGGCGGCAGAGCCGCTATGGGAGGAAGGCACTGAAATGAAGCCAACCTTCCTAAGCTATGAAAAGCCTCTCCTCACCGTAATGGTGCAGGCGGATAACCCCGATCGGGTCGAGGAATTGATCGATGCTTCGCGCCCCGAGGGGGCAGAGGCGTTCGGGATGCAGCTTTGCAGGATGAAGGCAGAATACAGAACGCGAGAAACCTATGAACGGCTGTTCCGATATGCAAGCCCTCTTCCCGTTTACGTGACGAACTACCGCGTAGCAGAAAACACGGGAAAGAGCGACGACGAGCTTGCAGAAGAGCTTCTCGAGCTTGCCGAATGCGGCGCAACGCTTTGCGACGTGATGGGAGACTATTTCGATCCCTGCGTGGGCGAGCTCACGATGAATGATGAAGCGATCGAAAAGCAAAAGAGGCTCATCGAGGCGCTTCACGCGAGGGGAGCGGAGGTATTGATGTCCTCGCACATCAAAAAATTCACCCCCGCCGAGCGCGTTCTCGAGGTCGCACGCGAGCACGAAAGACGAGGAGCGGATATCTGTAAGATCGTCACGGGTGCCTCTACAATGGCAGAGCAGATCGAGAATTTGCGGATCATCGACCTGCTGAAGCAGAATCTCTCGATCCCATTTCTCTTCCTTGCGGGAGGAGAGAGCCGAATACTAAGAAGGGTCGGTGGAGAGATCGGCTCCTGTATGTATCTCTGCGTTCACGAATACGATCAGCTTGCGACGAAGGTACAGCCGCTTACAAGGGATGTTAAGGCGATCAGAGACCATCTGTAATTTAAGCGAAAACAAATTTCGGACACACGTATCAAAGGAGAAAGAATATGAAGCTTGAACGCACAGAAAAACTGATGAACGAGAAAATGAAAAATGCCGATCTTGACACATATGCAATTCTTGTTCACTATGGAAATGACGAAAAAATTCTGTTCTCGGATAACGTAGACGAGTACACGTATTTCGACGTGGCAAGTATGGGAAAGGTGCTCATTACCTCGACTCTGATTTTGCAGGCGATCGGCAGAGGACTCCTCACCCTCGAGAGCACGCTCGGTGACTTCTTCGACGTAGCAGATCCCGACAAAAAGAGGATCACGGTAAAGCAGCTGTTGACACACACCTCGGGTATCAGGCGCTATCCGATCAAAAGGGAGGCGGCGGAAAAGGGTGCAGACGCGATCATCGCAGATATGCTTTCCCATCCGCTTGTGTTTCAGCCGGATACCAATATGAAGTATTCCTGTAATGGATATCTGCTGCTCGGATATATCCTCGAAAAGATATATGGGAAAACGCTCGAGGAGATCTACGAGGAAAATATCGTTAAGCCCCTTGGGTTAAAGCGAACCGCTTTCGAGATCGGAATGGACGAGCCGAACGCCGCTGTGTGTTATCGCTGGAAGAGAGGGACGCACGAGAAGCGATTTGACGATGAAAATGTACTCGTCCTCGGAAAGCCCGGTGGAAGCGGCGGACAGCAAACCTGTCTTTACGATATGCAGAGGTTTATCACTGCGGTGCTCGAAAAAAGCGAGCTTCTCTATCCGAAGGAGCTTTTCGAGCTTGCCGAAAAGGATTATACCCCCGATTACGGTGACGGAAGCGGATCTGTCGGAGAGAGAAGAGGACTTGGATACGTTATGGTCTGTGAGCGCTATCCGCAGACGGGTGATCTTTTCCCGATCGGCAGCTTCGGACACTGCGGACACACGGGACAAAGCTTTTTTATAAACCGCGAAAAACAAATGTATGTAATCATTCTTACGAACGCAACCCGCTTTACGTGTGTCAAAAATGATTTTAAGCGTGAAAAATACGACGACGTTGTAAAAATGCGTGAAGAAATACATAACGCAATATACGATGATCTAAAAGAGGAAGGAACCCTCCTATGAATTTCCAAAACAAAACCGCGCTCATTACGGGCGCGGCAGTAGGCATTGGACGGGCAACGGCGCTCCTTCTTGCCGAGAATGGCGCAAGACTCGTGCTTGTAGACATCAACGGCGAAAAGCTCGAAGGGGTGAAGCGGGAGCTTTCCGTATATACGGACGACGTATTGACCTTCGTGTGCGATGTCAGCGACGAGGCTGCTGTTTATGAGGTGGTAAGAGAGGCGGAGCGCACGTTTGAACGGATCGATATTCTCGTGAACAACGCCGCACTCTGGAGGGATCGCTCTGCGTTTGCGGATGCCCCCGCCGCGCTGTGGAAAAAATACATCGATGTCAATGTGATGGGTGTGGTTTATTTCACGCAGGCCATTCTTCCGAAAATGCTTGAAAATCAGTACGGCAGGATCATCAACGTCGCCTCGGTCGCAGGCGTATACGGAAACGCCAATATGGCACATTATTCGGCGACAAAGGGCGCAGTCATCGCGATGACCCACGCACTCGCCAAGGAGGTCGCGAATCAAGGCGTTTTGGTCAACAGCGTCTCTCCGGGAAGCGTCAGCCCCGCCGAGTGCCTCGATATCGATTATACGCAGGAAAGCTCGCTCCCCTATATGGGAAGAACGGGCTCGGACAGAGAAAACGCGAATCTGATCTGCTTCCTTGCGAGTGATGAGGCAAGCTACATTACGGGTCAGAACATCCAGATCGACGGATGCAGGAGAAAGCTATGAGTGAATTTTACAAGGAAACGGACGGAATCTACCGTCTCCGCGTTCGGTTTGACAAGATCTACACCTCGGTATTTCTGATACAGACAGAAAACGGGCTCGTTCTCGTTGACTGCGCAACGACCGACGAGGATGTGGATCTGTGCATCGTTCCCGCACTCCGAAAAATGGGCTACGCGCTTTCCGATATCAACACGCTTGTTCTGACGCATAAGCACGGCGACCATGCGGGCGGGAAAAAGAGAGTGTTGGCACTTGCTCCGCATATCGAGACAGTCACCGACGTGCGTACACTCTTTGATGGGATCTGTACCTATCCAATGGCGGGACACACCACGGACTGTATCGGTGTCCTTGATACGCGCTCGCATACGCTGATCTCGGGCGACGGACTCCAAGGGGCGGGCGTAGACAAATACCGTTGCTCTGTAAAGAATCCTGCCGCCTATCTTGAGACGATCGAACGGATCAGAAACGACAAGCGGATCGAAAATGTTCTCTTTTCCCACGCATACGAGCCGTGGAATACGGATCACGCGTTCGGGCGAAAAGCGGTTGAGGACTGCCTCAGAGCTTGCCCTGAATATGTAAAGTGATCGTCAGAGGCCGGCACTGCTGTCGTTATGCTTCTAACGCTTCATGCGAAAGGCCTTAAAGGCAAAGCATTCGCAGAAAATTGCACGATTTATTGTAAAACAATCCGTAAATCGTGCAGTTTTTTACCTCCTTTTTTGTAGAATAACATATTTTAATTCGCTCCTTAATATGCTACAATGTTTCTTGTAAATCATCCGGCAGGATGTGCGGAGGAATTTTAATATGAATAGAAAAATTAAAATTGCCCAGATCGGAACGAGCAAGAACAGCCACGGAAATCAGATCTGGAAGAGCTTACTTAAGCAGACCGATCTATTCGACGTGGTCGGATATGCGCTCCCCGAAAACGAGCGAGAAAAATTTCCGAAGAAGGTAGCCGCGTTTGACGGATATCGCGAAATGACGGTCGAGGAGATCCTGAACGATCCCGAGATCGAAGCCGTCGCAGTAGAGACCGAGGAGATCTATCTCACGAAATACGCCTTGATGGCAGCGAAGGCAGGGAAGCACGTGCATATGGAAAAGCCGGGCGGCACCGATCTTCGTGCATTCGAGGAGCTTGTGGCGACGTTGAAGGCAAAGCATTTGGTTTTTTCGACGGGCTATATGTATCGCTTTAACCCGATCATCAAAGAGGTCCTTGAAAAGATCAGACGCGGCGACCTCGGTGAGATCTACTCGGTGGAGGCGCATATGGACTGTAAGCATCCGATCGATGTGAGAGAGTGGCTGTCGACCTTTGACGGTGGAATGATGTTCTACCTCGGATGCCACCTGATCGATCTGATCTATCAGATCCAAGGAGAGCCGACAGAGGTGATCCCGTTGAACTGCTCCACGGGCTTTAACGGAGTCACTTCGGAGGACTACGGTATGGTGGTGTTCAAATACCCGAACGGAGTATCCTTTGCAAAAACGTCCGCCTCTGAAATGGGTGGCTATATGAGACGGCAGCTCGTGATCTGCGGTGAAAAGGGAACGGTCGAGCTGAAGCCCCTCGAGGCAACGGAAAACGGCGGTCTCTATACCGCTTGGGCAGAGTGCTACGAGGGAAGCTGGCAAAAGCCTTGGCAAGCGCATCGGAGCGAGGTCTACGATCGGTACGACGATATGATGCGAAACTTTGCCGAAATGGTACGCGGCAAGGAAAATCCGTACTCCTACGATTACGAGCTCAATTTGTACAAGCTGGTACTGAGATCCTGCGGAAAGGAGATATAAGGTAGTGAAGACCAAGCAGATTATTTTTACAAAGCCGTACACGGCAGAGCTTCTCGACGTGGAATGCCTTCAGCCGAAGGAAAATGAGGTAACGGTAGAGCTTGAGTATTCGGCGATCAGCTCGGGAACCGAAAAGGCGAACTTCATCGGAGAACGCAACGGTGTCAACGTTGCCGAGGGAACGAAGGCGAAATTCCCGAGAACCGTCGGCTATAGTGCCGCAGGCACTGTAACGGCGGTCGGAAGCGCCGTTACCGATCTTTCGGTCGGCGATAAGGTCGGCGTTTATTGGGGAAAGCACAAAAAGCATATTACGGTTCCGAGAAGCAAGGTGATGAAGCTTCCCGACGGCGTTTCGACCGCCGAGGCGTCCTTCGCGTTGATCTCTGTCTTTCCGCTTGCCGCGATCCGCAAAACGAGGCTTGAAATCGGCGAATCCGCACTCGTTATGGGGCTTGGCATCCTCGGCATCTGTGCCGTAGAGGAGCTGAAGGCGGCAGGAGCATACCCCGTTATTGCCGCAGATCCCGTCGAGGAACGACGCGCATTCGCATTGAAAATGGGAGCGGACTATGCGCTCGACCCGACAGATGCGGACTTCAGCAAAAACGTATGCGCACTTACGGATGGCGGTGTAAACGTATGTATTGAGGTAACGGGACTTGGCATCGGTCTTATTCAGGCGCTTGACTGTATGCAGAGAATGGGCAGAGTTGCCCTGCTCGGCTGTACTCGGAACTCCAAGTTTGAGATCGACTATTATACGAAGGTGCACGGAAGGGGGATTTCTCTCATCGGTGCACATACGATGGCGCGTCCGAAAAACGAGTCCTCGGCAGGACTGTGGACGAATGAGGACGACCTGAAGACCGTCCTGAATCTGATCAAGGGCAAGCGTCTGAATTTTAAGGACTTGATCTGTGAGATCTGCTCTCCCGCAGATGCACAAGAAGTATTTACAAGACTTGCGGAGGGGAAGAATTTCCCGATCGGAGTTTTGTTTGACTGGAAGAGAATATAATTGAAATGAGGTTTTTATATGAAGGCAATACTTGTAAACGATGACAGAAGTCTCAGATGGGATGACGTACCCGATCCCGTGATAAAGTCCGACGAGGTACTTGTGAAAATTGAGGCGGCGGCACTCAACCGCGCTGATCTGATGCAAAGAGAGGGCGACTATCCGCCCCCTGCGGGCTGTCCCGAATGGATGGGACTTGAGGTTGCGGGTGAGATCGTTGAGATGGGTGAGGATGTACCGAAATACTCCTCGTGGAAGCTTGGCGACAAGGTCTGTGCGCTCCTCGGCGGCGGTGGATACGCCGAATACGTCAGCGTAAAATACGATATGCTGATGCCCGTGCCGAAGAATTGCTCGATCTGCGAGGCGGCGGCAATCCCCGAGGCGTTCGCCACGGCATATCTCAATCTCTTCATTGAGGGCGGCATCAAGGAGGGGAACACCCTTTTGATGAACGCGGGTGCATCAGGACTTGCCAGTGTCATCATTCCGATGGCAAAGGCGTTCGGCGTGCGTGTGATCACGACGGTTCTCACCGATGAGATCGCAAGGAATATCACGCACCTCGGTGCTGATCGAGTCGTCGTTACGACGAAGGAGGATATTTCGCTCGTTCTGAAGGAGGAGCTTGAGGCGGGACATCCCGTGGACGTTGCGATCGACTGCCTTGGCGGCGAGATTATGGGTAAGTGCATCCACTATCTTACGCACGGCGCGCGCTGGATTATGATCGCCGCCCTTGCGGGAACCAAGACCGAGATTGACCTCAAAAACATCTACGTCAGAAACGTGCGTATCATCGGAAGCACGCTTCGCTCCCGCACACCGAAGGTAAAGGCGGAGATCCTCGCGGGGATCGTGCGCGACGTCTACCCGAAGATCGAGGCAGGACTTGTGAAGCCCACCATTTATAAGGTGCTTCCGATCACCGAGGCAGAGGCGGCACACGATATTCTGTATAAAGGTCAAAACGTCGGCAAGGTCGTCCTGACGGTCGGATAAACAGAACAAAATGAAGGCAATATCAAACCCGTTCACGGGAATGATATTGCCTTTTTGTTACTGGAAAATGCTCCTGAGCCGAGCCATTTTATCTTCGGACGGCTTTGTGAAGAGCACTGCCTCTCTGCCGAGGGAGGCGTATTTGTGCTCCCCGAGCGAGTGATAGGGAAGAAGCTCGATCCTTTCGGGCGAGCCGCACGAGTCGAGGAAGCCTTTGATTCTTTGCATCTCCTCCTCGCTGTCGTTGACCGAGCCGATGACGGGGATCCGTACCCAAACCCGTTTCCCGAGAGAAAGCAGCTTTTGTAGGTTGTCGAGGATCAAGCGGTTATCGACTCCCGTGTAGTGTCGGTGCTTTTCACCGTCAAAGCACTTGACGTCATAAAGAAACAGATCGGTATAGGGAAGGATGCGCTCGAAATACGCGTAGGGCACGTGCCCTGCCGTATCAACCGCAGTATGGATTCCGTTTTCCTTGCAACGCTTAAGGATCTCCTCGAGGAAATCGATCTGCAGCATACATTCGCCGCCCGAAAAGGTGACCCCACCGCCCGAGTTATCATAAAAGGCCTTGTCCTTGAGAATACTCTGCAGAACCTCGCTCAGCAGGTATTCCTTGCCGCAGATCTCTCTTGCATCGCCTACACAATAGAGCGTGCATTTTCCGCACAGATCACAGGACTTAAGCTCGTGCGGGCATTTTTCGGTGCATTTCCCGCATCCCTTGCATCTGTCTTTATAAAACAGCATCTGTGGCTTTTTGAATTGGCTTTCGGGATTGTGGCACCACGCACAGCGAAGATTACAGCCCTTGAAAAAGACCGTTGTGCGGATTCCCGGACCGTCAACGAAGGAGTTTCGCTCAATATCAAAAATAGTAGCGGTCATCATCTTCTCCAAGTAATCAATAAAAGTCTGTGTAAAAGGCAGAGTGAAGCTCCTTCGGAATGAAGGCACCGTGCTTTCCGAAGCTGATCTTCAGTATATGATCCGCATAAACGGGGAGGGCATAAATATCCCCGTTTTCGTCGATCGCACCACCTGCGTAATACGGCACACACCCTTCCTTTACCCGGTCGAAGCATCTTACCTCGCACGAGCAAGGATCAAATTCCCAAATTTCAGGGGTGTATCCCGGTAGACTGTAAAGCTTACCGTTGATACCGTTTTTTGTCCCGTAGGCGTGAAAGCCAATGTCATCGTGAAGGATTGATACGCTTTGACTTTTCGTATCTATTTTCAGGATCCCGCAGCCGTTCTTGCCTTTTGCCGAGCGGAAGCCGTAAATATTGCCGTCATACGCCACGGTGGGGTTAAAGGTCATTCCGCAGATCGGATTTCCGATCGGCTCGATCTTACCGTCTGTCGGCGTAAGCCTCAGTACGGGACGGTCCCGCTCGGGGATGAAATAGATCGATCCGTCGGGATGCAGAACACTTCCGCAGTAGCGGCAGGGCTCCTCATCGGAAAGCATAATTTTTTCGCAGGTCCGCTCCCTAAGATCCCACCTGAGAATGTGGTTTGTGTTTCGCGGAGGCTGATAAACGATCCCGTCCTGCGTGCAGACACCGCCGTAATGATGCTCGCCTTCATAGGAGAAGGGGGCTTTGATTTCCTCAAAAAGCTCGGTTTTTATGTCGTAAGAAAGCAGACTGCTTTTGAGACGCGAAAACATATACAGACGGTCCTCATAGAGACACCCACCGGTCCATTTGAAGTCAGCTGCATCAAAGCTGCCGAGAAACTCCATTTTCCTCTCGGAGATATGATAACGGAGCATTTTTTCAGCACTGTTTACCACTGAATAAAGACATCCGCCTGCGATCTGCCCGCCCACGTACTGAAATCTGTTCTGTATTTCCGAGAGAGGGATTTTTTCAAGAATCGGCACGAGATCTCTGTTTTCTCGTACGAAGTCAACCCATTGCGCAAAAAGCTTCATAAAAATATATCCTCTACGTGTGGTTCGTTCTTGTTATGATCTCGTCCTGCTGGGCTTTGTTGAGCTTTACGAAATAATCGGAAAAGCCGCTGACTCTGACGCGTAAATGCTTATAAGCATCAGGATTTTCCTTCGCGGCGAGCAGATCGCTTTTCGAAACGTAGGTCAGCTGGAAGTGAACGCCGCCTTTTTCAAAATACGTCAGCAAGAGATCAACGGTTTTTTCAAAATGCTCGTCGTTTCTTACAAGCTGCTCATCGATCATAAAATTCGTTACGGTCGCACCGCATCCGATGCCGTTCGGATCGACCGTGGCGATTGCATTCAGCAGTGCAGAAAGCCCCTCCCGATCGCGCCCTTCGCTTTGCCCAAGCCCGAATTTCAGCGCATCCCCCGCATATCTTCCGTCGGGGGTAGCGCCCATACCTGCTCCGAACCATTTGAAATGCGGCTGATATCCCGTCAGATCTCCGATCAGCCACTGATATCCGAACAGATTCTTCTTGCCCTTCAAATGCTCGTAAAGGCTTTGATAAAGCCTGCGTGCAACCTCATTGGAGCGATCGGTGTCGTTTCCGAAAAAGTCACCCCTCTTCAGGATCAGCGTCCGCATATCCTCATATCCGTTCCAATTTGCTTTTAGTGCCGCGATCAGATCGGACATCGTGAAGAGTTTTTCGTCAAAAACGAATTGTCGGACGACGATCAAGGCGTCGATCGTATTCGTGATCCCCATACAAAATGGGGAAGCGATGACGGTTTCACCTGCCCCCTGCGTCATGCTTGTAGCCTTTTCGATACAGCCTTGAAAGAAAATAGAGGAAAGGTAGTTGACGTCTCGTGCTCTCACGCGGTTGTAGGCATCGTCAAGTGCAAGCGCCTCGTCAAGATCTGCGAAGAATTCCTTCAGAAAGACCTCGTAAAATGCGTCGAAGGTTTGCGTTCCGACGATCTGCTCGGGCTTTTTATGGAACAGTGCTTCGGTCGAGCGGAAAAGGTTGACTGCAGAGGTGCTTCCCTCGATTGTCCCGGCAAATGCAGGCTCATTGCACCCGACGGTTATATAGTTGACAGCCTTCTCAAAGGGAAAACCGCAGAGCTGGGTATAGCACTTCAGACGTTTTTCGTCATTCTGAAATGCGATTCGCTTATACGGATCATTGCGTTCACAGCTGAGCGCAAAGCGAAAAGCCTCACGCGGTGTTTTCTTTGTCCATCGAAGTGTTACCTGCGGTATGTACGTCGGAATCTCAACAAGTGCCTCAAGGATCAGCCTTGAGAGATCGTTAAAGCCATCCTCACCGTTTGGTAAATATCCGCCGATGCAGAAGTGAGATTCGCCGCCACGTGTGAAATTTGCGCTTTCACGGCGCGTTGCCGCCTGAAGCATCAGGAACAGCTCCTGCAAATATTCCTTCGCCTCATCGCGTCGGAGTCGGTTGTTTTTGAGATCTCTGAAATAGAAGGGGGAAAGATAGCGATCAAGTATTCCGACGCTGTCAGGGTCTGCGGAAAAGCAAAGATATATGGTGAGTACCGCCTCATAGAAGGTTTCGGGAGGGTGCGCGGGGACACGGCGAAGCGTTTCGGAAAGCCGCACAAGGTTCCTTTTGTGTGCGGGATCCTCTACCGATTCGGAAAAGTGAAGTGCACGGTCGGCACACTTTTCTGCCCACGCGATGAGAGCATTGGCAACCTTCAAAAGTGCGTCAAGAAATTCGAGCTTTTCGGGATCGGTATGCCGCTTACGGGAATCGCGGATCTCCTCAATAATGCCGAGAAGCCCCTTCTCAAGCACCGTTTGATAGTCCGCAGTTGCGTGCTGCCATTCAAAGGTAGACAAATTATCGACGGGTTTTTTATAGTGTGACTGTTTCAGTGACTGAAAATGAACGTGTCCCTTTCGGCGAAAGGCGTCACCGTAAACCGAATCGTCGCAATTGAAAAAGCCCGTCATCGTTTGATATTCGGTCAGCACCGGCTCTTGGTTTTGAATAAATTCACAAAGGCGCTTAATGCTTCTTTCGTGCTCCGACAGAAAAATATCGTTACGGTCGTACTCCGGCGGGTTCGCATAGGCGTACATCTTGCCACTCAGTGTCAAGGCGGTCAGATTTGAAATTCTCGTGCTTGTCATCGGATCGCATAACCTCCGTCAAAAACAACAGTCTCGCCGCAAAGCATTTTTGCCTTCTCGTCCAGCATATAGAGTGCAAGCTCTGCGATCTCCTCACAGGTTACAAATCTCCCGAAGGGGACCCTTTTATGTGTCAACGGATCTCCCTCGTGCCAGTTGTTCATTTCGGTTGCCACAGGTCCGGGAGCGATTCCGTTGATGGTAATGTGTTCAGACGCGAACATTTTGCCCCATCCCCGTGTCAGACCTGTTGCAGCAATTTTGGATGCACCGTATGCGCCGTAAACAGGCTGATTTCCCGCAACGGATGTGACGTTCAGAATATTGCCCTCGATCTGATGCTTTCGCATATACTTGACTGCTGCCTGCATACAAAAGAACAATGCATCGGTGTTGGTTCTCATAACGATCTGCCATTCCTCGGGAGTGGTGGAAAGAAGGGACTCACAATCCCATTCCGAACGTCTTGCAAAGATCCCCGCATTGTTTACGAAGATATCAAGTCCACCAAGAAGCTCCGCACATTCCTCCACCTTGGTTTCTGCAAGTGCAATATCGGATACGTCCCAAGTCAGAGGAATCGCCCCCTTACCGATTGCTTTACTTGCTTTTTCTATGGTTTCCTTCTTTCGTCCCGTAATCACAACGGTGAGCCCTCGGTTTACGAGTGCCCTTGCTATCTCAAAGCCGATTCCACGCGATGCCCCTGTAACGACAGCGGTTCTTCCTTGAATCATTCTTGTATCCTCCTCTTTTTTTTGCTGAAAGCAGACGCTACAGCTGTTACTCTTATCATATCACAAGGTGCTTTTGGAGGAAATGGAGTATTCCGATTGATTTGTATTTTTCGGTACAAAAATGCAAGAAATCTGTTGCGTCTTTAACGGTAATATGCTATAATAAAGTAAGATAAAAGCAGGAGGACGCGATGTATTCGGATTTTATCATTACGGACATAAAAAGGATCATTCTCGTGGGAAAGGAAGAGTATCCTGATGAAAAGACCTCATTTTCGGGTAATATCAGAAACAATGAATTGATCTTCCATTTTTCAGGGGAAGCTACATACTTTTTCGGAGACCAGGTGTTTGAGATCGTTCCGAACACCATTCAGTTTTTTCCAAAGGGAACGGTAGACCGTTATGACATTGTCAGGCGGGAGGCAGGGGAGTGCATTGATATATTTTTTCAAACCGATCGACCGGTTTCCGATAAAGCGTTTATCATAAAGCTTGCGGATAACCCTTCTGTTCAGAGACTGTTCAAAAGAGCATTTGCACTATGGGTCGGAAAAGAGGACGGTTATCGCTTTGCGTGCATTTCCGTGCTTTATCAGATCCTTTCGAAAATGCAGAAAAGTGACTATTCCTCAGGAACTCAGCGTGCGCGGATCCAACGTGCGGTCACGGAGATCCATACAAGCTTTCTGAAGCGCGATCTGTATGTAAGGGAGCTTGCCGCACTGTGTAATATCAAGGAGTCTTATTTCGGGCGTATTTTCAAAAAGTGCTTCGGCGTTTCTCCCAAGCAGTATATCATTCATCTGAAGCTGAATTACGCCTGCGATCTTTTGCGGACCGAACGGTACACCATCTCTCAGATCGCGGAGCTGTGTAGATTTTCCGACGTGTATTTTTTCAGTAAGCTATTCAAATCACACATAGGTATTACGCCAACGCAATTTGCACAGAAATATAAGTCGTCGAAATGATAAAAAAAAAGGCAATATCAAACCGTTACGGAATGATATTGCCTTGTTTCATTTTATGGAGCCATTAAAGAAGTGAAAGATCAAAGGAGTCGATCAGCCTTGCAGCATCTGCGACGACCTCCGCGTAAGGACGGGGATCCATCTTCATTTCGGCGAGAGGCGTTTCGAAATACCTCTTGCGAATGCTTTCCAAGCCCTCCTTGATGCATTCCTTCTCAAAGAGTCTGGATTCTGCGATCGCCTTCTTCACCTCGGAGAACATAAGCGAGAGCTCGGGGCGATAGAGGTATGCCGCAGTTTCGTAGATGTGGGAGCGGCAATAGCTGCAGGAAGCGTTTTCCTTGAGGGTCTCTTCAAAATTCGGGTTTGTTTCCTCGATGCTTCTGAGACGCAGGAGGGACGCATACATAGAATAATCCTCGTGGGATGCGAGAAGCTCTGTGAAGAGCGCGAGAAGCTCCTCAGCGCCTTGCATCATCCTTTCAATTCGTTCGATCGGTGCGTCTACGGCGTACAGATACTCAACGTGAGAAATGGCGATGTTGATGTATCTGCTGATGATGGTTCTTGCGATATCGTAGAAATCGCGTCTCGTGAGCTCGTCGGAGAGGGGAAGGGCGGAGAGCTTTTCGAGGAGTGCGACCGCAGTTTTTTGCAGCGGCGCTGCCTTCACGATCCTCTTTTGGTAAACGCCTGCCTTGTCCTTTACGAATCCCGCTCTTCTCATCAGTGTCGGGAAGATGTCGTGTCCGTTCGTATGCCAGGAGCTGTCAATGTTCCACGCGGCCAGTGCAACGATCGGCATAAAATCTCTCCAAAGAGAGCGCATATCCTCGGCGATAGACTCGGGGTAACGGTCTGTGCAATACAGATCGGTCATTTCGGGAATGCTGAGGGTATCACCCGACCACGCATTTCTCGTGAAGTAATCGATCACGAACGGGTCGCCGTGTGAAAGCTCGGGCCACAGGATCAGTCCCTTGCACATCGGATCGTCCTTTGCAAGCTTCAGCCGCTCGTTCGTGAGCTCGTAAAAGCCTCGGATCTCCGAGGAGGGCTCATATGCACTGAAAATTCCGAATACCCACGGGAACTTGTTTATGACACCCCAATTCGTGAAGTTGCTCTTTCTGACCGTGTCGGAGGTGTAGTCGAAAATGATCGACTGACTCGGGTCAAGCTCTGCAACAAGCTCTTGAACCTCTTCGGGAGAGAAGGTCATCCAAAGATCCCAACCTGCGATGAGGAGGGGAGAATTCGGATAATGCTCCTTCAGATACGAGGTGATCTTGCGGTAGACGTACAGCTTCATACGTCTGTTCTCCTCGGGATCCTCGGAATACATCCGTTCTCCGAGTCCGATCGTGTGGAAGAGCTCGGGCTTTCCATACGCCTTGATGTGCGCTTCGGTCAGCTTCATATAATTTTCGAAGTTTTCCTTCCGGCGGATATCCCAAACGCGTCCCGTAGGATCGTTGTAGAAGCCACCGGACTGCGGGAGCAGATCGGGCTTCATTTTTTCAAGGAACTGATGCGGGGTTCTCGAGTACCAATGGGACATCGTTCCGCAGTCCTCGGGATGCATCAGATCGCGTTCAAACACATACTCCAGTATTTTCTTGCGCAGCTCGCCGCGATATTCAAGTGACCAGAACAGCGTTCTGTCGTCGTATCCGGGACCTGCCTCGGGGAGCTTTTCGTCTCTATTCGGGTAAGAAACAACGTCGGGGAATGCCTTCTGGAAAAGGTCGTCCATACCGATGCGGAGCATAACGAGATTGAGGCGCTTTTTCAGGACCCAGTCGATCTCGGTCGTCCAGTCCTCAAAACCCCAGTGCTCTGCCTGGAAGCGATGTACGGTGCGGTGTGCAAAGTACCGAAGTCCTCTGTAATCAAAGCGCGGGGATTCGGTCACGTCGATGCCCGACAGCACAAGCTCGGCTTTTGGGATACGGTCGCCGTCCCAGAAGTAGCGACAGCCGCAGAAGCGCTCGAAATAGCGGTACACGGCGTATATGGATGCGCGCGGACGGCCGCCCGCAAGGAAAAGATAAGACTTTCCGTCGAGCTCTGCCGTTCTGATGCAGTAATCGTCGGTCCCATAGCGGATGCCGAAGCCGTCGATCTGCTTTTTCAGATAAAATCCTGCCGTTACGTTATTGACGGCATCGTTTCCGATCAGTACGGTAAAATTCTCACTTGTGCCGCGAGACAAGTATTCGTCGTCCGATATGATCTCTGCACGGTCTCCCGATACCTTTTCTGCGAGAGAAGAGAAGGTGTCAGCCGCAATTCTGTACGCGCGGTGAGATTGGGAAGGAAAAACGATTGTGAAATTCATATGGCCTCCTAATTTACGCAAAGTAGCGGTTTTTATCATTATAAAACGAGTGCCGCAAAAAAGAAACCCGAATTTCGGTCAGAATGGTGGATTTTTTGGTCATTAGATCAAAAAAGGCAATATCAAACCGATGGCTTTTGGAATGATATTGCCCGTATTTTTACTGGAAAATGCTTCTGAGAAGTGACATTTTGTCTTCACTTGGTGTTGTAAAGGTATGTGCCTTTATACCGAGGGCAGTGTATTTGTTTTCCCCTAAGGCGTGATAGGGAAGAAGATCGACCTTTTCGGGAGTGCCGCAAGAGGCAAGGAAGTCCTTGATTTTTTGCATTTCGGCTTCACTGTCATTGACCGACCCGATAACGGGGATCCGTACCCATACGCGTTTCCCGAGCGTGAGAAGGTTTTTCAGATTGTCGAGGATCAAGCGGTTGTCGACTCCCGTGTAGTGTCGATGCTTTTCTCCGTCAAAGCACTTGACGTCGTAAAGAAACAGATCGGTGAAGGGAAGGATGCGCTTGAAATAGGAAAACGGTACGTTTCCTGCCGTATCTACTGTAGTGTGAACCCCCTGCTCCTTGCACGCGCGAAGGAGCTTCTCGAGAAAATCGATCTGCAGCATACATTCCCCACCCGAAAAGGTCACGCCTCCGCCCGAATGCTCATAGAAGGTCTTGTCCCGCAGAGCCTCCTCGAGAACCTCGTCCTCCGAAAGCTCCTTTCCGCAGAGCTCCCGCGCGTCCTGAAAGCACTTGAAATCCGGGTTTTGCTCCTGCCCGACGCACCGTCCGCATCCGATGCATTTGTCGCGGAAGAACATCTGCTCCGGATTCTTATTCTGGCTCTCGGGATTGTGGCACCAAAGGCACCGCAGATTGCACCCCTTAAAGAATACGGTGGTGCGGATCCCGGGACCGTCGTCTGTGCAAAATCGTTGAATGTTAAAAATAGTTCCGATCATAGTAAACGCTTTCGTAGATCAATGCTCGGTTCGCTCGAGCACGGTTTGTTTCAGTTCGTTGGAGAGACGGTTAAAGTATTCGCTGTATCCGCCGATCCTCACGACAAGCGATTTGTGGTTTTCGGGATGCTCGATCGCGTCCAGAATCTCTTCGCGGGAGAGGCAGGAGACCTGCAGCTGCATTCCACCCTTTTCAAAGAAGGCAGAAACAAGGGGCTTCAGGGTTAAGGGAAGCTGCTTCTTTGAGATCCGAATGTTCGTGATAGGCGTTCCGATGATCTTGTCAAGCCCGAGCTTCGAAACCGAATTCAGAAGCGCGGTCGCGCCCTTGGTATCATTTCCGTGGATCGCACCGAGGGAGTCGCACAGCGGAGCGCCTGCCGCCCGTCCGTCGGGCGTGGCGAGAACCTTTCGGCCGGCACCAACGTAGGTGGTGAACTGATTGGCCACGGGATAGAATTTACCACGCGGATAGCATTCTCTTTGACTGAGGGCATCCGTCAGATCCGCGATCAGTCTCGTGCCGATCTCGTCGGCGACGTCGTTGTCGTTGCCATAGGAAGGACACCTTTTCGCAAGATCAAGAAATTCGGGATCGCGAGCATCCATAAGGGACAGGAATTCTTCGGGAGTGTACCGCCCTTTTTCGTAGATCAATTCGCGAATGACATTCAAGGAATCGATTACGTTGATGGTTCCTGCCATATTGATCACGCTGTACACGTATCGCGCGCCGCCTGCGTTGAATTCGGTCTCCGTTTCGAGGCAATCGTCGACGAGGAGTGTTCTCACGACCAAGGGGCGGTAGAGAGCGCGTGTCCGTCTGTATTCGTTCAGCTTGTCAAGCGTTTCGGCAGTTTCCTTTCGGATACGGGAGACAAGTCCGTTGTAAAAATCGTCATAGGTCCTCTTCTGTGAAAGCTCCTCGCGCATATAATCCGAGAAGATCAACGCAACGTTCATGCCAGCGTCATCCGAACCAACGGCAGAGAGCCCCTCAAACATCGTTTCGGTGCATCCACCGAACGCGACGCGCCTGAGATCCTCTTCGGGGATCTCGGGCATCTTCTCTCGGAGCGTCTTTATATAAAGCTCGTAATTGTACAGCGCGGGTTGACCGCAGCTCGTCGCGAGGGAAGCGGCTGCCTCTTCCCATACCCAGTCGGGCATATCACGCGTTACGAGAAGCTGAAGATTCGGGCGCCGTCCGTTATGGATCGCGCGGAGACACATCCGCGTGAGGTCGTTATACTCGGGGCCAAGCGTTCCTGACCATCCGTCATTCGCGTCGACGTTTTGAAAGAACTCGCGGAAGAGCTCGACCATATCTTCGCCACGGTGATATGGCAAAAGTATGCGGTCAAGCGGGCCGATGTCATCGCATCCGTCCACGTAATAGATGAAGTTCAGCGAGACCAATGCCTCGTAGATGTCTCTCGGGGGTTCGTAGGGCATGCGCTTCAGTGCCTCGATCAGACGCTCGGGTGCATTTACGCTCACGAGAAGCTCAATGCATCGCTTGTGGTAGATGTCAATGCCCTCGAGAAGGATCTGCATTCCCGTGCGCAGGTCTCCCATAGGAAGTGCCTGAACACGCTCACGATAGCGGTTTAGCCCCTCCTTCAGAACACGGGAGTAGTTTGGGAAGGAATGTGTCCATCCGTTTCCTCCGACCGTGTGCGGCCAGTTGCGGATTTTCTTTACGAGCTCCTCCTCACCTCTGATCAGATCGACCGCACAGGGATCCTTTTCCGTGAGACGCCGATAATTTACGTGAAAGGTGTTTGAATAATGCGGATATATGGTAATATCCTTGGTATAGTCAAAAATACGTCTTCCTGCGGGATAGAGCTGCCCTCCGAGGTATGGAGGAAGCGGGGCGTTTTCCCAGAATCGCTTTAAGGCGTTCGAGTACCGCACGATCGGGGACGCACCTTCAAGCTCGAAAAGCCCTGCCGCAAAGGGTTCGTTGATCGAATAAAAAAGGTCTGACGTATTCATAGAAGTGTTCCTCCTCCGTGTGGGGATATTCTGTTTTTATTTTACAGAAAAAAATCCTGTTTGTCTATTGACAAACCGTGATTTTATATGGTAAAATCATAACAAATTGAGGAGGATTTCAAAATGAGACTCAGGTATGATTTTAGTCCGCGCGACTCGGTCACCCCGCCGCGCCATATCCGTATCGGCTGCTCTGCCGATCCGAGGGTGACACGTTACGGCCCCTCTCACAGAAATATGTACCTCATCCACTACGTGACGGCAGGAAAAGGCTACTTCAACGGTAACTCCGTAAAGGCGGGGCAGGGATTTCTGATCACTCCGGGTATGGCGGAGCATTACTATCCCGACGAAAAGGCTCCATGGACCTATCTTTGGATCATAACGACCGATCCCGCGATCGAATATTTTTTCGAGCAGCACGCGGCAGATCCCGAAAGCGGTATTTTTCAGTACAGGAACGTCGGTGTAGTCGAATCGATCATGAAGCGGCTTATGACCGAAACAAGTCCCTTCCGCTTTTCCGCTATGCAGACGCTTGAATACTTCCTCAACATATTCAATCATTGTGTTTACACGCCGCCGAAGAATAAAACGTCAAACGAGAAGCTCTACTTTGATTATGCGGTTGAATATATCAGTGCCGCGCTCTCGTCTCCGATCATGGTGGAGGAGCTTTGCCAAAGGCTGGGCGTTTCGCAGGCGTATCTGTATAAGGTATTCAAAAATAACGTCGCCATCTCACCGAAGCAGTATATCCTGCAGTCAAAATTACTGCAGGCACAGCTTCTGCTCAAGGAAAGCGATCTCTCGATCTCGGAGGTCGGGGATGCGGTCGGCTTTTCGGATGTGCTTGCGTTTTCGCGTTTTTTCTCGTCCCGCACGGGCTGTTCTCCAACCGACTACCGGAAAGGAATCTGAACGAAAAAAGCAATATCAAACCCATAAAGGGGAATGATATTGCCTTTTTGGTCTATTTTGATCTTACACGATCAGATCTTATTTACGGGTGAACTCGTTCACTCTGTTCTTGATCACGACCGACATACTCTTGTATTCGGGGTTCGGGTACTTCTCGTCGTGCGAGATCGAGGTAGCGGATACACCGTCGATCTCTCTCATCGCCTGACCGAGGTTGCAGCCCGTCGAGATCAGCTCGGACTGAAGCGCCTTGACGTTGATCTTTCTCGGAGGGATATCCTCAGCAAGCGAGATGCAGGATGCAACGCCTGCTGCCTCACCCATCGAGAGACAGCAAAGGATCAGCCGTGCGCCCGACTGTGCGTATACGTCGGAGGAGAGGTTTCTGCCTGCAACGAGGAGGTTTTCCACGCAGGCGGGAACGAGACATCTGTACGGAATGTCGTAGCATCTGTTCGGCTCGAATTCTGCGAACTCTGCGGTCTGTCCCTTTACGTTAACAACGGGCTTTCCGTCCGGAGGAGGCGTGGTCGTGCCAA
Organism: Clostridia bacterium; assembly: GCA_017501345.1. The sequence continues at coordinate 78,291 of JAFVXC010000028.1, forward strand.
AGCCGCCCGAGTTGCTGATGACGTACTGAATCTCGCCGTTCAGCATAATGGGAGCCCACTTAATGTTACCGGTGTCCTCGAAATTGTGGATATCGTAGCCGTGGTTCGAGATCGCAATGACGTCGTCGTGCTTCCGGCAGAAGGCGATATCCTCTGCGGTGAGGCGATATTCGCCGACGATACGTCTGCTCTCTCTGACGCCGAGAAGGCTTCCCGTCGTGGTGAGGAAGGAATTTTCGAAGCCGGGAACTCTCTTCTTGATGTATTCTGCAAGCATCGTAGCCTGCTCTCTGCCCTCGAAATACATACGGGTGAGGTCTCTGTTATCAACGGGGAAGCATCTTCTGGAGTGTGCCATACAAATGCTGACCTCGTCCATTCCGCAGTTCTGCGGTCTGCCGGGAATGTGGGTGATCCAGTTGAGGTGGTTGTCAGTCTCGTAGGGGAGAAGTCCGCTTGCGAGATCCTCGCGGATCATCTTCGTCCACTTGGGGTCGGTCTTCTTTAAGTCGGAGGTCTGATAATCCTCCCATCTTACGCCGCCGAGCGTGAACTCGAGCGAGCAAGCCTGGCTCATTCCGTCGCCCTCGCGGCCGCTTTCGGTCTCCGCACCTGCGTAGTAAGCAAGATCGGAGTCACCCGTCGCGTCAATGAAGCGCTTTGCGGAAATGTACTTTCTGCCGGTCTTGGTCTGAATGACGACACCCTTTACGGTGTCTCCGTCCATCACGGTGTCAACCACGCTTGTGACGAGCAGAACGTCAACGTTATACTTCTTTACCATACGGTCAAGCACGAGCTTGTGCTTTTCGATGTTGGTGTTTCTGTGCCAATGCCCCTCAATCTCCTCAAGCTCGTCGAGCATCTCTCTGCCGATACCCGCGACGAAGTCGAGGGGAATGTTGACAAGACCCATCGTAGCAAGACCGCCGAGTGCCGAGGTCGCCTCGATCAGGAGCACACGGTAGCCTCTCTTGCCGACGGCAACAGCCGCGCCGAAGCCTGCAACGCCACCGCCCGCAACGACGACGTCATAATCGCCGTAAAGGGGGATCTCCTTTACCTTTTCCATGATTTTTTCATTGTTAAAATCGATCATCGTATTTTTCTCCTTTTTATACTTCTATTTTCACAATCGCTTCCGACGCGCAGTTTCTCGCGCACCTGCCGCATCCGATGCACTTGTCACGGTCGATGTGCGCCCCTGCGCTGTCCATCGTGATCGCCTGCACGGGACAAGCGTACTGACATTCCTGGCAAAAGCAGCAGCCCGCTTCAACGCTGTATTTGATCATATGTATCTCCATTCCGCCGCCGAGAGACGGCACGATTATTACGGTAAAAGTATAACATATTTTTTCGGAAATGCAAAGGGACGTATTTTACATCTATTAGCACAATTTTTACCTTTTGGTTGACAGAGGGTCTTCTTTGTGATATAATCGTAAAAAAGGAGGCGATACGATGAATTCTACCGAGGCCATTACCGCTTTCATAAACGCCATCAGAGAGATCAGTGGCGTTGGGATCTGCTACTACGACTTGAATTCCTTCTTTAACTATCAAAAAAAGGGCATCAAAAACAACCGAGGCCATTACTGTGCCTTTTGCGAAAAGGTGAGATCGTTGCCGAACGGACGGCAGAGCTGTGAGGAGAGCGACAGAAGGGAAGCCATTATGCTCGCAAAGCAATACAAAAGCCCGTTTTTTTATGAATGCCATATGGGAATGCGCGAGCTTGTGATCCCCCTCCTGCGCGACGGTTTTCTGCTCGGGGTTCTTTTCGTTGGTCAATGCCGCACCGACTCCGACTATGAGGATACGATCAGGGCAAATGCAAAGCGGATGGGCGGCGATCCCAATGAATTTCTCGCGCTTTACAATCAGCTTCCTCTGCTGTCTAAGAAAGATCTCTTGATGATCGGAACGGTCCTTTCGCAGTATTTTGATATGAAAATTTTGACGAATGAGCTTTTGCATCCCCCGACCTCGCCGAACACGACGGTGCGGGATCTTCCCGAAGCGATCAGAAGCTACATCCAACAAAATTACAGATACGGCTTGTCGGCAAAGCATATCGCCGAAGCCTTTTACGTCAATGCCTCCTACGCCTCGCGGTGCTTCAGTCAAAGGTTTCATATAACCCTAACGAGTTACGTTACGCAGGTCCGTCTTGAGCGTGCAAAGGCGTTGCTCCTTACGACCGACGCGCCGATCGGAAGCATCGCGCTCAACGTCGGCTTTGACGACTTGAATTATTTTTCAAGGGTATTCAAAAAGACGATCGGTTGCACGCCGACCGAATATCGCACAGATCATAAGAAATGATAAAACAAAGGCAATATCAAACCCGAAGAGAGGGAATGATATTGCCTTTTGCTATTTTTTGTGTTCGATTATTTGAGACGGTACTCAAAGATCGTGCAGGACCTTTTTTCCTTCAGAACGATCTCAAGCTCTCCCGAAGACTCACGCGAAGAGCCGTCGTCGAGAGACAGGACCGTATACGTGCGATCCCGCAGAAGCCCCTTCAGTTCGATCTGTACCCGATCAAACGGCGAATTGCTCCTGCGGAACACCATTACGATGCCGCTTTGTGCTTCGCCGTCGTGGTACTGCCAGATCGCCCACGAGGTGTCGTCAAAGACCGCAGAGCCGAGATTATAGAAATCCTTCGAAAAATATCTGCGAATGCTGCGGTATTCGTCCGTAATCTTTTTTGCCCACGCAAAGTCCGCCTCGGTCATGCTCTGAAAGACTGCATTATAGAACGCGCCGCCCCAGCTCGCAGAATAGGAGCTTCGTATGGCGTAGGTGTCGCCCTTGGTCTTGCTCGTACAGCCGTTATAGGGGAGATAAAGAGAGATTCCCGCATTGTGTGTCTGCAGTACCTCGGGGTTTTCGTTGAAGTTGCACTGGTAATCACTTCTGAAGAAGGGGATCGAGCGCCTTATGGTTTCAATGTCGATCCGTTTTCCTCCCGAAGCGCAGTTGTCAATGATGAGGTCGGGGAATTCCGCGAGAAGATCGTCCCACAGCCGGTACATTCCCATAATATGCTTGATCTCGGTGATCCCGCGGCGGTTTTCCTCGTCGTTTGCCCTAAAATACTCTGCAGGCCGTATGTTAAAATCCTGTCTGTAACAGGACAGTCCCAAATCCTTGACGTAATAGGAGAGCAGTCTCTTTACGTAATGCAGAGCCTCGTCGTTTCCGTAGTTCAGGATTCTTGACGTGTGACCCGGAACACTCAAAAACCAGTCGGGGTGCTGTTCTATGATGTTGGTTCCTTCTATCGCCCGCTCGGGCTCAAGCCAGAGCATCAGCTTCATTCCCGCGTCGCCTGCACATTCGGCAACGTCTCTCAGGTAACCCGGGTGAACGCGGGTATTTACCTCCCATTCTCCCGTGTGCATAGACCAGTCTCCACTGAAGGTGTCGTCACATTTGGTGCAGTTTCCGTACCAGCCCGCATCGATCCAGATGTCCTCAAATCTGATGTCATAGCGCTGTAGGTCTCTGATCCGCTTTTTCATTTCCTCGCTCGGGAGACCGCCCCAAAGCTCGAATGCCATAAGCCCCTCGCGCTTTGCCTTGGTGCAGCTCTTATGAGAAACGTGCTCCTTTATGAAGCGACGGAATTTATTATACTTGTCCTCATCAGCAGAGTATTTCATAATCAAGGTGGATGACGTACGGATCCGTTCGCCCGGCTTCAGATAGAAATTCGTTTCCTTGAGCCCCGAGCGCATCAGAATGCCGCCGTCCTGCCGAGAAAATTCAGCCCGCCAGTCACCCGTCCAGCCGATCGCCGTAATATAACCGCTCTCCATTGCGGTGACGTCGAAAAAGGGCATCATCCCCTCGCTGGAGCGTCCCGAGGAATTTGTAAAGCTCTTCGTTTTACGGGAGGTCTTATCCAGATATTTATGATTCAGACCGAACTCGGTTGCGCTGATCTTGTCGCTTTCCCAATAATAACGTCCGCTCACAGAGCCGCTCATAGAGATCACGCAGGCATCGCCCTCCTTAGGCATATATCCGTGAGAAGGCGGAGTGGGAAGCTCAAGCGGCAAAAGCGCGTCGGCATCGAAAATATCGGAAAATATTCCGCTGTCACAGTTCGATTTGTTTTCAAAATACAGGACCCATTCTACAGCGTCAAATTCCTTATATTCCTTGACACGCAAACAGACCTCTACGCCGTTTCCAAGCTCGAAGATTTCGCCGCCCTCTGCGGCTCTTCCGTAGGCGTTGCCCGAATGAAAGGGAACGCCCTGATAGTGAAAGCTGAATGCAGGCTTCATATTTATTCCTCCCCACGATACCGTGCTGTGTAATCGTTTTTCTCATTTTAGCACACAAAATAAGACTTGTCAATACGTCTTTCAGGGAAATGCTTTTTTGCTTTCAGATCGTGCCTTAGCATATGCTACACAGTATCTCATAAAACGGAGAAAGGCAATATCAAACCGCTTTTCGGAAGGATATTGCCTTTTTTCTTCGTGTGCTTTACTGCATAATATAATAAAGCGAATAGCCCACTCTCGCCTTCATATACGGAGTAGACAACATCAGCTTTTTGGTTTCTGCGAGCGAGCGGCGCTCCGTGATTTCGGTGATCCCGAAGCTCTTAACGTCGTCGAAGAATTCGTCAACAAGCCTCTCGCGCCCCTCGTTTTCGATCGGCATACGAGCGATACGCAGGAAGCGAACCGAGAGATATTCTCTCTCGACACGTCTCTTGTAGGTCTCGTTCTCTGCAAGTGCGATCGCTTCCTTGAAGAGCTTTTCAGACTCATCTACAAGCTCGTCGGTAATGTATTCCTCGTCGGGATACTGGTAGAGGAGGAGCGGGGAGCTTTCGCAAGCCGCCATCATCAGTCTGACGTACTCCTCGAACTTCGCGCCTGCCTTTTCGCCGTATACCGTGCGGCAGAAGCGGTGGGTCTCTTCATCCACGTCAATGTCGGGATCCCAGAGAAGTCTCGTGCTGATATAGGACTTGAGATCATCACACGCGGCACCGCCGCCATAGGCAAAGTTGCCCTGCTCAAGAAGGCCCATAACTCCGTTATCTCTGAACATCTGTACGTTTTTCTGAAGCACGTGCAGATGGATGTAGGGTTGGAGATAGTTGCGGAAGTTGACGGCGTAGTCCCAGACGTAAAGTCTCTTTGCGTGATCCTTCCAGGCGTGGAGTGCATCCACAAATTCCTTTTCTCTTTCCGAGCCCATAAGAGCAAGCTCCTCAAGGGGACGGTCTCCTCTGCATCGGATCGAGCAAAGGCGAACGATCACGTTATCCCTTGCGACGGCGTGCTTCGGTGCGGGAACAGAATACTGGTAGGCGAAGGTGTGGAGCAGGATATTCGGATGGTCGTCCTTGATCGCGTCAGCAATGCCGTTGACGAAATGAATGATCGGGCCTGCGGGGCTGCCTTCCTTTTCTTCAAGCGCGAGGCAGCTCTTACAGGTACAACGCTTCCTGTTATCGTTCTGTGCGACAGAGAAGACGCGGCACTCGGGATTCTCGCGGATCCAGCGGCGAAGCGTTGCCTCAGCGACCCTTGCGACCTCGGGATTCGTAAGGCAAAGCTGACCGTTGGGGATTCTCTCGCCTTCAACCTCGGAAAAGTATTCGGGATGCTCTTCAAAATATTTTTCCGCAGGGACAAGATCTCTGAAGGAATGATGGAAATTGAACCACTTCATTCGCCCGCCCTTTGCAAAGGAGACGTCGCCAAGGCTCGTGTTGGAACGGTTCTTTGCGCAGAAGTCCCCGTCAAATGCGTGGCGGAAATAGGTATCTCTGAATTCAAACGCAGGCTCCTTTACGATCTCATCAAGCTCGATCTCGAGGGAGGTGAGTCTGTCGATCGTCTCGACGTCCTTCGTATAGCAAGCGAAGCCGCAGAATTTTTCAAGGAAATAGTAGACGCCGTAAACCACACCGCGGGAGCTGTTGCCCGTGATATAAATGTTTTCTCCGCGTCCCGCGATCGAGAATGCCTCCTCGGAGAGTCCCGTAAGCGCAGGACTTCTCCACTCATCGCCTCTTACGAGATCGCCGATGCAGATCTCAGGACCTCTTTGCGGACAACGGTCGGAAAAATAGGGGATCGCCGCATGCGTGGACTGAAGCAGATACTTCTGAAGCTCGGACGCCGCGTAGCGGATCGCCTCATCCGAATATTGGTGCGCGACGATGTGGTAGATGCTTTCGCCGTTTTCGGCAATTTTGTAAATGCTCATACTTTTTTCTCCTTTTCAACCGTTTGCTTTATATTCCAGTTGTTAGCTTCAAGCTTTTCGGTAGCCTCTTCCTCGCTGCAGGAAAGGATCTCCGTGACGATCCGAATAACACGGCGTCTCAGCTTTACGTTGGACGGGGACAGATTGATCATCATATTCTCGTACACCTTGCCCGTTTTCGTCATAGCGCAGGTGGTCAGCGTGTTGAGCACGATCTTCTGCGCCGTGCCCGCCTTCAGACGCGTTGAGCCGGTCAAGACCTCGGCACCCGTGTCGACGAAGATGGGAATATCCGAGGCGCGCAGGATCAGGGTGTCATCGTTTGAGGAAAGGCCAACGGTAACGCAGCCAAGCTTCTTTGCGGCGTCGAGCGCACCAACGACGAACTGTGCGTTTCCCGCAGCCGAGATGCCTACGACAACGTCACCTATAGAAACACCGTGCTCCTCGATCACGGCAACGCCGCGTTCGTATTTATCCTCTTCGTTTTCGCCCGCGCGGAACATACGCTCGTTTCCGCCTGCAATGATCCCGTTTACCATATCGTAGGACACACCGAAGGTTGGAGGACACTCAGAGGCGTCGATCACGCCAAGGCGTCCCGACGTGCCTGCACCGACGTAAAACAGGCGGTGACCGCCCTCGAAGGCCTCGGCGATCGCGTCTATCGCCCGTGCGATCGACGCAGCGGCATCCTCAACCGCCTTTACCGCCTCGTAGTTTGCGGTGATCACAAGGCGCGCCATATCCTCCGTGCTCATTCTGTCCATATGCGTGCTGAGCGGATTTCTCATTTCGGTTTTCGGTATATTTTTCATTTTTTGCTCCTGTAGCTATCCTTGAAATTTTGATAAAACGTGTCTGGGACGGTAGCTTCAAAGCCGCGCATGGCCTCGCGGCACGCACCGTACACCTGCGGGAGGCCGCTTGAAACAAGCTCGGTCTCGGTGTATTTCCGAATATTTGCGGTCATAATATCCCAGTAGTGCTCGAAGATGCCGCCGCCTACCACGGCACGCGGACGTGCGCCGTAGTGCTCGACTCCCGTGTTCAGAAGCTCTGCGAGCCGAGCGGCATTTTGGGAGATCACGGAAACAGCCTCGGAGTCTCCCTCGGCGTACGCGCGGAATGCGACCTCCGAGAGGGAAGCAATATAGGCCTTCCCACCTGTATAGATTCGATTGACCGCGCTCCATATTTCGGCAGTTTCAAGCTTTTCGCGAAGCAGTCGGCTCATCAGACAGGGCTCCTTCAAAGAATCCTCCTCCCAAAGAGCGACCTGCAGAGCATCTCGTCCGATATCGAAGGCACTGCCACCCGTATCAAGCAGATAACCCCATCCGCCGATCCGTTTGAGCTTTTTTTCCCTTCGGACGTAAACGACAGAGCCCGTTCCGCTGATGACCGCCATATCGGCGTCATCATCCATAGCGAAAAGATTTGCGGAATCGGTATCTATCTTAATGAGAAGTGTCGGATATCTTTCCTTAAGCGCCTCGGTCAGAAGGCGGCGATTGTCGCCCGCGGCAGCGCCCGAGATCCCTCCAAAGACCGAATATACGGAAGGAAATTCCCGCATAGCCTCCTTGATACCGTCACAGATCAGGGCAGTGGTTTGGGAGATGCCTATGTCGTTCGGGTTGCTCCCGCTACGCGTAAAGCGCTTTAAGACGGTGCCTGCCTGCGTGGCTACGACGAATTCGGTCTTCGTTCCGCCGCCGTCGATGCCGAGCAGGAGACGCTCTGATGCGGGACGAAGCAGATCGTCTACCAGTACGTCAAAAAAAGCCGCGATCCTGATGAGATTTTCAAGCTCAGGCGGCGCGATCCCGCGTTCCCAGTTTGATACTGCCTGAAAGGTCACGTGAAGTGCCTCTGCAAAGGCGTTTTGCGTGAGCCCTTTTTCTTTCCTCAGTTCTCGGATCCTTTCACCGACCAAATTTACATCAAGCATAATGAACACTCCCGAAATAATCTTTATAGCTCAATTATAACAAGCGATAATGGAAAAGTCAATCAATTTTTACTCGACAATTGCCGCTTTTTCAATCAATGATTGAAATTCGCCTGCGAGAAAAGAAAAAAGGCAATATCAAACCGTTCGGAATGACGTTGCCTTTTTTGAGCGCTTGTGGAGTAATGCGCTTTCGATGATGTGTCAAGCCTTTTGCATTTACGGCTTTTTCCACGTTTCGGGCATTGGATTCTGATGCTCGATCCCCAGATGCTCCACGCAGTACCTGAATTTTTCAAGCTCCGCGTCCCCGGGAGAATCTCCCTTGCGGGAAGGATCGTTGCAGATGCCGCTATGCAGATGCCACCATCCGATATCCTTGAAATGATAGGATTCTCCTACTCCGATGCCGTTACAAGCGAAGGCAGTGGGAATATTCACGCCGTTTGTCAGCTCCTTCTTCAGCTCCTCAAGATGATCTTGATAGATATCTCTCGGCGTGCAATCGTGCTTTTTACAAATCGACGCCGCAATACCGACCACCTCGCCGAGCATTCCGAGCGTCCGCATCACTCTTATCGCAGAAAATGCAATATGGCTGGTACTGACAAGACGACCGCCGATAAAGAGATTGTCGATATCCTTCGAATAGAGACAACGATACGGGACAGGGCAGGCAAACGGCATTTTCAGATGGTAAGCAAATGAGCGGAATGCCTCCCCGAAGCTCTCCTCGTTGATCGGCTCGGGGTAGTGAATGTCGATGCCCCACGTAATTTTTGCAGTGCCGTCACTGTATCTGTTCGGTTCTTCAAAATCGTGTTGGGTCAAAACGTAGTCGCCCCTCACACGGTAGCCCTCTCGTTTGCCGCCGAAGGGCGAAACCCATTTCAGCTGCCGTTTGGCAAATCGTTCTTTATTTTCACAATGATTTTTTTGATAGGACCAATTTGAATAGATCGCGCGCAGTCCGTAATCACGGATATACTCTGTCTCGCGTACCATATCACGGGTAAAGCCGGTCTCCTGCTCCCAGTCGCCCGAAAGACAATTCAGATACGTGGTGTCGTCAAAATGAAGATTCCAATTGAGATCGGGGAAAGCAGAGTCGTTCTCCTGCTCCTCCGAGTACCATCGGATCGACTGTCCCATTACAAGATTCTTGTGTTCGCTAGGCGCGAGCTTCTCCCCGAATTCGCTTTTCGCATCGGTCCCGTACATGAGCTCTGCGCCGCCGAGCCTTGCGAGAATACCGTCACCGCTGCAATCCGAAAAGAGTCTTCCGCGTATTTTCGTTTTCTTTCCGTTAAGCGTGTTCGTGCAAATAACGGCGGACAAGGTGTCACCGTCCTTCTCGATCTCGAAAACGGCTTCATTCAGCATAATGTCGCAGGTACCGTATTTGGCCGACGGAACCTGAAACGCGAAGAGCTTCCGCTTATCCTCGAAATACTCTTCCTTGTAAATGGTGGGATGCCCCATAACGGGAGCGATCTCTCGGACTACGTCGCCGATATGGGGGTATGGCTCGTGCTTGATCTGACCGCCCATACAAACACGTATCTCAGAGCTGTTGCACCCGCCGAGAATAGGTCTGTCGTTGATCAAGGCAACGGTGCATCCTCTTCTGCGTGCCGTGAGCGCGGTGCAGATTCCTGCAATCCCACCGCCCACAACGACGAGATCGTAAATCTTTTCTACGGTGCGGATCTCTTTCCAGGATAGACGCTGACGCATTGCATCGATCTCAGAGATGCAGTCGCTCGGTGGAGCGGGGGAATCCGTAACGTAGATTGCGTCGCATCTTCCGTTAAAGCCGGTAAGGTCGTGAAGCGACAGCTTATGTGTGCCTGCGGTCAAGGATATCCGCCCTGCAAGCTGCCACGACCAATCCTTGCCGTTCGTGCCAAGCGTATGCTCTAAAGCCGATCCGTCGATCAACAGCTCGAATTTTCCCGCAGGATCGGCAACGTCCCAGACCGACGTCCAGTCACGGGTAAGTGCATAGACGTAATAATCACCGTCCGCGGGTACGCCGAAATCATCATACGCATCCTCGACCGGAACGCCCATCCCGTGCGCCATCAGATATGCGGAATGGATCATTTCCATAGAGGCTGAATCAACGACCCAGCCGCCCTTGCTTTTAAAGCTCTCCGCTTCGATGAATAATTCGGTCATTTTAACCTCCGTCACAGGGGATTGACCTCTTTATCGATTCCCCAGACCGTAACGTCCTCGACTACGGCTCTCTCGGGAAGATTTGCGATATAAAGAACCGTTTCGGCAATGTCCTCGGGCAAAAGCTTGTCTGTGGTCTCTCCGATTCCGCAAGCGCTTTGGAAGCCCGTGCTTGCCGAGGAGGGAACAACGCAGCTTACGCGCACGTTGTAGGGCTGCATCTCAAGATACATTCCCTTGGAAAAGTTCAGAACGCCCGCCTTGGCAGCGGCATAGACCGACCACGTGGGCCAGCACTGGCGCGCGCAAACCGAGGAAATGTTGATCATAGTTCCGGATCTCTGGCCCTTCATCATCTCCGAAAAGGCGCGACAGCCGTAGATGACGCTGTTCAGATTCAATTTGATCGTTGTGTCGATCTCTTCGACCGTGAACTCGCTGACCTCCTTGATGGTAACACCGCCGCCGGCATTGTTGACAAGGACGTCAAGTCTGCCGTATTTTTCTTTCACGGTCTTTACGGCAGCCTCCCAATCCGAAGGATTTGTTACATCCATAGAGAAGGCAAGATCGCCGCCGACCTCCTTCCTTGCGCATTCGAGCTTATCGAGGTTTCTCGCAGTCATAATGACCGTATCACCGTTGTCCTTGAATGCCTTTGCGGTTGCTTTTCCGTAGCCGCTGGATGCTCCTGTGATAAGTACGATCTTATTCATATTTTACTCCTTTTCTATGGGAATTCTGATTTCCCATTCAAAATTATTTTCGGACATATCGCGAGGGAAGACCTCGACCGTCGGTATATCGAGCCTTTTTTTCAGCTTTGCCGACGGCAAAATATCATAAAGTATGGTGTTGTATTTTTGATTGACAATGTCATCGTCTGTGGTATTCATTTTCACAGCGAGCCATCGGCAGGCGGGTATGATGTCATCGGATGACGCATCCGTGAGCGGGACCAGCCGTTCACCAATATTACATTTTACCTTTCCGTGCTTGCTTTGATAAGAGACGAAAATTTGATCCTTCGACAATTCCTTGTCTTTTTCAAGCTCATAAAATTCGTTCCACACCTTTTCACAGCAGCAGGTATCGGTATGATCCGAAAAAGCAGAATATCCCCGGATGGTAAAGGCTGTGTCATTCAGGATCTGAAAAGAGAGCTCCTCGCCACTTTGAATATGCCATTCAAACTTCGGCTTGGAGAATAGAGTTATCTCACAGCTTTCTTTCTGGCAGGTTGTTGGAGAGAAGCCGTGATGCTCGCTGAATGCTTTTGAGAACGCAGCAACAGAAGAATAGCCGTATTTTTCACTGATCTCTTGCACGGTCACCTTAGCGTTCGCGATCAGGTCACACGCGGCAAGCGACAATCTTCGCTTTCGCACATACTCAGAGAGCGGACATCCAATGATAAATGAAAATATTCGTCTGAATTCATAGATCGACAAAGTCATCCCGGAGGCCAGCGCCTCGTAATCAATATCCGAGGTGATATTGCTTTCGATCTCTTCTATGATTTCCTCTATTTTTTGTATGCCGTTGTACATACCATACCTCCTTTGTCGATGACACTATTATATCACAAAACACTTCTGCTGTCTTGTCAATATGTGTATTTTAAAGACAAAAACCTTCGATATGAATGTCACTCGGCTGAGATCCTCGGTCAAAATTTGGACGGTGAACGACCGAAGTGGCGCTTAAAATGCTTGGAAAAGTAAAGGGCGTCCTGGTAACCGACGATCTCGGAGATCTCGTGAATGCTGCTGTATTCACCGCTTTCTATAATGTTTTTTGCTTTTATCAAGCGGCAACGAATGATGTATTTCTTGGGGGATTCTCCGAATTTGGCAAAAAACAGCTTTCTGAACGTGACCTCGGAGATGCCGCAAAGATCTGCCAGCGTTGAAACGGTGAGATCCGGACAGTATAAGTGCTCTTCAAGATATTCGAGGGCAGGGTTGAGACGTGCGCCTTGCGCCGCGGTATGGATCGGATTGCCTTGCATTTCGAGAAGACACGATATGAGGTGATAAAAAAGTGAGAGCAGCTCATAGCGGTCAGCGTCAATGTGCGAAAGATGCCATCGCTTCTGCATTTGATGAAAAACGTGGCATATATGCTCCGAACTTTGAGGAGAAAACAATTTCGGCTTTTCCATAAAGGGCGTGGTGCTATGGAAATTTATCAAGCAATAAACGCTTTCGCCCTGTGATATTTTTTCAAAAGAATAGCTTTCTCCCTCGGGGATGTACAGCACCGTTCCTGCTACAAGACGCACGGCAGCTCCGCGCAGATAATAAACACTCTCGCCGCTCATCTTATAGATCAGAGTATGCGACGGCCTGTTGACTATACTCGCCTGCGCAGTACTGTCTCCGCGCACGATTCCTGTTATTTGTACGTTTGTTAATGTCTGTGGAATTTTGCTCACCCGCCTTTTCTATAGCTTTATTATACCATTCAAATGATGTTTGTCAAGATTTTGTTTTGAAAAATCCATATTTAATGAAATCTCCATTTACAGTCTGTGTTTTGCAGTGTATAATGTGAATGATTATTGTGCTTTTGGGAGGCTGAAGTGATTTTCAAGGAGCTTTTCGTTTTATACATATTCATATTCTTGGGCTGGCTGCTGGGCAGAATCAAGCCCGAGATCGTAAGTGGAAGTAAGGTGCTGTCGTTCCTGCTTGTAAATCTGTTTTTACCAAGCAAGGTGTTTTTGACCTTTTCACAAAGCTTTACAGTTACGTACCTTAAGGAGAACTACGCAACCTTTTTTATCTCTGTGTGCATTCTCCTTTTACTGTCGCTGATTGCGATCCCGCTCTCTGCTATGCTTACAGGAGAGCGCTATCAGAAAAAGGTGTATCGGTATTCCTTCGCAATAACCAACTACGCCTATATGGGATACGCTCTTATTGAAAATTTGCTTGGCAAGGGTGCGCTTGCCAATATGATAACCTTTTGTATCCCATTCGCTATGTATACCTATACGGTTGGCTACTCGCTTCTTACGGGGGAGGGGAAAATCGCGAAAAAGCTTCTGAATACTATGACCGTTTCGATAGTGCTTGGCTGCGTGTTTGGTCTTGTGGGGATACCCGTACCGAGTGTGATCAGTACCGTACTCAGCTCGGCATCGGCGTGTACGGGTGCACTGAGTATGCTTCTTACGGGACTGGTTATTGCATCATTTTCTCCCAAGGAGCTGTTGCCGGACGGCGGCACGCTTGTCTTTTCGGGATTGCGCCTTGTCGCTCTGCCGGCTCTCGTGCTTGGCATATGCAAGCTCCTGTCGATGGCATTCACGCTTCCTCCGGCAATATATCCCTTTGCGGTTATCGTTGCGTGTATGCCCTGTGGGCTGAATACGGTGGTCTTTCCGCGACTTGTAGGCGAGGATTGCAGGCAGGGAGCACGAATGGTGCTTTATTCACACGTCTTTTCTATGGTGACGATCCCACTGTGGCTGATGATACTCATATAAAGCATATATCGGGAGATTTGTCTTGGACTCGGTCGTTACGTTGCGGGAAAGACCTTCCATATTTCAGTGATATAGGGATTATAATGTGTGCGAAAAGGGCAATGTCAGACCGAGTGATTTTCGGAATGATATTGCCCTTTATGCTTGGATACCGACACGGTGCCGTCAGGTAAGGACGACAAGATTTGTGATATCTCTTATTGCTTTTTTTGCGTTCTCAAGCTCTTCGTCCGAGGGTATTCTGCTCGGTAAGGTGCTTTCCATATTCAATGCCGCATATTTGGACTCTGCGTAGCTGTGATAGGGGAGAACGCGGATCTTCGTAATGTGCTTGATGCCCGAAAGGAAATGCGCGATCTTTTCTACTTGATCTGCATTGTATTCGGGAACAAAGGGGATGCGGATCTCCACGTCCTTCCCGAGAGAATCCAGATATTTCAGATTTTCAAGAATCTGCTTGTTCGACCTTCCCGTGCATTTGATATGTACGTCCTCATCGTATGCCTTGATATCGTACAGAAAAACGTCGGTATAGGGAATCACCTTATTTAGGATCTCTTTCGAAGCAAATCCGCAGGTGTCCACAGCGGTGTGGATACCGTTTTCTTTTAGTCTTTTTAAGAGCTCGGCGCAAAAATCGGCTTGCATCAGGCACTCGCCGCCTGAAAGCGTTACGCCGCCTCCCGAATTCTCGAAGAACTCTTTGTCCTCCAGAAGAAGAGGCAAAAGCTCGTCTACGGTAACCTCTCTTCCGTAGAGAACGCGTGCTTCTCCGAGACAGTCCTCCTCTGTAAAGCCGTCCCTCTTGCATTCTCCGCACCCGATACATTTGTGCGCGTAATATGCGGTCTGCGGCTTCTGCAAAAGTCCCTCGGGATTGTGACACCATACGCACCTGAGGGGACACCCTTTGAAAAATACGGTCGTGCGGATGCCATCGCCGTCGTGTACGGCAAAGCGCTTGATCTCAAAAATCGTTGCGGTCATACGAGAGCCTCCGCCTGACGGATAAAGCCGTCCTGCTCCTCTTTTTTGATGTTGTTCCAAAGCACGTTCCAGCCGCAGACACGAATTTGCAGATCCTGATACCGTTCTGGATGCTCCTGCGCATCACGCAGGGTGCTTGCATCAAAAACGTTGATGTGCATAGCGTGGCCACCGCGTTTTACAAAGGTCATAAGAAGCCCGTACATTGCCTCAAGTCCGTCCTCACCCTTTACCGCCGAAGGGAGCAAGCCGAGGTCGAGCGCGGCGTCGGAGGGGAAGGAGGTTGCGTCGATCTTCGTTACGGAAAGGATCGCCGCCGTCGCCCCCTCGCGGTTCTGTCCCATCGAAGCCGAAACGTTCTTCGAAAGCTCTTCACCGAGTCTGCGCCCGTTTGCAGAAGCAGCGGTCAGCTTGCCTTGCGTGTAGGACATACGGGCCACGTGAAAGTTACAGCTCCATTTTCCGCCGCGGGCGTTCGGTCTGTTGCAGAGATTTTCGGCAATAAAGCGAACGAGATCAACTGCGATCGCATCGGGGCGGTCCTTGTTGTTGCCCCACTTTTCACGGTCGGCAAGAAGCTTTCTGCGGAGATTTTCTTCTCCCTCGTAGTTTTTGTCGAGTATCGCTACAAGCTCGGCGAGTGTAAGCTCCTTCCTTTCGTAAACGTATTTGCGAATCATCATTAGGGAATCGGCAATGTCGCCGAGAAATCCGAATGATAAAATGGTATCGTTATAGCATCCGCCGCCACCGATCGCATCCTTTGCCTTTTCAAGACAGCTCGGGAAGGTTGCGGACAGCAGGGAAAGCGGGTTGATCTCTGAAAGATAGCCCTCAAATCCGTTGACGATTTTTACGGCGATATCAGTGATACGCAGCAGCTGACGCTTGTATTCCGCATAAAGGTCCTCAAAATCAGTATATTGAGATAAGCTCGGACTCTCCTCGCCCGAAAAGGCTCCCGTGACGCCGTCGCATCCTTGGTGAAGGGCGTATTCCAGCGGCTTCAACATATTGAGATAATTCATTTCGGTTCCGAACGAGCCTTGGGGGGCGTATTCATAGCATCCCTTGATATTGCAGGTGCGTGCCTCCTCGGGGGAAACGCCCGCACGCTCCAGTGCCCTTCGGATGGTTGTATCCGATACGAATACGATGCTGTTTCTTCCGCGGCGGATCATATCGAGTGCTTTGAGCAAAAAGTCCTTTGGTGTAGATGCAGAGACCTTGATCTGGATCTTGGGATTATAGATATTCATTCCGTCGTAAACGTCGAGGAAAAGATAAGAAAGCGCATTTGTAACGGTCGAGCCGTCAGCATTTTCACCGCCGAGATATACCGGCTGATTAAAGTAGTTGCCGATCGTTGTAAACTGCAAAAAATAGTGCGCAAGATCGGATCTGATCTCGTCCTCGCTGATGCCGTTTTCGAGATCGTTTTTGTAAAACCGATAGAACGAGATATCAAAGCCCGAAAGCGAGCGCACCTGCAGACTGTCGACGTGCTCGCTGATCATAAAATACAGATAGGACAAAAGAAGGGCTTCGTAAAAGCTCTGCGGCGCACCGCGGCGAAGGCTTGCCAGCGCCGCCTTCATCTTCGGTGTGGTTGCCGCAGCCCGGAGGCGGTCGATAAAAGCAAGGACCGCCTCGTATGTGATCCTGATGCCCTCAAAGAATGCGTCCTCCGCGGCAGTACGGAGCTTGCTTACACGGATTTTCTCGCTCTCCTCCAAAAGACCGACGAAGCCGAGGGAGAGGAGTCTGTCCCACAGGGGAACGCTGTGGCTGTAGTCTGGCCAGATCGTAACGCTTCCGTCAGCCTCGAGGGGCTTACGCTGTGCTTCGATATCCGGAATAAGCTCGGAAAAGACCTCGCGACGCCATTTCGCTATGATGGTTTTTTTCAGTGGATTGTCTATCATATTGATCGCGGGAAAAATATCCCTTTCATCGCAGGCGATCCTTGTGTTTTTCAAAACATATTCAAGAGCTCTCGCCTTTCGCACGGGGTGGGGCATTTCCGCAAGCAACGCATCGTTTTCCGTGATTCCCGCCATAATGTCCTCGGGCGCCATTCCGCTGTCTTGCGAAAAGACCTCGTCCTTTCTGGTGAAACGCTTTTTCGGATACTTGCTTTTGATATATTCATAATCGCGATCTTCGATGTACTTCATAGGTGATACTCCTTTGTATGATCTCTTTGGTAACAATATAGCATACAAAAAAGCTTTTGTAAATGAAAAAAGCAAAACACTTGACGAAATCGAAACAAAATGATATAATGATACCGAGGTGATGAACAGTGAAAAGAGAATGGAACGACGTTGTTATTACAGATGTACAGATTGCCGTTTACGTCGCGCCGAATTCGGGAAAGCACATTCATAAAAACCGTCCGCTTCACGGTCTTGTCTTCAATGGCACGGGGACCGTCAGGGACTATTGCTTTTCGGATGGGCGCGTGATGCACACCGAGGGAGGAGATCTGTTTTATTTGCCTAAATATTCATCCTATTACGTAAAAACAATTCGTCAGGGCGGCTGTTATGCGATCAATTTTGATGCGGACATCGGCGACAAGCCCTTTTGCGTAAAGCTGAAAAACAATGAGTCATTAAAAAAGAGCTTCAAGACTGCTTGCGACGAATGGAGATCTCAGGCCCCCACCCGATACACAGCGGCAATGCGCGCTCTTTACGATGCGCTCTATCTTGTGCAAAAGGAGCAGGGGCAAGGATATATGCCGGATGAACGCCATCGTCTGATCCTTCCTGCCGTTGAGGCGATCGATCTGAACTATGCCGATCCGAGCTTGACCGTTGCGGGCTTGGCAGAGCTTTGCGGGATGAGCGAGGTCTATTTCAGAAAAATATTTATTCACAGCTTCGGTATTTCTCCTAAGGAATATATGATCCGAAAGAGGATGGATTATGCAAAGCAGCTCTTGACACTGGGAGAGCTTGGAATATCGGAGATCGCCGCGCTCTGTGGTTACAGTGAACCCTGCCATTTTTCGAGAGAGTTCAAGAAGAGATATGGTGCTTCGCCCAAAAGCTATCAATAACAAAAGGCAATATCAAACCGCTTTTGGAATGATATTGCCTTTTGTACGTCATATCGAGTATTCGGTTCTGTTCAGTACCGCTATTTGTTGCCATTTGGGCAGACTGATAAAATATTCACTGAATCCGTAAAGACGAACGGTAAGACTTTTGTATTTTTCGGGATTTTCCATTGCATCCAGTAAAGTCTCTCTATTGATTACGCTGATTCCGATATGAAGCCCACCCATTTGGAAATAGGATAGGACAATCGCCTTCAGAATGTCATCCTTTACTGTTTTGGTGAACGTGAGATTCAGCCCACCCGTAGCCGTTCTCTCAAAGGGAAGCTTTGAGAGACTTTTCAGCAAAGCCGTAACGCCCTTTTTGTCTGCTCCGTATGTGGGAGACTGATTTTCGCTGAACGGTGTGCCGTTCCTTCTGCCGTCCGGGGTCGCTCCGAGATTCTTGCAGGAGGAGTTTTCTCTTTCCAGGGAATAGAAGCCACCAACGGCATAAAAGTTATCCTTCAGCACAAGGCTGTCTACCGCATCGAGGAAAGTATTTCCTGCGATAACGGTGTATCTGTCGGAATCCGTATCATTACCGAATTTGGTATATTGCAGAATCTCTGCCCGCAGTTCCTCATTTCCCTCGAAATCCTGCTTCAAGATACGTACAAACTCTGTATAGCTGTAACGCTTTTCCTTGAATACCAATTTGTCAAGCACCATCAAAGAATCGCCTATGGTAGCGATGCCGGGACAAAATAGGTTCAGAACGTCGTATTTTGCCTCTCCGTCGCAGGCATAGCGGCATTCCTTTGCACTGTCGGACAAAAGAAGAGAATCCAGAACAAAGAGCTTTCTTTGGGCATCCTTATTATATTTTACCTCCTCTTTGCTTACGAAGCCCTGCATTTCGGCTATCAGCATCTCCTTGAAAGCATCAAGCAGACCGTCTAACGTGTCATACTCCTTGGCTTCTATGGCTTTTAAGAAAATGTGAGGAGCGGGAACGAAACGCTCTCTTCGGAAGGAGTGATAATTGAGGTCCAGCGTGCAGCAGGCGGAATAGGTAAAGTCCTTGGCGACGTCTTCCTCAATGCCTTTCTTTATCAGCGCATTTGCAATAAGATCATAATTGTAAATATTCATTTTGTCGTTCAGCACCGACAGAGCCTCGAACGTTTTGTCGATAAATTTCTTGTCCGAATCGGGCTTCAGCAGCACCACGATCTGAGGCTGTGGCATATTTGAAAGCATCGCCGCCTCCAGTACGAGGCAGGAGAATTCGTTTGGCGCTTCTCCACCGATATTGACGTATTGCTTGGATGCCTGACAGCGCACAGGCTTGCACTGATAATTGTGTGTGCCTCTTCCGCATATCTCGTTTGTTTTGATAAAGAAGCCTGCCAAAAGCTCGCAGAGCTCCGACCGAGTTTTGCCTTTTTCAATCGCCTTTTCGTAAAAAGGGAGCATATATCGGTCAAATCTTCCGAACGCATAGTCACGCGCTCCCACGTAGCAGCTTGCGATCATATGTAAGATCCAGATCCCCTGAAGTGCCGAATAAAAATCGTATGCAGGCTCAAAGGGAACAACACGCAATGCGTTTGCCGCCTCCGTCATACCGAAAGCCTCTGCCGCCTTTGCGTATCGGTCGGTGTAATCCCGAATGGCGGTGACGACGATCTTTGCGTTTTGCGCGAAGAGCAGGGAATCGTCGTCTCCTTTTTTCTCTGCAGAGCGTTGGATCTCCTCCAGAATGCCTCGTAGGCCTACTCTTAATACCTTTTCGTAATCGAAGCTCATATGCCCCGTCGACGCGAGCAGACTGCGGCTCGGTGCCATCATTCCCTCGTCAGGAAGTGCTTCTACCACGCGGCCGACAAAAAAGTCGCTTTCATCGATGGGAGTCGATACCTCGGAAAGCAGTGCCGCGAGGGCTCTTGCATAGCGGTCGGGCTCATTGTACTCCGCAAGCTCAATGCTTAAGCGGTTTAATATTCTTTCGCGCTCAATAAAGCAGGCGCGGTTATCGGATTCAAATACCAGTTCCTTTAGCTTGATCAGATCTGACATTGTATTCACTCCTTTCGTTTCCACTGCGTACTTGACTGAATTTGCCCTTCACACACCCTTGCACCAAGACGCAAGGATATTTCATCAGCCGCCCTTTTCAGTAAAGAAAGCTTATCGTTCAGTAACGTATCGACGCTATCGTAAAAGGTCAGGCAGGAAATGCCTATACTCGCCGACAGAGTCCCCTCGTGATTAAAGATCGGGGCTGCTGCGCAAATGATACCGTCGGCAAACTCCTCATTGTCCACAGCATAGCCAAGACGTTTTATTCTGTCAGCCTCAACCATAAAACGATCAAGATCCACAATGGTGTTTTTCGTTTTTTGACCAAGTTGTGTGCTGAAATAGTCTCTGATCTCATCCGTATCGGAATAACTCATAATGACCTTGCCGGGAGCAGAGCAGTGGAGCGGATATTCGCCGCCGACACGTCCGCTGATCCGCACCTCCTTGACCGAATCAAAATGGAGAAGGTACAGAACGCTTTTGCCGTTTTTGATCCCCAGATAAACCGAATCACCGAGCTTTTTATGTACCTCTGAAAGAATCGGCTTGGCGATCCTCACCATTTCGTCTCTCGTGACAGATGCAGACATTAAAGAGAAGGGCTTCATTGTAAGTCTGTATTTTTTACTTGCCGCATCGCACATATATATCCAGTTTTTTTCAAGCAAAGCCTCAAGGACTCTCGAAACTGCGTTTTTATTGATCGAAAGCGCATTGCTGATATCCGCAATTCCAATATCAGTATCGTTTTCTGCAAAAAATTCTATGATTTGCAGCGCATAATCTACAGCAGGTGCTTTTGACATAATCTTTCTCCGTAATATATTCATCACTTTATAATAAATATATCACGAATTGTCCGGCTTGTCAATACTAAAAAGAAAAAAAGCAATATCAAACCGCTTTTGTTCGGAATGATATTGCTTTTTGTGTTACAGATGATCGATGGTCTCTCCACGGGAGCAGTGGGATCTCTGATCGGTGCGTGTGTGATCGGACTGCCCAATATGAGAGCGGTCAAGAAGGGATATTCTCAATAAATTCTTGGACGATTCCTTATGAAAGTCAATGATTCTCATTCGCTGCTTCAATATAGTTTTTGATCGTTTTTGCGAAGCTTTTTCCAAGTTGAATCAGCATATCGGTAGAGATTTTGTTGTTTTTCGTACCGAAATATGCGGTTTCGAGGGAAAAGGCAAGATCACACTCTTCACGCAGGTTCATCGTGTAGCTGAAATTCGGGCTCGGTTGATTCCAGCCCGTCATTGGCGGGTGATCGTTTTCTTTTGCATAGAAGATGGATGTACAGGAAAGCTCCTTCTGCAGGAGATCGGCAAACAGTTCGTATCTATCCTGCTTTTCTATTCTGTTTCTCACAATAAAAATGTTATCGTTTTCTCCGCCCTTATGCCAAGGAGAGTGAAAATCAAATCCCAGATGACAGCCGTAGTGATCAGCATATCTGATGATCTCGGCAACCTCAGGATAGAGCGGCTTCTCCGTATAGTCACGGTTATGGTCGTGTGGCGCGCGTCCTTTGCCTTGATCTCCGTCAATTACTCCATCGTAGTCGACGAACGGAACGGCTAAGATGCGCGTGTTTTCTATCGGTGCCTCAATAAGATCCCGAAGCACCCCCTCAAGAACATAGCTGCCGGTGCTTTCACAAGCGTGGTGACGAGCGGTGAGTATAATACTTCTATCACCGTTCCCTAAAGTGAGATAAGGAACAGAACGCCCTTTACGGCTCTTACACAGCTCGCTTGCCCTAAGGTCGTTCTCCCTTAAGAAATCCAAGAAATGATCGGGATGATAAAGCATATTGTGGGCAAAGTATACGCGTTTTTCATCCGCTCCGAAACGGTAGGAAAAGCTGTTTTTATCCGAAGAACCGAGCCATTGCCAGCTTTTCAGATCGTGGCTGATTGCAGGTCCAAAGTAGCCAAGCCTGTTATTCTGCATATGGAAGGTCAGCTCGCGTCCCTCCGCGCCTTCGATGCAGAATGCCCAATAAAACCATTCCTGAGAGTCGCGAAGTTCGTTTTTCAGTGTGATCACATCGCCGTCGATGGATTTCACACATATATTTCCACCAATAAAATCTCTGTGTATTTTTATCATAGCTCGTAACACTCCTGAACATTCCGATATTTGTTGCTTCCGGCAAACCAATTTGCATAGCGTAATATTTTTTCTCTCAGATAGGTCTCATTACTTTTTTTGTATACATCGTAGCTGTCTATTGCACAGGGCAATCCAAGCTTGTCTTTGACCGTTGTGTAAATACTGAAGCTCTTTTTTTCTTGTATACTGCCGTCATCACTGTGAGAAAGGGAAAGATGAAACACGGCGTTGAACAGCGGAGAGTCAAAGTAGAAGTCGTCCATTTCTATCTTTCCATCGCACATAAAATTGCCGAGACAGAAAATTTTGAAATATCCATCATCATCTGTCAAGCAGCTTTGTATAAGATGCTGATGGTGACCGATGATGATGTCAGCTCCGAATTGCTTTATCTTGTCGGTCAGAAATAACGAGTATGGATCTACTTCTCTTATATATTGGCTGCCACTATGCATAATCACGATAACATAATCTGCTGCCGACTTTGCACGTCTTATATCGCTTTCAAGTTGATCAAGATAAGGCTTTACAAGCTCGAAATCCTTGCCGTGAATATATATGCGTTCCACCTCGTTTTCGATTTTCTCATAGCTGTTAAGAAGGTGAATGGATCCCGGTAGCGTTTCTTCGGGCTGAGAGAGGTTTACCATATAAGGATGCTTTAAAAACTTGTGATGCGCAAAGGCGTTAGTGCCATATGTATAGTTGATAAACGCGACCTTTATTCCATTGAGCTCTTTTATAAAAAGTGTATTACGTTCCTCTGCGGATGCATATATTCCCACTGTATCAAATCCGGCGTTATGGCAATTTTTCAGTGTGTTTATAATGCCTTGCTCGTCTCTGTCCATACAGTGATTATTTGCAAGTGTGAGAAGGTTGAAACCGCATCCTTTGAGTGCCGAAAGGTAGCTTTCGGGTGTGTTGAAGCAGTAGCGTTCGTGCGTGAATTCCATTTCTTTTCCCGCTATTGGCGTTTCAAGATTTCCAACGAGATAGTCACAGTTTTTGAGCTTGTAGGCTCTTTGAAAGATCGAGGAATAGTTATTCCTTGCAAGCTTTGTCATATTGGGTGAGCACATTATGTCTCCGGTAAAGGTTATGTCAACCTTTTCGTATTTCATATTGCAATCCTCCATTATCTGTGATAAAATAATGATAGCACAAAAATCACAAGTATTCTTCTACTTATGTGCATAAAACATATAATTTTGTGCAGAGAGGGGGGGAATATGTATAACGTAGAAAATATAAAAACTATATCCTTCTTCTGAAATATGTGTGCGGACTTTGTATCACCCTGCACCTACACGGAAATGAGACGCTCATTCAGTAAAGGCAATATCAAACCGATTTTGTGTCGGAACGATATTGCCTTTTGGTGTGTTAGTTTGTCGGTAGATTTACCCCGCGAGATCGCCCATCTGCGCCAGCATATTCTCAATAAAAATCCCGTACCCCGTGGTGGGATCGTTGATCAGCACGTGCGTGACCGCTCCGACGAGCTTGCCGATCTGAATGATCGGATGCCGCTCAGTAGTGTGTTCAAGAAAGGATAAGAAAATTTCACAAGTTTATGATAAGCAACGCAATAAAGGCACTTACAATACCAGACACAGCCTTAACAGTTAGTTTTTCCTTGAAAAAGATACTTGCCATCAAGGTAGAGATAACAAGAGAGGAACCTTGGCTTAATGGATATAAATGCACGCTATCTAAATATGAGGCAGCCATAGTGGAAAAATATGAATGTAAGCTCAGTGCCACAGCCATGATGCAAATATAAACGAAAGGCCTTTTTGTGGTATCGCTGTTAAACCTTACATGTTCTTTGCCCGGTGTGAAAATGAAGAAGAGAAAGAGTACGATAGAAGCAAATACATAGGTATACAGATTGAATATGGAGATCGGCGTTTCAGGAAAGGTGTTTACGTAAATCTTTTGTGAAGCACTTGCAATGCCGTTCGTTATACCGCAACAAATCAACAGAAAAACAGAACCGAGAGCCAACTTCTGCTTTACCGTATTATTGTATGAACACATTGTTAGCACCGCCATTAAGAGAAGCGCAAAACCAACGATCTGTCTGATACTGACAGGCTCGGAATAGATCAGATATCCTGTTACGATTGGAACAAGTGTGCCAAGCATTAAAAACACATCGAGCATCATATAGGCACTTTTCCTGACCGCAAGAAGCCAGCTTACAACGAAAAATGCTGTACCGATACCCGATATGGCGGATATCAAAATAATATTGATATCGAATGATAAACAGCCGATATCTGAGCTTAACAGAATAACAAAGAAGCTGAACGCTATGCAGAGAAGCATTCGTATCAGATTAAGCAGTACGGCACTTTTGATGGTATCGGCATATCCGCTTATCTTCTTTCCGCAGAATCCTTTTGCCGCACCGCAAATGAGTGCGAATGATAAAAATAAATACCCCATGTTATTCTTCTATCGTTATCGTAAATATACTGTCTGCATACAGCTCTGCATACCAAAGCTTGCCGTTAATTTCTATCTGTGTCTGGAGACCGTAGTCATTGGGGTTTACAAGAACGACGGTCTTCTTGCCATCCTGATTGTCTATCATTACTCCTTCGATCTCTCTCGGATATTTCGGGTAGTTACTCATGTTTAAATTATAGGCATCGCTTGTTGAGATTGGATAGATCTGTGAGCAAGGCGTTATGTAAGGCACGATATGAGAAAAGGCTTTGTACTGACCGCTGTAGGTCAGCTCACCGTTTGTTGAGTCTCTTGTGATCAAGCCGCCGCACGTTCTGAGGAAAGGACCGACGTTGGGACCGCCTGTTTCGTCAAGCATAAGATTCCACCCTGTGAACGAACGGTAGCCTGCTCTTAGTGCCTTAATTATCATAAGCCCCCATTTGCACCAATCGGTATCGTAGTGATCGGTAAGTCTTGGACCACCCTCGGTGAAGTGAAGCTCCATATTCGGAAAGGCTTCTTGAACGACCTTGGTTTGTTCGATCGCACCGTCATAATAATGAAAAGCAACTCCGTCACAAGCCTTGGATAATCCCTCGCAATTTTTAAGTGACCAAAGAACTCGCTGTGTGTCGCTGAAGGAATGATCAAACATCCAGATCTTCACGTCAAGAGCTTCCGCTTGGAGCTTTTGGCGCAAGATCTGAATAAAGCGCGCTTCGATTTCGGGATGCCAGATACAAGCGGGCATTTTTCCATTTTGTTGAGTGTTTGTCTCGTTTTGCGGCGTAATAGCGGAGATCTTTATACCGTACTCTGCGTACGCTTTTATAAATTTGATCATATAGTCGGTGTAGCAATCTACATACTGCTCGCGCATATATCCACCGCACATAGATCCTCCGGTCTTCATCCATCCGGGCGGGCTCCACGGGGATGCGAATAGATATATGTCCGGGTTTATTTCAAGTATTTCTTTGATCATCGGGATAATGTATTTTTCATCGCGCTTGACCGAGAATTGCTCGAGAGTGGTGTCGAAAGGATGGTCGTCGTATGAATATATCTCGGTGGAATAGTCACTTGATCCTACGCAAATTCTGCCGACTGAAAGTCCAAGTCCGTCTTTGGAATAAATATACCGCAGAATATTTTTTCTCTCTAAGGGATTCATCAAACTCAGTTCATAGCAGGAAGAGGGTGTGATCGCAACTCCAAATCCGAGAAAGCCGCTATATCTATGATCCGAAATCCGAAGTCTTACTGCGCCGGGAACATATTGTGAAGCGAATATTTCTCGTTCGGAAAGAGAATGATTTTTATCCGTAAATCTGATTTTTGCAGGCATATTAGATCCTCCGCTTTTGTATTTTTTAAAATTATACTACGAGAAATCCCTTATGTCATTATATTTTTTATTCTTATTATTGTATTTTTCGATAATTTATGATATAATAAGGCTGACGAAAAAAGGTGGGCAATGATATGGATCAAAAAACAGTATTACAGTGGTTTTGTTCGGATGTTGATTTTCGCGTAATAAAGGTGCTGAAGCAACACTGGTATAAAAGTAAATACAGCTATTTGAACAATCCGAGACCGGACTATGGACTAATGCTTCTTGTGAGTGGAAGGATAGATTTTTTGACCGAGAATGGGACGGTGTCCGCTCGCGCCGGAAATCTTGTTTTGTTGTCCAAGCATTCTCGGTATGAAGCCTTATTCTCAGACGAAGCGGATGATTATCTTATTTGCTTTGATGCAGACGAGAACCGTTTTTCATCATACGCACCGATGATTTTATCCGAATCCGTTGATATTGCATGCTATGAAAATTTCCGTAGATTATCAGACGAAAACAGATATACTACGCGCACGCAGTTGTATAACAAAGGTTCTTTTTTGTTGCTTTTGGACAGTATTGTGGAATTTGTTAAAAACGATAGCGACGAGCATAACAATATCGTCAAACGCGCTTGTGAACTTTTGCAAAAAAACGAAAAGCTTACAGTTGAACAAATCGCAAAAAAATGCGCAGTCAGCGCAAGCTTGCTTCGTCAGCTATTCGCTAAGAGGTTTGGAATTTCGCCGATACAATATCGAATGAATATAAAAATGAGACAAGCGATGTATTTGATCGAATCAACAGATATGACCGTGAGTGAAATCGCGGAGCATCTTTCGTTCTTTGATGCGGCGTATTTTTGTAAGGTATTCCGAGCGCATACCGGTATGACGCCTAAACAATATGCAAACGGCAAAAGACTATAATAGAAAATTTATGAAATTCTCGATTTTAGGTTGACAATATCCTAAAATTTGTGTATAATAATGTTGTAATCTCAAAAGGAGGTATTCAAAATGAATTTGAACACAAATCAGATCGTTTCGATTTCCGAAGCGAATCAGAATTTTTCCCGTGTGGCGAGAATGACTGATAAGCTCGGCGAGCTTTATATTTTTAAGAATAATAAACCGAAATACAAGCTGGTGGATATCGAGCACGATACCACCATTGAAATGACCGACGACGAGAAGATCGACTTTGTGGCGGCGCGTATTTTGAAGCTCTACCGTCCCGCTTTTGAGGAGCTTGCGAAATGATCAAATTCAATCAGGAAAAGGTGCTTTTACTGCACAAGCTCATTACCGAGGAAACAGGCGGCGACCCGAATGTGCGAGATGTTGCTCTTCTCAACAGCGCGCTTGAATCAGCTTTTGCAACCTTTGACGGAAAAGAATTATATCCCACTAAACAGGAAAAAGGCGCACGGCTAGGCTTTGCGCTAATCTCCAATCACGCATTTGTAGACGGAAACAAGCGAATCGGTATGTACGTCCTTCTCACGTTCCTCGAAACCAATGGCATCAAGCTCCGCCCCACTAATGCTGAGGTCGCACGTGTCGGTCTTGCCGTCGCGGCTGGCGAGATGAAATATCAGGAGTTGCTTGATTGGATTTTGGAGAATGAAGGGTGATTTTTGGTATGAAGAAAAAGAAGAACAAGCAACCAAAAAGCAAGAAAAAATTGCAGATATTCCTCTGTGGATGTGTATTGTTTTCATCGCTTTGGGCGGTGTTTTAGGTAGTATTTTCACATATAATTGCTTGTATCTTAATCAAATAATTGATCGCGAGGAAGCTATCGTTGCAACGGGAAGATTTGATTCATATGAGTTTTCATATGGTAAAGGTGGTGCTGTAAGTGAAGTGCGGATCGATTTTATTGACAGGGGTGAGCTTTATATAGATACCGCCTATCACGTTGAAATGGACGAAAAGCTTGAGGCTTTAGAAAAAGGAGAGCAATTAAATATGCTTCTGCACCCGAATTCGGAGGCTATTTGGGAATTGACTACTGAGAAAAGCGTTATCCTTTCGTTTGACGATGCAAAAAGCAGAACACAATTTGAGAATGGATTTTTTATGTTTTTTCTGGTTGGATTATGCTTGATTTGTATTTCACTGGGTGTTATTGCGCTTTTGGCTAAATACTTTGAGTACAAAAAGAAAATACGGAATAAAAATACAGCCTCTCGTAGAGATTCGGTATAGTCTACGGCATGGGAGTGTGATATACAAAGGACAACACTTTCTTGCTAAAAATTGAATAAATTTCGGACAAAAGACTGTTGTCCCTCATCGAACTCACTCGTGGTTAATGTTCGGTAAGGGACAACATTTTTGTTCAAATTTGTCTTTAAGACACCTTCGCCATCGGCATTTGCGCAGCGTTTAACATATTTTCAATAAAAATTCCGTACCCCGTGGTGGGATCGTTGATCAGCACGTGCGTCACCGCTCCGACGAGCTTGCCGTTTTGAATGATCGGTGATCCCGACACGAGTGTGGTCAATAAAGGACAACACTTTTTAACGGAAAATTCACAAAAAGTGCCGAGAGCAACCAAACGGTTACTCTCGGCAGTAAAGTTATTCAAGTTGTTTTTAATATTATCCTTTGGCTAGAATATTGTCCGGATCAAGCGTGTAGGTTGTCCAAGTGACCTCTTTGATGTCCTTTCTGCTCTCAACAAGAGAGTCCAATTCGCTCTTCGAAGCAAGTTTTCCGTTGATCGTAAAATAGCTTTCGTTCTCTCTCTCAAAGATTGTATAGAGAGAACTTACCCTTGCGCTATTCTCATTAAATGAAAGCAAAATCACATTTGTCAAGGGTAAAGTGTGTATATTTACAATTCATTTACAAAATCAAGAGAAAAAGAAAAGCGATTCAAGTTTTTTAGCTTGAGTCGCCTTTCTTTGCTATATTAAATCTTTAAAAATAAGGATTGTAAAGTTTCCTGTTCGATAAAAAATTGAAAGCAAATTGCATCTATATTTTTATGCTAACCATTCCTATATTCATAGAAACAACTTGAATTCATCTTGATTTAATGATATAATATATCATGCCCGATGAAAATCGGCATTTCTAACTCATTTACAACAATGAATTATCTTACACTTTACGGCGATATGACTCAGGAAAAGCATCAGAAAGGATGGCTTACAATTGGTCACAGACTAAAAAAACTGTAGAATTTATCAAATGCGGTAAGTGCGAGGAAGCCTGCACACAGCATATTCTTATTCGTGACGAGCTGGCAACCGTACAAAAGCACTTAGATAATAAAGGAGAATTGTTATGTTAGGAAATTTTAGTTATTCCAATCCCACGAAACTTTATTTTGGCGAAAATGCGCTGGATAATCTCGGTACAGAGCTTGAAAAGTACGGTAAAAATATCTTGCTTGTCTATGGCGGCGGTTCAATCAAAAAGAACGGCATTTATGACGATGTGGTGGATATTTTGAAAAAATGCGGAAAAACAATCGTTGAGGATGCCGGAGTTATGCCCAATCCTACCGTAGAGAAACTTTACGAGGGAGTAGAGCGTGCGAGAAAAGGAAAAGTAGATTTTATCCTTGCGGTCGGTGGCGGCAGCCGTTTGTGATTATGCAAAGGCGGTTTCGGTTTCCGTTCATTGTGAGGAAGATCCGTGGGATAAATATTATCTTCGTATGGAGGACGTGGAGTGTGAAATTGTTCCGGTCGGCTGTGTCCTTACTATGGTAGGCACTGGTTCTGAAATGAACGGCGGTGCAGTTATCACCAATCACGAACAGAAGCTCAAGATCGGTCATGTGTTCGGTGATAATGTATTTCCCCAATTTGCTATACTCAATCCCGTATATCTTATACTTTACCCAAGTACCAGATGGTAGCCGGAATTTACGATATTTTCAATCATATCTGTGAGCAGTATTTTTCGGGTGATGACGATAACACATCCGACTACATTATGGAAGGGCTGATGAAATCGGTAATTCATTCTTCACGGATTGCCGTGAAGAATCCTACCGATTACGAAGCACGCAGTAATATTATGTGGACAGCAACGTGGGCACTTAATACCTTAGTGTCAAGAGGAAAAACAACGGATTGGATGGTTCATATGCTCGGTCAGTCAGTGGGTGCTTATACCGATGCAACACACGGTATGACTCTCGCCGCTGTTTCCTTGCCATACTACAGATATATCATGCCTTACGGTCTGAAAAAGTTTAAGAGATTTGCCGTTAATGTATGGAACATTTCGGGAAACGGCAAAACCGATGAGCAGATTGCCAATGAAGGTCTTGGTGCAATGGAAACGTGGATGCGGGAGCTTGGATTGATTATGAGTATTGCCGAGCTTGGTGCAACTGAGGATATGATAGACGGAATTACCAACGGTACGTTTATTATGGAAGGTGGCTATAAGGTACTGACCAAAGATGAGATCAAGTTCATTTTGAAGGAAAGCATGAGATAGCACAGTGTTTTATCAACTGACTGATAAGAGTTTATGGAGAATTTTATTATGTATAGAGAACTTATCGGGAAATTAATTGAGGGGCATAATTGGGCAAGGTTGCAAGAACCTTGCCCCGAAAAAGAAATTAAAAAAGCAGAAAAATATGTAGGCTTTACATTTCCGGAAGAATTGAAAGC
This sequence comes from Clostridia bacterium, assembly GCA_017501345.1. The sequence goes on from JAFVXC010000028.1 coordinate 108,872, forward strand.
CTTGTTGCGAGAAACGAATGGAGACCACTGGCTTTTGCTTTCTGCGGGGGAAATCATCAGCAATGCAAAGAGAAATCGTGAGATAATGGCAGAATATTTTGAATCGGACGAATTTGAAGAAAAAGTAAACCGCTTTGTTTATTTTGCATCAAATGGCTGTGGTGATTATTACTGCTATCGTGTCCTTCCAAATGGTGAAACGGATACATCAGCAATATATATTTGGGAACACGAACTTTTTGAAACTCGTGAGGTTGCTAAGGATATTCCCGATTTGATAACCAAGTATTACAATAACGAGGTATGATACTGTCAAATCCGTATTTGTCGGGATGATAATAAACAGCGAGTGCTGGTGGAACAACCATCAGCACTCAACAATTTAAAATAAGATGGAATTGGCTTTGACCATTCCATCTTATTTTTTTGATGTTATTTAAGCATTAGCTTCTGCGATAGCCTGATGTATTTGTTGTAAAAACTTTTCAGATGTTTTTGAAAACACTTGATATTTTTTCCATACAAGATCCAACGCTACCTCTTGTTTTGGGAAAAGAGGACGAAAACACAGCAGCCCATCTGATTGCGAATATATTAGTTTGTCAACTCCAAGAGCGTAACCCATTCCTTCCTCAACCATAAGAGAGGCGTTGTAGATCAGATTATAAGTGCCGACAATATTTAATTCGTCAGTGGATTTTCCAAGCCACTCAAGCTGTGCCTCCAATGCCATGCTTTGGCGAGAAAGAAACAACGGTAACTGATATAAATCTTCCGGTTCTATGAATTCCTTTTTTGCCAAGGAACTGTCTTTTCGCATAAGAACTCCCCATGTATCATGGGTCGGTAATTTAACGGAATCATATTTTGTATGATCGCAGGGTTCTACCAAAATACCAAAATCCAAAAGCCCTTTATCAAGCCGTTCTTTTACATCATCGGAATTGCCGCTATATATGTTATATTGAATATAGGGGTGTATCTTTTGAATCTTTCTTGCTACTTGGGCAATAAATCGCATAGCATTTGTTTCACCGCCACCTATGTAAATAGTACCTGATATTGGTTCTTGGCTATCTTGAATTTCAGACTCAGTTTTCTCCACCAAAGCAATAATCTCAATCGCTCTTCTGCGAAGCAATTCACCGTCTTCCGTCAAGGTGATTTTGCGATTGCCGCGAATAAATAATTGTTTTCCTAATTCCTTTTCCAAATCCATAAGCTGACGGGATAAAGAAGGCTGAGAAAGATGAAGATATTCTGCCGCGCCGGAAATGGTTTCTTCTCTTGCAACTGCAAGAAAGTATCTTAAAACTCGTAGTTCCATAAATAACCTCCTGTTACCACAAAATATTATATCACATCTTAATATGCCTGTCAAGCATAACGAGGTATTTGATATAAGTATTTGACATTTCCGCCTTGCGGAATTATAATTATCAGAAGCATAATCAAATAGGAGGAGTCATGAAAGAAATATATTCAAGAGCATCAATTGAACAGAATTTAATGGATGCAGGATGAAAATACAATTTCTGATTTCATAGCATACATAGACGCTCGGAAAGTTAAGGAAGGAATCGCCTTGCTTTCAAGATATAGAGTAGCTATCTTGGATGAACTTCATAAAGAACAACGAAAAATTGACTGCTTAGATTATTTGATATATCAGATAAAGAAGCATTATGCCGAGTCAAACGACTAACAGAAGAACCTTGAAGCACAGGCTTTTAACGTAACAAAGCTGGAAGAGATATGCGTGGTTGGACGATTGTTGGAATATATAACTTGTCTTGAACAAAATAATAATTGTTCAAATTGAGAAATAGATGGAGGATGAGACGATGAATATAAAAAGCAGAAAAAAGTTCATTTTTCTTGCGATATGGCTTGCAGTCATTGTATTGCTCCTTATCGGGATTGTGCTGTTGTGGCCGCCCGGAGCTAAACACGAAACTATCAAAGAAGTTATGAAGGATGGAGTATTACACGAACAGAATAAAATGTCGCTGTTCGGTCTGGAGGTAAATCCCGGACTGATCTCCGCTTATGTGGTTACGGTAATATTATTAGTAGCGGCAGCATTGATTCGAATATTTGCAATTCCAAAATTCAAAACAGTACCCGGTAAGTTCCAAAGTGTTATAGAAAAATTGGTGGAATTTTTCTCGGATATGGCACATACCAACAGCCATCATAAGCCACGCTTTGCGGGAGCATACATATTCAGCGCAGGAGTTTACATATTTTTTGGAACGCTGTTTGAATTGTTTGGTGTTCAATGGATTACCACAAACGGTATGTCTATGTCTCTTCCGGCACCGATTTCAGATATCAATGCCGCAATAGCAATGGGCGTTATGTCCTACGTTGTTATTCTTGGGGCTGGTATTATCTGTGGAGGCTTTCGAGGTGCGCTTGGTGTGCTGAAGGACTTTTCACTTCCAATCTCGATGAGCTTCCGTCTGTTCGGTGCGTTGATCAGCGGTCTGCTTGTAACAGAACTTGTATATTACTATGTAAGTCTTAGCTTCGTGCTTCCGGTAATTGTAGGCGTTCTGTTTACACTTTTACACGCCATCGTACAAACCTATGTGCTTGCAACATTGGTATCAACCTTCTACGGAGAAGCTGTTGAACCAAAACCGAAAAAATTAAAAATAAGAAAATAAAGAGGTAAACCGAAATGAAAAAGATTGCAACTATACTTACAACAGTTCTTTTAATGACTGTGCTTCTTACAATGATGACCGTCAGTGTATCGGCCGCAGAGGCTGAACCAAAGCAAACAGGTGAATCGGTTGTAGCTATCGAAGAAACCGAAGCAAACGAGAATGACGTTCTCTCCATGAAGGCAATCGCAGCGGCAATCGTTGTAGCAGTTGTCGGTGCGGCAGGTGCTATCGGTATGGCTATGGCGATTTCCAAAAGTACCGAAAGCATGGCAAGACAACCTGAAATGGCAGGAAAAATAAACTCTGCTATGATGCTCGGTCTGGTGTTTATTGAAACAGCCATTATCTATGCGTTGATTATCGCCATTCTTGTAATATTTGTTCTGTAAGAGGAAAACGAATTATGCCACTTAACATAGATTTATTGCAAATTCTTCTGCATATGCTGAATTTTGTCATTCTTGCAGGTGGTCTGTCCTTTCTTTTGTTTAAGCCGGTGAGTCGTTTTTTGGAACAGCGCCGTGAGCAATTTGCCGAGGCAGAAAAGAAAAATCGAGAATCGGCAGAAGAAAACGAACGGATTCGTGCGGAGTATGAGCGAAGAATTCAAGATGCAGATACAGAAATATCAGAACGAAGGAAAGCCGCCGAGAAAGAATGGGTGGATATTTCCGCACAATACATAAAAGAAGCAAAAGAAAAGGCGTCTGCCATTATTACTGCCGCCGAGCAAGAAGCGGAAGATCGCAAGGAACACATTCTTGAATCTGCCCAAACCGAGATAGGTGAATTGGTGGTTGCTGCGACACAAAAGCTACTTAGTGACACCGTGACATCCGAGCGTAACAGCGCTTTATATGACGAGTTTATTCGCCTTGCTGAAGATACTGTTGCGGAAAAGAGGTCGAAGCATGATAAAAAATGATTTTGACACACTAAAAAAACAAGAGCAAAATGTTTTGACGGTTGAGATTCAATGCGTAACCCCGCCTAACGAAGAACAGCTTGCTAAGATGCGCGAATTCTTTTCGGCGGAATATAACGCAGAAGATATTGACTTTGTAATCAAAAAAGATCCCAGTGTTGTAGGCGGCTTCCGTATCTTTGTCGGTGATGAAAACTATGACTGGAGTACCCTTGGACGTATTCGTCAGTTACGTAAATCTTTTCAGTCTTTACAAAAGGAATACGATCCTGCACAAATTGTATCCCTCCTACGAGAAGACATACAAAATTTTGAGCTTCACGCAGGACATCAACAGGTTGGATTTGTGATTTCGGTTGGAGACGGTATTGCAATCATTAAAGGCTTGCGTGATGTCGAATACGGTGAAATTGTTCTATTTGACTGCGGCGTGAAAGGAATGGTACAGGATATTCGCGCTGACGGTACAAACGGTATCGTTCTGTTTGGAGATGATTCGGAAATATATGAGGGTAGCCGAGTAGTAAGGACACAACGCACCGCAGGTATTCCGATCAGCACTAAAATACTCGGTAGAATTATTGATCCCCTTGGTAAGCCTGTAGATGGCGGCGGCGAAATCGGTGCGAAAGAATATTATCCCATTGAACGCCCTGCTCCCGGTATTATCGAAAGAAAATCGGTAAACAGACCGCTTGAAACGGGAATACTTGCCATCGACTCAATGTTTCCCATCGGACGAGGTCAGCGTGAATTGATTATAGGAGATCGTCAGACAGGAAAAACAACGATTGCAACCGATACGATCATCAATCAAAAAGGTAAAAATGTCGTCTGTGTATACGTTGCCATCGGTCAGAAGGCTACTTCTATCGCAAAGGTTGTTTCTACCTTGAAAAAGTATGATGCGATGGATTATACGGTTGTAGTATCTTCCCCTGCGAGTGACGCGGCATCTTTGCAATATATTGCACCTTATGCCGGATGTGCAGTTGCCGAATACTTTATGTATCACGGACGAGACGTGCTTATTGTTTATGATGATCTGTCTAAGCATGCGGTTGCGTATCGTACTCTCAGCTTGTTACTTGAGCGTTCGCCCGGACGTGAAGCATATCCCGGTGACGTGTTTTATTTACATTCCAGACTTTTGGAGCGTTCGGCACAGTTGTCGGATAAACTGAGCGGTGGCAGTATGACGGCTCTCCCCATTGTCGAAACGCAGGCAGGAGATGTATCGGCTTATATACCGACAAACATTATCTCTATAACGGATGGCCAGATATTCTTAGAGAGTGAACTGTTCTTTGCTGGACAACGACCGGCTATCAACGTAGGATTGTCTGTTTCTCGTGTCGGTGGCTCTGCGCAAACAAATGTTATGAAGAAATCAGTCGGAACTGTGCGCCTTGATCTTGCACAGTACCGTGAAATGCAGGCATTTTCACAGTTCGGCGGTGATTTGGATGCAAGCACGGCACGGCAGCTCAGGTACGGTGCAGGGCTTATGCAGCTTCTACGGCAACAAAATAATTCTCCGATGAGCCTGCATAGTCAGGTAATTACTTTGATTTGTGCACAGGCTCGACTGTTTGTGGATGTACCGATAAAACAAATTAAATCGGTTCAGCAGGAGCTTATCACTTACTTTGAACAATATAACAATGCTATTTGCCATAAGATTGAGCATGGCAAGACCTATTCCGAGCAATTAAAGAATGAAATTATCGACGCGGCAAAGCGATTTATAGCGAATCGTAAATGAGAAAGGAGGCGTTATATATGGCAGGTGCAAGTGAAATTAAAAGCCGAATTGAAGGTGTGCGTGAAACTAAGAAGATTACCGATGCCATGTATATGATCTCCTCGGCAAAAATGCGTAGAGCGTTGCGGGATCTCGAAGAAATAACTCCTTACTTTAAAGCATTATCCGAAAAGATTGGTGAACTGTTTCATTATATCCCGCAAACTAAAAACCGATATTTTAGTGTGTCGATACCAAAGGAACAGCCACACAGAACTCACGGGATTTTACTGATTACAGCGGATAAAGGATTGGCGGGTGCTTACAATCAGGAGGCAATTCGCGTGTGCGAGGAATATATGTCAAGACATCCGCAGACTACCGTATTTATTATCGGTGAATATGGCAGACAGTATTTTTTAGGCAAAAATATTCCCTTTGTTCAGGATTTCCAATATTCGGCGGTACGCCCTGATTTAACAGATGCCAGAAAAATCTGTGCGGAGCTGCTCGAATACTACGATAACAAAAAGCTTGATGAGATCAGTATTATATATACGGATTATATCGGCTCAAAACCCGGTGAATGTAAAAAGATTACGCTACTTCCGCTTATTCAGACACATTTTTATGTTGGTGATGCCGATACTTTCCACACAGAAAAAGAATTTTTACCAAGTCCCGATGCGGTACTTGACGGAATTGTGCCGAGTTATCTGATGGGATTTATTTACGGCTGTCTTGTAGAGAGCTTCTGTAGCGAACAGCAGGCTCGGATGACTGCAATGAAAAGTGCCGGTGATAATGCTGAGGATATGCTGAAAATTTTACGACTGCAATATAACAAGGTACGGCAGGCGGCGATAACAAACGAAATGATAGAAATAACGGCAGGCGTAAGAGCATTGAAACGTCGTCGCAGGTCTGCCTTGGGAGATATGTGCCATGAAGATAAATGAATTACAGCAAAATACGGGCAAGATTATTCAGATTACCGGCCCCGTTGTAGATGTGAAATTTACAAAAGAAACCTTGCCGAAGATCAAAGAGGAGCTTTATGTGAACTACAAGCATGAAATTCGTGCTATGGAGGTCGTTCAACATATCGGCGGTTATGTGGTGCGTTGTGTTATGCTGGGAGCAAGTGAAGGACTTTGCCGAGATATGACAGTTTATGCAACCGGTTCCCCCATTTCCGTTCCCGTTGGTAAAGCGGTTCTTGGCAGAGTGCTCAATGTTCTCGGTGAGCCGATTGACAACGGTGCTGCTATTCCCGCAGACTGTGAGAGAAAATCCATCTATCGTCCTGCTCCCGACTATGCAGACCGTTCCGACTCTGAAGAAATACTGGAAACAGGTATCAAGGTTATTGACCTGCTTGCCCCTTACAGCAAAGGCGGAAAAATAGGTCTTTTCGGCGGCGCGGGTGTTGGTAAAACGGTTTTGATTCAAGAGCTTATTCACAATATTGCTACTGAACACGGTGGATATTCTATTTTCACAGGTGTCGGAGAGAGAAGCCGCGAAGGAAACGATTTGTTTGCAGAGATGGCGGAAAGCGGTGTTCTTGATAAAACTGCGTTGGTATTCGGACAAATGAATGAAGCTCCCGGTGTGAGAATGCGTGTAGCTCTTACGGGTCTTACAATGGCTGAACATTTTCGTGATGAGTCAAAAAAAGATGTTCTTCTTTTCATCGATAATATTTTCCGTTTTATTCAGGCAGGTAGTGAAGTATCCACTTTGCTCGGTCGTATGCCTTCCGCTGTTGGCTATCAGCCGACTCTGTCGCAAGAGCTTGGAGAATTGGAGGAACGAATCGCATCCACAAAAAATGGCTCTGTTACATCTGTTCAGGCGATTTATGTCCCTGCCGATGATTTGGCAGACCCTGCACCTGCAACCACCTTTGCTCATCTTGATGCAACAACGGTACTCAGCCGAAAAATTGCAGAGCTTGGTATCTATCCGGCGGTTGATCCGCTTGAATCATCCTCTCGAATGCTGGCTCCCGAAATCGTCGGGGAGGAACATTTTTATGTAGCACGAACGGTTCAGGAGATTTTGGAGCATTATAATGAGCTTCAGGATATTATTGCCATTCTTGGTATGGATGAATTGAGCGAAGAAGATAAATTGCTGGTTCGCCGTGCAAGAAAAATACAGCGCTTTCTGTCTCAGCCTTTCAGTGTTGCGGAGAAGTTTACGGGAGTTGACGGTGTTTATGTACCGCTTAGCGAAACCATTCGTAGCTTCAAGGCAATCATCGACGGTGAAGCAGACGAGTATCCCGAAGGAGCTTTTTTCAATGTCGGTACTATCGATGATGTGATCGAAAAAGCAAAACATATTGCGGAGGCGGACAATGAAAACATTTCGTCTTGAAATTATGACTCCCGAAAGAGTGTTTTATCGCGGTGAATCTGTCTCGCTTATCGTTCCAATAACAGATGGAATGCTTGGTATTATGGCGAATCGTGAACCTGTTACGGCATCTCTTGCAAGAGGTGAAGCCTATTACACAAAACCGGATGGCGAGAAGATACTGTTCTCTCTTTCAGGAGGAATGATCGATGTGGAAAACAATATGGTCAAAGTGTTGTGTGAATATGCGTTGCTTCCCGAAGAAATTGATGAGGAACGTGAACGCAGAGAAATAGAAAATGCCCGTTCGGAACTTAGAAAAGAACAAAGCAAACGTGATTATGCGATGTCAAAGCTGATGCTTTCAAATGCTATAAACAATCTAAAAGTCAAGCAAAAAAGAAGCATAAACATATAAGACTCGTTTTAGATATTTCGTTGCTCAGTTTGAAAATATGGAAAAGGTTTGATAGAATAATACTTATGTGTTAAGAGCAAGGTAACCAAAGCTACCTTGCTCTTTTTCAATTTCACCGTTTAGCTTTATCTATCCTCTCTATCATCCTTCTTCTTCCTACCTCTGAGCCAACTCGGTGTAGGAACGGTCTGTTTGTTGGGTTCTTGCTTTTCAATATCCGAAGGATACTCTCCAAGACTCTTGGCGACCGCATTTTTGCTTGCGCGGAACAAATTATCTTGGCAATAGCCGTAAAGGTCGGATATACGCTTTTGCGCTTCTTCGTCCTTCTTCGGTCGAATGCTCATACGCTTTTCGTTCAGCTTTTCTTGGTCAAGATCTGCCGCCTTTGCCTCAAGTGCGCGGTAGGTCTGCATCTGCTTTTGAATAGTGTTCTCGTCGGGACAGCCTTTGAAGCGGTCGTATTCAAGGGCGAGCATATTGACGCGAACCTCCTCCATTTCGTCGGCAAGGCGGTCAACGATGGCAAAGATGGTCTTAACGAGATACTTGATAGTCTCCATAATATTGCGTAAAAAGCTGTTGTCCTTGCGTATCTGTCGGTTGATCTCACAACGCTCGGAGATATATCCCTTTCGCTCCATCGCGATAGCAATCACGCCCTCGTGGATGGTCGGCTGTTCAATCAGCCCACGATCCTTATGGCTTCTATGATCGATGCGCTCGTCAAGCTCACACCCCTCAAGCTCGCGATTAACGTAATACGCCCATTTCTTACGCCAATGTAAAAGCTGTTCTTCGCTGTTCCATTGCTCGGATATGGGGTTCTGTCTGCCGTACTTACTGCTCTTGGGATATTTGTTCACTCGCTCCAAGCCTTCTGCCTTTGATGGCGGGAGGTATTCTTTTTTCTTGCCGATCTTGTAAAGATACTGCTTCTCCCATCCTTCGCGCTCGGCTTGTAAGAACTCCGCCGCCGTAAATCCGCGCTCCTCTCCGTTACGGACACAAAGATATTCCTTTTCGGTCTTGTGCTGCCAAGTGCCGTCCTTGTTCAGCGGTCTGACGGTCAGCATAATATGGGCGTGAGGATTATGCCCGTCGGTATCGTGATAACAAATGTGAGCGCACATACCTTTGGCGACGCACTCCTTCTCAATAAAATATTGTAGCAAGAACTCATTGGTTTCTTGTGATAGCTCTTTCGGGAGGGCAACGATCAACTCCCGCGCCAAGCGGCTGTCCTTGGATTTCTCACTTGATTCAACAGCATTCCACAAGACGCTACGATCTGCCCATTCTTTTGGAGCGTTCTCGGGAAGGAATATCTGCTCCCACATAAGTCCTCGCTTTCGGGTGTAATCGTGGGTGATGCCATCATAATCGTTGTAGATACGGGAACAGCTCATATAGGCGGCAGCGGCTACTGCAGAGCGCCCCGTACCTCTTGTGATAACTTTTGCTTCAAGATGATATATGGCGATAGGCGATCACCTCTTTTCTTTGCGGTAAGATTTCTGTCTGCATCCGTTAGAGCAATATTGCGCATCGGTGCGCTTAGAAGAAAAGCTCTTTCCGCAGACCTTACAAATATGCTCCGAGTAATGCGCCGACTTTCTTTCCTCTGTCCGTTTGCGCTCGGCTTCGGCACAACAAGCATCACTGCAATATTTACGGAAATTGCAGATCGTATAATATTCCTTGCCGCATTCAAGGCAGACGTGCTTACGGACGGTGTACCATTTCTTGTCCTCATATCTTGCTCTCAAAAATTCTTGGTTGTCATATTCCCATTGCGCATTTGACATATTACTTGCTCCTTTCAGATTTACTTGTAAGATAAAAATCAGTTGGCTCTTTTAGCCAAGTGATCATTGTTACCTCGTAGAGCGCACGACTGCCGCAGGCGGTACACCGCCGACTTTGTCGGTGGTGAGTAAGTGCGCCCTTCGGGAAAGAAAGTAAGCGCCCCGGTCTCCCGAGACGCTTTTTCCGTTATTCCGCTTTCTTGGATATTGCACATAGACGGTTCTCCAATTCCTCAAGATCTGCGATGTTCTTCACCCAAGGAAAGACTTTTTCAAGGATCGCGCCCTCTTGAATAAGCCGCCTTGTACGTGCTTTCTGTTCTTTGGAGCGATTTCTCATCTGCGCTTGCTCCAAGCGATGTTGTTCTTGAATGAGTTTTTTCTGTTCGTCTAACATATTTTGTCCTCCATCAAAATTCGTATATTTAGTGTTCGTTTTCCATCAAATCAAGGCGGTTTGGTGTATGAGTTTTAAGTCTTTCCAACGCCGCCTTTTTTGGTGGATTATACGTCTTTTTTTCTGTATTCGGTACAGAAAACCGCTTTTGTTTTACATCAAAACGCCCCCGCAAATTTCAGCATCGTATCGGCATATTCGTACTCCGGCACATCCTCCGACGCTGTATTACCCACAGGAGAAGAAGCCGAAACTTGCTGTAATGCCGTGATCAGACTACCGACAACATTCGCTTGGGCATTGTCCTTAATACCTTGTTCGATGACCTCCAGCACTTTGCGGAGAAATGCGTCCTCCTTCTCCCGTGTCTCAAGATAAGGATCGGAAATGATCTGCTCACGCCTTCCGTAATAATTGTTTACGGCGGCAACGATAGCTTGGGTATAAAAGCGGTGTTCCTTCTTGCCGATGCCTTTGAGATATTCCCACGCCCGTCTTTCATCCTCATTCGTAAGATCGAAGCGGACGCTGATACCGACCGTCTCCTTTTGACTCATCATTTGCCTCCGTTACTGCGAAGCATATGCTTCACCATAAACTCATAACCCTTTGCGGTAGCGCAAATATCATCATTGATCTTTACACGATTTTTCTCAAACTTTCCGAAATTGCGGATAAGGCAACCGCCACCGCCGATCACGTACAGCTTCATATAATCGGGATTATATTCGTGCTCACGGAGCTTGCGAAAGATGCCCGCAACGTAATCATTTGCAACGTCCTTGATAACGGTCAAATATTTCTCGGCAATGTCTGCCGTTCCGTATCGAAGGACGCTTTCGATTACCGTATCATCGGGGACAGAGCCAAACTTTCGCATAAGCTGCTCTCGGACGTTAAGGATACATTGGTTCGTTCCAAACTTTTCAGTGAACATTTTACCTACCACGGGACGGTGATCGTTGATATACATTACGTTCATCGTTCCGTTACCGATGTCGCAGATCATATTGACGCCGCGAAACTCTCCAAGCTGACTTGCCACCGCTGCGAAGCCTTGCGGTAAGATCTCAGCACCAACAAAATCCACGTGGAAGGTTCTTTTCTTGAAAACGAAATCCACGTGAGGCTCACGTAAGAGGTATGCTTTGAATTTTTCTTTCTGTTCGCTTACCCAAGTCAGCGGTAGTCCCGCCGCGAGATAAACCGACGCGCTCTCCAAGTTCCTTGCGTAAAGCTCGCGCCCAATGGCGGCAAGGGTGAGAATATAATAGTCATCGTCGTTCTGCTTTTCGGGAATGAACTCCTTGTGTCCTTCTCCGATGATATAATACCGACCGTTGTAGATAAGCATATTGCTTGTAAAGGTCGGTTCGGTGTCGTAGGCTTTCACACTTGTGCGGAAACAAGAGAATGCCGTTTTGATGTTCCCATATCCGTGGTCAATGCCGATCACGATGGGCATTTGAGATTGATTTTTGTTTACGTTCATAATGATTTCTCCTTGTAATTTTAATTTTTTGAATTTCAGTGGGCGAAATTCGCCCCTTGATTGCAAAGCGTCAAAATGACCCTTTGCGTCTTGACTTCATCGGGTGCTTTTCGCCCGATGATTTTTGCATAATAAAAGCGACCTATGATCTCTCACAAGTCGCAATCTGATTTTGTTCCGTTACGGATAAGCAAGTGTTCTTTGTGACTACTTGGTTATCCGTAACACTTTTACGGTAGGCTTTCTGTCTGCAAGCGTTGGAGCAATAAACATCGTCCGATCTTGTAGGCGTAAATACCTTGCCGCAGACCTTACAAACGCGGTCTTTCCGTGCTTCACGCGCCAGCTGTGACAATTCCTTGCGGTAGCCTCGATTTCCGCAGAGATAATAATCGCAATACTTTTTCGACTTGATCTGCGTGTAAAACTCTCTGCCGCAGCCCTTGCAGATGATCCTTCTGACCGCCAAGTTCGGGTTCTTGCCCGAGATCTTCTCTTGATACCAAGCCTTCAACGTCTCTTGGTTTTGATATTCCCATTCGCTGTTTCCCATTATAATTTCACCTCCAATCAGAAAAGCGACCTGCCTTTTACAGCAGATCGCTTGATTTGTTTAATATTTACTTGATGATAGCGTTATTTTCAATACTATCAGGCGATAATTGAATTACACGCTCGGCGCTTGTCTGACCTCAAAGGGCAACTCGGGCGGGTTCTCTCGAAGCTCCTCGGTGAGAGTTGCCACCTTTATTGCTTGCTGACGAGCAAATTCTTCCGCTTCACGCGCTTTGCGTTCTTCAAGTTTCTTTTTGCGTCGGGCAAGCTCATAATCTTTGAACTTACGGTACTTTTCCTTCCAATACTGATCGATTTTCATCTGCTCAAGCTCCTCGGGCGTAGGCTCGGGCGCGGGAACCTCAATGTTACCGATAAAGTTCAAATAGATTTCGACCTCTTGGGTGCGCTCACCGGTGGAACGGTCGGGAGCGTGAACAAGGATCTTCTCTACGAACTCGTTGAGCATTGGTGTGGTAAGCTCGGTAAAATCGGTGTACTTCTTGGCAAGGGCAAGGAAACTGTCAATGCTGACGGAATCCTTTTCAAACTCTAATACGGCTTTTTCCGCTTCTTCAATAGCAACCTTCAAATCTTTTTGCTCTTGCTCGTATCCCTTTGAAAGCATATCAAACTTTTCTTCGGATACTTTACCGACAGCATAGGATTCATAAAGTCGCTTATAAAGCACGTCAAGTTCATCGTAGCGTCTCTTGTCTCTGCCAAGCTTGCGCTTCATTTCCTTTGCGGTGTTATCCTGCCGTAGAGCAGATGCTTCACGCACACGGGCAATAAAGTCATCTTTATTGGTGATCGCGTATTGGCTGACCGTCTTAATGGTGAACAATATTAGTGAACGCAGAGATTTTGTGTTGATATAATGAGTGTTGCACTTTTGTTCAAGCCTTTTGCAAGTTAATTTGTAAGTAGAACACTCATATGAATCAAGCGCAGGACACTTTCTTCCGTCTTTTGTCGTATATGCTCTCGCGCGGTGATTATACATCTTGGCTCCGCAATCAGCGCAAAATACAAGTCCTGTCAATGGATTGGCTTCACCAATGGTATCTGCGCGGCGCGGTGTACCAACGAGCTTTTGACATAATTGCCACGTTTCAAGATCGACAAGCGGTTCTTGTGTCCCTTCAAAGACCGCCCACTTTTCGGGAGGGTTCTGAATGTTCTTCTTTTCCTTGTAGGATTTACTTGAAGTGCGGAAGTTGACCGTGTATCCGAGATAATCGGGTTTGGTCAAAATATCTTTCACCATATTGCCGCTCCAATCATAGGGGCTCAATACGTCAAGATAGTTTTTATACTTACCGACATTCCGCTTGGCGTGATAATAACCGGGCGTTTCGATATGCTCGTCACGCAGGCGGTGTGCGATCATCAGCGTTCCGTTACCTTCGACACAAAGGCGAAAGATATATCTTACGACCTCTGCGGCTTCTTCGTCAACGATCCACTTATGCTTGTCTTCGGGATCTTTCTTGTAGCCGTAAGCGGCGTGTGCCGAAAGATGCTTTCCCGAATTTCCGATGACCTGCTTGGTAGCCTTGATCTTGCGGCTGCAATCTCTCAGATACCACTCGTTCATTACGTTGAGGAAGGGGGCAAACTCACTGCTGACTTGGTTGTTGCTGTCCACTCCGTTGGCAATGGCGATGAATCGGATGTTTTTCTGTCCGAAATAGATCTCAGTGTAATAACCGACCTCAAGGTAATTACGACCGATACGGCTCATATCCTTTGTGATGACCGTACCGACCTTGTCCGCTTCAATGTCCTCGATCAGACGTTTCCAATCGGGACGGTCGAAGCTACCGCCACTGTAACCGTCATCGGTGTAGTGGACGATGTTAGTGTAGCCGTTCTGTTCGCAATAGGCTTCGAGCATTTTCTTTTGATTTACAATGGAGTTACTGTCCCCGAGCTGCTCGTCATCTCTTGATAATCTTTCATAAAGGGCAGTAATCAATCCGTCAATCTGCTTGTTGTTCATTCTTGAACTCCTTTCAAGCAGGACGGCTCATTTGTGGTGACTCTATTATACCACACTTTTCGCCGTTTGTCGATACCTCATTTTTAATCATTCGTAAAATTTTATCCTCCATCGTTTCTTTTGCGGTCTCGCTGAAGAAAACCTTCAGCTTGTAGGTGGTGCTCCCGATGCGGCGGGTGATGACGTTTTCTTTCAAATTGTCTTTCTTTTCGTTCAATAGGCTTTCCTCCAAAATTCAAAATTTAGATTGGCAGCCGATCTGAGCGCGTCTGTTCAGCCTCCTTACGCTTCGTTATTTGCGTCTGTGATCGACTTATGTAAAGCCCTGCAACCGCATTTGCAGGGGGAATATCCACGTGGACACGATGTCCACTCGGGTTCGATAGCGCGTTACATATAATCCATCTGTGTGGTGTGGACACTTTTGAGCCATACCACGTGCTTCGATTAACTGTAACATTTTCATTTTTGTTACGGATAAATCGTCTGTGTGGTATGGGTCATTTTGACCCATACCACGCTCTCCGATTAAACGTAACAGCATATTTTTATGTATCCGTGCGCTGTTCTCCTATCCCACTCTCTGCGACGTATTCCGTATTGGCGTGCTCGGTCATAAGACTGTCTTGGCACACATCGCCTACGGTAATATCCACACGGCGTTATTCGATTTTCAAGGAACGTAAATGTATAAAGATAAATTATGGGAGTAGTATTCAAATTACGGCTCTCAAATTTATCCCCCTCAATTGGTAGCC
>JAFVXC010000029.1 GCA_017501345.1 Clostridia bacterium
AACTCGCACGCCTTGCCGCTTACGAGCGAGCTCGACGCGCTCTGCGGCGGCGAATGCGAACCGGATTCTGCGCGCGGGCGCGCAGAGCGCGGGACAACGATGGAGTGACGGCTCAAAACAAAAACGGTACGCTGTGCGTACCGTTTTTGTTTTGAGAGGCGCCACCCGGAATCGGACCGGGGATAAGGGTTTTGCAGACCCGTGCCTTACCGCTTGGCCATGGCGCCATATTCGATTTTTAAGAATCGCTCTTAATGACTGTAAGGACACTGCTCGTCGAAGCGTCGTCACGCCACAGGACAAGCAGTCCTTTACAGTACAACACGGGTGCAATCAACTCGCGCCCGTGAAATGGAGCGGATTACGGGGCTCGAACCCGCCACCTCGACCTTGGCAAGGTCGCGCTCTACCAAATGAGCTAAATCCGCGGAAATGGTGCCTCCGGTCGGAATCGAACCAACGACACGGGGATTTTCAGTCCCCTGCTCTACCAACTGAGCTACAGAGGCATAAAAGCAAAACTTCAATAAAATGGCGACCCGGAAGGGACTCGAACCCTCGACCTCTAGCGTGACAGGCTAGCGTTCTAACCAACTGAACTACCAGGCCGTAATCTGCGATCGGGAATTCCCGACAAATCGTTTTGCCTTATTGCTTTTTCAAAAAAATGGCGACCCGGAAGGGACTCGAACCCTCGACCTCTAGCGTGACAGGCTAGCGTTCTAACCAACTGAACTACCAGGCCATATGAAAATGGGAACAATAGGGCTCGAACCTATGACCCTCTGCTTGTAAGGCAGATGCTCTCCCAACTGAGCTATGCTCCCATACGTCTTCCGAGCGCCTCCGTTTTTCGCGGCTTTGCCCGACGACTTTGATATTATAGCACAGTGCTTTTGATTTGTCAATACCTTTTTTCACTTTTTTCAAAAATTTTTTTGCTTGGTTTCTTTCCTCTTTCAGAAACTTTTTTCGAAAAAGCTCTTGACAACAGCGAACAACCGTGATATAATGTTCGGGTACGAAATTGAGGCGCACGTCCTTTGGATCGCGCCGCGAAATTTAATACATCGAGGTGTGGCTCAGCTTGGGGACGCTTGCGAGCGCTGCCGGTGGCAGAGTAAGCGAGCAATAAGGAGTGGCCGCGGTCGAAATTTGGTGAGCGTAAGCGAACGGCAAATTTCGGGTACCGCAACAGGAAGAGCGCGCCGCGAAATTTAATACATCGAGGTGTGGCTCAGCTTGGGGACGTTTGCGAGCGCTGCCGGTGGCAGAGTAAGCGAGCAATAAGGAGTGGCCGCGGTCGAAATTTGGTGAGCGTAAGCGAACGGCAAATTTCGGACACCGCAACAGGAAGAGCGCGCGCCGCGAAATTTAATACATCGAGGTGTGGCTCAGCTTGGTAGAGCGCTACGTTCGGGACGTAGAAGTCGCAAGTTCGAATCTTGTCACCTCGATAAAAACGAAAAGGAAGGCTCTGCCCTTCCTTTTTGTTTTTCCTTGAAGTCTCTCCGATTCGAGCTTTGCAAACGCCGTGCGTTTGCCGACACGCGCGGCAGTGGCACGTAAGGACTACCCGTCACCTCCCGCGCGTTAAAGTTCTGAATCTTGTCACCTCGACCATTTTGGCTCTGAGAAGTGTTTCTCAGAGCCCTTTTCTTTGCTTTTCAGTGATGCAAATTTTGAGGGGCAACCGTGACGGTTGCCTCATTTTGTATTTTAGATGTTTGCTGCCTATTCATCTCTATTATTTTCGTCAAAATCTTCATTTCAAGCGTGTTTATTTAAATATTTGCTTTCCAAAGTCCGTGAAGATTGCAGTAAGAATATACTGCTACAGGTTTTTCTTCGGAAAGTGCAAATGTAACTATCGGCGCTTTTCCAATCTCAAGGCATTTTCGCTGAATTCCTTTGTCTGTCTGTAAGCAAACCCAAAGAATGCTATGCTCCTCTGTCATAGGATGCTCTACAGAGCCAACATTTACCGTTACAGTGTTTCCGGAAACAGAAACAACAGGAAGGTGCTTTTCTTGGCTTGCTTCCACAACACCCGGCTCAATCCGCTTCATCTTCTGTCCGCAACACAAGACAGACACCCCTGCGTCGTGAATCATATCAATAAGATTTCCGCAATGCTCGCAGAAATAAAATTCATTGTTGTTACACATAATAAACCTCCATTTTTGTTTTATCTTCTATCCAGCCTGTCTTTAAGATCTCCGTAAACAGGGGTTGCAAGTCCGAAGCCGCCAGAAACAGTTAGAATCTGTCCTGTTGTATATGCGGAATCGTCACTTGCAAAATACACTACAGCTGAAGCAATTTCCTCGGGAAGTCCCATTCGACCAAGAGGAATATGCTTTAAAAACAATGTGCGGAAATCATCGGACAAATTTTCCTTAACCGCATCGGTCGCTGTCATTCCGGGGAGAACGGCGTTACATCTGATTTTGTGTTTGGCCTCATGCACAGCGATCAATTTTGTCAAATAATTGATCGCCGCTTTTGATGTTCCGTAAGCGATCTGCGAAATATCGGGAACGTTGCCACCGACTGAGGAGATATTGATAATGCTACCACCGTTTTTCATATACCCGAGCACCGCTTTACTTGCCATAAACACACTTCGCAAATTGAGCGTGACCGTGTCAATAAAAACGTTGGCATCGGTACTCGCAAGATCAAGATCACGTTTGGGATCAGACGTTCCGAAGTTGTTAACAAGTACATCTATCCTTCCTTCGTTTTTCGCAACCTCCTCTGCCATAGAGGCATAGGATTCGGGAACACTTGCATCGTTATATACGCACCTCACCTTGAATCCTGCATTATTTAGGCGAGTAGCTTCCTTTTCTGCTCTTTCAAGATTTCTTGCCGCCATATAGACTACAGCACCTTCTTTGGCGCAGGATTCCGTTACGGCGAGACCTATACCTCTTGTGGAGGCTGTTACAATTACGACCTTATCCTTTAGCTTCATTTATATTTTCCTTTCTCCTGTGAATTTTAGGCAACAAAATAACCGCTACGATTCCAACGACAACGCAGACAACTTCTGTGGCTGCCAGCAACTTGATAGCCTTGATTGCAGCAGAGATTTCATCGAGTCCGGCGGCAATGTTTGACGTCACACGATTAGTAAACAAAGGAACTAATACAGCAACACCGAACGGCGCAGCAAGATCTCGAAAAAGTCCGTAGGTTCCTGTGGAGGAGCCTGCTTTTTTTTCGGGAATTTCCGAAAGAACAACTCTCATAAAAACCGTAGCGTTGCCGCCAAGTCCAAAGCCAAGAATACCGAGAGAAGCCGCCAGCAATAAAACCGAGGTAATAGGAGTAAACAGAAGCATCAGAGAGCATCCGATTCCCGTAATGGCAAATGATATGCTCAAAATCCGCTTTGGCTCAAATTTATCCGCAAGTGGCCCAAGAAGAATTGAGCCGAGAGACATTCCAATATACATTATGGATATAGCATATCCTGATATAACAGTGTTTTCGGGCTGAGTGTAGTTTACAAATACAATGATGTTCGTCATATTCGCCTGCATCAATCCTTGCGTTAAAAAAAGTGCCACAACCGACAAAACAAACGACCGTCGCTTCATGAAGCTACCCTGCAAGATCGGTGTCTTTGCTTTTCTTTCCACCAATATGAGTATAACAAGTGATAGCACAGCAGCAACTAAGATGAATATAAAGGCTGCCGAACTCCATCCGAAATTCTGACCAAACGAAGGAACACAAAGCGTTAAGCTGAAGAATATCAGTACAAACACACTGCCAAGTCCATCAAAGCTTGAAAGCGATTTTTTTTGAGCTTTCTTCTCCTGATTAGTTAAAAGGCAAGCGAAGAAGACGATGGCAGAGATCAGAACACATATCCACATCATAACCCGCCATCCCGAGTGCTCTATGATAAGACCTCCAAGTGTGGGGCCAAATATAACGGCGGCGCTTGATATCAGCATATAAAGAGAAAAACCGCCCGAAGCCTTATCCGATGGAAATTCACTGATGATATACGTAATCACTACGGGAGCAATCGCCGCACTTCCAATACCAACAACAAATCTCGCCGCAAGCATAAACAAAAGTGACGGTGCCACCGCTGTCATAATATTCCCGAAAATAAAAATCAAAATTCCAAGAAGCAGTGTTGCTCTCCTGCCGATCACATCTCCAAGCTTTCCGAGGATCGGTGCAAATGCGGCGGTAGAGATTGACATAGCAAGAGCCGTCCAAGTCGTATTATTATATTCAAGCCCCAGATCCTTAACAAATGCGGGGCCAAGCACAGTCGTAAAGCCACCGATAATACCAATCAGAAAAGCCGCAAGCGCATAAGGAACGAACCCTACGAGATAAGATTTTGAATCCGTTCTTTCCATAATCTCTCCTACATAATCATTGTCGTTTCGTAGTATGCCCATTTTTTCGCTGAATTATTTATGCACAAGTTGGACATAATCTTTTTTGAAAAGAGGACGACCTCTAAAAGCAAAAAAGGAGATTCACTTTATGTCAATGATCAACAAAGAAATTGCCGATTTCAAGGCGCATGCGTTCCATGAAAACGATTTCAAATCGGTATCTAAGGAAGATATTCTCGGAAAGTGGAGCGTATTTTTCTTCTATCCTGCGGATTTTACCTTTGTATGTCCCACAGAGCTTGAGGATCTTGCAGATAAATACGAGGATTTCAAAAACGTAGGCTGTGAAATCTATTCCGTTTCCACAGACACACATTTTGTGCACAAGGCATGGCACGATGCCTCGGAGCGAATCAAAAAAATCAACTATCCTATGCTTGCCGATCCTACTCACCGTATTTCAAGAGATTTTGGGGTTTTAATTGAGTCCGACGGTCTTGCCGAGCGCGGAACCTTTATTGTTAATCCCGAGGGAAAGATCGTAGGCTACGAGGTGACAGCAGGAAACGTCGGCAGAAATGCTGAGGAGCTTTTCCGTCGTGTTCAGGCGTGTCAGTTTGTTCACGCTCACGGCGATCAGGTCTGCCCTGCGAATTGGAAACCGGGAGCGGAGACACTCAAGCCCAGTCTTGATCTTGTAGGTCAGCTCTGATGGAATCTATCCAAAACTATGATAAAGATAAACTCTATGACGTGATCGTCATAGGGGGCGGTCCGGCGGGACTTACCGCCGCGCTCTATCTTGCTCGTGCGAAATACAGAGTGTTGGTGCTTGAAAAGGAGCAATTTGGCGGGCAGATCACCATTACTCATGAGGTCGTAAATTATCCGGGGATCGGCAGAGCAAGCGGCAAAGAAATTACAGAAACGATGAGAAGTCAAGGCGAATCATTCGGCGCGGAATTCCTACTTGCAGAGGCGACGCATCTTGAAGTTGAAGGAGACATCAAAACTGTCAAGACACACAAGGGAGAGTTTTATTGCCTTGGTATTCTAATTGCTACGGGGGCTCATCCAAGAGCTATTGGTTTCAAAGGAGAGGCTGAACACAAAGGACGCGGTGTTGCTTATTGTGCTACGTGCGACGGAGAATTCTTTACAGGTAAAGAGATTTTTGTTGTTGGCGGCGGATATGCTGCTGCGGAAGAAAGTGTTTTCTTAACTAAATTTGCGCGTCACGTTACTATTTTGATACGAGGCGATGATTTCTCCTGCGCGGCAGCGGTTGCAGAGCCTGCAAAAAAACACGAAAAGATCAGTATTCTTACGAATACAGTGGTTGAAGAAGTATCGGGAGAGGGCGGACTTAATTATATCCGCTATAAAAATACCAAAACCGAAAAGGTTACGGAATACAGAGCCGATAACGGAGATTTCTTCGGTGTGTTTGTTTTGGCAGGATATACGCCTGATACAAAAATTGTAAAGGAGCTTGTAGAACTCAACGACCACGGCTATATCGTTACCGATTCGGAGCAACGTACAAGCATAGATGGCGTATATGCGGCAGGTGATGTTTGCATCAAACCGCTTCGTCAGGTTGTTACCGCTACAGGTGACGGTGCTCTTGCGGCTACTGAGCTTGAAAAGTATGTTGCTTCAGTGCAAAGCAGAACGGGAATTTCTGCAAAGCCACCTGTTTCAAAAAACTATAAGTCGGAAAATGCTATCAAAAACACCGAAAGCCAATACTCGCCTGACGGGTTGCTGTCGGAGGATATGAAGGCTCAGCTGCGGACTTTGTTTGAAAGAATGCAGGGCAATGCCATACTCAAGCTTTATCTTGATAAGCGCGAGATATCACGGGAGCTTGAGAGTTATATGCGCGAGCTTGCTTCGATTTCGAATAATCTTGCGGTTGATGTGGCAGACGTCAATGCTTCCTCTGATTTCGCACCGTGCGTAAAGGTATGCTGCGTTGACGGAACGGAGACAGGTCTTGCATTTCATGGTGTTCCGGGCGGACATGAATTTTCGTCCTTCGTTTTGGGTATCTATAATGCGATAGGACCGGGACAGCCAATCGATGAAAAAACAAGAGAACGAATTGGGGCGATAAGCAAGCCTACTGATATTAAGGTGCTCGTATCCTTGTCTTGCACGATGTGCCCCGATACCGTAGTATCCGCACAGCATATTGCGGCAAAAAATAAGAACATCACGGCAGAGATATACGATATTCACCATTTCGAAGAAATAAGGAAGCAATATAACGTTATGAGCGTTCCGTGCATTTTGATCAATGATAGCAATGTTTCTTTTGGAAAAAAGAACATTGAACAGATACTCGAACTAATCGGGTAAACAGCAAAAGGCGATGAGTGAGACAGCCCACTTTTTCGATCACGAAAACCAGAACGCATACTTCTCCATCGCGTGCATCAGCGGCTTATTGATGATTATGTAACGCAAACCAACCGCAATCGTGATATGCCCCCAAAAGTGTCTGACTTTTGGGGGCATATCTTTGTTTGTTCACGGCATTGATTCTGCAAATCGCCAATAAGAAAACAGGTTATTTACGGTAGATGTTCCGATAGTGCGTCGGAGGCAGCCCCATATGCTGACTGAAAAAACGGGTAAAATAATTTGAATCCTCAAATCCGCATTGCAAAGCGATCTCTCCTACCGACAACTCACTTTCCAAAAGTAGTTTCTGCGCAAGCTTCAGCTTGAGATTGACCGAGTATTGCAAAGGCGTTACTCCGTATATCTGCTTAAAGCTTTGTCGGAAATATTCCCCGGACAACCCACAGAATTTTGACAATTGTTTGATATCAATGTACTTATCTGTAAAATGTTGTTCAATATAGCTTTTCGCGATCAAAAGATGATTTTTTGTTTTTTCATGCCCATCGGAAGAATACGTTGCCTTTTTCAGATCGTCAAGCAAACGGTAAAATTCACCCATACAGGCAAGCTGACGGTCAACCTGATGCCACTTCTGCAAAACCTTGGAAAAGTGCTCCAAGGGAAGTCCAGCCCCTTTGATCACCGTTGCTTCCGTGGGAAGCGGGTGATAGGACGTAAAAAAGATACAAATACCTGTGCCCGATTCTCTTATGTATTTGTTGTAGGGAATCGTTCTGTGTTTATCTATGGGCAAATAGAGAATAGACCCCGCATCGAAAATCAAGGTCTTGTCACCGCACACCAATTCTGTGAGACCTTGAAATTTTACACTTAACTGATAGTTTTTCGTATGGAGATTTCTCACTATTTGTCTATCAGACGCCGTTGCATTGGTTGGCATAACACGAACGATCTTCACGCCGGTCCAATCATATCCGTCAAACAAGCTCATTATTTGCCTCCATTCGTATTTTTATCTGAATTTATTATAACATCAATCCAACGCAATGTAAAGGGATTTTCAACAAAAATCTATATTTTGTGCTAAAAAAATAAATTATCCAATTGACCTTTTTTAAAAAATGTACTACAATAAAATCACAGCGATTACCAAAAGAATTAAAAGGAGAATTTGCGAATATGAAAAAAAGGTTGGTTGCTTTGCTTATGTTTTCTTTATTTCTTTTTATGACAGCATGTAGTACGACGGAAGATATTATTACGCCTGACACGACGGGGGGCGTTGAGACCTCGAATACGGAAACGACCACGCCCCCCGATGACACCGATCCCGACCCCAAGCCTGTCGTCGCCCCCAAGCTGACGGCGCAGGAATTCCAAAATACCATCCAATACGTAGAAAAGTGTCGCGACGATAAGAAACTGTCCTATGCCGCCTTCGCGGTAGGAAACCGCGCGGGAGAATTTTTCCATTGGACGCTTGAGGGAACGAACGACGAAACGCTTTTTGATATGGCGTCCGTGACCAAAGCCGCAGTCGTAACTCCCCTGTTCCTTCTCGCTCAACAAGAGGGACTCTTACACTGGAGCGATACGCTGGATATGCACGTAAACGCGACCGGAGATAAAGCGAAGATCACGCTTGCGCATCTGCTGACACATTCGTCCGGCATTAGTACGACCAAAGTAAGAACCGAGGTTTCTGATCCCTCGGAGGCAATTGACGCAATTCTTTCCCGCAAGCTTGCCTACGAAACCGGCTCCAAAACCCTCTATTCCTGTAGCAATTTTATTCTTTTGGGTCATATATTGGAGCAAACCTACGGAAAGACGCTTGACGTACTGTTTTTGGAAAAGATCGCTCCTGCTTTGAATATGCCGAATTCGGGCTATAAGCTGTTTGAAAATACAACGAATATCGCCAAGCACCAAAAAAGTAAAAACCGTGTCAACGACGGCGACGCGCACTTTTTGGGAGACGTAGCGGGAAATGCGGGACTGTTTTCCAACATTGTCGATATGGCGTCCTATGCCACGGAGCTGTCCAAGGGCTTTCCTACTTTGATCTCCCCCGAGCTTTTCCAATCGGCATTGGATAACCGCATTGAAAACCGTTGTATCGGATTAAGCGTTCTTGCCGATACGAACACGGTGCGCGGACAGCTGTTGCTCGGTGGCAGCTACGGACACACGGGATATACGGGTCAAAGCGTTTACGCCGACCCCGAAACCGGATTATGGGTGGTTGCGCTGACCAACACGAAATACCACAGCTCGGAGCTGGGCAGCGGATTTTATACCGCGCTGGCAAAGGATCTGCTTTCTTACGAAGTGGGTATCGGTCTGACGGAGGAGTCCGGTGCTTCTTCCGATCCCGTTACGGGGGCGGTCACCTTTGAGGATAACCTTACCGTAAGTGAGGTTGTAAGCGGTTCTCTCGCAGACGGTATCCTGCAAGTCGGCGACATCATCGTCAAAGTAACGGTAAACGGCTATAGGACCAATGTCAAAACGCAAAGAGACTTCGTGCGTAAAGTTGTTACGGTAAAAGAAGGTGACGTCGTGACCCTCAAAATCCGTCGCGGTACAGAGGAGAAGACCGTTGACATTCCATCCAATAGGGAGTAACAGCATATTCATCAAAAAGGGAACCCGAGCCTTGTGTTCGATTTCCCTTTTCTTTATACAAAATAAAACAAAAAAGAAAACCGAACACAATGCGGCGTACCCTTAAGGACAGTTTTCTAAAATTAGCAGAATATGTTTTCTCCTAAAAGAAAATATTTAGTGTAATATCTTTATATGAAATGAAACAAGCGGAGGACAAAGTTCTCCGCTTCAGATCACTGACAAAGCCTATCTCAAGCGCGAGATAGGCTTTGTTTTTTGCAAAGAAACAGCAAAAACATGAGGAAATCGGAGGTATCCCTCCAGCATAGGTTGGCAATCTTCTTCATATTCTGCACGGCGGCAGTGGCACGTAAGGACTACCCGTCACCTCCCTCGCGTTAAAGTTCTGAATCTTGTCACCTCGATAAAAACAAAAAGGAAGGCTCGCCTCTGCATTATTAGCGGAGAAAAACACGAACACCACCAAGGAGATTTCTTTGGTGGTGTTTTTTGTTGAGACGGGCTTACATAAAGGCTCCCTCCGGGAGGGAGCTGGCGCCGAAGGCGACTGAGGGAGAGCGCGTTATTATGAGGTCAATCTAAATTCCAAGTCACGCAGGCTCCTTCCACCGCTATCGCGGTCCCCCTCCCTCTCGGAGGGAGGCTTTTGCGTGCCGCTCCTCTGCGGATAGTGGGTTCGGGCTTCTGCCCGATTATGCGCGGACTGCCACGCGCTATGCTTGCCCCAGACGAGAGCGTCGGGAAACATGGAGAACTCAAACCATATTAGAAAAATTCTCTCCAAATGAGTTATTGTTTTCAAGTATAAATGTGCTATAATAGTAGTAGGATAAGCGCTGATCCAAAACATTTTGGAGGAACTACTATGATTAAACTTGGAGAAAAAAGCCACCACGTTTTTCATGGTGGCTAATTTCATTTTACCGCTAATTTTGCACGCCTTCGCCCTTCCTTTTTGTTTTCATTCCTTCAGTCATTCATTGAGGCGGACTGCCTTAGTGAGACAGCCCACCTTTTCGATCACGAAAACCAGAACGCATACTTCTCCATCGCATCCATCAGCGCCTTGACGTTTCGGAGCGGAACACCGGGATAGAGCCCGTAGATCATCGTCAGCCCACCCTCGGGGGTCGCGATCTTCGTGACCTCCTCGCGGATGAGCGCGTCAATCTCCTCGGGTGTGCCGTGCGGCGTGACCGACTGACGGTCGATGTCGAGGTCGACACAGACCTTCCCTCTGAACTTCTCCGCGATCCAGTCGATGCCGTTCACGAGATCCTGCAGATTGATGATCTCGACGCCGCTGTCGACGATGTCGTCAACGAGGGTGCGGATGTCACCGTCCGAGTGCATATGGATCGGGATCCCCGCGTCGCGCGCGGGCTGCATGATCCTCTCGTACGAGGGCTTGATGTAGCGTCTGAACATATCGGGTGAGAGCATCGGTCCCATCTGCATACCGAGGTCCTCGGGATAAGACATCGATACACAGCCGTTGTCGACGAAGCGCCTGACGAGCGCGAGGTTAAACGCGGTGAGCTCATCGATGAGCTCGTCGAGAAGGGGCTCCTCGTCCATCATATCGCAGAGAATATTCTCGTATCCGCGCAGATCACAAAGCTGGAGGAAGGTGTGACCGTGGCGCAGAGAGCCCTTAAAGCTACCGCCCGCCTCCTTGATCTGCTTCCATTTCGCGGTCTTGCTCTCCCAGTTGACGGGATATAGCCCATCCGTCGTATTCGGATCCGCGATCTGCCACGTCGTGTGGAAGGCATCCCAATCGGCAAGCGGATGCTCAAGCACCGTGCCGGTGATTCCGTTGTCTGCGGTGTACCACGTGCAGCCCATCACGTCGGTGTATGGCTGTCCTGCGCGTGCCTTCGGTGAATATTTCGGCATCCAATCGGGCGCGGGGCGACTAAAATCCGGAAAGAGGAATTTATGCTCCTCCATCAGGTCAAAGAGCGCCTCCTTATCGTAGTGGTGCCAGCACGCCGCATTGATGACAAAGGTCATCGGGATGTACTCAGGGCGCTCAAACCGCGCCGCCTGTCTTACGTTCGTTATCTTGTCTGCCATTCGTTCATACCTCACATTCCTCAAGAATCATTCCCGACATATACCTGTCGGAAAATACGGAGCTCGTGGAAAGGTCAAGCACCGTTGCCTCCTTCGACATCTGTTTGGTCTTTTCTCTGAAGGCGGCGCCGAGTAAGAGCATCGAGGCACCCGCGAGCGCGGCATTTCCGACAGCCTCGAGATTTTCCGCAAGCGCCGTCGGAAGAAGTCCGATCCTTGCGGCGCTCGTGCGGTTCAGATAGCTTCCGAAGCCGCCCGCAACAAGGAAGCGCGGGATCTGATCCGCCCGCAGCCCCTCGCTGTCGAGCAGGGTGCAGAGTCCTGCACAGATCGCACTCTTCGCAATCTGGAGCATCCGCACGTCCTTCTGCGTCAGCGTCACGGGCTCTCTGACCGTAAACGGCTCGTCCTCGAGAAATCCGCTTTCGTCGAGGATCTCCCCTTGGAGCATACACGCGACGGCGTCGACGAGTCCGCTTCCGCAGATCCCGACGGGCGCGCCGTCACCGATCACGTGCGCGGAAATCACGCCGTTTTCGACCGTAACCTTGTCGATCGCCCCGACGGCACCGCGCATACCCATCGATATGCCGACGCCCTCAAAGGCGGGTCCCGCAGCGGTCGAGCAGACGGTAAGCCTCCCATCGCAGTACAGCGCCATCTCACCGTTCGTGCCGATGTCCGCAAGCATCGCGGTGCCGCCCCCACACAGCTCGGTCGCGAGGATCGCGCAGGTGGTATCGGCTCCGACAAACGCGGAAATACACGCGGGGAGATATACGGGAGTCTCGGGCGAAAGAGCGGAAAGAGAAAGCTCACCCGCCGTCACCGTTT
Source organism: Clostridia bacterium (assembly GCA_017501345.1). The sequence goes on from JAFVXC010000029.1 coordinate 12,291, forward strand.
CCCCGAAGAGCCGCCGCGCCGCAAAGGGGGCGTGCGAAAAGGGCTCGCAGGATTCCCCTGTGAGGAGGGACAGCATCACGGTGTTCCCCGTAATGCAGACGCCGTCGATCTCGGTCGGAATGATCCCTGCCTCGTTCGCAAGCTCAACCGTCATACGGTCCAGCGCACCTCGGATCGCCCCTGCAAGCAGATCCCCCTTCCCCGCAAGCGATGCCTCGATGCGGGAGATCACGTCGGCGCCCCACTCGGACTGCGGATTCAGCCCCGACGTCTGTGCGAGGAGCTTTCCGCACACGTCATAAAGACGAGCCGCAAGCGTAGTCGTGCCGACGTCGATCGCAACGCCGTAATGCGAAAAGGTCGGATCGAGTAAAAATGCGGGCAGAGTGCCTTCCGTAACGATCTGCGACGTCTCCCGTTCGTGTAAGGGCTCGACCGTACAGTCTCCCTCGACACGCGCAAGACAGGCAAGCCGTACGCCGCCTTCCTGCTCCTCGGGGGTCAGATGCTTACGCTCCGCATCGGAAAGAGCCGAGAGCGCCCCTCTCGCGATCACCTTGCATTTTCCGCATTTTCCGTGACCGCCGCAGGGCTTTTCCCCCTTCGTGATCTCGGAAAGTGTCTGTCCTATCCCGGCGGGGATCTCCCTGCCGCCGTACCTTACCGTAACCGTATTGCTCATCCCTTTTCTCCGTCAAGCGAAAACAGAACCGCACCGAAATAGGTGACGGTATCCTGACCGTTGATGTACCGCATACCCGCCGCATCTGCAAGCCGTGACACGTTCACGCCGTACGCTTCCAGCGACGGCATCGCACGCTCGGGATAGCGGCAGGGCTCGTTCGTCCTCCTCGAGCAGGTCTCGCACACACCGCAGCCGCCCGCACCGAGGTGCAGTACCCGCTCGATCCCGCATTCGCGAAAAACGTCACGGAGCTTTTGTGCGATCGGGTAGGTGCGCTTCTTCGCCTCGATCATCCCCTCAAAGTCAAAGCTGTCTTCAAGGGAGGTGACCGTCTGATATACGAGCGCATAATCGTATTTCGCGACCTCCGAAATCAATACGTCGATGTCTCCGACGTCGGGCGGACACATCCAGCACCTGCCGTACATCCCGCAGGAATTCGCTTCACACATCGCACGGAAGGCGCGGTCAAGCGAGATCTCCCGCGCGTCTATTATGCCCGTCTTGTATGCTCCGAGTGCGATCGGAGCCGCCTTGAGGGCTTCAAAAAGCGTATCTTTATTTTCCATAATACTCACCCGACGCCTGAAAGAAGGCGTCAATATTCTCCCACGGTGTCATTGGAGGAATGTCACAGCCCGACGAAAGAACGAAGTTCGGATATTTCATACATTTTTCCATCAGGGAAAGCGTCTTTTCCCTGACCGTTTCGGGTGTTCCCATCCTGAGAACGCCCGCAGGGTCGACGTTGCCCATCACGACGACGTCACCGGGGACTCTCGGGATGATGTCCCTTTCCATATCGACGGCATTGCCGAAATGGTACGCCGCGCATCCCGTAGATAGGATTGAATCGAGCATCAAAGCCACATTGTCGCCGCAATTGTGATAGATCACGGCAAAGCCGTCGTCCTGAACCGCGTCGACGATCCGCTTCACGTAGGGCGAGGAGAATTCCGCTTCCAGCGCGGGAGAGAGGAGTCCCGCCACGGGCTCTGCCATCACGATACCGTCAGCACCCGCCGCCTTATATGCCGCAGCGTACTCTGTGAGGAAGGCAGTCACCTTCTCAAGGACGAGCTTCACCATCTCGGGCTCGTCATAGCAGTCCATCATAATTTCCGACACGTCAAGAAGCCGTGCGGCAAGCGAGAACGGCCCGATCATTCCCGCAAGCACGGGGCGGTCGGTTATCTCCCCCGAGACCTTGCTGATCGCATCAATGTAGATCTGCGTTCTGCCGCTGCCAATCGGGGGCACCTCGAGTGCCTCAGCTTCCCCGATATCGTGTACGAGCCTGCCCTTTACGGTGGGCACCTCCTCGTCGGAAACGCACACCTCGGCGCCGAAGCACTCCGCCTCGACCGAAAGATCCATAAAGCTGACCGACGCACCCGCGTCGACGCGGTCTGCGACCAGCTTCATTCCCTTCGCCTGAAGATCGCTGTCCGAGATCAGCTGACGGACGGTGACACCGAGGAGGGACACACAGGGAAAGGACAGGACGGGGATCGGCTTCTTCTCCCCCGCTTCCTTCAGCCCCTCTATCCATAATTTCATATTTCTTTTCATGGTAAATCTCCCAAAATCAGTATTTTCCAAGACTGTGCGCAAGCCGTGCAATCTCGGTCATATTTTCAAGGGAAACCGAATTCGGGATCGAGTGGTCGGAGGCAAACACGTAGCCGCCCCCCTCCTTCATTGCGGGAATGATGCGCTCCATCTCTGCCTTGACGAGGTCGATATCGTCCCAAAGCTGTGCGTTGATGCCGCCGTGGAAGGCGAGCTTGTCGCCGTAAAGCTCCTTCAGTCTGAAGGGATCCATCCCCGCCTTGATCTCGAGCGGGTTCAGCATCTCAACACCCGTCTCAATGACGTCGGGAAGAAGGGGCTCGATGAAGCCGCAGGAATGCATCTCGGTGACGAGTCCTCTCTCGTGCGCCCAGTCGACCGCCTTCTTATGGAAGGGCTTGACGATCTCACGGTAAAGGTCGGGCGAGAAGAAGGGCGAGCCCTTATAGCCCATATCGTCGTACCAGAAGATGCCGTCAAACTCGTAGCCCGCGTCAAGAATGCGCTGACAGAGGTCGAGCGAAACGTCGAGATAGGTCCCGATCATATCCTTGACCCATTCGGGCTCCTCGTACATTCCGATCAGCACGTTCTCGGTACCCGCCATATGCGAATGCACGACGTCGAAGCCGAACCAGAGGGTGAGCTGACGGAATCTTCCCTCCCTCGTCCACTTCGGATGGTTCTCCGCAAGTCCCTTCCACGGGATGCGGTCATCCGAATAGGTCAGCATTGCCTTCTTGCACTCCTCCCATCGGTCGGAGTCGCAATAATAATACTCCAGCGTCTCGGGAGTCGAATCAAGCTCCTGAAAGGACTTCTGCGTCGCCCCCCATTTTGTCGTCACGATCTTATACCTGTCGTTCTCCTCGATCACCTTTCGCGGGAAGCGTGGCGAGTTGTCGGGCTTCACGCGGATCACGTGATCAAAGCCGAAGTGATCCTCCCACGGAACACCCGCAGGCATTCCCTCGTCGTACCATCTCTTCTTCGTTCCCTTCCACGCCGTGTCGTACATCGGAATGCGGTCGACCTCCTGACGGCGATAGGTGCGGAGCATCCGCTCTCTTTCGGTAAGCGCTGTCATATCTCAATCCATCCTTTCTTCGATCTATATAAAAAGGGCTGCAGTGCGCTACAAGCCGTAGCGTAGCAGCAGCCCTGCCGCGCCCGTGCCTTTCCGCGCGCAGTATTATATACGGATCTTCTTGATCTCCTCCACGTAGTACTGAACGAGCTCAAACTTTGATCCCGGCATCATTCTGTGGTCGGGACACGGAATAAATCCGCCCATCGACGCGAGGCGCTTCATCCGTTCAAGCTCCGCGTCGACCGCCGCCTTATCCTTGCGGAATGCGGTCTTATCCATACCGCCGACGCCGAGAAGTTGCTCGCCGTATTTCTTGCGGGCAGGCTCGAACTGATCGCCCCAGACACCGATCTCGATCGGAAACAGAACGTTTACGCCGTTCTCGATCCAGGTGGGGATCAAAGCCTCGGTCACGCCGTCGCAGTCGAGCGAGATGATGTCGATACCGTGCTTATGGCAAAGATCTGTTCTCTTCTTATAGTGCTTCGCCGTAAGCTCGTTGAAGGTCGTGGGAGAGAGGAGCGGTCCGCTCTTGAAGCAGATATCCTCCCAGAAGTGTCCGAAATCAAAGGGCAGACCGAGCTCGAGCACCTTCTCGACGCATTTGTACTGCATCTCGGCGTACGTGTCGACGATATCCGCGAACAGCTCCTCGTCCTCGTCGTAAAGGAGATAGCTCATGCCCATCACCGTCGTGATGTCTCTGATCTGTCCCATCACGCTTCCGAGAAAAATGCCAACGGGGGTATCTCCCGCACGCTTTTGCTCGAATTTCGCCTTAAGTGCTTCGCCGTTGACACGACCGTCAAAATACTGCATCTTCGGCCTAAAAAGGGTCTCAAACGCCTCTCTGTCCTTCAGAAGATAATCATCCTCCGAGGGAATCGACACGATCCCGGGCTTGACTCTCTCAATGACGCCCTTCTTCGTAACGATGCGCTGGCATCCATCGGGAAGCACCTCGAGCACCTTCTGCTCAAACGAGGGAGAGAGAGCCATGCTTGCCGATACAGAACAGCCCCAGACGCTGTCCCAACCGAGGATCTTATCAAGCTCCTTCTGTCCGGGCGAGCCATCGCCGCGCGCCGCAACTGCGAGCTCTTTTGAGATATGCCCCTGATCTGCCCATTCCTGGAGCAGCTCCTTCCAGTATCCGAAATGCACCGCAGGCATACGGTCAACGTTCCTGTAGTGCAGAATATTCACACATCTTTCGCGTGTATTCATTGTTTTTCTCCTTGTAGCATAGAGTGCCTCAGGCTTCTCCGTAATATTTGTCGAGCACGTCGCTTACGGTCTTTGCCCAGACGATCAGATTCCCGGGTCGGTTTGACACCGTGCTGATGTCCTTCAGCACGTAGTCATAGGGACAGCCGTGCTTCAGGCAGATCTGAACGGTCTCCTCGATCTCCCTCCTTATCACCTCGGGATCGGTCTCGATCGCAACGTGCGCGGGATTCGGCTTTCTCGACAGCACATAGTCCTTGCCGATCTGCTCGGCACACCGCTCGACGTTTGCCCAAGGCGAGCAGCCGATCTTACGGAGGTTCGGGATCCTTTTGATCTTTTCGATCTTATCGTCAAGCGGCTCACAGCAGCCGTAGTAGGTGTATCCGAAGCGTTCTGCGAGCGGGAGAATATGACTGACCTCAAACTCCTCGAACATCGAGGGAGAAACGACGCCGAAGGACTGCGCCATTCCGCGGTACCAGGTCGCCTTCAGCCCCGAATCCGCACGGCGCGTGATCACGCCGGGGGTGCAGTGCATCGAGATCTGCTCGATATCCGCCTCAAGATTCTGTTCGAAGAAATCAAGCTCTGCCTTCGACGCCGAAACGAACTTATCCATAATCGCGTGGAGATACTCGGGGCGGTCGTACATATCCATTAAAATCGGCTCAACGCCGCGAAGCCGCGTGATCTTATCCCACGGGCTGTTGTAGTAAAATCCGAAGCCCGTGAGCCGCAGCGGGATGCTGTTGCCGAGAAGCTCGGTGTAATATTCCATTCGTTCGGCATCCTTATCGGGACGAAGGGTAAAGACGGGATCGTGCATGAGTTCAAGCGCCGATTCGTCCTCAAGGACGTCCTCATATTCGCGGGAAACGATCTTATTCGTGCTGTCGGTGCGCTTTTCGTCCGACGCCTTCCAGTCAACGCCCATACCCGTCGAATCGTAAGCACGCTTGATGCGGAAGAAGGGCTCGAAGAGGTTGTCTGCTTTGAAATGCTTCATATAGTAAAGCCTTTTTCTGAAGCCGTACTCGGTCTTTCTCGCAGTCTTGTCCTCGCAAAGGCAGGTCAGCTCTCCGTCGATATCCATCTGATACCACGGGATTTCATCAAGAATAACGGGCGGTCTCGTTGCCCTCAGGTCGTTCGTGTCACGCATCCGACTCAGCATTCTCTCTTGCTTTTCGGTCGTTACAAGCTCCATATACCGCTTCGCGAGCTCGCGAACGATCTGTTTATCCTTCTCCGATGTCATAGTGATTCCTCCTCTCGCCGCTTTGGGATGTTACGTTTTCTTACGCCTTACAGAATTCCGCTGCCGCGTCTGCCGCAGAAGCCGCGTCTACCGTATAGCAGTCCGCACCGATCTTCTTGCAGAAATCCTCGTTGACGGGAGCGCCGCCGACCATGATCTTGACCTTGTCGCGGATGCCCGCAGCTTCAGCCGCCTTGACGACGTCAGCCATTACGCCCATCGTGGTGGTAAGGAGCGCCGAGCAGCAGATGACCTGGCAGTTCTCCTCAATGGCAGCCTGCACGAATCTCTCCGCCGGAACGTCGGTTCCGAGGTCAACGACCTCAAGCCCCTTGCCCTCGAGCATCATCTTAACGAGATTCTTACCGATATCGTGCAGGTCGCCCTGTACCGTACCGATGCAGACCTTGCCCGTCGCAGTAACGCCGCTTGCCACAAGGTGGGGCTTCAGGATCTGCGCGCCCATATTCATCGCACGAGCCGCAACAAGCACCTCGGGAACGTAGACCTCGTTGTTCTTGAACTTTTCACCAATGATCCCCATACCGACGAGCAGACCCCGGTCAAGAATGTCTGCGGGCTTTACGCCCTCGTCAAGTGCCTGCTGCACGAGCTCCTTCACGAGCTTTGCCTTACCCGCCTGAATATTCGTTGAAATATCGTTCAAAATGCTCATAATTTTTTCTCCTCTTAAAAGCTTTTTATATTCATCCGATTCATCGTCGGATCGAGCCATGGATTTTCTGTACTCGTTCGGCGTCATATGCACGTACGAGCTGAAGTTTTTATAGAAGGAGGTGATGTCTCTGAGACCGCACTCCTTCATTATCGCCTCTACCGTTTTATCGGTCCGCCCGAGCAGCTCGCGCGCTTTGTCAAGACGGAGGTTTCTGAGGTAGTCCGAAAAACGATTCCCCGTGATCTTACAGAAGAGCGCGCTCAGATGCGCCTTACTGATATACAGCTCCTCGGAGATCGACTCAAGCGTAAGATGCGGATCGCCGTAATTCTCCTCTACGCTTCTGATGACCGACAGAACGGTATCCCACTCGGTCGGAGAAACGATCGATACATTTTTGATCGCAGAATCGAGACATCGGCTGATGCTGATCAGAAGGATCGAGAGATACCCGCGCACCGCGCTTTTCCACTCGCGTCCCCTCTCCCCGGTCTCGTATTCGATCGCGTCGTACACCGCACGTACTCCCTCGAGCTGTGCCGCCACCAATACGGCGCAGGCGACGACGGTGCTTTCGCGGAAGACCCCGTAGCAAAAGCCGGGCTTTCCGACGGCAGCGGCCTTCGCGTCAAGCCAGCCCGCAGGATCGAATGCGATCCGCCGCACCTCAAGACGCTCCCCTGCCTTCTCACTGAAATATCCGTGCGAGATGCCCGATGCGGTCACGAAAACATCCCCGACCCTACACGGGATATCCTGACCGAGAACGCAGTGAACTCCCTGCCCGCCCGTGATCACGTCCACCTCAATGAGGTCACTCGTGCCGAGGCGGAGAAAAGCCGTCTCAGGGCTATATACATTTTGGAAGGTAAAAGCATCGTGACAGATCACAGCGTCGCTTGGCAGCTCGCTCCGATCAAGGCGTATGCTTTCGTTTGCTTCGTTAATCATCATTCTTTTCTCACGTTCGAAGTTGTTTTCGACTGATTTTTGAAAATCATCCGAGTGATCCGACCTTACGTTTTACATTGTACCATAAATTCTCCCGTCTGTAAATAAGGTTTTCTCTTTTCATTTCTATAAAAAAACGAACAAAACCCGATAAATTTTCAGGAGCGGGGCTCTCCTCCGCAGAAAAAAAGAGGTGAGCCAAACGCAAAAAGCATTCGGTACTCACCCCGTTATTTTATTGCGGCAATTCTCCGCTCTCGTAGATCCCGAGAAGGACCTCGTAAAGTCCCTCGACGTACACGCGGTCGCCCTCAGCGTCCTCGATCACCGATGCGCGGTCAAAGCTTTGGATCTCGCACTCCTTGTGCAGCCGATCGATCACACGCGTGTGCTCCATCGCAGTCGCGACGGTGCAGATCGGACGCGTACCCGACCTCACAGCCTCCACGCAGTCCCAGATCTTCTTGAAATTCTTTTTCTTCGGGCATCCGTAGGACCTCGTGCTTCCGTCCTTAAAGTACGCAACGATCTCTGCGCCCTCCGTCCCCTCGTCATACCGCACCTCGGCGTTTTCGAAGGTATAGACGAACACGGGATCAAGCCGCTCCTTTGCGGCGTGGGATGCGACGAACAGAAGCTCGGTGCCGTCCTTCATTCCCATCCTGATCGCGCAGGTATCGAAGGTCTCGATCTCGTTCGCGCGGCGGAGCCACGCCTCGAGCGTCTCGGGAGACGCGGCGGTCTCCATTCGGTCACCGAGCAGGAAGAGCATATTGTGGAGATAATGCGCGCAGGCGTTCGACGCGATCGAATCGAGAATGACCACGCCGTCCTTCTCAACCCTGCCGCCCCATCCGCCGCCACGCCCGTAATAGGTATGGGTACGCGGCCAGCTGATCATCGTTTTCATCGAAACAGGACGTCCGAGCACACCGCTGAGGATGTCCTTTTTCAGCGCCCCGATGGCATCCGAATACGACCACTGGTAGCCGATCGCAAGGAATCTGCCCGATTCCTTCTCCCACGCGAGCATCTCCTCTGCCTCCGTGACCGTCGGACAGATCGGCTTCTCACAAAGAACGCTCGCACCGTGAGACAGTGCGATGCGGCTCTGCTGTCCGTGGAGGAAGGGCGGGGTCGCGATCATCACGAGATCTGCGGAATCCTTCTCAAAAAACGCCTCCATATCGTCGTAAACGGGAATGCCCGCCTCGACTACGAGATCCTTCACCTTGCTCATTTCGAAATACGGATCGACTACGCCGACCCACCGTACGTCGGGATCGGTATTCTTCAGGAGTGCCTTCACGTAGTTTGCGGCATATCCTCCCGCTCCAACGAGTAAAAGCTTCATATTCACACCTCTGCTTTACAAATCTGGATTTTCTCACCGCTGTCGGCGGCGTCACGCGCACAGAGCGCCACGCGCGTGAGGTAAAAGATCTCGTCCTGCGAGATCACGTCCTGCCCGTCGAGGAAGCACGCGAAGAGATCGGGTGCCTCGGTAGGCGTCACGTCGCGCTCGCCGTCCTTGTCGATCAGCGTGATGCGGTCGCGGATGACCTCAATGACACCGTCGGTTCCCGCACAGCGGATGCGGTCGTCGTCGTGCGTCGGAGCCGCGGCGGGACGGTAATAGTCGAGATTCACCGACGCCATCGCGCCGCCCTCAAGCTCAAACTGACAGAGCGCGTGCGTTTCGGGCGAGCCGAACGACCTTGCCGTCACCGACAGGAATTTCTTTCCCGAGAAGGCATAGACCCAGTCGATCGCGTGGATCCCTACCCACGGGATCGTCCCGCCGTACAGCGCGCGGTCGAAGTACCACGCGGGGCGGGTGCCGTATTTATAGCTCTTTTGCGCCGTCAGGAGACGGACCTCACCGATCGCACCGCTCTTCACCATCTGTGCGGCGGTGTAGAACGAGGGACGGAAGCGGAGAAAATGCATCGCAGAAAAGCGGATGCCCGCCGTTCTGACGGCTTTTTCGACCTCGTCAAGCTCCTCGAGCGTCGTCGCCACGGGCTTCTCCGAAAAGACGTCGATCCCGCGCGCGGCACACGCACGGATGACCTCCCCCGTCTTACCGAATACGGGAGACACGACCGCAAGATCGGGACGGAGCTCGTCGAGCATTTCCTCGTAGGAGGGATAAAGCGGCACGCCGAGCTTCAGAAGCTTCGCCTCGTCCTCGTACTCGCTACCCGGGGCGATCCCGCACAGCTCGACACCCTCGCGCTTTTTCAGAACCGCGTGCGCCTGCTTTGAGTGCCCGCAGTTACCAATATAACAAACCTTCATATTCGTATTCCCGATCAGTCATCGTACTCGACGTAGGTCACGACGTCGGACAGCCAGCCGCCCGTGTGTGCGCCGTAGGGACCCTCGTGCCAGTATACGGGGAGATTGTCCTGCGCGTAGATCGGAACGATCGGACGCCAGATCTTGATACCGAGCTCGCCGGGGACTCTGCGAACCGTCTGCTCAAGGGTATAGGTCTCGCCGAGATCGTGGGAAACGTAGCACTCAAGCACACGGTCCTTACCGTCGTAGCGCGCGATAAAGAGGCGGTTCGAATAGGTCGGAGCGGGATGCTTCTTCGAAAGCCCTGCCTCGCCGACGCCGTAATAGTACGCCATACCGCCGACGTAGGTCTGCGAGCCGTCGAGCATATTGTCGGGCGAGAGGAACTCCCCGCCCTTCGCGATGGGTGCAGACAGATTCCACTTACCGTCTCTCCACGTCGCGGAATAGTACGTAAGCGTTTCGGGCTTGTTGAGAACAAAGCTTGCAACGCCAACGCGGTAGGGCGGCAGGGGGGACACGGAGCAGAGGCGCACGGTCGTTCCCTCGGGGGATTCATAGACCTTGTCGAGTGCCTCAAGGTCGATCATACCGCCCTCGTACAGATTGACACCCGTCTTTTCGCCGTCCATCGTGAGAAGGTTGCCGTCCTCGTCGAAAATGCCGCTGCGGACGGTGTGGTCCTTCGAGATGCGCGGATGACCGTAAAGCGCGAACATCCACTGCTCGTATGCGCCGCGCGCCTTCGTGCGGCAAAGCTGACGGTGAATATCAAAGTAGAACAGCCCGCCCGCATCCGATACGAGGAACTTATGGGGATCGCTCCAGGTCTGTCCGTCATCCTTCGAATAGCGGAACTCCCACGTCACGCGGCTCACGCGTGCAAAGAGCCAGAGCTCGCCGCGGTGGCAGTTTTCGGAAAGCTGCGCGTAAGTAACCGATCCCTCGTATTCGATCTCCTTTTCGGGGCCGAAGGACATAATGTCATACGGACGCTCGGTGACGCGGTAGCGGATCGAATTGTTATAGGCGTGTCCCGTGTAGGCAACAACGATCGTACCGTTCTCCATCACGCAGATCGAGGGCGAGTTATGCTCGTCCGCATAGTTCGAGTTCAGGCGGCAGAGCGTGACGTCACGGCTCGGCGTGCGGCTGCACTTTGCGTCAAGCTCCTTGACGTGGATCTCACCGATATCGTTGTAGTACGCAATATAGGTCATACCGTTGCAGCCGACCATACTCTGCTCGTGGATCCACCAGTCGGTGTTGGCGCGCTTGATGCGGACCTCTTTTGCACGTTCGAAATTGATTAACATAATAAGTCCTCCTATTTTATTATCATTGCTTTCATTATACCACGCACAGAGAGAGTAAAAAAACCCAAAAAACGAAAAGAAAGGGTTGATTTCCGAAACAAAATGCTGTATAATAAAGTCGGGGGTGATGAAATGATACCTGATAATACCGATCGCGGTTTTTCCATTATAGGGATCTACCACGTTCACAGAGCGCCGCGCTCCAAAACGGCAAAGAACCGCCAGCATACCGCCATCGCCTTTCGTCTCAAGGGCGAAAGCCGATTTTCGTGCGGCAATACCGAGCTGATCGCAGGCCCCGAAAGTATGGTCTATATTCCCGCAGGCGTCGATTATACGGTAAACCGAAGCGCCGAGGAGCTGATCGTCGTGCACCTCAGGTGCTACAGCGAGACCTCCGACCGCATCGAGATCCTTAGAAAGTGTCCCTCCTCCCTGCGCGAGCTCTTCCTCCGCCTCTACGCCGAGTGGGAATCCTGCGACCCCCTGTGGCGGCACAATCGCTGTATGTCGATCCTGTATTCGATCTTCGAAAACGCTCAAAAAGCGAAACTGCAAAGAGGTGATTATCTCCCCGAGATCATACGGCCGGGCGTCGAGCTTCTCCACCACGACTTCAGACGGAACGACCTCAGTGTCTCCGCGCTTGCCTCGGCGTGTCACGTCAGCGAGGTCTACTTCCGTAAGGTCTATAAAGCGCATTTCGGCATCTCGCCGCTGGAGGGGCTGCTCGAGCTGCGCTTTGATTACGCGAGGAGCCTCCTGAGATCGGGCTACTACTCGACGAAGGAGGTCGCCGCAATGTCGGGCTTCTCGGACGTCAAATACTTCCGCACGGCATTTTCGAGGCGCGTCGGTATGACGCCGAGCGAATACCGCGAGACAAAACACAGAGATTGATCGAACGGCGCAACCGCCCTTTAACGCCCAAAAGCGAAAAAATCGACAAAAAAGTGAAATCTTTTCTTTATCAACGAAAAAAGATATTGCATCTTTTGGAAATTTGTGATATAATAGTTTTGATTTGAATTATTATGGAGGAATCTATGAAGCTTTTAGTTTGCGTAAAGCAGGTTCCGGGCTCCAACAACGTAGAGGTGGATCCCGTAACCGGCGTTCTCAAAAGAAACGGCATACAAAGTAAGATCAATCCTTACGATCTGTACAGCATTGAAACCGCGCTTTCGATGGTCGAGACCTACGGCGGAACCGTCGAGAGCATCACGATGGGCCCCCCGCAGGCGGCGGCAGTCATCCGCGAAACGGTCTGTATGGGCGCAACGCACGGAACCGTGCTGTCCGACCGTAAATTCGCAGGTGCAGATGTTCTTGCCACGGCATATACCCTCTCGCAGGGCATCCGCAAGTGCGGAGATTTTGACGTGATCCTTTGCGGAAAGCAGACCACCGACGGAGACACCGCGCAGGTCGGTGCAGAGGTCGCAGAATACCTCGGGATCCCCAACGTCTCGAACGTTCTGTCGGTCGACGACGTAAAGGACGGCCGCGTATACGTCACGGCAGGCCTTGACGATAAGAACGTCAAGATGAGCGTGAAAATGCCCTGCCTCCTCTCGATGGAGACCGACGTCAACACGCCCCGTCTCCCCTCCTACCGCGTCAAGAAGGAGCTTACGGAGGACGCTGTGCGCTTCCTCAGCTTTGCGGATTTCGGCGATCAGGACCCCGCACACTACGGTCTGACGGGCTCTGCAACGCAGGTCGAGCGGATCTTCCCGCCCGAGAAGAACACCGAAAAGCATACCATCAGCGGCGATGCCGCACACCAGGCGGAGGAGCTCTACGGACTGCTTCGCACGAAAAAGCTGATTTAAGGAGGGTGTGACACAATGGGTAAGTTAGTCATTCATCAGAATCTCGTCACGCCCGAAAAGGCGGAGGCACTCGTAAAGCTCTGCCCCTTTAACGCGATCTCGTATAGCGGCAGTGCGCTCGACATCTCGTCGGCGTGCAAGATGTGCAAGATGTGCGTCCGTAAGGGCGAGGGTGTCGTTACATATGAGGAGGAGGCAGCTCCCTCCATCGATAAGTCGCTCTGGAACGGCGTTTGCGTTTATGCCGACGCCTCGGGCGGAAAGCTCCACCGCGTAACGTACGAGCTTTGCGGCAAGGCGCGTGAGCTCGCTTCGGTCACGGGACATCCCGTCTACGCGATCCTGATCGGCTACGGCGTCGAGGACTGCGCAAGAGATCTCCTGCGCTACGGCGTCGACAAGGTCTTCGTTTACGATGATGAGGAGCTTGCAGAATTCCGTATTGAGCCCTACACCGCAGCATTCTGCGATTTTATTGAAAAATATAAGCCCTCCTCGATCCTCGTCGGAGCGACCAACCTCGGCCGTCAGCTCGCCCCCCGCGTAGCCGCACGCTGCCGCACCGGTCTCACCGCCGACTGTACGGTTCTCGAGATGAAGGAAAATACCGACCTCGTGCAGATCCGCCCCGCATTCGGCGGCAATATTATGGCACAGATCATCACCCCGAACACCCGCCCGCAGTTCTGCACGGCACGCTATAAGGTCTTCTCCGAGCCCACGCCCACCGATAACCCGACGGGCGAGATCGTTCGGATGACCCTCAGAAAGGATGCCCTCGCATCCGCGATCGAGGTGCTCGAGACCTTTAAGAAGCCCACGGACGTCGACATCGCGGAGGCTGACGTGATCGTCGCGGTCGGCCGCGGTGCGTCGGGCGAATCGATGCGTGAAAGCGCGAAGGAGCTCGCAGATCTCCTCGGCGGCGTTGTCGCCTGCACCCGTCCTCTCGTAGAGAGCAATATATTCGACGCGAAGCATCAGATCGGACTTTCGGGACGTACCGTTAAGCCGAAGCTCATCCTTTGCCTCGGCATCTCGGGCGCGGTCCAGTTCGCCGCAGGTATGAAGTCCTCGGACTGCATCGTTGCCATCAACCAGGATCCCGAGGCTCCCATCTTCGACGTTGCGCATTACTGCATCGTCGGAGACGTAAACGAGATCGTTCCGATGCTACTGAACAAGATAAAGGAGAACGGGAATGTATAACAAAGTAACCAAGCAAGATATTCTGGCCCTCTCCGCCATCGTAGGAGAAGCAAGCGTCCTTTCGGGTGACGCAATCAGCCCCGACTACGCACACGACGAGCTTGGCGGCATTGAGCATATGCCCGAGGTCCTTGTACGCGTACGTACGACCGAGGAGGTCTCTGCGGTGATGAAGCTCGCATACGAGCGCTCGATCCCCGTCACCGTCCGCGGAAGCGGCACGGGACTCGTCGGCTCTGCCGTTCCCGTTGAGGGCGGCATCCTGATGGAGACCACGAAGATGAACCGCATTCTCTCCCTCGACAAGGACCGTCTGACCGTTACCGTTCAGCCCGGCGTCCTTCTGATGGAGCTCGCGGCATTTGCCGAGGAGAACGATTTCCTCTATCCCCCCGATCCGGGTGAAAAGTCGGCTACCATCGGCGGTAACATCTCGACCAATGCGGGCGGTATGCGCGCCGTCAAATACGGCGTAACGCGCGACTACGTGCGTTCACTCACCGTCGTTATGCCGAACGGTGAGATCCTCACCCTCGGCGCAACCGTCGCAAAGAACAGCTCGGGCTACAGCCTGAAGGATCTGGTCATCGGCTCGGAGGGTACCCTCTGCGTGATCACCGAGGCTGTGCTGAAGCTCGTTCCCCTTCCGAAGGTCTCGGTCAGCCTCCTCGTGCCCTTCCCCGATATGAAGAGCGCAATCGAGTCGGTTCCGAAGATCATCTCGACGAAGGTCATCCCCACGGCGATCGAGTATATGTCCCGCGACACCATTCTCTTCTCCGAGGCATACCTCGGCAAGAAGTTCCCCGATACGAAGAACGACGCCTACATCCTCCTCACCTTCGACGGCAACACCGACGCACAGGTCGAGGCAGATATGAACGTCGTTGCTGACCTCTGTCTGTCGATCGGCGCGCTCGACGCGTACATCGTCGATACCGAGGAGCGTAAGAAGGCTGTCTGGTCGGCAAGAGGCGCGTTCCTTGAAGCGATCAAGTCCTCCACCACCGAGATGGACGAATGTGACGTCGTCGTTCCCGTCAACAAGGTCGACGAATTCATCAAGTTCACCCACGGTCTTGCAGACGAGCTGAACGTCCGTATCCCCAGCTTCGGTCACGCGGGCGACGGCAACCTGCACGTTTACATCTGCCGCGACGATCTCGGAGACGCCGAATGGAAGGCACTGCTTGAGACCTGCTTTGACCGTATGTACGCAAAGGCAGAGGAGCTCGGCGGCCTCGTTTCGGGCGAGCACGGCATCGGATACGCGAAGAAGGAATACCTGAAGAAGCAGTACGGCGAAACGCCGATCGCACTGATGCAGGGCATCAAGGCGGTATTCGATCCGAAGAACATCCTGAACCCCGGAAAGATCTGCTACTGATCTTAAATCAAATCACCGCAGGTGAAGCCTCCGAGCGAGGGCCTTGCCTGCGGTGTTTTCGTTTCGGATAAAAAGAACAGGTGAGGATCGCCCCACCTGTTTTTCGTTTATTTTACTTTTTCTCTTTGCGGTTCGTCGACTTATTGAGGATCGCCGTTCCGAGGATCAGGGCACTCATAACGATGAAAATGCCGAGCATACCGATGCCCATATAGGTGAGGTTATTCACAAAGCGCATCGGATCAACGTTTTCGAAAAGAGACGAAATGTCGCCCGAGGACCCCTCAAAAAGAGTCTCTGCGGCGCTTTCTACGGCATCAGCCGCCGTATTCAGTGCGGTATTCATATTCCAGATCTGCATTACTCTCTGCCCCCTTTCTTAACCGAAGAAGCCGAGGATCAAGCCGCCCGCGATAACCGATGCGATCTGACCCGAGACGTTGACGCCCATTGCGTGCATCAGAAGGAAGTTCTGCTTGTCCTCCTCAAGACCGAGCTTGTGAACGATACGACCCGACATCGGGAACGCCGAAATACCTGCCGCACCAATCATCGGATTCATCTTTTCCTTGAGGAAAAGGTTGAGGAGCTTTGCAAACAGAACGCCGCCTGCGGTGTCGAAAATGAATGCGACGAGACCAAGGCAAAGGATGAGGATGGTCTCCCAGCGGAGGAAGCGATCTGCCTGCATCTGCAGCGCGATCGAGATACCGAGGAAGATCGTGATGATGTTCGCAAGTGCATTCTGCGCGGTGTTCGACAGCGAATCAAGCACGCCGCACTCACGGATCAGGTTACCGAACATCAAAAATCCGACAAGCGCGCTTGCCGCAGGAACGAAGAGCCCTGCAAGGATGGTAATGATGATCGGGAAGAGGATACGCGTCGTCTTCGAAACCGATGCCTCACGGTAAGGCATACGGATGCGGCGCTCGTTCTTCGTCGTAAGAAGCTTGATGACGGGGGGCTGAATGATCGGCACGAGTGCCATATACGAATACGCCGCAACGGTGATCGCACCGCCGTATTCGGTTCCGAGAATATTCGCAACGCTGATCGCGGTGGGGCCGTCTGCCGCACCGATGATCGCGATTGAAGCCGCGTCTCTGACGTTCGGGAAGAAGATCGACGCCGTGCAAAGGGTAAAGAAGATGCCGAACTGTGCCGCCGCACCGAAGATCATCAGCTTAGGATTCGACAGGACGGGTCCGAAATCGATCATCGCACCGATACCGATGAAGAGGAGCAGAGGGAAAAGCTCATTCGCGATACCCGCGTCATACAGCGTCGTGATCGGACCGAGCGCACTTCCCTCGATGAATCCACCCGTAAAGTTCAGGTTTACAAGGATCGTACCGAGACCGATCGGCAGAAGGAGGGTCGGCTCCATCTTGAAGCGGATCGCGAGAAAGATCAGCACGCCGCCGATCAGAAGCATCACAAGGCTCTTCCAGGATTCCCCGAAGTTTAGCACGAGACCTTGAATGTTTTCAAACAAAACAGCAAGTTGTTCCATTTTTTATCGTCCTTTCATTTTTGGCTTTTCCGAACCCGTCGGCAAGCCCAAATCGAATTTATTATAGCAAATTTTTCACAAAATGTCAAGGGCTATTCGGAAATCAAAACCACAAAAAAATAAAGTTCTCCATTTGCAGTCTTTCTTGACAGAGACTCCGTGTTGCGTTACAATAAAATCGGAATACAGTTTGATCAAAATTTACAATATTTTTCTGAAAGCAAGCAGATTCCCGAGAAATTCCCGTCCTATTTGGTGAAGCGGGATGTGTGAAGCAAGATATCACGGAAGGAGAGGTGACATACGTGGAGGACGAAAAGATCATAGCCCTATTTGAGGGGCGAGACGAGCAGGCGCTCCTCGAAATCGATCGCCTCTACGGACGGCTCTGTCTCACCGTGGCACGGGGGATCACCGAAAACGAGGCAGATGCCGAGGAATGTCTCAACGACACCTATCTGAGACTTTGGAATGCGATCCCACCCGAGCACCCGAAAAGCCTCAGGGCTTATGCCTTACGTACGGTCAAGAACCTTGCCCTTGACAAGCTTGAACGAAGGAAGGCAAAAAAGCGCGCGGCGGTCCTTCTTGAGCTTGACGAGTGCATCGGGCACTTCGCAGATGACCTCACCGATGAGGAGCTCCGCAATGCTTTGAACGAATTCCTCGAAACGCTCGAGCGCGTCGACGCCGTCATATTCGTCAGAAGATACTATTATTCCGAGCCTGTCAAGACGATCGCCGAGAGGCTCGGATGCAAGGACAACGCAATCAGTAAGCGACTCGGGAAAATGCGGCGAAATCTACGGAAATTTCTAACGGAAAGGGGGATCGGCATATGAAAAAGCACTCGAAAGATCGAAATCAGCAACACACCACCGAACGCGGCACACGTCTTTATCGTGCGATCGACGGCATTGATGAAAAATGGACCCGCCTCGCAGACGATCCCTCGGTGACGCTCGCGCGGTCATCTTCCGCGCGAAAAAGGCGTGCTCATAGGCATACGCCAAGTCTTGCCACCGCCGTGTGCGCGCTCCTGCTCCTTCTCCTCGCCGCCGAGCTCCTCACAGCTGCCGCCATTTACAGCGCCCCCCTCACTGTTTCGGAGACCTTTGCGCGCGAATACAGTGAGCTTTACAGCGACGCGACCGATGGTGGGACGTACACAGAGCTTCTCGCATACCGCGAAGAGGTCACGCTCTTTCTAAGGCAGTACGATAAGGTAACGAAAGCCGCTCGCTCGGGGAAAATCGCACTTTCAGAGTATCGCGATTATATGGATCGCTATCACTACCTCGAGCCGCGCACACTTTCGCTCGATCGCTTCGTCACGTACACAACGTATCTGCGGGGCATAGAGACCGAGCGCGGTACCGAAGTTCAGGTTCTTTATAGATCGATGTGGGAACGTTTCTTCGGAAGAGATCGCTTCCCGTTCCTTATCGCTTCCCTTTTCGTGTCGGCCTGCCTCATTGCGTTCCTCACGCGTCGACACTCCCCTTCAAGAAAAAGGCGCACCGTCTCGGCATTCGCAATCGGTGCCATCGTTTCGCTCGTCCTATCTGTGAGCGAGCTTCTGCTCTTCCTCGTCCTATGCCGTCCCGATGGAATTTCGGCGTCGATCGTCTCCCTCGAGCGCTTCTCCACCCTTCCGTCCGTGTTGACGATCGGGGGCTACCTCGTACTGCGGATCCTACTGACAGTCCTGCTGTCTTCAATAGTCACCGCTCTCCTCTCCTCCCTGCTCGTTCGTCTGCCGATCCCCCACCCCACTTCCCAAAAATCACATCTTTCGAAAGGAGAAATGATATGAAACGATCTGTTTTTATAGTAGCTCTTTTGCTCCTGCTCCTCTCCCTGCTTACTTCCTGCATCCCCGCAAACGGTGCGTTACCGCAATATACCCCCTCGGGAAAGCCTGACGAGGAAGCTGTACTAAATGACCCGAGCTTTACCGCCCTCTCGTCCTTCGACGGCTTTTCCGCGACGCGTGAGCCGATCAAAAACAAGGTCGGCGGTATCTCGGAGCGCTTTGAGGTCCCCACAGTCAGCAAGGGGCTCCTCGCAGACAACAGCCGCGTGATCGTCCACGGCGATTTCCTCTACTATTGTGCAAAGCAGAACGGAAGAACGGTCTTCTGTCGCGCGAGCATCGAGACGGGCGCTGTCGAGGCCTTTTCCCCTCCCCACACCGACGGGCTCCTTCTCTGCTTTGCCGTTGTCGGGGATGAAAACGCCCCCTATATCTTCTATGCGGAAAACACCGTCGGCGGCTTGCAGAAGGAAGGAACGCCCCCTCTGAAATCCGACGTCTGGTCTACCGGACTCTACGCCTTCGACATAAAAACCGAAGAGACCTATACGATTATTGAGGACTGCGCCGCAATTCACCGCATCCACAGCTTTGCAGTCAGCGGCGACCGCATCTATCTCAGCGCCGCGATCTACGCCTTGAATACCGAGAGCGGTCTGATCACCACGGCGAACGCGCTCCTTTCGGTATCGCCAAGCGGTGGGAACATCGACGTCCTGATTATGAACGACGATAGTGCCGATGCATTTTTCCTTTCGGGCGGAGACATCGCGATCACCTCCTTCCGTATCACCGAAGCCTCTCCTACGGGCAAGGGCAGAGAGCGGGTGATCCGCATCGACACCGACAGCGGAGAGGTCAGCATTCGCGATCTGCCCGAGGCGCTCTGCGGTGCAGGCTGGCGCACGGTCATCGGAGACAGCGTATACTTCCACCGTGACGACGACCGAATCTACCGCCTGCCCCTCTGTGATCTCTCGGGAGAGCCCTTATTCGTCGCAGAAATAGAGGCAGAAATACTGATGTACACGGACAAAGCCCTTTATGTATACGATTGGAACGAGGGCACCCCCTCCGTCGATCTGAGCACCTTCTGCCGCATCAGCACCGACGGCACGCGTGAGAGAGTATTCGGCAACGAGAGCATCAAGATCTGTGAGACGGTTTTAGAGCAGGACGGCATCCTTTACTGTCGCACCACGGGAGACGCATACCTGATCGCGATCGATCTTGCAAGCGGCACCTATACCACCCTTGTCACGACCGAAAGCGTGTCCTAATTTCCAACGCCAGTCAGGGGGAAAGCCATTCGGCTTTCCCCCTGACTTTCTATTCATACTTCACCCGATCCGCGTTTCGATTCGGATCGACTTGATCACGGGCTGATCGTCCTTCAGGACCTTGCCGTTGCTGTTCGGCACGGGCTCTACCTCCGTGCAGATCCTGTCGACGATCTCGATCCCGTCAATGACCATACCGAAGCCGGCGTAGTCGCCGTCAAGATGCGGGCTGTCCTCGTGCACAATGAAGAATTGCGAGGACGCGCTGTCGTAGTACGGGTCACCGCTCCGCGCCATCGAGATCACGCCTCTCTTGTGGGAAAGCGTGTTGTTCACACCGTTCTTCTTGAATTCCCCCTTGATCGTGATCTTCTTACCGCTCGCGTCGGTCTTACCGCCCGTTCCGTCTCCCATAGGATCTCCGCCCTGCATCATAAAGCCCTCTATGATACGGTGGAAGGTCAGCCCGTCGTAGAAGCCCTCCTTCGCGAGGCTGACGAAATTTTTAACCGTGATCGGCGCGACGTCATCGTAAAGCTCGACCGCGATCGTACCGTAATCCTCGATCTCGATATATGCGATCTGCGTGCGAGGAAGGATCAGATAGATCAGCCCCGCAAGAAGCACGACTGCGACTACCGCCGCCGTGATCTTCATCCAAGGCTGCATTTGGAAGGACTGCTTCTTCGCCGCCATCTGCTTTTTCGCGCTGTGGGGCGCGTTTCTTCTTTTCTTTTTTGACATTTCAAAGGTTCCTTTCCGTTTCGTTTACCCCTTCAGTATACCAAAAAGAACGGCAAATGTCAACCGTCATCACGCATTTTCTCCTTTGGGGAGCCTCCGCGGCGCCGTTTTCTGACCGCCTCGGTGAGAAGATATTCGATCTGACCGTTTACCGAGCGGAATTCGTCCTCCGCCCACGCGGCAAGCGCGTCGTAAAGCTCGGCAGACAGACGAAGCGGAACCTGCTTTTTCCTCGATCCGTTTTCCGCCATCAGTACAAACTTCCCGAATTCACGACAGGCTGTGCATCACGGTTGCCGCAGAGCACGACGAGCAGATTCGACACCATCGCCGCCTTGCGCTCCTCGTCGAGCTCGACCGTGTGCTTCTCGTTCAGTCGTTCGAGTGCCATCTCGACCATTCCGACCGCGCCCTCGACGATCATTCTCCGCGCGTCGATGATCGCAGACGCCTGCTGACGCTGGAGCATCACAGCGGCGATCTCGGTCGCGTATGCGAGATTCGTAATGCGTGCCTCGAGGATCTCGATGCCCGCCTCCTCGACGCGCTTCTGGATCTCATCGCGGATCCTGCCCGCTACGATCTCGCTCGACCCGCGCAGGCTTCCGTCGTCGGCAACGCCGTCACCCGTGGTGTCGACGTTCGGCGCCATATCGTAAGGATAAAGACGGACGATGTTACGGAGCGCGCTGTCACACTGCAGGGAGAGATATTCCTTGTAGTTGTCTACGTTGAACACCGCCTTTGCCGTGTCCACGATGCGCCAGGTCACGGCGATCCCGATCTCAATGGGGTTGCCGAGGCAGTCGTTGATCTTCTGCTTGTTGTTGTTCAGCGTCATCACCTTGAGGGAGAGCCGCTTGTCTACGGTCTGCGCAGTCGTTCCCTGCACGGGCGCGGGCTGTGCCGTCGAAACGTCTCCGCTCTGGTTCAGCTTGGTCTTTGCCGCAGGATTGACCGCCGTGCAGAAGGGATTCACAAAAAAGAAGCCGTCGCCCTTGATCGTGCCGATGTATTTACCGAACAGCGTGAGCACAAGCGCCTCCTGCGGCTTCAGCACCTTGAGCCCGGGGAGCACGATCCACCCGATGCAAATATAAACGACCGAAACGCCTACGAGAGCGTTCGGAAGCGCGCCCGTCATCCCCTCGTCGAGCATAATGCCGCCTGCGATCAGTGCGGCAAACGCCGCCACGTACAGTACGATCGTCAAGAGCATCACCGCCATACCGTGCTTCTTGTTTGTCAGGATCTTTTCGTTCATAGATGACCTCCATATTATTTTTGAGTTATTTTGATATCAATATGATATCACAAGTTGCCCTCTTTGTCAATCCCCCTTCTACAATTTTTCATTTTTTTCGTTTCTCTTATTACCGATTGACAAATCACGGCAAATGTGCTACAATGTAAGGGCTGAAAATTCGATCTTTCTTAATAAAGATGAGGTGTCACACTATGAATTTTGATTTTTATCTTCCCACCCGCTTTGTGTCGGGCTTCGGCTGTGTCAAAGCGCACAAGGATCAGCTTTTGGTCGGACGCTCTGCCTTCATCGTCACGGGCAGAACGAGTGCGAAGAAATGCGGCGCGCTCGACGACGTCTCCTCGGTGCTCGATGAGGTGGGCGTTTCCCATACGGTCTTTTCGGAGGTCACCGAGAACCCGCCCCTCCTTACCTGCTACGAGGGCGGAAGGCTCTGCCGTGCGGCAGGTGCCGATTTCGTCATCGCGATCGGCGGCGGCTCGGTAATGGACGCGGCGAAGGCGATCTCCGCGTTTGCAACGAATCCCCGTATCGAACCCGAGGGGATCTACAACGTCCCCGCCCTCTCCCCCTCCCTCCCGATCGTCTGCATCCCGACGACTGCCGGAACGGGCAGTGAGGCGAACCCCTATGCGGTCCTGACCCTCCCCGACGGACGGAACAAAAAGACCTTCAACGCCCCCTTCTCCTATCCGAAGGTCGCCTTCCTCGATCCCGCCTACACGCGCTCCCTGCCGCGCAGCTATACGATCAGCACCGCGCTCGACGCGTTCGCACACGCGATCGAATCCTACCTTTCCCCGAAGGCGAACGCCTTTTCCGAGGCGGCTGCACTTTTTGCGGCAAAGGAGATCTGGGACATCCTGTCGCAGTACCCCGATGCATTCAGCGACGAAATGCGTGAATCCCTTCTTTACGCGGCAACCGCCGCAGGCATTGCGATCAGCATCACGGGAACGGGCTTCCCGCATCCGCTCGGCTATTCCCTCACCCTCCTTGACGGGATCTCGCACGGCGCCGCCTGCGCGATCTTCGAGGGCGACTATATCAGGTACAACGAGCGCACAGACACGGGCAAGGAAAGGCTCGCACGCTTTTACGAGCATCTCGGCGTCAAGCCGAAGGTGCTGTGCGAATATCTCCCCGCGCTGTCGAGCGTTGATCTCACCCTCACGGAGGATGAGATCCGCGAGAGAATCGAGCTCGTAAAGGGCGCGAAGAATTACGCGAACAGCCCCTACGTGCTCTCAGAGAGTGAAATGTACGACATCTACCGCAGTCACTTCAAAAAACGCTAATTATTATTTATAAAAAGAGGTATATTATTATGTTGGAAGCACTGAAAAAGGAAGTATACGAGGCCAATATGGACCTCGTCCGCCACAATCTCGTTCTCTTCACCTGGGGTAACGTCTCTGGGATCGACCGCGAGAAGGGTCTCGTCGTCATCAAGCCCTCGGGCGTCTCCTACAGCGAGCTGTCCGCGATCGATCTCCCCGTGCTCGATCTCGAAACGGGTAAGGTCGTCGAGGGCTCCTACCGCCCGTCGTCCGATACCCCGACCCACCTTCAGCTCTACCGCGCATTCCCCGAGATCGGCGGCATCACGCACACCCACTCGGTCTACGCAACCTCCTTCGCACAGGCGGGACGCGACATTCTGCCGTACGGAACCACCCACGCAGACCACTTCGCGGGCGGCATTCCCTGCACGCGTAAGATGACCCCCGAGGAGATCGGCGGCGAGTACGAGCTTGAGACCGCCAACGTCATCATCGAGACCTTTAAGAGCCGCGGCCTTTCCGCAGAGGAGATTGCCGCTGTTCTCGTGCATTCACACGGTCCCTTCACCTGGGGCAAGAACGCCGCAAAGTCGGTCGAAAATGCGGCTGTGCTCGAGACCGTAGCACAGATGGCGTTCCAGAGCGAGATCCTCGGAAGCGCACTGCTCCGCGAGGGCGGCGCCGAAATGCAGAGAGAGCTTCTCGAAAAGCACTTCTACCGGAAGCACGGCGCAAACGCGTACTACGGACAGAAATAATCGCGCGAAAAATCCATAGCGAAGGAACGGATGTCCCCGCACACGCGGACGGCATCCGTTTTTTTTGAAGAAATTTCGTATTTCCTATTGACAAAGCGAACGGTATGTTGTATGATTGTATTAGTACAACAGTACAAAGAGAGGAGGAGCATCAACGTGTCTTGGAAATTTAACCGCACGGAGGCGGTGTTCGTGCAGATCGCGAACCGTCTACGGCAGGAGATCCTCTGCGGCACCTATCCCCCCGGGATGCAGATCCCACCCGTTCGCCAGATCGCGCTCGACGCGGCGGTCAACCCCAATACCGTACAAAAAGCGCTCGCCGCCCTCGAATCCGAGGGACTGCTCTACGCGCACGGAACGGTCGGCAGATTCGTCACGTCTGACACCGCCGTACTCGACGCCGCACGCGAAAAGGCAAAGCACGCCGCCATCAAGGCACTCGTCCGAGAGGCGACCGCGCTCGGCATCACAAAGACCGAGCTCTTAGAATACTTCGAAAAGGAGGAACCGACAAATGAACACCCCGATCCTCACGTGCAGGAATTTGCAGAAGAGCTATAAGCCCGGCGTTCCTGTCCTCAAAAATCTGAATCTGACCCTCACGGGCGGCAACATCGTCGGTCTGCTCGGGCCGAACGGATGCGGCAAATCCACGCTGATGAAGCTGATCACGGGACTTCTCGTGCCCGACAGCGGCGAGATCGAGATCTGCGGCGAGCCCCGAAGCGAGAGGACGAACCGCTTCGTCTCCTATCTGCCCGAGCGCACTTATTTTAATAATTGGATGCTGATCGACGAGCTCCTCGCGTACTTCTCCGAGTTCTACGAGGACTTTGACGAGACCCTCGCGCGGAGGATGCTCTTCGACCTCGGGATCGACACGAAGGCGCGTCTCAAAACCCTATCGAAGGGCACGAAAGAGAAGGTCCAGCTCATTATGGTCATGGCACGCCGCGCAAAGCTTTATCTGCTCGACGAGCCGATCGCAGGCGTTGACCCCGCCGCGCGCGACTACATCCTTGAGACCATTATCGGTAACTATAACTCCGAGGCGGCGGTCGTCATCACGACGCACCTCATTTACGACGTTGAGCCCGTGCTCGATAAATTCGCGTTTATGTCATACGGCGGCGTGATCAAGCTCGCAGGTGACGCAGACGAGGTGCGCGCAGAGCACGGTAAATCCCTCGACGAGCTTTTCAGGGAGGTGTTCAGATGTTCGGTAAACTCTTAAAGCACGATTTTAAGGCTGTCTTCCGCTACTGGTGGATGCTCCTTCCCTCGGTTCCCGCCGTGTGCATCGGACTCGGGCTCGCCTTCCGATTTCTCTATACTTACGAGTCTCCCCAAAGAGGATTCCCGCTGCTCGAGCTCCTCGTGATGCTTTTTATGATCTTCGCGATCATCGCGCTGTCCGCATCGGTGCTCGTGACACCGATCCTCTCCCTCGTCCGCTTCTATAAGCATCTCTATACCGACGAGGGGTATCTGACCTTCACGCTCCCCGTGCGCCGCAGTGCCCTGCTGATGTCAAAGCTCGTGAACGCACTGATCTTTGACGCGATGTACGCGTGTCTCCTGGGTCTCTCGGTCTCCGCCGCTGTTCTGATCGCCGTCCCGGGCGACGTCATCTCCGCGTTCTTCCGCGGCGTCTCCGATCTTTTTCGGTACTACTCCGATCTTTTTCGGTACTACCCCGATCTGTGGCAGTACAGCTTTTGGAGCATCCTTTTCATCTTAGAGCTCATTCTCCTCGCCATAGCGGTCGACCTCTTCACGAACCTGCTTCTCTACTTCTCCGTCACCATCGGTGCGCTGATCGTAAAGAAGGCGAAGCTGGTCGTCGGGCTCGCAATCTACTACGGCACGAATACCGTGCTGAGCTGGGTGACGAATATCCTTTCCTACGTCATCCTTCCGTTCACTTTAAGTGAGATCGTGATCCTTGCCGGTGGAATGTCTCCGCACGCAGCCCTCGGAATACTCGCGCTGATGCTTCTCATTGGAATCGCAATCGTCGCGACCCTCGCCTTTACGCTGTATTCACTGACACTCGGACGGCTTCAGCGCAGTCTCAATCTCGCTTAAAGGGGGTGCCGATATGAAACGCTTTATCAGACTCACAGCAGTCCTTCTGCTTTCTCTTACGGTTCTCCTCCTCGCGTCCTGCACACCTACCGAGGATGATCTGTCCTCTATGTTCGATCCGTCCGACGCCGTAGTGTGGGAGGTATCGGAGGACGGAAAAACGATCATCGGCGGCGGCAAGACCTATAAGCACATCACCATTGCGGATAAATACGTATTCGCTCCGACCGCCGAGCACACGTTCTATAACTGGGTCGAGCTTCCGTTTGACAATTACGAATACGTATCGCTCTCCTCCTATGCACAGTCGAGCGAGATCATTTGGGCAAACGGCAACAACGGCCGCGTGCGGATCTACGCAACCGAGGACGGCAACGCCTCCCTGAAAAGCTTCTTCAATAGCCCCCTGAAAAGCTTCCACTTTTTCGAGAAGTCGAACACAAACTATCGCTCCTACCTTGGCATGGAGGAGCTCGACGCATTCGAGGATCTCCGAAGAAGCGGCGTCACCGCAAGGATCGTCAACGTATCTGTCTTAGAGGATGTCCCCTGCTACAGGATCTCTGCCTACGATGAATACGAGGTCTTACGCTATGACTGCGCCGCGATCTACGCGTACGAGGGCTCACTGTATTACCTCAACTACCTCGATCTTGACAACTCCTACTTCGACGCCGACGGAAACTTCTCCTATCGGAGCGGCAGCGTCACCTTGACGCGGCTCGAGGAACACGTAAAGGAGACCGCCGAGGCGCTGATCGACGGCGTGCAATACCGCCCCTACGAAAGCACCTACGAGGCAGACGACTACTACGAGGACGACTATGACGACTACTTCGACAACGACGACGACTATGACGAGGACGTCTACTACGACTCCGACCTGTTCGTACTCTTCTGGATCACCTTCGCCCTCCTCGGCTTCGTTGCACCGATCCCCTTCCTCGTCCTCGGTCTGACGCTTCCGCGCTCTGCAAAGCGTAACTATCCGAGGTACTGGTATTCCGTTGCCGTCGCCGCGGCAGTCTGGTTCCTTGCGGCAGCAGGGCTTATGCTTCTGTTGATCCTTTGACCCGCATAGCGGCAAATGATAAACCCGAAAGGGCTGTCTCAATGAGACAGCCCTTTCTGCTTTCCCGTCGGCTCATAAAACAATAGCCGCGCGAGCTTCTTCCCCATCGGAATCGCCTCGACGTCCTCCCGTCTCAGCGCACGGCTCCGTACGGCGGCGATCAGATATCCGAGGGCGGCAGTCAGCACCGCAAGAAGCACCTTCCACGCGGCAAATCCGCCGTACATTGAGAGGAGCACGTATACGCCCCCCGCAAGCGATACCCCGACCGACGACGCGAGAAAGGGCTTCCCGAACACCGAGGAGATTGATTCGCTCCCCGGTGAATAACGATAGACAAAGTAAAGATTCATCGAGGTCACGATCAGATTGCAAAGGAAGGTACTGACGGGCGCACCGTAAATGTTCGTGTCGGGATTCCCGACGAGGAAATACTCCGATGCGATCTTGACGAGTGCCCCGACCGACATCGACAGCAGTGCCTTCCCCGGGTGACCGTAGGTCGACAGGATCGCGTTCGTCACGGTCATAAAGCAAGAAAAGAGGACGGACAGGGCAAGGATCGACAGAAGCGGCGCGGCGATCGCGACCGCCGCAGTCTCCCTCGGATACAGAAGCGTCAGGATCGGCTCCGAAAAGACCGACAGCCCCATCGACGCAGGGATCGCAAGCAGTGCGGTGATCCGCATCGCAGACGCGATCACGGTGCGCTCCTCTCCGCGCCGCCCCGAGCGGAAGGCAGAGGACAAAAGCGGAACGAGCGCGAGCGACACGGGCGTGATCAGCGACGCGGGCAGGTTAAAGAGCGGAAGCGCGAGATTGCCGTAGCTGCTGTACATCGTCTCGGCAATATGCGTGTCAAAGCCCGCGTCCTGCAGACGTCCCGAGATCAGAACGGTATCGACGACCGACGCGACGCTGAGAACGAGCGAGCTGCACGTGACGGGCGCAGCGATCCGAAGAATACGGAGGAAGGAGGATTCGTTCGGTCTCCCGTTGTCTCCCCTTCCCGATATATGCTCTCCGAGAGCCCTTTCGGGCGAAAAGCCGAGCTTCATCACGAGAAGATAGAGCATCGAAAGAAATACCCCGAGCGTCAGCCCCGTCACCGCAAAGGCGGCGCACACGGTCTTGTCGTAGCCGCGCGATACGGCAAAATGGGCAAGCAGAAGCCCGAACACAAGCTTTCCGAGCGACTCGATCACCTCGGACACTGCAGTCGGCGCCATTTTCTGAAAGCCCTGAAAATACCCGCGGATCGCCGCCGAAACGCAGGAGAAGAGTAGGGTCGGCGCGATCGCCCGAAGGCATAAGGCTGCACCCGCAAGCCCGATCCGCGCCGAAATAAATTCCGCCCCGAAAAAGAGAAAGAGACTTCCCGCGCCGCCAAGGCAAAGAAACAGAAGAAGCGCGGCACGATAGACCTTCACCGCCCCCACAGCGTCCCCGCACGCTTCTCTCTCGGCAACGAGGATCGACACCGCGAGCGGCAGTCCCGCCGACGCGATCAGATAAAGCGTTACGTAGATATGGCTCGCGGCAAGAAAATACGCCATACCGCCGATGCCGATCGCCCTGACGAGCGGAATGCGGTAAAGCAGTCCGATGATCTTCGACAAAACAGCCGCGACCGTCAGGATCCCTACTCCCGAAAAAAATTTCCTCTGTGGCTCTGTCGTCCGCCCCGAGACGCCTGCAGAGTAACACACCTTCTCCCTTTTCTCCCCTGTCATATACCGTTCCTCACAAAAAAAATCGAGCGGCGCACGGACTGTGCGCCGCTCTCCTCTTTTCTATCATACGTCGAGGGAGAAAGGATTATGCGAGGGTCAGCGTCCTTAGAGCGCGGAATAAAACGCCTCGATTTCCGCAAATTTTTCGAGATATGCATCTCCGCCGAGGTACTCGTAGGGGTACTTCGGGTTAAAGAGACGGCGGATCGTGTTCTTGATCTCGCCCGTTTCGGGATCTGCGTGCGCTTCGACAAGCTTCGTAACAGCCCCCGCACCCGCCGAGAAGATCGAGTGGATCTCCTCCATCATATAGATGTTGTAGAGTCCCTCGGTTCCGTCAAGCGCAAAGCCAACATTCTCAAGATTGCCGACCGTATTCTTCTGGCGGTACATATAGTACGGACGGTAGCCCGCCGCCTGCGCGCGGATCTGCGAATAGTCGACGCACTTGCCGACGTCTCCGCCGCGCATCGAGTAAATGCCGTCACCGCGCTTCAGAATATCCGCCGAGCGCTTGACTGCGAAGGTATGTACGGTCACGTTCTCGGGGCGAAGCTCGAGGATCTTATCCATCGTTACGGAGAAGGTCTTGAAGGAATCTCCGGGAAGCCCCGCGATGAGATCGGTATTGATGACGGGGATCCCCGACGCGCGCGCGATCTCATACGCGCGATAGAACTCCTCTGCCGAATGCGCGCGACCGATGCCGTGAAGCACCTCCTCCGAAAGGCTCTGCGGATTTACGCTGATGCGCGTAACGCCGTAGGACGCCGCAATCGCGAGCTTCTCCGCGTCGATCGTATCGGGTCTGCCGCACTCGACGGTAAACTCCGAAAGAAGCGACACGTCGGTACATTCCGCGACCGTCGAAAGAAGCACGCGAAGCTGCTCTGCCGTGAGGATCGTCGGCGTTCCGCCGCCGACGTAGATCGTCCGCACGCGAAGCCCGAGGCGGCTGATCTCACGGAAGATCTCACGGATCTCAAGACAGAGCCTCGTCAGATAGTCGGGGATCAGCGACAGAAGGCGCTTTGACGTATAGGAAACGAAGGAGCAATATTCGCACCGCGAGGGACAGAACGGGATTGAGATATAAACGCTGCAATCCTCTCGGTTATACTCCCCGACGAGCCGACGCTCGTTCATCGCGACGTCGATCGCAAGCGACGCCTTCTTGGGGATCACGAGATATTCGTTATTCAGAACCTTCTTGACACGCGTCTTGCTCATTCCCTCGTCAAGGAAGGACATCGCAACCTTCGACGGACGAACGCCCGTGAGCATTCCCCACGACGGACGGTACGCCCGCACAAGAGAGCAGACAGCAAAGACCGCCGCACCAACCGCGAGCTTCCGTGCGCGGTCACTTGAAATGGGCGGATGCCCCGAGGGATAATGCTCGGGACGGTAAAGCCCCTCGCGCTCGGCCTCGGAGAGCCTGTCTCCGATCCTCAGCACCGCCTTCGCCGTGTATCCCGTCTCGGTTTGCTTCACCCGAACCGTCAAATGGGGGGTCTCGGGCGTGTCCTCCTCATCCGGGGAGAATTTCTCGCCGGGGAAAAAGATGAGTGCGAGTGTCTGTACGTAATATACGTTGATTTCCGAATCAAGATCGAGAATCATAATCCAAAAGCTGTTACGGGATATCCCGTATCCTTTCCGTGTATGATGATGTCAAGTCAATCAAAAGCTGCGGTTATTTCTTCAGAAGAACACCGCTTTCGAGCACGAAGGTCACAGGACCGTCATTGACGAGTGAAACCTCCATATCGGCGCCGAAGCGCCCGGTCTCAACGGGGACCGTCAGCCGCATCCGTGCGGCAAAATGCTCGTAAAGTGCATTTGCGAGAGCAGGCGGTGCTGCAGTCGCGCAAAAATCGGGACGGTTGCCGTGGCGGTAGGAGCCGCACAGCGTGAAATTCGATACGAGCAGCACACTGCCGGAGATATCCGTGACCGAGCGGTTCATCTTGCCGTTTTCGTCGGAGAATATCCGGAATTTCACGATCTTATCGACGAGCGCATCGGCATCTTTTTCCTCATCCCCTGCGGCAACGCCGAGCAGAATGAGAAGCCCCTCGTCACACGCACCGACGGTCTCACCGTCGATCTTCACCTCTGCGCGCTTCACGCGCTGTAATACTGCCGTCATATCAGAGATCCTCTTTCTTTGCTTGACTTATTTTCGGGACGGCGCTCAGTATTTTTCAAATTGCAGTAAATTCAGTGCGCCGCGCTTCCCCGTTCGTCTCCCCCTTTGGAAACATTCCGTTTCCGCTTGCGGAATGCGGCTGTTTAAGCCGCAAGGGATGTTTCGGGACGGCGCTCGGTATTTTTTGAATTGCAGTAAATTCAGAGCGCCGCGCTTCCCCGTTCGTCTCCCCCTTTGGAAACATTCCGTTTCCGCTTGCGGAATGCGGCTGTCTAAGCCGCAAGGGATGTTTCGGGACGGCGCTCGGTATTTTTTGAATTGCAGTAAATTCAGAGCGCCGTCAGTACTGCCCTCTCGAGACGCTCTCCACGTCCTTCAGTCCCTTGATGCGGGAAACGATCGAATAATAATGCTCGAGATTCTTGCAAAGCACGGTCAGATTGACAACGATCATACCGTTTGACAGATTCTGCGTGCTGATCTGGCTCAGCGTCACGTGCATATCAAGGAGTGCTGTCGTAATATTTGCAAGCAGGGAGAGCGTATTGCTTGCGCGGATCGACATCAGCGCCTCGTAGCTGTTGTCACTGCTCTTTCCGCTCGCAGGCGTATCCCACTCAGCGCGCACGAAGCGATCCTTCGATTCTTCCTTTTCCTGCCCCGCAAGAACGTTCGGGCAATCCCTCTTGTGGATCGAAATGCCGTAGCCCTTCGTAATGAAGCCAATAATCGCATCCCCGGGAAGCGGATTACAGCACCGCGCGAACTTCACCTGACAGTCGACGTCGCCGTCGATCAGGATGCCGCCCGTCGAAACGCGCCGCTTCTTCCCTTCTCTCAGGAGCTGCTCGGTATGCGCCGCAGGTGTCGTCTCCTCCGCAGGCTTCACGCGCTTATCGTACTCGTCGCGCAGCTTGACGAGGATCTTTGCAACCGCAAGACCGCCGTAGCCGACCGCGTTATAGAGGTCGTCCCGCGAATTCATACCGATCCGCTCCGCAAGCGCCGTCACGATCTCGTCGCGCACAGCAGGCGGTACCGCACGGCCGAACTTGCGGAGCTCCGCGTCGATCATACTGATGCCGAGATCGATATTTTCGCTCCGCTTTTCCTTTTTGAACCATTGGCGGATCTTATTGCGCGCCTCGCTCGTCTTGACGATGCCGAGCCAGTCTCTGCTCGGTCCCTTCGTGCTTTGCGAGGTGATGATCTCAATGATGTCGCCGTTCTGCGGCGTCTTGTCGATCGGTACGATCATTCCGTTGATCTTCGCACCGACCATTCGGTTTCCGACCGCCGAGTGGATGCTGTACGCGAAATCAATGACGCACGAGCCCTGCGGCAGGGTGATCACGTCACCCTTCGGCGTGAATACGTAGACCTCCTCCTGATAGAGGTCGGTCTTGAGCGCACGGATCAGCTCCTCGGAATCGGTCGTCTCGGTCTCCTCAAGAAGGCGCGAGATCCACTCGAGCTTACTGTCGTTTCCTCCGCTCTTTGCGGTGTTACCCGTCTTATATTTCCAGTGTGCCGCGATACCGTAGTCTGCGATGTGGTGCATCGTCCAGGTACGGATCTGCACCTCGAACGGCACGCCCTCGCGTCCGATGACCGTCGTATGAAGCGACTGGTACATATTCGGCTTCGGCGTTGAAATATAGTCCTTGAATCTTCCGGGAATCGACTTGTACATTTCGTGCACGATGCCGAGGACGGTGTAACACTCAAGCTCAGTGTCTACGATCACACGGAGGGCGTAAAAGTCGAAGATCTCGTCGATGCTCTTCGATTGATTGAACATCTTTTTATAAACGCTGTAGGTCGACTTGATCCGTCCCTCAATGCGGAAGGATATTCCATACTCCGCCAGCTTCTCCGACATTTCTCTCCGAACGTTGTCAATGAGATCGGTGTGCTCGCCGTAATGATGCTCGACCCCCTCCTCGACCTCCTTAAAGCCGATAGGGTCAAGGTAGCGCAGACTGAGATTTTCAAGCTCGTGCTTGATCTTCTGCATACCGAGGCGGTGTGCAAGGGGGGCATAGACCTGCATCGTTTCGAGCGCCGTCGCGCGCTGCTTGTCCTCACGCTTTGCCGACAGCGTACGCATATTGTGCAGTCTGTCGCAAAGCTTGATGATGATCACGCGGATATCCTTCGACATCGCGAGAAGCATCTTTCGAACGGTCTCGAGGTGTGCCTCCTCCTTCTCCGAAACGTCGATCGGGACGATCTTCGTCAGACCGTCAACGAGAAGTGCGACGTCATCCCCGAAGGTCTTTTTGAGCACGGAAAGCTCGACCTGACAATCCTCCACTACGTCGTGTAAAAGCGCCGCGCAGATCGAATCGGTATCAAGCCCAAAGCCTCCGAGGATCTCCGCGACCGCTACGGGGTGCGTAATGTAGGGCTCTCCGCTGACGCGGAACTGTCCCTCGTGAAGCCCGCGCGCAAAATCGTACGCCATACGGATCTTGTCGAAGTCGTACTTGTCTCCGCTCGTTTCAAGAATACCGATCAGATGATTGATATTACTGTGTGCCATATCGGTCTGCATCATACGAAAGAAGCACCTTCCTTTCCGAAATTCCGAGAATAGGGCCTCGCCTCGCGGGATGGACTCTTTATCTCGGGACTGTATCGCACTGCTTCCGAAGCGTGCGAAGCACCGCAGAGGTCTCAAGCGGCGTTTTTGCGGCATTTTTGAATACCTCGATCCTGTAGCATCCGTCCTCCTGCCGTTCACACGAGCAGAGGCGCAGATCCGCGAGAATATCGAGGGCGCAGAAGAATTTTCCGTACCCGACCTGCCCCGGCGCCGAGAGATTCATCGCGGCGAGGATCATTCGGTCGGAGAGCAGTGCGTGTCCGTATCTGCACTGCGACTTCAGATAGGAATAGACCACCGCAACGTCGTCTCTGCACGGAAGGAAATTCTCCTCGGGTGAGAAAACGGCTCCGCCGCGGATCTCCTCAAGCCTCTTCTTCTCGGATTCGAGCAGAAGTCGGTCGGTCTCGGACTGCCGCACCTCCTGCACCATCAGCTGAAGCGTCCTGAGGTTGCGGTATTCATTGATATCGAGCGTAAATATAAGGTCGATCCGTTCGCCCTCCGAATAGGGGAACTGGAAGGATGACACGTTGAAGCACATCGCGTAGAAGGTGATTCCCGCTCTTTCGACGACGAGCTTCATATGCTTGCCGCCGCTGATCGGAATGATCTTCCTTAGCGTCACGTCACGCAGGAGAAAGCTCGGCGTGGGATTCGAAACACCGTACGGCTCGAGCCTGTAAAGCTCGACCGCCAGCTGCATCGTGAGTTCACGGATACTGACCTCGCAATCGGCCTCGACCGAGGCACAGGTCTCCTCCTCGGGGATGCGCGAGCGCACGTATTCGTTGATCCTTTCGCGGAAGGCGTCGATCTTGCCTCTCTTCACCGTCAGCCCTGCAGCAAGCTCGTGTCCGCCGAATTTACACAGAAGATCCTCGCAGTAGCCCATCGCTTCAACGAGATTGATCCCCTTCACACTTCGCCCGGAGCCCTTTCCGACGTCATCGTCGGACGGCTCTCCACCCTTCGCCCCCTCAAAGGAAACAAGGATCGACGGCATTCCGTACCGCTCGGTCAGTCGCGAAGCGACGATACCGATGATGCCCTGCTGCCAGTCATCGGCGGCAAGCACGAGGAAGCGATCGGTCTCAAGATAGCCGCCCTCCTCGATCTTTCTGTACGCCGCCTCTGCGATGCGGTTCTCCTCGACCTGCCGTGTGCGATTGATCTCGCAAAGCTCCTCGGCAAGCGCGCGCGCCTCCTCGTCCGACTCGGCAAGCAAAAGCTCGACCGCCTTGGTCGCACTGCTGATGCGTCCTGCCGCATTCAACCTCGGCGCAAGCCCGAAGCCGATAAAGCCCGACGTGATCTTTCGCTTCTTCGGTGCAATGCGCGGGGGAAGTCCCGTCACATTCTTCGACGTGCTCGACGGCGTTGCAGACGCCGCTTCGATCAAAGCCGCAAGTCCCTTTCGGCCGGTCGCCGCGATCATACGGAGACCGAGCGTCACGATCAGACGGTTCTCGTCCCGCACAGGCATCACGTCCGCGATCGTACCGATCGCCGTGAGATCGGCGAACTCGTTGTATACCCGCCGTACACCCTCGATCATCGGCTGACCGCTTTCACGTGAAAGCGTCATTTCATACGCACAAAGAAGCTTGAACACAACGCCGACGCCCGCAAGCTCCTTAAAGGGATACGTACAGTCAGGTCTGTGAGGATTCACCACCGCGCACGCACGCGGCAATTCACTCTTACATTCGTGATGGTCGGTCACGACCACCTCGATTCCCTTCTCCCGTGCGTATTCGACCTCCTCGTTCGCAGTAATACCGGTGTCAACGGTGATCATCAGGGAGACCTGCTTCTCCGCGAGGCGATCGATCGCCGCACAGGAAACGCCGTAGCCCTCCCCGTTTCTGCTCGGTATGTAATAGCTCACGTCCGCGCCCTTGCTACGGAGGAAGAGATACAGCATACTGACCGACGTGACACCGTCGACGTCGTAGTCGCCGTAGATCACGATCCGCTCGCCATTTTCGACCGCGCGTCGGACGCGGCAGATCGCCGCCTCCATATCCTTCATCAAAAAGGGATCGTGCAGGAGCGCATCGTCATTTTTAATGAACGCCTCTGCCGCCTCCTTCGTCCTGTATCCGCGAATGTAAAGAAGCCGCGCCGTGATCATCGAAACGCCGAGCGCCTCAGCGATCTCACGAACGCACGCCTCCGATTCCCGAACCGCGGCGTCGTCACTGCCGTGCAGTGCGTACCGAACGCTCCAGGTCTTGCCCTTCCGTCCGTAGTGTCTATGTCCGTCTGCCGTTTCCTGTGCCGTCTCCGTAGGGTGCTCACCCTGTCTTACTTCAAGCTCTTCCATCAGTATATATCCTACAATTCTATCTTCAATAATTCAGTATATCCGTATATTCCGTCCCACACACAAAGGCGATCGGAGGGCACTTCATTTCTCCCCTACCTCCGAAAAGCCACACACAGTAAAATTACGATCGCTCCGTTTCCACGGGAGCAAACCGTCGAATGATCGCAAGCGCCGCACGAACGCCGTCGACCGCGGCACTGGTGATACCGCCCGCATATCCCGCACCCTCCCCGATCGGATAGATCATCGGAAAGCCGATCGCCGTCATTTCGGGCGACCGCAGAAGCCTTACGGGGGACGAGGTGCGCGTTTCGACACCGGTCAGAACGGCGTCCCTGTCGTCGTATCCCCTGAGCTTTCTCCCGAAGGAGACAAATCCGCGTCGAAGCGTCTCTGTGACTGTCGCGGGGAAAAGCGCATCCACCCGTGCAGGCGTCACCGCCCCCCTCGAATAGGTCGGCTCGATCCGCCCGATGTCCTGCTTCAGCGTTCCGTCGAGGAAATCCCCGAGCAGCTGGATCGGCGCCGCATACGCACCGCCGCCCGCACGGAACGCCTTTTCCTCAAGAGCGCGCTGATACTCGATACCGCCCTCGGGCGTGTTGCCGTAATCCTCACATGAAACCGATACCGCGACCGCCGCAACGGCGTTCTTCCCGTCACGCGCGTGACAGCTCATACCGTTGACCACGACGCCGCCCTCCTCGGACGCCGCCGCAACGACCGTTCCACCCGGGCACATACAGAAGGTGTATACCCCCCGCTCCCCCGTGGTATCGGACAGATTGTACTCGGCGTGACCGAGCGCGGGATGCCCTGCATAGTCACCGTACATCGCACGGTCGATCTCACTCTGGAGATGCTCGACACGCACGCCGACCGAAAAGGGCTTCGGCACGACGGGAAAACCCTCACGGATCAGCATCCGCTGGGTATCCCTCGCGCTGTGACCGAGTGCAAGCACGAGCGGACCGCACAAAAGATCGCCACCGCTCGTTTTCGCAACAAGTGCGCCGTCGCTCCTCGGATCCGCGATCCCGTCAAGCCGCGTACGGTACAGAACGGTTCCGCCAAGCGCCTCGATGCGCAGAAGCAAACGCTCGACGACACCGACGAGCAGATCGGTTCCGATATGCGGCCGCGCATCGGTGAGGATCTCCTCAGGAGCACCGCACTCAACGAAACGGCGCAGAACGTACGCGCATTTTTCATCTCCGATGCGCGTGATCAGCTTTCCGTCCGAGAAGGTTCCCGCACCGCCCGCGCCAAACTGCACGTTCGACTCGGTGTCGAGGACCCCTGTTTTCATAAACCGTTCATTCGTTTCGACACGGCGACGGACGTCGTCACCGCGATCAATCAGGATCGGACGGTAGCCCTCCTCTGCGAGAAGAAGCGCGCAGAAAAGCCCCGCAGGTCCCATCCCTACCACGAGCGGTCTTTCGGGCGCGGGAGCCGTTCCCCGGATGATCTCGGGCGTGCCGTCGTTTGTCACGACCCTTGCGGATATCCCCCCGAGTGCCCTCTGCTCGGCAGCTGACAGCCTGACTGCACCGCCAAAGCGCGCGAGAACCGAATAGACCGCACGAACCGTACGGACTCCGCCGCGAACGCGCGCATCCACCGATCGCTTATAAACCGAAAGCTCCGCGCCTTCTGTGATCCCAACGCGACGAAGAAGTCGCCGCGCCTCCGACAGTGCCGCGTCCTCGGCGTCGTCTATCGAGATTGCGATCCCCGACAAGAGGATCGCCCGCACGTCCGTGGTCTCTATCCGCTTGTCACTCGGATTCTTTTTCATAGATTCCGCCCTTCCTTCGTGAGGAGCACCGATTCGCTCCGCTTCCGTGATCCATAGGAAAACACACCGCTCACAAGCAGAATGCAAGGAGCGGCTGTTCCCATATAATTCTTTATTTCAGTACCCGACAATCATTTTTTCTCGTCAGGGGATACCCCCGCACGGTTCTTTTCCTTTTCGGGCTTCTTATGCTTCTTCGTCGTCGAGACGGTCAGCGACGAGCCGTCGCCCCAATCCTCGAGCCTCGTGTTGTAATTGCTGAGCAGGAGGGTCAATTCGGCGTGGAGCTCCTCCTTGCTGTATCCGCGCTTCAGCTCGTCACCGAGCGCGATCGAGATCGTACCCGTCTCCTCCGAAACGACGATCGCCACGGCATCGGTGCATTCGCTGATGCCGATCGCCGCCTTGTGACGCTCACCGAGCGCATCGTCCAGTCCCTCGGGGTCTGCAGGGGGAAGCTGACATCCCGTCGCACGGATCCTACCGTTTTCGATCACCATAGCACCGTCGTGCAGAGGCGATCCGTTGTAAAAGACAGTACGGATCAGCGCGGAGCTGACCTCGGCATTCAGAACGCGTCCCTTGATGGTGTACTCACGCAGACCGCTCGCGCGCTTCAGAACGATGAGTGCACCCGTTTGCGTTTCGGACATCTGCACGACCGCATCACAAACCTCGTCGATCACGCGTGCGGTCTTCTTCGACGTTCCCGACGAGCCGCGCCGCTTCACAATAGACGCGATCTTCTCGGGCAAACAGCCGATGAGACGCAAAATATCGCGGATCTCATCGTGATACAGGACGAGCAGAACGATCAGAAAGACCGACCACACGGTATCTCCGAAGGCAGACAGGAGCGGAAGTCCGATCAGCTTACAAAGACCGAGCAAAAGCATCACGAAGATGCTGCCCATAATCATCTTGCCCGCTCTGCGGCGCATCAGATACACGAAAAGAACGACCAGAACAGCGGCGACGCAAATGAAATCAAGCACCTCGAGAAATCCGATATCCTTGAACCACGTGCTCGGGTTTTCAAGATCGCCGAGCGGCGAATCGTTCGGCACGGATGCCGCGTAAGATATGTAACGACTGAACACCTGTCACCTCTCCCTTCGATATGGAGCCACCCATAAAGCGGCACCACGAATTTGCACACGCTTACATTGCAAAATGCACACATAGAGCCATACAAGAACACTTTATATTTTAACACATTTCCCTTCCCTTTGCAAAGGGGTTTTCAAATATTTATAAATAATTTGTCATTTGTACATTTTCAGTACACATTTGAAAAGACAAAAAAAGAGTCGGGTCTTTTCGACCCAACTCTTTTATCAAACATCAATACGGATTATTCCGCAGCGTAAACGCTGACCTGCTTCTTGCCGCCTGCGACCGCCTCAAACTTGACGGTGCCGTCGATCAGAGCGAAGAGGGTGTCATCGGTGCCGATGCCGACGTTCTTGCCGGGACGGATCGCGGTGCCTCTCTGTCTGACGATGATGTTACCGGCTCTGACTGCCTGTCCGTCAGCCTTCTTGACGCCAAGACGCTTGGACTCACTGTCACGGCCGTTCTTCGTAGAACCTACGCCCTTCTTATGAGCGAAGAACTGCAAGCTGATTCTTAACATAGTGCGTGACCATACCTTTCTTTCAGATTGTGGACCGCATCCCGTGCGGTCTCTGTTCATAGCTTACTCGTAATCCCGATCCTCTACCGATACCGAAAAGCCCGTATCCCTCGTGAACTCATACATATCGTCGTGAAGGAGCATATCCTCGAGCATTGTGTAATAAGTAAGGAAAAGACCCGAAACCGCGTACCGTACGCGGTCGTCCTCCTCGAATTCCGGAAGCGCCGCCTTCGAACGAACCGAAATCGTTGCGTTCTCCTCGTCGATCCGATAATCCGCCTTGGATCCGTAAACCTCTTCGATGGCATCCACGATGTACATCGTGATCGAGGACAGCATCGCGCAGAAGGGATCTGCTCCCCACTCGCCAAATCCAACGTGTCCTCTTTCCTCAAAGCCATAGAAGATTCCCTGACTTCTGTAAAAAACGATCTTTGTCATTTTTCAGAAAAACTGTTGTAGCCTTGACCGCCCGTACAATTATGCGTTGTACTCGATCGCGGTAATTTCCAGCTGCGTATAAGGCTGTCTGTGACCGATCTTCTTCTTCTCGTTCTTCTTAGCCTTGTACTTGATAACGTCGATCTTCTTTGCCTTGCCGTTCTTCTTGACAAGCGCCTTAACAACAGCGCCTGCAACAACGGGAGAACCTGCAACAAAGCCGGACTCTGCGGAAATTGCCTTAACAGCTTCGATGGTATACTCGCTACCTTCTTCAACGTCAAGCTTCTCGACGTAGATTACGTCGCCTTTCTCGACCATATACTGCTTTCCGCCTGTTTCGATTACTGCGTACACGAAAAGCACCTCTCTTTCAAATAGACTCGCTGCGTATGGGAGGCATCGTTTCGAAGCGACAAAGGTCGTCCGAAAATCCGCGCTTGAAAAAAGCCCCATTTCATGCGGCACACTATTATAACACGTCGGGATCCGTTTGTCAAGGGCTTTTCTGAAATTTTTTATCAGAAATAGCAAAAAGCGACGGCAAGGATACTGCGTCGACCGCTCAGGCATCCTTGCCGCTTCCCGTCTCGATTACTTTTTCAGCTTGCGCGCGCCGAGTCTGTCAAGGATCTCGCCGCAGATATCGGGGTGGTCACAGGTGAATCCGATCGCACCGTTCTCAAGCGACTTGCGGTAGACCTCCTCGTCGGTGTTCATACCGTAGTGCACGCAGGGCTTGATCCCCATCAGTGCAAATTCGGTAAATCTCGCCTTGTCCGCAACCTTGCTGTCGCGCTTGATCGGCATTCCCTGCGGATCCTTTTCGCCCGCATTGAAAAGGCAAACCTCATCGTAGTACTTATAGGGATCATCATTCTCGTATCCCTTCATCTTCGACTTCGGATAGAAGCCGTGGATCGAGAATTCCTCCTTCGTGTAGCGCGTGCGCAGCCAAGCGCAGAGCCCTGCCGAGAAGGTGATGACCGTAAGACGGTCGCTGCCCCAGATGCCGTACTGCTTACAAAGCGAAAGCGTAAGTCCCGCAGAGGCGTACGCAAAATCGCCGAGCACCTCGGGATAGTCCTTCAGCTCAAGCAGGATCCTGATGTCGGGGCGCGTCACCATCAATTCAAGGAACTCCTCGAAGGTCGGAACCTTCTCGCCCTTGAATTCCTCACCGTGCTTGATGCCCGCATCGGCCTTGCGTACCTCCTCGAGCGTCATTTCGTAGATCATACCGCTCGCATCGGTGGTACGGGCAAGATTGGCGTCGTGGCAAACCACAATGTGGTAGTCCTTCGTCATATGTACGTCCATCTCAATGGCGTCAACATCGATCTTCAAGACCTCACGGAAGCCGCGCATCGTGTTTTCGGGATATTTCGCACGCCAGCCTCTGTGACCTGCAAGTGTAACCTTCGTATCCATAAAATCATAGTCCTTTCGAGCCTTATAATTTCGGGCATTCTTCACCCAAAGCCTATTATACCATCAAGACGAAAAAATGTCAAGGTTTTCCGCAGAATCTGTTTCAGAACGGGCAGAAAAAGGATTGAATTGTTCATAGAAAAGTGATATAATAATAAATCGGAGAGTAAAAGCACCGACCGATCGGAGCACTACCGCCCCCGAGTCTCCGCCGGAACGAAAAATAAAAAGGAGCGATATGATATGGAAAACAGGAAAGCGTTAGAGGATACAAGAAGGATATTTGAAGGCGACCGATTTGCGATCGAAAACGGAGCAGTCATAGAAGAGATCGGTGATCACAGTGCTACCTGCAGCCTGACTGTTACAGATTCCCATCGCAATGCTATGGGTGCCGTAATGGGCGGCGTATACTTTACGCTGGCAGATTTTGCTTTTGCGGTTGCGGCAAATCGGGAAGCTATGGGATGCGTGTCGTTACGCTCGGACATTTCCTTTTTATGCCCTGCCAAGGGAAAAAAGCTGATCGCCAAAGCGGTCTGCCTTAAGGACGGCAGAAGCACGGCGTGCTACCGCGTGGACGTAACGGATGACGCGGGAAATCTGACCGCCGTCGTAACGGTCACAGGCTATCACGTCGGGTGATCATAACCAAGGGAGCGCACGCATAAAGCACGCCCCACGGAGGGACATCTGACGACTGGAGACAGATGAAAGGACTTGCCCGCCTGCGGGCGTTCAAATCCTATGGCATAAAAACAAGGCAGGAACAAGCCCTGCCTTATTTTTTGCGGGTAAAAGGACTCAAACCTTCACCGAGTTGCCCCGACCAGAACCTGATGGTAACGTCACCTCGGTGAACGGTTTATCACTTGCCATCGGGGACGTATGGAATGATGGCTTCTCCTGTATTCTTATCGATCCATATCTCGTCGATCGTTGACCAATGATCTAAAACAAACCGTCGCATCAACACAACGTAAACATGAGAAGGTGCCAAAGAATTGTCTCCCGGTACAATGATATTTCCTTTGTCTTCTGTATAAAAACTTGCCCAATATTCTTGTGCAAGTAATACTGCACCAACACGTGAAATCTTGTTTAACCACGATACTTCAAGCGGTGAAAACTCGATTCTTGTTTTAGGGTTGTCCTCGATATATTTCAAAACTTCTTCCTGTGTTACCTGTTTGCCGTCAATATAATATTCTGCATTCGGTTCTCCGCCATTAACGATTCGCCAAATCTCTTTTGGTTTCAATTTTGCGATGTCAAAAGCAAGTTGATTTTCTCCGTATTCAAAATCCTGCCCTGTGTGATTCCAATTATATGAGCCGTCCGTATTCAACTGATACATATTTCTGAATGTAAACGGATAAACGTAAACCGTTCCCTCATAATAACGCAAAATCAAGGTGTCTCCGCAATCGATTACGAGTTCGTTTATCGAGTCACCGTCAACGTCCATATAGGCATATCTCAAACGTTCCAACTCACAAAGTGGGATTCTGTTATAGGGAGTTTTACAATCCTTCAAATAACTGTATTCTTCTATATCGGTTTCATAAACCTTGATCTCGTTTTTTAGAGCCGCTTCGTACATTTCCATAGCGATCTCGGCTTCGGTATACAAGGATATAAAGGTAAGATTCGAATAATTTTTGGTTGCCTCTGCTCCCGCGTGAGTTCCTAAGTATTTGGTGTATTGCTCGTTTAAAGCAAAATATTCGGATTCTGTAATAGAAACTTTTTCTCCATTTACTAATTTATAATATTTGGTGTAAGCGGTATCTCCTATCCATTCGTGACCGTTCGTACCGAATTCGGCGATCAACTCCATAGATGCGCCACCATCGGCAATTTTGTAAACGGCATTCATAGAATTATCTGCACCGCCGCTACCGTTTTCGTGTATCCATCCTTTTTCGTCTATCCAAGCACTGTGTCGCGTCCTATAATTTCCAAGTAGTATAGGCTTACCGTCCGTTATGGAAAAAATCGCGCAAACCATATAATCGTCGGTGAGAAGTACAAGTTCGTCCACTCCGTCACCGTTCAGGTCTTTTATCGCATAGCCGCAAGATAACTTGTGATGAGGAGATGTTTTGTCTTCCTCGCCATGACCTCCATAAAAGAAATATATGGCGTCGCTAATACCTAAGAACCACTCCTTTTCTGTTGATGGCTCTAAACCAAACAACTCCGAGGCACTTCCTTGAGGATTGACATTCACAAAAGAATAGAGATCTTTCAGTTCGTCCACTGCCAGCCTATAAACCTCAAGTACGGGCTTGTATATCTCAAGAGAAGTTGGTGTTTTTTCGTTTGAGTAATCGGAATCTTGAATATCTTCGTTTTGGTTTTCGGTATTTGAGGTCAAGTCGGTATTATTTTTTGTTTCACCACATGAAACCAATGATATTAACATAATCAAGCAAAGCAAAAAGGCAATGTATTTTTTCATTAAAAGTCTCCTGTTTTTTTATCTTCCATTACTACTATACCATATCAAAAAATCACTGTCAATAGGGTGGGGAAAGGTTTTTTAAAATGCGTTTTTTTGCAGTCAAAGTGGAGCGTAGCGAAAAAAGCAAAAGACGATACATAATTATGTACCGTCTCTTTTTTATGCGGGTAAAAGGACTTGAACCTTCACCGAGTTGCCCCGACTAGAACCTGAATCTAGCGCGTCTGCCAATTCCGCCATACCCGCGTATGAAATTGTGCGTGGTGTGGCGGAATTGTTTCCGCACATACCCGCGTATGAATTGCACCGTTTTTCGCGGTACTCGCATATTATACCGCATTCTCTGCCGTTTGTCAAGAGGTTTTTGAAAAACTTTTTTTCCTTTTCTGAAAATCGTTTCATAAAATTCTGTCACCGAGCCTTCGGAAAAGCCACAAGACGAAATCGTCACTTTCTCCCGCGGGATTGACAATCATCTGACCTTGTGATATAATCAAAGCAAAGATCGCGGAAGGAGACCACAAGATGAAGGACGAAAGAGAGATACTGACAAGAGAGATCATTTCTCAAAAATTAAAGCGGGATGCCAAGCGGTCTATCGTCGGTGCGGTGCTGATGCTGATCCCGGGTGCTCTGGTGGCGGGACTGATGTACGCTATGACGCAACTCGCATCGCCCTCCCCTTCGCTTC
Organism: Clostridia bacterium; assembly: GCA_017501345.1. Next base: position 56,929 of record JAFVXC010000029.1, read on the forward strand.
TGGCTCTGCTTGCGGAGATCGTGGTCGATGCCGCCTTTGTCACTGCCTGCGCCGTTTTCTTCGTACGCGGAATACTGCAACTGAACCGGGTGCGGCGCGGAGAATTTTCGGTCACCGAGGATATCTTACTGAGCATCGAGGACAACCGCCTCAGCTTTGGGCAGATGCTGCTGACGGGAAGACTCTTTGACAGGTCTAACTACGTTCACGATTTCAAATTTTTAAGCGGCAAACGGTTCGTAATCGGCAGCGAGCAAAGCAGGAATACCCATCTGAGTGCGGCTGCCGGCTTCTCTCTGCCGGGAGACGCGTTTCTCCTCGTTTCGTTCAACGCTTTTCCCGATAAGGTCGTATGGATCTACAGCTGTAAAATATATCACTGCAAAACGGCAGAGGATATGTCACCGAGGTGACCTCCCCACCCTGCTCCCATAGAAGGTAAAAGATACGGGCATACAAGTCGAAAACGATTTGTATGCCTTTTTCTCAAATATATTTGCGTATAAATATGTTAAAACATCTTGAATTATTCACGAAATCGTGGTATAATAATATTGCCACATAAACCGAATAACAAAACTGGGTATCCCTTTTTTCCATAGGGATTTTCTACCCTTTTTTGTCTTTACTTATTGAAATTGGCAAAAATGCAAATTCCGCTTAGTAAAGACAAGAGAGCATATCTTGTTTTGTTAAGGTTTGTGTGGCAGCAATCGGGTTTGCGTTTTTCGGAGCGTTAACTACGGTTGACGCTCTTTTTGTTTCATTAACATTTTCGCTTGCTATCTTACTATTTTTATTTGGAAAGCCAAAATAACGATAAAATAAGCATATAATATTAAGGAGTTTTTCCTAATGAAAAAACTACAATGGTTTGCCCGTCCACCTTAATCAAACAGATAATTTTGTATTTTTACTTCACTTATTACACAGCAAAAGATACTATAACAATATTTTAAAACATAAATATTTATGGAGGAACCATGAAGAAATATATTATTATCACAATGATTTTTGCTATCTTGGCATCGTTGTTACTTGTTTCTTGCGGTAATATAAGCGATCCAAATAGCGACTCCGAATCTACTAACGATAAGACAGAGGTCTTGGAATTTTCGAATACTCCCTCAGAAGGTCTTGAGTTTTCTCTGATTGATGACAAAACCTGTGAGATTACTGGAATTGGTATGTGTACCGATACGATGGTTCATATTCCTTCAGAAATTAACGGCTTGAAAGTTACTGAAGTACGTGCCGGCTTCAGTTGGCAAAGGAAAGAACCAATCAAGGGAATTATGATTCCCGATAGTGTTACTAAGATTTCTACTGATGTTGATCGCAAATATGGCTTTTCTAGATCGCTAGAGAAAATTATTTTGCCCGAAACACCCATGTCTTTTACAGATACAGAAATTATTTTTGGGGGACCGATCTGGGGTGACCCTAATGATTGGACGGACGGTGCCTTATACATTGGGAATCATCTTATTAGAGTGCGCTCTGACATTAAGGACACCTTTGTAATTCGCGATGGCACGGTGGATGTTGCACGTGCGGCATTTTATAGCAGTGCTGCGACACACGTGATAATTCCGGACTCTGTTGTCATGATCGATCAGGAAGCATTTCTGCACTGTGAAGCTTTGAACCGTGTTACCATTGGCAGCGGCGTGAAATATATCGGAGAAAGTGCTTTTTATAGCTGTGATGTTCTTCGCAAAATTGCTTATGCGGGTAGCGAAACGGAGTGGCAGAGCATTGAAAAGAATGGTATGCGAGGAGGCTCGACTCCTACAAACTATGAAGTAATTTACAATTGGTCTGATACGGATACGGAAACAAATACTGTTACGGGAACGACGGACCCTAAATATTTTACGTTTATACTTAATGAAGATGGTGTTTCTTATAAAGCAAAAGTAAATCGAGACTATATAGGAACTGTCACCGAATACCATATCCCCGCGGAATATGAAGGACTACCCGTTACAAAAGTCGGTAGTTTTGGGGGATTAAAAAATGTAACTGTTATTACTATGCCCGACAGCGTTACATCGGTGGATTCATTTGCGTGGGGAAATAACGAGGATCTGACAGCAATAAAGCTTTCGTCGAATTTACAAGTATTGCCCGAAAACCTTTGTATGGGCTGTGAAAAGTTGAATAATGTTGTGATTCCGGCATCTGTCACACAAATTGATGCAGGCGCATTTGGTGGATGTACAGCATTGAATAACATTAGATATAACGGCACGGTGGGACAGTGGAATGCGGTTATAAAGGACGAATGGTGGCTTTCCGGAACGGCAAATTCATACCCTGCCCATAGTGTGATATGCAATGATGGAGTTGCCATATTGTCTTCTAAAAAAATCACCAGCGGAGAATGGAATGATATGCTCAGCTACGGTAATTTTATAAATATCACGATAAAACATTCTTCAGAATTTTTTGAGGGTGGAAATGCGGATGACCCCAAACGCGAAGGTACCATAAAAATAGACGGAATCAAAATGGAACTCTTTGGTACGCTTATCACGGATGCTCAAGAACTGGTAGAATACAAGAATCTATACGTTAATACTATTACCGGGATGGCTAAGGATTTTGATAACTTCGAATATGATAGTGTAACCGATACTTATGTTTCAAAAAAAGCCGTAACTTACACCGTTTCCTATTCTTTTCCTTCGGATAATTTTGAACAAGAAGCAATTATTACGGCAACGAACATAAAAATCAAGTTGGACGATGAGAACCGCATTTCAAAGATATCTTTAGATATGAGGCAAGAGATTACCGACACATGGGATCCTTCAATGACTACGATCCTTGTTTTAAAGACCGTGTTGACCTTGTCTGATTACGGTACGACCGTCGTACAGTGATTTTGGATAATATTGATATATTCATAATTCAAGAATAGCGGTGGGCTTCGGCTCACCGCTTTTTCACAAATTGCTTTTTCACTGCCTTTTGTCCGCGCTCGGCGATGATTTTGCCGTTTACCAAAGATAAAAGGTGCTGTCTCACTAAGGTGAGACAGCACCTTTTTTGATGATTCCGTTACCGATTGCATACGAGCGCTCCCGTGTCATACCTCCTCGGAAGCACCGATCACGACCTTGATCGCCACCTCAAGTCCGACGGGAAGCGACGCCTTTTCGACCCATTCCTCCCGCGTGTGCGCCCCGCCGCCGTTATAGACGCCGATACAAAGGGCGGGAATGCCGAGCGAAAGCGGAATGTTACAGTCGGTCGAGCCCGAGCCCGTTTTGACCGTTACGCCCGCCGTCTCCTCGATCACACGGCGGCAGATCTCTGTGAGGCGATCGATCCTCGACCGATCGACCTTCCCCATACACGGGCGCTCACCGATGAGCGACACCTTGAGGTCAACGCCGCGCGCTCTCGCCTCCGAAAAGATCCTTTCGAAGTGTCCCTGCATCACAGCGAGGCATTCCTCATTGTCCGAACGGTACTCGCAAAGCATCCGTGCGCTCTGTGCGATCGTGTTGACCGACGTTCCGCCGCTGATCTCTCCGACATTGTAGGTGGTCTTGCTGTCCCCTACCCGCGGCACCTCGATCGAATAAATATCACCGATCACCCGCGCAAGCTCGGCGATCGCATTTCGATTTCCGAATTTACCGTAGGAATGTCCACCCTCGGTGACGGCCTCCACCTCGTATCGGTGCGAGCCGACCGCGCGGTCGACGATCCCACTGAAGATCCCGTCAAACGAAATGAGCTGCGCGATGCGCCCCTCGTAGTCCCGGAACAGCTGCCGCGTGCCCTTGAGATTCCCGAGCCCCTCCTCAGAGGAGTTGCACACGAGCATCACGCCGCGCGGTGCCACTGCGGGGTGCTCGGCGAAATACCTCGCGGTATGAAGAAGAACCGCGACGCTCGCCGTGTCGTCCCCCACTCCGGGACAGCGGATATATGCCCCGTCGTCCACGCAGGGCATCGGCTCTCTGTCGGGGAAAACCGTATCGGTATGCGCGACGAAGACCGTGATCCGGTCGCACCCCTCACAGCGTATGGGATAGATGACGTTCAGCGCGTCGTCGATGTAAACGCCCTCTGCGCCGACACCCTCGAGCCATTTTTTACAGTATTCGGCTCTCTCGTTTTCAAAATGAGACGGCGCGGGGATCGTGCAAAGCGCTTTCAGCGTCTCAACGAGAGATTCCCGATTTGCGTTCATAAAATCCTTCATCGGGGCGTCCTCCGTCAGATCCCGAAATACTTCTTCGCGTTGTAGTAGCAGATCCCCTCGACGATCTGCGAAAGCGCCGCGTCGTCGTCGGGATATTCGCCGTTTTCGACCCATTCGCCGATCAGTCCGCAGAGAATGCGGCGGAAATATTCGTGCCGCGTGTAGCTGAGGAAGCTGCGGGAGTCGGTCAGCATTCCGACGAAGTTGCCGAGCAGTGAAAGATTCGCAAGAGAGGTCATCTGGTCACGCATCCCTACCTTATTGTCGTTGAACCACCAACCGCTTCCGTGCTGGATCTTCCCCTCTGCTTCACTCCCCTGGAACGCGCCGATGATCGTATCGATCACCTGATTGTCGCTCGGATCGAGGCTGTAAATGATCGTCTTCGGCAGACTGTTCTCCGCGTTCAGCCTGTCAAGCAGCGCCGCAAGCTTGCGGCTTCCGTTGCTTGGGCCGATGCAGTCAAAGCCGCTGTCGGGACCGAGGGTCGCAAACGCCCTCGAGTTGGGATTTCTCATACAGTTGTAGTGCAGCTGCATCACAAATCCGTGCCGCACGTATTCCGCCGCGCAGTGAACGAGAAGTGCGGTCTTGAGCGCCTCTGCCTCATCTGCGGTGACGGTCTCTCCCGCGAGCCCTCTCGCGATCAGCTTGTTGATCTCGCAGTCGCTCGCCTCGGCATATACCATAGCGTCAAGCCCGTGATCGCTCGCGCGGCACCCGACCTCTGCAAAATACGCAATGCGAAGAGAAAGCGCACGCTTCAAGCTGTCAAGATCGCAGATCCCGACACCCGATACCTCGGACAGCCTCGCGATATAGTCCTTCCATCCCGCCTTGTCGATGTTCAGCGCCTTGTCGGGACGGAAGGAGGGCGCGACGACGGTTTTGAAGCTGTCATCAGCCTTCAGAAGCTTATGGTATTCAAGCGAATCCGTCGGGTCATCCGTCGTACCGATAAACGCGACGTTGCTCGCCGTAATGATACCGCGAACGCTCATATGCTCCTCCGCAAGCCGCTTCTCACAGAGATCCCAGACCTCCTTCGCTGTCTCTGCGGAGAGGATACCCTCGTATCCGAAATAATTCTTCAGCTCAAGATGGCACCAATGATACATCGGGTTTCCGATCGCCTTCGGCATCAGGGTCGCGAACTTCACGAACTTCTCATACGGATCGGCATCCCCCGTGATATAATGCTCGCTGACGCCGTTTGAGCGCATCAGCCTCCATTTGTAGTGATCCCCGTTGAGCCAGATCTCGGTGATGTTCTGAAATCTGTGATCCTCCCAGATCTCCCTCGGGCTCACGTGGCAGTGGTAGTCAATGATCGGAAGCCCCTCGGCATACGTATGATAAAGCCGCTCGGAGGTCTCCGTGGTCAAGAGAAAATCCTTGTCTAAAAATGCTTTCATCGCTTCTTTCCTCGCTTAACAGTAACTTCTTTTAAGTGTATTATATCACACACCGACTTTATTTGCAATATTTTTTTTTGCAAACCGTGAAAAACAAAAGGAGCTGCCTCACGAATGTAAGACAGCCCCTTCGGATGTCAGAAAACGTTCATCACAACGATACCGAAAAGTGCAACGCCGACCCCGAGAAGGCTCCGCCGCGTTACCCTTTCGCCAAAGAAGATCTGCGCCACGAACGTATTCAGCACAAGGCTCCCCGCCTTGATCAGAGGATACATCACCTGCGAGGACATTCCGTATGTGCTCGTTGCATCGGTCTGGAAATACATCGCAAGGAACATACAGACCGCCGTCATCGCGATGTACACAAAGGGCTTCTTCAGAGGCGCAAGGCACGAAACGCGCTCGTACGTTCTCGCCTTCTGCAGTCGGGATATCTTCATCCGCTGATAGACGACGAAAAAGACGATCAGGAAGGCACTTGCGATCACGTACGTATAGAAATGATAGATCGACATCGGATACGTCTTCCCCGAAAGTGAATCCGCCGAGGAATAGTACTGCTTATAGAGCTGCTGAGAAAAGCTGACCATTCCCTCCCCGACGGCTGAAAGGATCGGAAAGACGATAGATCGAAGGCTGCGCTTTTTCCGAACCGCCTTTTTGCCGCCCGAAAGAATCGCAGTCGCAAAAATGACGAGAACAAAGCCGATCATCTTCGGCACGCTGGGCTCTTCCCCGAAGAAAATAAAGCAAAGCACGGCAGGAATAATCGAGCCGACCGTGAGCATCACGTCCACCGTGACCATTGCATTATCCTGAACCGCAAGCGCCCAGGAGGAAAGATAAACGGCGTTCGACACGCCAACCAGAAGACAGATCGCCGCCATTCCCGCGTCAAGCGCGAGGAAGCTCCACGCATTGTCAAACGCAACGGGCACAAGCCCGATGAGGATGCAGAGCAGCATTCGCACAAGGCTGAACAGAAATGCATCACCCGGATCGCCCACACAGATGCTCGTTTTCTTGCCGAGGAATCCCTTCACAGTCAAAAATATAAGCGACAGAAAAACAAATAAATAAGCCATACTATGCTCCAACGCGGAAATATCCGTAAGTAGATCAATTACTGCTCAATTATAGCAAAAAACGCCCGATTTTGCAACACCTTTTTCTGAAAAACGCTCTATTTTTGCTTTACATAAATTTATTTTAACTTTTTTATTTTTTTGAAGAAAAATCGCGAAAAAAGCCGTATATATTTATAGAGGGGCATAAAAACGGTGCTCATTCTGAGCCTGACCGTATGGATGTGCAGAGGCGAAAGGGGGAAGTGTGCAACCTGCACAA
>JAFVXC010000030.1 GCA_017501345.1 Clostridia bacterium
ATCGTGGTTGTGTTACTATTACGCGATCGGTCATGGACTTGTCAGCGTAGTTGTGCCAATCGACAAGCTGAGTATCATCGTAACCGTTGCGTTTTCTTATTTCGTGTTCAAGGAAAAGCTTTCGAAAAAATCCTTCCTTGGACTTTGCCTGATGGTCGCAGGTACCTTGCTGATGGCGTTTTTCAAGTGATGATAAGGAGAAAAAATTGATATGATAAACGATTACGAATCCGAAGCTCGCGCACGCTGGGGCAACACCGATGCCTATCGAGAGCACGAGCAAAAGACAAAGAATTACACAAAAGAGAAGTGGGTTGAGGCAAACGATGGCATGATGGCAATATTTTCCGAGTTTGCCACATGCAAGGCAAGTGGTGCGAATGCCGATTCTGCCGAAGCACAGGCACTTGTAGCCAAGCTTCAAGCGCACATCACCGCCAACTACTACACTTGCACCGACGAGATCCTCGCAGGGCTTGGTAAGATGTACGTTGCCGACGAGCGATTCAAGAAGAACATCGACAAGTACGGCGAGGGAACAGCGGAGTTTGCGGCGGAAGCCATCACGGTGTATTGCAGAAAGGCATAATCATGGCATTCAAACTGATCGACATTGAAAACTGGGAACGCAGGGAGTTTTACGAGCACTTCATAGGTGAAGTGGTATGCACCTACTCCGTTTCCGTCAATCTCGATATCACCAATCTCAAAGGGCAAAAGCTGTATCCCGCCATGATTTGGCTGCTGACGAAAACCGTCAACGATATGCCTGAATTCCGCACGTCTCTGACCTCGGAGGGGTTGGGCATCTATGACGATATGCACCCGATGTACACCGTTTTCAACAAGGAAAACAAGAACTTTTCGGGTATCTGGTCGTATTTTTCGGAGGATTATGACACGTTCCTCCGAAGCTATGAGGAAGATTCTGCAAAATACAGCACATCCACACGCTACGCGCCCAAGGACGGAACACCGGTCAACTCCTTCAACATCTCCATGGTTCCGTGGCTTGAATTTACGGGATTCAACATCAACGTGTACGATGAAGGCAAGTTCCTTCTGCCGATTTTCACCATGGGTAAGTATTTCGAGCACAACGGAAAACGGATGCTTCCGCTGGCGATACAGGTACATCACGCCGTTTGTGACGGCTATCACGTTGGCATTTTCGTGGAGAAACTGCAAAAGTATATCGACGAGTTTTGATGAGAAAGCGAAAAGAAAACAAATATGATGAAAGAACTGATGTACGATTCCATCTTTGTAAAATATGAACCAGTATTTTAAGAATCTAAACAAGATCGAGTTCGTCGTGACCTACGCCTGCACGGGGCGGTGCAAGCACTGCTCCGAGGGAGATCATACCAATTGCGGTGAGCATATTGATCCGCAAATTGCCGTGGATGCGGTGCGTAAGATCGCGGCGGAGTATGATATCCAAACGGTCATGACCTTTGGCGGTGAGCCGCTGCTGTACCCGGACGCGGTCTATGCGATCATGACGGCCGCCAGTGAACTGAATATTCCGCGACGGCAAGTCATCACCAACGGCTATTTTTCTAAGAATGCCGATAAAATCCACGAGGTTGCAGAGCAGCTTGCCGTGTGCGGCGTGAACGATCTGCTTTTGTCGGTGGATGCTTTCCATCAAGAAACCATACCGCTTGACGTAGTGAAGCAGTTTGCCGCAGAAGTAAAGGCATGTGGCATCCCGATTCGCATCCAGCCTGCGTGGCTGGTGAGCGCGACGGGTGACAATCCGTACAACAGAAAAACGAGAGTGATTCTCGACAGTTTCGCGGATATGGATATTACCGCAAACGAGGGAAACATCATTTTCCCCGAAGGGAACGCGCTAAGATATCTTGCGGAGTATTTTACGGACGAGCTTCCCGAAAATCCCTACACGGAAGATCCGCGCGATATTCGCTGTGTGTCCCTCGAGCCAAATGGCGACGTCCTCGGCGGGAATGTGTACGAGCGCGATATTATGGAAATTATAAGAGATTATTTGCCGTGATAAAATTGGTCTGCTTGATAAACAAGAATTTGATTGAACAAATAAAAGAGGTGAGCATATGCCAATGTGGAATCCGTGGAGAGGTTGCAAAAAGTGCAGCGACGGCTGCCGCTATTGCTATATCCACAAGGGCGACGCAAAGCGCGGAGTTGATACAAGCATCATTGAAAAAACAAAGGACTTTGCAAAGCCCATAGAACGCTTAAAGAACGATAATTACAAAATGAAGTCCGGCATTGTCTACACCTGCTTTTCCACCGATTTTCTGATCGAGGAAGCGGATGCTTGGCGTAAAGACTGCTGGCAGATGATAAAGGAGCGCGAGGATTGCACATTTCTTTTTCTCACAAAACGTATCGACAGATTTATGGACTGCATCCCCGATGATTGGGGCGACGGCTATGAAAACGTGGTGGTCTGCTGTACGGTCGAGAACCAAAAGAACGCCGATTATAAGCTCGGCATATTTTCAAAGCTCTCGATCAAGCATAAATGCATCACCGCACAACCGCTGATCGAAGCCATCAACATAGAAAAATATCTCGACGACATCGAGCTTGTGGTGGTTGGCGGTGAATCGGATGCGAATGCAAGACCGCTCGATTACGCTTGGGTGCTTGATATCCGAGAGCAGTGCATCCGAAAAAACGTGTCCTTCGAGTTCAGACAATGCGGAACGCACTTTATTAAGGACGGCAAGGAGTATAAATTACAGACAAAGGATCTGTGTGCTCAGGCAAGAAAAGCGGATATTGACTTCAAGCTCAATGGTTGATCAAAATCCAATGTTACGGAGAAATAGTATGAAACTGAAGAACATTTTGATTGTAGTTAAAGATATAGAGAAATCGAGACAATTCTATCACGACTTGTTTGGTATAGACTTGGTGCTTGACAACGACGGCAATATGATTTTAACAGAAGGTCTTGTCCTTCAAGACGAGAGAATATGGAAAAACTTTTTAGGAAAAGATATCGTTTCCAAAAGCAATTCATGTGAACTGTATTTTGAAGAACAGGATATCGATGTCTTTATTGAAAAGTTGGAAAGAATGTACCCTGATATTGAGTATGTTAATCGACTTATGACACATAGTTGGGGACAACGAGTAATCCGCTTCTACGACTTGGATGGTAATTTAATAGAAGTAGGAACACCGATGTAATCATTAGATTCCAATTTGCAGGGATGAAAAGATGAAAACATTTTACACAAGTGATAGAAAAATTTGGCGCGGGTGGCTTGCAGAACACTTTGAAACTGAGAGTGAGATCTGGTTTGTCTTTCCGATGAAAGAGTCGGGCGACAAGGCGCTTTCCTACAACGATGCGGTAGAAGAAGCTCTTTGCTTCGGTTGGATCGACAGCACCATTAAGCACATTGATCCCACGCACCGCGCACAGCGATTTACACCGAGAAAAAAGGGAAGTCCCTATTCGCGCCCGAACATAGAACGACTGATTTGGCTTGACGAACAAGGGCTGATTCACCCAAGCATACGGGATGGTGTGCTCCCCTTGATTCGTGCGCCGTATGTTTTCCCAACGGATATCATCGATGCCATAAAGAACGATGCCGTTGCGTTTGAAAACTACGAGAAATTGTCTGAGCCTTACAAGCGCATTCGTGTCGCTTATATCGATGCGGCAAGAAAACGCCCCGACGAGTTCAAAAAGCGACTTGAAAGCTTTATCAAAAAGACGCGCGAAGGGAAATTGATTGTTGGCTACGGTGGAATCGATAAGTATTACGGATAAGATGAAAATTACGATTTGAAGGAATATCGATATGCTTGAAAAGATGGCTGAATTTTTTGAAAATAGATTAAACGGATACGATGAACACATGATGACGGGCATTGAAGCGGCAGACGAGTTCTATCCGTTCACCGCAAGTCTGCTGCCGACAGCTAAAGGTAGCCGTGTTCTTGATTTAGGCTGTGGTACGGGTTTGGAGCTGGAAAAATATTTTCCGCTCTGTCCGTCAGCAAGGGTGACCGGCATTGACCTGTCCGAGGCAATGCTGAATGCGCTGAAAAAGAAATTCACGGATAAGGACATCACGTTGATCGTCGGCTCATATTTCGACGTTCCGCTGGGTGAGAACGTCTTTGACGCCGCCGTTTCCGTGGAAAGCTTGCACCACTTCACAAAGGACGAAAAGATCCCACTTTATAAGAAACTGCACACCGCGCTGAGGGCGAACGGCTACTTGATTCTGACCGATTATTTTGCTGCCACCGATGATGAGGAACAGACGCACCGAAATAACCTGAACGCATTGAAAGCGGAGCAGGGAATCCGCGATGACGAGTTTTATCACTATGATACGCCGCTCACCGTACAGCACGAAACCGAAGCACTGCTTGAGGCTGGATTTGCATCGGTTCAAGTGCTGAAATCTTGGGGCGCGACGTATACGATCAAGGCGGTTAAATGATTTCATTTGATTCAGGTACAGAGGATATTGCTATGATTTTAGAAACAGAACGCCTCATTCTGCGCCCGTGGCGCGAGGATGACGCAGAGGATTTATATACATACGCCAGCGACCCCGATGTAGGCCCGCCTGCAGGATGGCCGCCCCACACGAGCGTGGAGAACAGCCGCGAGATCATTCGCGCGGTGCTGTCTGCGCCAGAGACCTATGCGGTGTGCCTCAAAGATAACGGCAAGCCCGTCGGCAGCATCGGATTTCATCGCAACGACCTTGCCGAAGCGGACGATGAATATGAGCTTGGCTACTGGATCGGCAAGCCATATTGGGGGCAGGGGTTGATTCCCGAAGCCTCGCGCGAGATGCTTCGCTATGCGTTTGAGGATCTCGGTATGAACCGCATCTGGTGCGGCTATTACGATGGCAACGAGAAAAGCCGCCGCGTGCAGGAAAAGCTGGGATTTGTCTATCAGCGCAAGACCGAGGGGATCGAAGTGAGGCAGATGAACGAAATTCGCACGGGTCACTCGAACCTTATGACAAAAGAGCGTTGGCAGAAGGTTAGCCTGTTCCGCCAGCAGAAGAAATTGCTCGATAGGTTCCTGCAAAACGGCGCGATCTCACGGGCGCAGTACGATAAGAGCTTTGGAGATCTGCGTGACTTGATGGGGATGCACGGGGTTGAATAAACAAAAAGGTACGAAAATGAAGATTGAAAACAACGTTCTGAAGCACTATCTGAAAAATGTATATTTCATCACCGGAACTGCCTATGCAGGCAAGTCTACCACGGTCAAGATGCTTGCCGAGCGGTACGACATGGTGTGCTGCGGTGAGAATTATCACATGGCGGTCTCCGAGATCGTGGCAACGCCCGAAACGCATCCCGATCTCTGCTACAACAGGAGCCTCACCGATTGGCGCGAATTTGTCACTCGCACGCCCGAGGAATACGAGCGGTGGATGTATGCTGTAGGTCGCGAGGCGGCAGAGTTTGAGGTTGCCGAGCTGATCGCCATATCGCAAGACAAGAAGGTGATCGTGGATACAAATATTCCTCTTGATGTTCTCAAGGAAATCTCCGATTACAATCACGTCGCAGTCATGCTGTCGCCGCAGTCCATGATCGTGGATCGCTTCTTTGACCGCGAGGATCCCGAAAAACAGTTTCTTCTCGGCGTGATCGACAGCTGTGATGATCCCTTAGCTGTTATGGACAACTATCGCAAGGGTCTGGAACGTATCAACAGCAAAGAACACTACGACGAATACGCAAACAGCGGCTTTTTCACAGTTGTGCGCGAGGACAACGGCACGGATACGAGAGAGTGGGTTTGCGATATGATCGCCAAGCATTTTGGACTTATGGAGTGAAGATATGATTAAAGAACTTATGCATGATCCGATATTCCTTGCAGGAAAGTCGGAGGTCGCAACAAAAGAAGATCTGCAGATCGCTCAGGACTTGCTTGATACGCTGATGGAGCACAGAGAAAGCTGTGTCGGCATGGCGGCGAATATGATCGGTGTGCGCAAGCGTATAATCGCCTTTTTCGATGAGAGTGGACGAGCTCCTACGTATACCGTGATGCTCAATCCCAAGATTATCAAGAAGGACGGTGCTTACGACACCGAGGAAGGTTGCCTGTCGCTCCTCGGCGGCCCACGTAAGTGCAAGCGATATAAGACAATCAAGGTGCAGTATCAGACCTTGGAAATGCAAACACGCACAAAAAACTTCACCGGCTGGACAGCGCAGATCATTCAGCATGAGGTGGATCATTGCAATGGGGTGCTGATATGATGCAGCGAGACAACTATTTTGAGAGACGAACTACATTAGTTAAAGAGGTTTGATTATGGAAACTATTAAGACTTTACAATTTAGAGTTGCATTCGGTGCGGTACGCCATTTTGGCAGAAATTTGTATTCTACTAATCCACCAGCTATTGCAGAACTTGTTGCGAATGCGTGGGATGCGTATGCTAAAGAATGTCGTGTATATATTAAAAATAACTCTATGTTGATCATTGATGATGGTATTGGAATGACCGATTGGGAATTTCAAAATAGATATGCAACATCAGGAAATGAAAAAGATACAAATATAAGGAAACCGGAAGAAATGAAGGAACGTCCGTACATGGGGAAAAAGGGAATTGGAAAGTTTTCCGCATTCAGTCTAACGGACGAATATGAGTTATTTACAAAGAGTGATTCTGATGAAGAATGGAAGCACATTGTTTTGGAACAGCAAATACTATCAATCCAAGATCCTACATATGATGTGCCAATTAAACGGATCGATAATCTTAAAGAAATCATAGAGAAATTTGGAATAGTGAATTTCGATATTTCTACTGGAACAGCTATATATTTGCCTAAGTTAAAGCGAAATGTTACCGCCACTACAATACAGTCTCTAAAGAAATTACTATCCCATAGATTTTCTATCACAACCATAATGAACGATGGAAATTTCGCTGTTTCTATCCATACAGACGAAGAAGAGATTGATATTGATTTAAAACAGCACTTTTATTATAATGATATAGAATATTTGCATTATTTCGGTTACTCTGAAGATGAAATTGTTACGAGATTTCCAGGTGTAGAACCTCAAAGACGCATAAGGGAAACAGATTTTGCATCCCCGATAAAAGGATGGATAGGAAGTGTTTCTATTCCATCAACATTGGTAGTAGATGATATGACGGCTCTTAAAGGCGTTTGCATCTATATAAATGGAAAACTTGTTGATGAGGATATTCTTAAGAGCGCAAGAAAGGATAGAATATCGGATACATATATTGTGGGTGAAGTGGATGCCGATTATTTAGGATTACTCTCTGAAGATGTTGTGTTGAGCAGCCGTGAAGGTCTATTTCTAGATGACGAAGAGGTTGTTAAAATTAAAGCATATCTTGATAATGTTAAGAAAACTCTTATGTCAAAATGGGCGGAAATGAGAAAGAATCGTCCATTAGATAAACAGGAGTATCTTCAAAGAATGTTAATTAATCCTCGTAACAAACAGTATTATGATGCATTGTCACCCAAGTCCAAAGAACGATTCGATAGATATGCGCAAAAATTATTTGACAGACCCAACTCACATTATGATGAGAGCATGGAAAGACTGAATAATTTAATGTTTTCCTCGTTAATGCAAATTGTTAATAATGAGGATATTCAGGAACTAATCGAAAAAGATAAAGTCGAGGAAGCGATAATTCTTGATTGCTTTTCGGAAATATTCAATTTGTCGGAAATAAATCATGCTTTGCGTTTGAGAGATAGTGTAAAGAGTAACTTGCGAATTATTTCTGAACTTGAAAAATACATTGAAAGTGGAGAAGTCGAGAAGGTCTTTGAAAATCATTTAGCTAAAAACCCGTGGTTGATCGAACCTACATGGATGTCTAAGGCCAAGAGTGTTCATACACAAGATTATCATCAATTATTAAGCATAGATAATGGTGATATAACTAAACTGTATACAGATATAATAGTTGAAGTTTCTGACGAAACATATCCCGTTATTGTTGAGATTAAAAGAGAAAAGGCAACTGCTTATTCCACTCCCGATGTTAATCAAATATGTGCACAAATTTATAATTATCAAAAATCATTGTCTGAAGAACTTTCGAAAGAACTAAGGATTTCTGTGCCGGCAAGCAATATAAAATCATATTTTATTTGCGGCAAAAAGGCATTTGACAAATTAGATGATAATGATCGAATGAAATTGCAACGTTCGGGCATTGAGCTCCGCTGCTACGATGAATTGATTAGAACAGCAAAAAGAATTTTTGAAGTGAATATAGGAGAAGATCTGGAAGGTTTATCATAAATATATATTATAAATACAAGTATTCTGTTAAAGTATATGATAATCTGTTTTTCTCCCAATACCGTCTATAAGTTGTTACATAATTGATAACTAATCCTCATTGGTCTGGACTTCCACACTCTTCTGTGGTATATTGTGTGTTACCAAGCAAAGGAGGTAACACGCATGGCAAAATTAACAGTAAAGCAATTGTATTACGGAGATGAGTACGGAGTGATGGGGCAGGTCATCAAATCTCTGCTTCAGAATCCTCCTCCGACGGTAACCATCGATCCGAACACATATCGTGAACTGGAGATTGTCCGTCAAACGCTTATCGCTGTAGAAAAAATGAAAAAGAACGGTGACTGTATTGCCGAGGGCGAACTCGGTGTGCGGTCACCGTTTCCTTATGCGGAGGAC
Source organism: Clostridia bacterium (assembly GCA_017501345.1). Next base: position 8,717 of record JAFVXC010000030.1, read on the forward strand.
GGCGATGAAAACGATTGACGAGCTCTGGTACGGTAACATCTCACCCTTCGAGCAGTGCACGCGAGGTGACAAGCGGCTCAAAGAACTACTGAAGCTGGTAGCCAGGAATCGCGAAGAGTTGGATGGCACACTTACAGAAAAGCAGAAGGAAACACTCGAAAAGTTCGAAGAATGCATGAACGAGATGCACAGCATCACCGAGCGAGATGCCTTCTCTTACGGCTTCCGACTCGGAGTACGGCTGATGGCTGAAGCCTTCCTTCTGCCGATCGGCGAAGACGAATGAGTTTATCCCACGGCAACGAAAAAGATTGCCGTGGGGTTAACTTTGGCGTTTTGAACGGTTTGCGAAATCAGCCATCTCCATTTAAACGATTAGGATTGAGTCACTATAGTCAAAGAAAAAGCCTCCGGCAGAGGTCACGTGAAATCTGTTCCAAAAAACTTGCACAGAATTTCAAAAATAGCCTCGAAAATTACTAACTGGATTTTGGCGGGATTTCGGAAAGCTTGAAAAACCTATATAAATATGAAGAAAACCGCGATTTTGCTAAATTTCTGTAATCGTGTAAATGGAAAGACAGGTTCTCATTCGCAGAAAAGCAAATATTGTCCGCATTCTTCTGCTATGCGTGCCTGCTTTCGCCATTGGTATCTTGAATTCAAGCCCGATTTATGTTATAATAAGACAAAACAAATACGAAACGAAAGGGGGATTGCTATGAAGAAAAAGATACAAGAACACTACCGAATTATTTCCCTTGATGGCAGCGACGTCTATAAGCTGTCTCACCCTTCCGCCATGTACGGAAAACTGACCGCCATGAAAGACGGAGAAACCGACTATTCCAAATTTAACGCGACGCTCGACGTGAGTCTGGACACCCAAAAGCTCGCCGAGATCTACCCGAAGCACGAGTGCGAGATGGGTGTGCCGTTTATTGAAGAATTGGAATATTTGCGCGCCATCATCAACCTCTCGTTCGATTACGCGGTAAAGCTATTCGAGCAGAGCGGCAATCGCTTCATTCGTTTCGGTCACACCGTTGCGGACGAGGACTTCCGTGACCACATCTGCATTCGTGAGATTGATGGCGTACGGACGTTAATCGCCGTGGAGATTCCGCACTACAGCGTGTCGGAATACAAGCCCGTGGAAAATCCCGTCGATGCTTCTATGCTCGGCAAATACTTCATTTACGATGATAAGGCAAAAGCCTACCGCAGAAGCAAGACCGCTATCCCGACGGCAGTAAAGGCTGAGCAGGTGCGTGATATTCTGTACCGCGACGGCTTTGATATGGACGGCATCCACTACGTTCGCTACAAAAGAAGCGCGGGTGCAAGCCGCGGCGGCCGTTGCTTGTTCATCGCAGAACCCCTTTATGCGGATATGATGAAATGGAGTGCCTGCGGACTTTCGCTTGAAAACGTTTCGGACTTAGCATCGTGGGAGGCGTACACCTCGCTGACAATGAGCAGTATGAAGAAGACCATCAGCCTTCCGAAGAAAGCGATTCTCATCATCCCCGACAGAAGCAGTATCTTCAAGACACGCGCTGTCTGCGTTGAAAAGGATGCAAAGACCGAGCTAACGGCTATCGAAAAGGAAACCGAAGTCGAAAACGTCATTTGGGACGGCCAGGGGCTTTTGGATGTCAGCGTATTTGAGGACAACGAACTCGAAGACAAGGGCATGGTGCTTCTTCGAAACCGCTTTTTCAAGTCCTGTGCCTTCTGCACTCGGCTTCAAGATTGGTTCAAGGATAATGATATTACCCAGATCCGTCAGCTCGGCGGTTACACCACGGCACGCAAGGTGTCGGATATCAAGCTGGTCATCACCGAGAGCAGTTTGAAGTATCTGAAATTCGTTCCCAAGGGCAAATCTCTTGAAGAAGGCTTCCGCACGTGGCTGGATAACGTGTACGAGGGCAAGGACACCTCTGCCTTCGGCGTGGTCAAGACGGACCAGCTACCCTCCAATATGGGCGGCGCCATGACCTATACCAACTATCAGCTCTTGAATACCGTTCCGATCGCTCGCGAAAACATGATGAAGTTCCTCGCGCCCTCATTTGAGATGTACCGCAACGTTCAGAACGATTCCACCTTCCTGCGGTATCAGATCAACGTTCTCTCGGATACAACAGCCTCTGCTTTAAGAAAGGTCAGCGCAGACAATTACCGCCACAAGACCGTCATTGATATGATGCGCAGGACGCCGCTGTTTGAATTTACCGACCTCTATGCGGATACTCGCTATGACGTTTGTAAGAACTTCAAACGGCGCATGAAGAAGGGAAAGGTGCTGGTCACGGGAAACTATCAGACCCTGTTCGGCAATCCTTATGAATTCTTAAAGGCGACCATCGACAAGAACTACAAGGCTGATGAGCCGCTTCTGCTGGGGGACGACGAGATCTACACCATAAGGTTCAATGACGGCGCAGAGCTGGTCGGATCACGCAATCCCCATATCACCATGGGAAATATGTTCCTGGCAAGGAACAAGTATTGTCCCGAGATCGATAAATATTTCGAGCTGACGGACAATATCGTTTGCGTGAACGCCATAGGCGGCAATCTCCAGCAACGACTCAATGGTTGCGATTACGACTCCGACACCATGCTGATCACCAACGACCGTTGGATCATTGAGGGCGTGAAGCTTTGCTACGAGCAGTTCGGAGTGCCCGTATGCAAGATCGATCCTATGGGAAAGACGGCATATGAAAATACGCCCGAAGGGCTGGCTCGGCTCGACCGCACCATTGCCAAGAACCACATCGGCGAGATCATCAATCTTTCCCAGTTCCTCAACTGTTTGTTCTGGGATCGCTTAATGTCCGGCGAGGAATTCGATTCCTTGATGCCGATGTACTATGAGATCTGTAAGCTGGCGGTTCTATCGGGAATGGAGATCGACAAAGCCAAGCGCATGTATGACGTCAATGCCGACAAGGTTCTTCGTCTGCTTGAAAAGCCGAGAATTGAATTCAAGAAAAAGAACGGAGGCAAGCTCCCGAACTTCTTCTACTTCATGGTCGGCCAGGAGAGTAACGTATCTGAGGATAACCAGGCCTCGATGAATACGCCAATGGCGTACCTCTACGATGCCGTTGAAAACTTGGATCGCAAGCAACGTGAGAACCGCAGGGTAAAGCTCTCGGAGCTGTTCGAGTTGAACACTGCTGATGCCGACAGCAACGACAGCCGTCGGAAACGAAAAATTATCGAAACCGTTCTCGCGGCTTACGATGAGCTAAAGCACTTGAAGATTAAGGAAGACGAGTCTGACTCCGACGGGGATACTGTCATTGCGGCGAAACGCGCCGAGATCTTTAAGAATTGTCTCGACGCAGTCAAACGCAACGTTACGAATGACCACGTGCTCCATCTCCTTTTGAAAGAGCTGGATCTCGGCAAGGAGTCCGAATACTCGGTATCCCGTGCCAAGAGTTTGCTGTTCGCCTGTCTGCTCTTTGAAGAAAACGGCAGACTGCTCTCCAAGGTCAAAACGCCGGGAGAGTACAGTTGTGCCGAACTCGATCTGATTTTCGATATGAGCAAGATCAGCGCGGACGATGATTGGGTATCCGTTTACGGGTATCCTCACAGAATTATTTTCATTCCCAAAGCATCCTTGGAGCAATCCGAGGATCCCAACAACCAAACAATACACACCCACAGGTGCTGAGATTTTCTCGGCACCTTATTTTTTTATCATGGAGGATTTATTATTGAAATATTATCACGACAGCCGGGACAAGCCCGGCAATTATTTTCCGATGCCGAAAAGTATCTTTCGCCTGGGGCTTGCCTCGGGCGAAATTCTTGTCTATGCCTATCTGATGTACTGCGAGGACAGGAAAACCTTTCAATGCCATCCGAGTTTCAGCACCATCGGAGAGGCCGTCGGTATGAGCAACAACACGGTGAAGAAATATGTGCGAGGTCTTGAACGCAAGGGGCTGATCTCGACGGAGCATACCAAGGTCAAGACTCGCGACGGCAGAGTTCACAACGGCAGCTTACTCTATACCTTAAAGCCCATCGAACCGATTGAGGAAAGATACTTTCAGAAGGTGCTTGCCGAGCAAGCATCCAAGAACGCCGTGCAAAATGCGCTTGCACGGTATCAAGAAAAACGCGCAAATACAAAGAAAGGAGTGACGGCGAATGAAAACGAAAACCTTTAAGTCGATGTCGGACGTTCCTATGTTCATGACGGTCATGGACGTGGCAGACCTGCTCGGCATTTCCCGTGCCGGCGCATACGAGCTGGTGAAGGAAAAGGGCTTCCCGAAGCTGAACGTTGTCCACGGCAGAATCATCGTGCCGAGAGACAGATTCTTCGAGTGGCTGGACAGCCGTGAGAAGTACGGCAACCCCGTATGAGTTATCGGTAATGACCATCACAGTTGAAAAAACACCCCGCCATAATCAAAGAAAAGTCGGATTTTCGGAAATCCCCGATTTACGACAAAAAAGCGGGATAAAGCGGCTTAGCCTGCCGCACACAACATCGCCCGGCAACGCCGGTCGAGGGAGATTTCGGGGGTGTTTCGAGCCTTTTGACGAGCATTCAAAAAATACTCATGTCCCTTTGGGCTTAGCACCTCCGAAATCGGGCTTAACATGGTTTCGACCGACTATTTTAAATTTAATTACAGAAAGGAAACAACAAATGTCTGAAAACGAAAATGAAAAAATGCCGACAAGGGGCATCAGAATGCCCGATGAACTCTGGAAGACCTGTATTGAAATGAGCAAGGAGCTGGGCTATGGATATCCCAGCGATTTTATTCGGGATGCCATTGAGTTTTTTATTGAATGGAACAACAGAAAGTCCTCCGAAAAGTTCTTGACTCCCGCTCTTGAATCCGTCATGAGAGGCATCGTTCAAGATAGCGATGACCGCATGGGATGCTTACTTTATAAGCTCGCGGTCTCGCTGGATATGATGGCGAGACTCCTGTACCATGATCACAATTACTCTGAAAGTGATTGGGAAGAATTCCGTCAGCAGTGCCTCCGCAGAGTCAATGACACCAACGGCAGGATCCATCTCGGCGAGAAGGGTACTTCATGGCGAGACTTATATTAAAAGCACCGTATTATAAGCCGAGAGCGAAAGCACCTGCGGGAAAAACTCGCGGCGGTTATGCCAATTATATTGCCACGCGTGAGGGAGTAGAAATACTCCCTCGCGGAGGAATGGTGGGCTACGCCCACGAGCGCCGAGGCTCAAACGGACTCTTTTCCGATGACGGTCACGACATCGTTCTCTCAAAGATTCAGGAGGAAATGGATGTTCATCCGGGAAATATCTGGGGGCTGATTTTCTCTTTGAAGCGCGAGGATGCCGAAAGACTTTCCTATAATCAAGCCAGCCAATGGGTCTCTCTCTTGCGCTCTCACCGCAACGATATCGCTCGAGAGATGCACATAGCGCCGGGGAATCTTCGATGGTACGCGGCGTATCATAACGCGGAAGGGCATCCTCACGTTCACATGCTCGTCTGGTCGAAGAGTCCTCACGAACCGTACCTCTCGACTGTCGGAATCCACAACATCAAGAAGACCATCGCTTCCGATATCTTTCGCCAAGATAATATCTCAAACTACAAGCGTCAGACACAGGCTCGCGACGATCTCAAGGAGCAATTCCGCATCAGAATTGCCGAGATCAACCGCGAGATTCAGAGCGGTTCTTTCTCCGTGTCGGAAGTTCTTGTGCAAAAACTTGAAGAGCTTTCTGTTTCTCTCGAGAAGCATAGAGGCAAAAAGGTTTACGGTTATCTCTCAAAGAAGAACAAGGATATGGTCGATGAAATCGTAAAAATGGTTGCAAAAGACAAGAAAATCGTTGAGTTATATGACCTCTGGTATCGGCTTCAATGCGAAAACTATCGCAACTATACCGACCAAATGCCCGAAAAGATTCCGTTGGAATCCAATAAGGAATTCAAATCTCTGCGGAACTTTGTGGTGAAATCCGCCTCCGAAATGATCACGGATATTCCCGAGCCGAGTGAGTTTGATGACGATTATTTATATCACCGCAAGTACGGCGACAACGAAACCGTTCTGCGGTTCAAAGCGGAGGACGGATATCCACACGAGCAGTATCTCTATGCCCGTGCGTGCCTTGAAAATGACGATCCCGAAGAAGCGGAGCATTGGCTCAAGAAGTCCTCTGCACAGGGCAATCACCTCGCTATGTATATGCTTTATAGATGCTATCGCGACGGCAAAATCGAAGACCGCGAGGGAGAAAAGATGAAATATTTGCTCATGGCTGTCGATAAGGAATATGGTTTTGCCGAGTACGAATACTCAAAACTTCTCTCGAAAACAAAGTCGGATATGGCCATTGAATATATGCGTCAAGCCTCTCGTCACGGCTGTCCTATGGCTGAGTATGCCGTCGGAAAACTCTTTTTGGAGAGAGGAAATACCGACTTGGCGCTCCCGTATTTGGAAAGCGCGGCGAGCAAAAATACCTGGGCACGGTTCTATCTCGGGCTGTTATATTACTACAAGCTCGATGATAAGGAGAAGGGGATGGAGTATCTTCGCATGGCGGAGGAACAGAACTTCGAGCCTGCACACGCCGCCATTGCTCAGATCGAGTATGGCTACAACGCGCGGATCGTGGCAGGTGTCTTCAATCTTTTCTATTACGCAAGCCGTATCATCGACGAGGACTCCGAGGATATGTATCCTCATCCTGCATTCGCTGATGTGGATATGCGTGCGAAGAAGGAAGACAGGGCAAAGCGTATGGGTCTTACGATGGGTGGAATGTAATTGATAACAAATTGATAACTCTCCGCAATACCACTGGATATTCAAATATCTTTGTGGTATTGTTTGTGTTGAAAAAAGCAAAAATCTAACGAAAGGACATTAATATATGGGAAAAAGACGTCCGTCGGGTGACGGACTTGTACGGAAAAGAGCCGACGGGCGATGGGAAGGCCGCATCGTTGTCGGTCATAAAGAAGACGGCAAACCGATATACCGTTCGGTGTTTGCCGAAAAACAAGGCGACCTTATGCCAAAACTCCATGAGCTAAAGGATCAGTACGCAGGGGTGGAGCTGACCGAGGACAGCTCCATCTCCCTCGGCGAATGGCTCGGCCGATGGCTGGAGGACTACAAAAAGCCAACCCTGCGCCCAAGCACCTATGCAGGCTACAGCAAGGATATTACCAACCACATCCTGCCGTATCTCGGTTCGAAAAGGATCACGCAACTCAAAACAGCGGAGATTCAGAAGCACTACAACCGCCTTCTGGAGTCGGGGCGTATACAGGATAACTGCAAGGGCAAAGGGCTATCCAACGCCACCGTGCGAGGCATCCACATGATCTTACGCGAGGCGCTGGACAGCGCGGTGCGCGAAGGGCTCATTCCGAAGAACCCTGCGGATGGCACTTCACCTCCAAAAATCTACCGCAACGAGAAGCAAGTGCTGACCAAGGATCAGATCGAAACCTTCATGAAGCTCATCGAAGGGGATGAGGAATGGTACGATTTCTTCTACACCGAGATCATCACGGGCATGCGCCAGGGCGAGATCTGTGGTCTGCGCTGGGAGGACTTTGACAGGGAAAAGCGAACCTTGCGCGTGGCACGCTCGGTGGACTTCGTAAACAAGGAACTCGTTGTTGGTGAGACCAAGACCGATGACGGCAAGCGCACCATCTATCTCCCCGATAGCCTATGGCATATCCTCGCAGAGAGGCAGAGACAAAAGGGAACATTCAGCGAGTGGATATTTCCGAATCTGCTCAAGCCGGAATGGCCTCTGAACCCGAGCAGAGCATACCGTCAGCTCAAGAAATTGCTTGAAATCGGAGGGCTTCCGAGCATCCGCTTCCACGATCTCCGCCATACGTTCACATCGCACGCCGCCAATTCGGGCATCGCGCCCAAGACTCTGTCGGAAATCGTCGGTCACAGTAAGGCGAGCTTCACGCTGGACCACTACGCACATGTGACGAGCGATATGCAGAAGAATGCGGCGAATATCGTCACGAATTATATAACAGACATCCTCGGAAAGGAGTTGAAGCCATGGCAAAACGCAGAAAAGCAGGCGAAGGAACATTAACCAAGCGCAAGGACGGTCGTTGGGAAGCTCGCGTTGTAGTCAGCTACGATGAAAAAGGTATGCCGAAGACCAAAAACGTGACCGCGGTATCAAAAGCCAAATGCCTTGAAAAGCTCGAAAAGCTCAAAGCCGAGTAGGGGGCGGTCACAAAGAAAACCACACCTACCATGTCCTTTGGCGAGTGGATGGATTCCTGGTATCAGACCTACTGCAAGAACACGTTGAAGGAATCTACGCAAGCCACCTACGAGCAACGGATCTACAAACAGATCATTCCCAAAATCGGACACCATCCGCTGAATCAGATCACCACGGGACTCCTGGAAAAATTTTACGCCCAACTCAAAGCCAACGGCAGACTTGTCCGCAGAGAAATATATGGCCCCGGGTTGGCGAATTCGGTGATTCGAAGCATCCACGCCCATTGCCGAGCGGCGTTGGATAAGGCGGTCGCGGAAAAGCTGATTCGTCAGAACCCCGCCATCGGGTGTAAGCTACCCTCCAAAAAATCTGCGGAGATCAAAATTCTTACCCCCGAAGCCATGCAAAAGCTTCTGTTTCAAGCACAAAAAGAAGATTTCTACGAGATGTTCGTGCTTGACCTTGCTACAGGACTACGCCGTGGCGAGATAGTCGGTTTGCAATGGACTGACGTCGATTTCGAGAAGGGCACGCTCTCCATCACCAAGCAGATTCGCTATGTAAAGGGAAAACTGGTCATCGCGCCTCCGAAAACCAAGGCCTCCGAGCGAACTATCATCCTTCCTCCGCCCATCCTGGAAATGCTCGTCGTGTATCAGGAAACGGTGGATTCGATATGGCTGTTTCCATCACCTGTGAAGAAAGAGGATGTGCCGAGAGATCCGTCCGCATGCAGAAAGGCTCTTGCCAGGATCCTCAAACGAGCCGAATGCGAGCACGTGCCGTTCCACGCCATGCGCCATACCTTCGCTTCCAACGCCTTCCACTACGGTATGGACGTCAAGACCCTGGCGAGCACCATAGGGCACGAAAGCGTGGAAACAACTTTGAACGTATATGCCCACAGCTCCGAGCAGATGAAGCGAGATGCAGCCAAGAAGATCGATGAGGCGATAGGCACGGTTTTGGGCGCAGATGTGACCGTTTCTGACGCCTCCTGCGGCGATGAAAACGGAGAGGCACAAGAACCCACGAACAGCGCGGACAAGCCTAAAACGGTGGAATTTAAGCCCTACCAGCCCAAATATCGCAAGCGTGGAACGGGATCGGTGCATCAAGTCAGCAAGAATGTGTGGGAAGGGAGATATACACCAACGGTCAACGGTAAGCGTATAGCACGCAATATCTATGCAGATAGCGAGGAAGAGTGCGAGATAAAGCTTGAGGCGCTGATTAAGGAAATGAAAGCGGAGTTTGGGATCAAATAAATGCATAATATCAAGGCTTGTGCATGAGTCTTGTTATTATCCACTCTATTCGCCGGTTACACATCGAAATGTAAATAGATGTGTTAAAGACAGGGCAAGGATAAAACCGCCTTATGCCCATAGAGTGGGCTGGAATGTCAAAAATGATATGTAGTAAGCAAAAAGAAGGCTCTCAAATCAATTAATCGAGAATAAATTACAAAAAACACTGCCTAATATAAATAAATATATTGACAAAATAAACGTTTTGGTTTATAATGTTATTGAAGGGTGGTGAGACTCAATATGAGGATTGATGAACAACTGAAAATGCTTTGCTTAAAATCAGATATGTCGTTAGCTGAAATGGCAAGAAGACTTAATAAGACACCTCAAGCTTTTAATCAAAAAATGAAACGCGGAAGTTTTTCTGTAGAAGAATTAAGGGATATTGCACTTGTGGCTGGATGTGAATTGAAATGTGAATTTGTTTATCCAAATGGAGATAAGGTTACTATTGAATAATTTAGGAGAGATATTATGATTGAATATATTGAAGGGGATATATTTGAAAGTCCTGCTCAAGTCATAGTAAACACAGTAAATACTGTTGGAGTTATGGGAAAAGGCTTGGCGCTTTCATTTAAACAGCGCTATCCCCAAATGTTTGAAAAATATAAAATGGCATGTGAAAAGCATCAATTGTCAATTGGTAAATTAATGTTATTTTATGAAGCAGATCATTGGTTATTGATGTTTCCTACAAAAGAGAATTGGCGCAATCCGTCAAAGCTTGAATATATTGAAAAAGGCTTGATGAAATTCGTTCAGACATATGCAGAAAAAAATATTACCTCGATTGCATTTCCTCGTTTGGGATGTGGTAATGGCGAATTGAATTGGTCAGATGTTAAACCGATCATGGAGAAATATCTTAAAAAATTACCGATAGATGTATATATATATATTGGCACAAATCCCGATATTACTCCGGAGCATAAAGAACCTAAAAAGACAATTGATTGGTTGAAGCAAAATGCAAAGGACATGTCTTTCAACGGAGTAAAAGATGATTTGTTAAATCTTAGTGCTATGCTGCCGTATTCTTTCGAAATTGGTAATCAGCAGTTTGAAATGACATATCAGGATCAGGCACTTGCGATCACATCTGTGTCTACGAATCAAAAATGGGATATAGAAGAAAGTCAATTGTACTTGATATGGGATGATGTTCGTGTAAGCTCAGTATTTGCTGAAAAAGATGCTAGTGAAGTGAAGAAGCTTGTCTATGGCTTACTTCATGCAACGGGATATCTTTCTAAAATCAAAATATACGATTCGAAAACTGATTCCATGGTTCCAGGATATCAGATTAATTCGGGATTGGGTAGAGTCCATGGATTTAAGGAGGGCTAATATGGAGTATATTGATATCATTCGTGATAACTCTGAAAATCATAGCCCTGTTGCTTGGTGGCCCAAATTTGCTTTTCACTATACGGATGTAACGAATGCTGTGAGTATTCTCAGCTCGGGCTTCTTATATAGTCGCGCAGATGCGGCGAATATGAGAGTTATGAAAAATGATAATGCGAGCCGTCAGGTTATAGATATGACAAATTCAGATGTTGTATCTAAGGTGCGATTCTATTTCCGTCCGTTAACTCCAACGCAGTATTACAATGAAGGTTACAAGCACCCCTCATTGCGTTATGATGGTGATGAAAATGCAAATGTTCCGGTACCGATTTTCTTGTTGTTTGATCTTGAAAAGCTGTTAGCTCTTCCAGGTGTAGAATTTTCGGAAACCTCTCAAGCAGGACACGGTGCTAGAGTATATAGCGGTGTTGAAGCGTTTTCAAGATTGAATTTTGATTATATTTATGACAATTCATTTGATAATTTTGAAACCACAAAATCGTATCGACATGCAGAAATCGTTCATCCGAAATCAATGGCGATAGAGTCTTGCATCAGCAATATTTTGTGTCGAAACAACCTTGAGCGTACGACACTTTTGAATTTGCTGAGAGAGGAAAATCCACTTGCATTTGCAAGGTATCAGAACATTATAAAGACATATAAGCGTGATACATTTGAAAATAACGGTGTCTTCCTTACTGAATGTTCATATCATGCAAACACAATAAACATTTCATTCTCTGATACGTATTACGGTAAACGTTATATTGAGAGAATGATGGATAGAATTGGACTTGACACACTAAAGCCAATCAAGGTTAAGGTGTGGTTAAAATGGTTTAATGCAAGAACAACCGTTTACCAAGAATCAATAGAAGCTCAGGTTGATATTACAAAGCCGGGCGGTGTTCTTACTATTACAGGCCTTCCGGATGTTCCTGCGGCAAAGGATATTGGTATTAAGGTTTATTTTGACGATAAGCTTATGTGTTATGCGATTCAATCGCTTGAGTCTTCTGAGGTTTGGAGATAAGTTGAAAACAATGGTCAAAGAACAACCTCAGAGATTTCTTAGTGGATCTTTGACCATTAGATTTTGATATGCAGTAAACAAAGAAAAGGCGGCTCGCCGTCAAGTGAGCCGCCTTGAGTCTTATTTGCCATTTTTACCGTTGCCATTTCGGCTTTGGTGATAAGCGCTGTTGTTAGGATTCATCTGGTTGGAGCGATTGTTGTTATTTGCTCTGTTGGCAGAATTGTTCGGATTGTTCTGATTCGCGTAGTTGTTGAGCTGGCTACGGGAATGAGTATTACCGGATACACCTTTTCCTTTGCTCATGATATAAACCTCCTTGTTAGTAGTGATTTCATTATAACACAGGATTGTCAAAATCGTCATGAACAGGTGTTCAAAACGAAAAGCACCCTCAACCGAGGATGCTTTCGATAGGAACTTGAAACAGCTGTGAAAGAGCATATAAATGCTTGATGTTGGGGGAGCGCTCTCCGTTTGCCCAATAATAAATCAGGCGGTCAGAAGCCTGGATGTCCAAGGCTACAGACTCAATGGAACGCCCCGATTCTACAATCAGCTTGTATGCGTTTTTTGCTGTTCGTATTTCATCATATGGTTTGAGTTCCGTTTGTGCATTCATGATGTCACCTCCAATAGAAGCGGACAGTCACATCAAATGCAACATTATTATATCACAATTTTTGCGGATAGTCAATGAGGTTCGGAAATCTTCTGAACAGTTGTTCAAAAACGCGGAAAGGAAAGTGAATGAATCAAGAGATTTTAAAAACTTATTTTCCTGGCTTAATTGTAAAAGATGAGGACAGAGAAAAGTGCGAGAATTATTTGAAATTAAAAGGGATTGAACGTTATTCATCTTTGTATTTTGCCATAAAGGATAAAACTGATAAAGAGATCGATTATGAGTTGCTTTCTCAGCATTACCGTTATGATGTGAAACTAAGACGAGCTTTACATAAAACTATATCATTTATAGAAATTGCTATGAGAGCTGCTATTAATAATGCATACTTTGATCAGCACGTTCAATTAAGCAAGGACAGATGGATGAGTGAGCTTTCTGATTTGTTTGGTGTCGAGTATAAACCTGAACAAATCGTAAAGAGAAAGATTAAAAGACTTTTTACTGATAGAAATGTTGAAACTATTTCGTTATTTGAATTGTTAGAAAACTGTGATATGCATGTTTTGAATTCAATATTCCTATTGCTAGATTCCGAAAAGCAAAAAGAAGTTTTCGATAACGATTTCGAACACTTAAAAGAAAATTTGGATGCGCTGCGCGAGTTGAGAAACTGTGTTGAACATCATCAACTATTGATAATAAAACCATTGAAGAAAACTTGGTATAATGGAGAATGGCAAACATCGCTGCAAGCAAATGTTCAAAATGCAATTAATTTGTCCCCAAAGAATGCACGCAAGAATCTTAAAAAGCTTTTGAATAGTTGCTTAGTTATAGAGGAATCTGAAGATAGGAGCGAAGAAAATACATATCAATTGCTGCCGGCATTTAAGGTGTATTTTGAGGATGTGGAATGGACAAGAAAGAAAAGAAACCGTTAAGCAAAGCAGTAGGCGAGTGGGATAACGGGTTTAGTGATAGAGAAAAAATCGACTATACATATAACGAAATACGCAATGCCTTTTTAGCTGATCGTAGGTACAATCAGATGATGAGAGTGAATCAACTCCAATTGATTTTACGCGGTTCTGCATCTAAAAACAGTGCAAATGCCGACTCGGATGATGTTGATATCCATTGCGATTTTAACTGTGATGTAGATTTGTGTGACGAAAAAGATAATGTCGAGGCAGTTTTGATCAATCGCTTTGGCGAGGACTATGTTGAACGCCATATTAAATCAATCGTTGTGTTACCGAAGAAAAAACGCCTCAAGGTAGATTTGATTGTTTGTAGACAGGAGCAGGGATATGTATCTGTTTGGAACGATGAGACCGAAGAGGAAGAAGCGTTTTATCCGACAAAGGATCAATCTGAACTCGGTAAGCGTAACGATGCGACAAATGGTCGATTTCTGAACATGGTAAGAGCCTTTAAGACGGTAAGAAATATGGTGTGTGAAGAGCACGAAGGTGAATATCACATTCCTTCTCATGCAATTGAATGCATGCTGTTTTGGGTTAAAGCAAAGACATATAAAAAGATTCGTGACAACAATGCAGAACAGGATGCTAGAAAATTGTTTCTTGCGGTAGAGCAAAGTGTTAGAGCAAGATTGAAAAATATAGAAGATTTAGATGAAGCGACAGAGATTAACGGTATTAAACCGCTATTCTCTAACTGGAATGAGTATAATATTGTTCTTGAATTTTGGAATGATTTGCACGACTATTTAACAAGCAACTATGATTTTGAAAGATAAATCAAAATTTGATACGCAGTAAGCAAAGAAAAGGGAAAACTCAAAAAGAGGCAAATATGTTAACTTATACGTACATATCAAAAGGGAAATTCGGCTTGGTTGAGAAACCCAAGCCTACGATACAGCACGAGAGGGATGCCATTGTTAAGGTGACCTTGGCGAGCATCTGCTCGAGCGATTTACATATTAAACACGGCAATGTGCCGAGAGCGGTGGAAGGGATCACGGTCGGTCACGAAATGGTCGGCATTGTGGAAGAAGTCGGCTCGGCTGTCACGCACGTAAAGCCTGGCGATCGAGTCACGGTCAACGTGGAAACCTTCTGCGGCGAGTGCTTCTTCTGCAAGAAGGGCTTCGTCAACAACTGCACCGACAAAAACGGCGGTTGGGCACTCGGATGCCGAATTGATGGCGGTCAGGCAGAGTATGTTCGTGTGCCGTTTGCGGATCAGGGGCTGAACAAGATTCCCGATAGCGTAACCGACAGACAAGCCTTGCTTGTGGGCGATGTTCTCGCTACGGGTTATTGGGCGGCGAAGATCTCCGAGATCACCGAGGACGATACGGTTCTCATCATCGGTGCAGGCCCCACGGGAATTTGCACGCTCCTTTGCGTGATGCTGAAAAATCCCAAGCGCATCATCGTGTGCGAGAAGGACGAAAACCGCATCAAGTTTGTCAATGAGCATTTTCTCGATGTATTGACGGTTGCGCCCGAAAAGTGCCTTGATTTCGTTCGCAAGAACAGCGATCACGGTGGCGCAGATGTCGTACTCGAGGTAGCTGGAGCAAAGAATACCTTCGAGCTTGCTTGGCAGTGCGCGCGCCCGAATGCCGTCGTCACGGTGGTGGCACTTTACGACAAGGCGCAGACTTTGCCTCTGCCCGATATGTACGGCAAGAATCTGACCTTCAAGACCGGCGGCGTTGACGGCTGCGACTGCGAGGAAACGTTGAAACTCATTGCCGATGGCAAGCTCGATACCGAGCCGCTGATCACGCATACCTATCCGCTTGCAAAAATCGACGAGGCGTATGAGCTGTTTGAAAATAAACGCGATGGAGTTATTAAGGTCGCGGTGGAGTGTTGATTTCGCGAAAATTACAAAGTCTTTTATGAAATACTAATGGAGGTTAAAACCATGAGCGAAGAAAAGAAAGAACCCAAAAAAGAGAAAAGTGTTGATTTAACAAGCATTATCAGCACAGCAATTCAAGTGCCTGGAGTTAAGGTAACGCGCGAAGCATTTTTAAGAGAACAATTTAAGGATTTGTCAAAAGAAAAAATTGATCTTATCATCGAAGTAGGACCCGTTGAAGCAGGCTGTACAAGGGAAGAACTTAAGAAAAAGGCAAGTAGAATCATTAAAGAAAGAACCGCTTTTTCTACAAGTGCCTCTTTTGTAGCTGGAATTCCAGGTGGATGGGCAATGGCAGCTACGATTCCTGCTGACATAATACAATTTTATGGTGTAGCATTGCGCATGGCACAGGAGTTGGTGTACTTATATGGTGAAGCTGATATATGGTGCGAAGGGACACCCGATTCAGATAAAGTGACAAATCAATTGATATTATACTGTGGTGTTATGTTAGGCGCATCAGGAGCGGCACAAACAGTGAGAGTTATGTCTTCAGCGTTGGCCAAACAAGCATTAAAGAAACTTCCTCAAAAAGCACTTACCAAAACATTCTATTATCCAGTCATAAAGGCGATTCTGAAATTCTTTGGAGTTTCTGTTACAAAGAGCACATTTGCTAAAGGGGTGTCAAAAGTTATCCCTGTTGTTGGCGGTGTTGTTTCTGGAGGTATAACTTTAGCTTCGATGCTTCCTATGGGAAATAGACTTGCCAAAACATTAGATAAAGCACATTTTGATTATACGATGGCAGATTTTGAAGCTGATTTTGAGGATATATCAGAAGTTTGTAACCAAGAAACAGAAAGTGAATCTTCGGGGGATGTTTCTCGGGAAGAAATTTTAGCAAGTATACAGAAAGCTAAGCAAATGCTTGATGATGGCATTATTACTGATGAAGAATTTTCGGAAATTAAAGCAAAGCTTATATCTCAAATATAATACCGAAATTACCCTGCAGTAAACAAAGAAAAAGCCAACCGAAAAACTTAAACGGCGGTTCTCAAAGCAGAGAACCGCCGTCATTTTGCATAAAATTAAAATCGAAAAGTGCCGAAAAGCCTTATGGCATATAGCTTTTTCGTGACAAATGTGGTCAAACATGTGGTCGTAGCCGATTTTGAGCCGATTTTTGGCAAAAAAATAGCGGACGATTTCGAGGCGGTGTAAACCGCTGTAAACAGCAAAAAAGCCCGAAAAAGCCCGTAAAATAAAGAAAATTCGGAGGTTCGTTATGAACCTCCGAACTGGTCTGAGTGACAAGACTTGAACTTGCGGCCTCTACCACCCCAAGGTAGCGCGCTACCAGCTGCGCCACACCCAGATGTACGGGTCATCCCCGAACAGTACAGTATTATAGCACACATTCGAGGTAAAGTCAAGGGGTTTTGAAAAATATTTTTGGTTTTTGAAAAATATTTTTTGCCGTTGCGCTTTTGACTTTTGAGGTTCTTGTGGCTTGGGAGAGGGATGAGGGGGGTATAAAATGCTCCTTTCAATGAGCAATTGACTGGGTGGGTCGAAAACCGTGATCGCGCATTGTCCAACTCGATATGTACTCTTGTAAAATGTCGTGACTTATATCCTGTAGGCTCTCGATATTCATCAATATTCGTAACGGTTCCAACTATCGATATTGTATTTTTGTCTGAATACAGTTCGGTTGCCGAAACAAGATTCAAAAGCACAATGTATATAGGGATGGAAAACAATACGATTGCTACATAAATAATAATTGCTGTTCTCCTCTTTTTTCTTTGCTTTTTCTGCTTTGCTTTTTTATTGGTCTTCTGCGGGTTCGCTTTTCTCGTATAGATCTTTACGCTCTTTTCATCATATAGTTGTAACCTTCAATAGAACCCGACGTCGAGCTCGAAATAGTAGCTTCTGTAGCGGAACGGGTTATATTGCGCCGCCGTGGAGACGTGAACGAATCGTTCAGACAAACACCCATTCGACGAGCGCCATATATGTCAGCGTTCCCGAGAGGATGCTCACGAGAGTATTGCGCTTCCACAGATGAAGGAGGACAACGACGGCAGATGCGATGATTTCGGGAAGTCCGAAGGGATAGCCGGTGACCGATACGTCCTTCAGACAGTAAACGCAGAGCATTCCCATTATGGCGAAAAATGCCAAAATTGCAATACAAAATGCACTTTTCGCTATTTATTTTTGCTTTCGGCAGAGTTATAATAAAACCATCCACTTGTAAAGGATTAGAGCGGCGCGACAGGGCTGCGAGATTTAAGCGGAGCGGTTGCTTTCGATCACAGGAAGGGGTGTTTGGTATGGACAAATTACAAGCATTAAAGATCTTACGCGATAATACTGTTTTTTGGTCAAGGCTGGGATTTTGCTACGATCCTCCTATTTTGGATGACAATGGAGAGCCCTTGGTGTTCAACAAGAATTTCAAGGGTCAGCTTCGTTTTCACGACGCGTTTTCGGATGTGGGCGTCAAGATACACACCTGCATCCTGCACGGCGGCTGGGTTGGTGTGGACCAATATGATTATTCGTTGTGCGACAAGGTTCTGGAGACGATCTTTTCCTCCGGGAAGACCGAATATTTCATTCCGCGTATCAAGCTGAACGTTCCTGTTGAGTGGTGCCGTGAAAATCCTACCGAGGTATTTGTTTATGAAAAAGGTCCTCGTGATGCAGAGGAGATCCGTGCGCTGGTCGGAACTCCGAGGCATGATTGGTTTGGAGGTGAAAGGAAGGCGGGTTATCGCACGCACGGACAGGGAGAAAATGCTTTTTTTGATACACGCCCTAACGTCGGGGGTCTGATCTCGATGCAGAGCTTCTCGTCAAAGAAATGGCTTGAAGACGCCGGGGAGGCTTTGCGTCGGTTGGTACAGCATTTGGAAAATTCCCCCTGGGGTGAACGCATTCTCGGATATCATATTGGATTTGGCGGTGCTGCAGAATCTATGCTATGGGGGCGAAGCGCCGGCAAATTCGGAGATTACGGTGTTACGAACCAGAGGCGCTTTTATGAATGGGGAATACAAAAGTACGGCTCGAAGGAAGCCATGGTAGAGGCGTGGGGGGAACGGTGCCTCGAAGAAGTCGTCCCGCCTTCCGAGCTGCGTGAAAAATCTCATATAGCCAGTGATGATTTTTATAAGGATGAGATCGCGGATCGGTGGAGCATTGATTACGACCTGTATATGAGTGAGATCACTACGGATGCGCTGATTCATTTCGGAAGTGTAGTAAAGCAGGTTACTGAGGATAAGCCCGTAGGCTCTTTTTACGGTTACATTCTGCACATGGCGCGATGCGCTTACTCCGGACACTTAGGATGGAAGCGTTTGCTTGAAAGTGATAAGCTCGATTTCTTTGCAGCTCCCAAATCCTATAGGAGATGTAAGCCGGGTGAGCCCGGTGGTGTGATGGCACCTACCGTGTCGATCAACCGAACGAAGCTGTGGGTGGACGAGTGTGACAATCGTACACACCTCGTTTATAGCGAAAACTTAGGCAACGCATCCTGCCCGGAGGAAACCTATACCGTTATGCTGCGGGAGCTTTGCAAAAATTTAACGCAAAACTCCGGAATGTGGTATATGGATCTGGGCGGAGGCTGGTATGATGATCCGGGCATTATGGCGCATGTGTCTGCTTTGGTAAAGGCATCGGGCGAACTGCGAAGGAAGCAACACCGTAGCGTTGCACAGGTCACGGTCATCGTTGACGAGTATAGCATTCTGTGTACGCATCCATCCGTCGTGCGGCATACGGAAAATCTTCTGCGCGATCTTTGCTTGACGGGAACGCCTGTCGAGGTTATCTTCTCGCATGACGTCGGAAAGATCGATCTGTCAAGGACTCGCCTTGCGGTGCTCCTGACGCCGAGATACCTCGACGACTCGTTTATCACGGAGCTGCGCCGTGAGCTGTCTCCGGATGCACGTCTCCTGTACTGCGGAAAGACGAAGGCTTCAAACGGTGTGACGCTGATTGACGTTCCGGAAAGAGCTTACCCGACGTACGTTATCCGGCAGGCGGACGGATGCACGCCCATCGGAGAACGGGAAGACGGTGTGATCGCCGTACGGAACGAGCAGGGAGATTATATCGTAGGAGATCTGAATGCGGGTGTAGGCTTACTGCGCAGAATCGTTGAGGGCGCAGGGGTACATTGTTATGCGCCGGAGGAATGTACGGTGTATGCCGATAACCGTATCGTATCGTTCTTCCCACGTTTGGATATGAGCTTTATCCCCTCACTGCCGAAGCCGCAGAGAATGACTGACCTCCTTTCGGGAAAAGAATATTCATCAGACGAGCCGTTATTTATAGCAGCTAAACGAGGCATGGCTTTTGGTTATAACGATCCGTCTCTTGACTGATCATTTCAGTTGTTGTATGCTGTAAATAATTCGAGGAGCTGAGTCCCAAATGCGTTTTGCATTTGACTCAACCCCTTTTTTGATATTTCAGTAGCCACTCAGACAAACACCCAGCCGATGAGCGCCATATACGTCAGCGTTCCCGAGAGGATGCTCACGAGTGTATTGCGCTTCCACAGATGAAGGAGGACAACGACGGCAGAGGCGATGAGCTCGGGAAGGCCGAAGGGATAGCTCAGGATCGATACATCCTTCAGGCAGTACACGCAAAGCATTCCCATCACGGCGAAGGGAAGAACCCTTCCGAGATAGTCGATGAGGGTGGGTGTTTTTTGCTTTCCCCGGAAAACGAGAAAGGGGAGGGCGCGCAAAAGGAGGGTGACTGCGGCAACGACTGCGATCAGGAGAATTTCGTGTGTTTAATTCATTTCGGATCCTCCCGGCGGTCGATCCGCTCGATCAGACGTTTGCCGAGCGAAAGGAAAAGCGTGATCGCGATCATTGCGGGGATCAGGAAGTGCTCTTTGCCGAAGATGACGAGCGAAAGCACTGTACACAAGACGCCGACGATGGCGGGGATGTGATTCTTCGTGCTTTTCCACTGCTCAACGAAGACAGTGAGAAAGAGCGCTGTCATAGCGAACTCAACGCCCTTGAAGTCGATCGGGATGAGCGCGCCTGCGAGTGCGCCGAGCAGGCTTCCCAGAACCCAATAGGATTGATTGAAGAGTGACACGAAAAAGGAGTAGAGGTGAAAATTCACTCCATCGGGCGCCTTGCCCGAGCAGACGAGTGAATAGGTCTCGTCGGTCAGCCCGAAGATCAGGTAGGGCTTGAATTTTTTCGCGCCCTTATACGGCTCGATCATCGTGATGCCGTAGAAGAGATGGCGTGCGTTGACCATAAGGGTGGTCAGGGCGGCGGTGATCAGGGATGCGCCCGACGTGAGCAGGCTGACCGTGACATACTGCATCGATCCCGCGTAGATGAACGTGCTCATCGCGAGAGTCCACCAAGCGCCGTAGCCGTTTTGCTCGGACAGAATGCCGAAGCCGAAGCCGAGGACGATATAGCCTGCGAGGACGGGGAGGGATCTGACAAGGGCGAGCTTTAAGGCGTTCTTCACGGATCGACGTCCTTTCCCGTGAGGGTCTTGAACAGTCCTGCGCAGCCTGCGTAAATGTCGGCGTATGCGACGTCGAATCTCCGAGAATACCACGGGTCACAGACGTCGCCGCCGCGCCCTGTATAGTCCATCAGTTTGCGGATCTTCCGATCGGGATCACCCGCGAGAATGCGGTGCATATTGCGGATATTCGCGCTATCCATACCGACAAAAAGATCGTATTTTTCGTAATCGTCCGCGCAGAGCCGAACGGCGGTCTTGCCGCCGCAGGAGATCCCGTGACGCGCAAGCTCCTCCTTGGCGGGCGGGTAGACGGGGTTACCGATCCCTCTCCAAATCTCCTCATCGCTCGTTGCGGATGAGCGGATGACGAAGTCGTGAGACAGTCCTTTATCGGCAACCATTTTTTTGAAGATGAATTCCGCCATCGGGCTACGGCAGATGTTGCCGTGGCAGACAAACATAATTCGGGTCATTCGGGGATCTCCTTCGGGTACGGTATGATTACGGGATCTCGTGTACGAGCTCTGAAAGCTCCTTGCGCTTCTTTTCGCGGAGCTTGTCGCCGTCTTTGGGATAACCGAGTGCGATGACGAGGCGGACGGGCGCGTCGAGCGAGCAGATCTCACGGATCCGCTTGTCGTCGAGCCAGCCGAGGATGCAGGTGCCGAGCCCCTGTGCGGTCGCCTCTGCGGTGATATATGCCGAGAGAATACCGATGTCGATCGAGCGGTAGTCGATGCTTTTCAGCTTTGCGCCGAGTGCGGCGGTTTTGACGTAGGGCTGCTCCGATAGAACGAGGAAGATCGGGACGTCCGATGCGAACTTGTTCATTCCCATCCCTTGGACAGCCTTTGCAACCTCGCGTGCGGCACTTCCCGAGCAGACCGTGATATGATAGGGCTGACCGTTACAGGCAGAGGGGGCGAGACGTGCTGACGCGAGGATCGCGTCCAGCTTTTCTCGCTCGACGGCTTTTTCGAGGTCGTAGCTACGGCAGGATTGACGGCTTTCTGCAATTTCTGTAAAATTCATAAGGATTCCTTTCGTGCGTGGTTGTGTTAACACAGGCTCTTTTTCATTTGTGTGTGCGGACAGTCCTGCTCGTATTCGATCTCTCCGTAGGCGGTATAACCGCATTTCTCGTAAAAGCCCTGTGCGGCACATTGCGCGTGCAGAACGAGGCGGTCTCCGTTGACCTTTCGCACGTATTCCTCGGCGGCAGAAAGAAGAGAAGCACCGAGTCCCTGTCCGCGGTATTCCTTTCGTACCGCGAATCTGCCGAGCGTATAAGAGCCCTTTTTCTCAGACGGGAAAATGCGGCAGGTCGCAACGGCACGGTCTCCGTCAAAGACAAGGAAGTGCGTGGAAACGTCGTCGGTCGCATCAAACTCCTCGATGAAGCCCTGCTCCTCGACGAATACCTCGATGCGGATCTCCCGCGCCGCGTCGGGGAGGGCCGAGTAATGATCGATTTTATATTTTTTTGCGGTGTTGTTTTCCGGCTTCATATAATGCTACGCTTCAGAAATGAGATCAATCCTGCGCGCGGAAGGTGACCGTTCCGTTTGCCGCGTCCATTGCATCAACGATCGCGAGGGATTCGAGGTGGTAGCCGAGATTGCGGATGACGCGTCCGCCGATCTGAAAGCCCTTTTCAACGGCGATTCCGATGCCCTCGACAACGGCGCCTGCGCTTTCGGTGATCGAGATCAGCCCCTGCAGTGCGCAGCCGTTCGCAAGGAAGTCGTCGATGATGAGTATGTGGTCGTCGTTCGAAAGAAATTTCTTCGATACGATGACCTGATTCTTGCATTTATGTGTGAAGGATTCGACCTCTGCCGTATACATATCGCCGTCGAGATTTACGCTTTTTGATTTTTTCGCAAACAGCACGGGCACGCCGAAGCAGCGTGCGACCGAGCAGGCGATCGCAATGCCCGATGCCTCAATGGTTAAGACCTTTGTGACCTTATGGTCTGCAAAGCGTCTGTGAAATTCCTCGCCCATTTGGTCGAGGAGTGCAACGTCCATCTGATGGTTCAAGAAGCTGTCGACCTTCAGGACGTTTCCTTCCTTTACGATGCCGTCACGAATGATACGCTCTTCCAAAAAATTCATACGGGTTTCCTCCACGCTGGTAAAGTATAGATATAGATTTATTATACAACCTTTGTCGCGAATTGTCAATTCTTATCGAGAAAAAAGAGGATGCCGCGAAACGGAGAGGGCGTTCTTTCGGAATTATTATGCCGCTTGGGACTTGCATTCGGAGCTTTTGTGTGCTATAATGGAGAAAATCAGTGCTTTCTTTTGGAGGTATCTATGGATATCATAACGCTTCGGAGCGGTGACTATACCGTCGCGATCAATCTTACGCTCGGTGCAAACTGCATTTCGCTCCGCAACGAGCGCTACGGTGCCGTCATTCTGCGTGAGCCCGATTATGAAAGGGGAGTGGACAATCCCTTTCTGTACGGAATGCCGATCCTTTTTCCCGTGAACCGTGTTTCAGGAGCGAAATTTACGTTTGAGGGACGGGAATACATTTTCCCTGTGAACGAGCCCGACACGGGCTGTCACCTGCACGGAATGCTTCACGCAGAGGCATTTGAATGTGTCGAGCGCTCCGAGTCGCATCTCGTTGCCCGTTACTCTGCGACCGAGGAGAAACCGTACGGCCTTTTCCCGCACGCCTTTGACGTAACGCGGACCTACCGCCTTTCGGAAAACGGATTTGACCAGACCGTGACGGTCACGAACAGATCGGAAACCAATATGCCGCTTCTGATGGGCTTCCATACGACCTTCCGCGCGGCATTTACCGAAACGAGCCGTCCCGAGGATATCCGTGTTTATGCCGATCTTTCGGAGGAATTCGAGCGCAATATGGCGAACTATTTGCCGACGGGGAGAAAGCCCGCGTTTGACGAGGTCGGAGAGGCGCTGACTGCGGGGACGTTTTGTCCCTTCGGACGCCCTACAAGCAAGCACTACCGTGCGGCGGCGCCCTATCGGATGGTGCTGCACGACTGCGGCAGAGATCTTTCGGTCGTATATGAAAACGACGAGAAGCTTCCGTTCCGCCTGATCTATAACGCAAATGCGGACGAATTCATCTGTATGGAGCCGCAGACCAGCCTTGCGAACAGTCCGAACTCGCCGTTCTCGCGCGAGGAGGCGGGATTCGGCTTCCTTCAGCCGAGCGAAACGAGGGTCTTCCGTTCGCACATCTGCCTTATGAAAGGCGACAGACGAAAAAATTGATTGCCGAAGAAAATTTTCGCGGCGAACGGTTGAAATTTCAGCGTTGCTGTGTTATAATATCCGCGTAGACCCGAGGCGGTGTGTGCCGCTGTCGGGTGATTCCCAAAGAACCGAGGTAGAAACAGATGAGCCCCATTCGTATTGGTATTTTCGGCTACGGCAATCTTGGCAGAGGCGTTGAAAGCGCGATCCGCCAGAACAGAGACACCGAGCTTGTTGCGGTCTTTACGCGCCGCGATCCGAAGAGCGTTACGCTTCGCACTGAGGGTGTTCCCGTTGTGCACGCAGATCGTGTCACAGAATATGTGGAGAAGATCGACGTAATGATCCTCTGCGGCGGCAGCGCGACCGATCTGCCCGAGCAGACGCCTGCGCTCGCACGGCACTTTAATGTAGTCGACAGCTTTGATAACCATGCGAGGATCCCCGAGCATTTTGCGGCAGTCGACGCGTCGGCGAGGGAATCGGGCAAGGTTGCGGTAATCTCGGTCGGATGGGACCCCGGTATGTTCTCTCTGAACCGTCTTTATGCGGGCGCGATCCTCTGTGACGGAGAGGATTATACCTTTTGGGGGAAGGGCGTCAGCCAGGGGCATTCGGATGCCATTCGCCGTATTGACGGTGTGAAGGATGCAAAGCAGTATACGATCCCCGTTGAAGCGGCGCTTGATGCCGTTCGGAGCGGGGTGAATCCTACGCTTTCCGCGCGTCAGAAGCACACGCGCGAATGCTTCGTCGTTGCCGAGGAGGGTGCGGATCTTGCGCGCATTGAGCGCGAGATCAAGACGATGCCGAATTATTTTGAGCCCTATGACACGACGGTGCATTTCATTTCCGAGGAGGAGTTGAAGCGCGATCACAGCGGCATTCCGCACGGCGGATTTGTGATCCGCACGGGTAAGACGGGCTTTAACGGAGAGCACAGGCACGTCATCGAATATAGCCTGAAGCTCGACTCGAACCCCGAGTTCACCTCGTCGGTGCTTCTTGCGTATGCGCGTGCTGCTGCCCGTATGAACAGAGAGGGAATGTGCGGCTGTAAGACCGTTCTCGACGTTCCGCCGAGCTATATCAGCGCGAAGGATCCCGCTGATCTTCGTGCTTCGTTGCTGTAAAGCAGATCCTTTTCAAAAAATGCGGAGAAAAAATTGAAATTTTTTTAAAAAACCTCTTGCAATTCAGAAAAAACTGTGTTATAATATCGTTTGTGTGAAAATATCCGTAGAAGGTGCTCGTTTTGTGTACAACGCCACGAAACACCGATGTAACCGAGAAAGGAATGGTCATAAATATGAAGGAAGGACTCCATCCGCAGTACGAGGAAACCGTAATTCGCTGCGCTTGCGGCGAAACTGTCGTCACCAAGTCGACGAAGTGCGGCGAAATCAGAGTTGAAATCTGCTCCAAGTGTCACCCCTTCTACACCGGCAAGCAGAAGTTTGTCGATGCAGGCGGACGTGTTGACAAGTTCAAGAAGAGACTGGCTAATTTCCAGAAGTAATCTTTTTGACAGATCGGGCATCAGCTCTCATAAAGGCGAGCGGTTTTTCTTGTATCGTTGCGTATGCACGGCGAGAAGGACCGCTTGTCTTTTTGGTTTTTGGGGAATCATATGATTATAAGCAGAAAGGGAGGTCACGGTATATGGAAAACAGAATCTTTACAGCGCACAGAGATATAGACGAGGAGGGACTCGTTCGCGCGGCGACGGTTGGGATCAGCGGCTACGACGCGGACGAGGTCGAGACCGAAAAGAGCCTCGACGAGCTTGCGCGACTGCTTGATACCGCAGGCGCGGAGGTGATCTTCCGACTTGTGCAGAACAAGGCGACGCCCGACCCGAGGTTTTTGCTCGGAAGCGGTAAGGTCGCAGAGCTCGCTGCTATGTGCCATATGAACGAGATCTCGCTCGTTGTGTTCGATACCGATCTTTCTCCCTCACAGATCCGTAATCTTGAGGATGCCTTGTCGAGCGAGCAGATGCCTGTGCGCGTTATCGACCGCTCGATGCTGATCCTTGATATCTTTGCGCTCCATGCCGTTACGGGCGAGGGAAAGCTCCAGGTCGAGCTTGCACAGCTCAAATATACCGCGCCGCGTCTTTCGGGACACGGAAGCGAAATGTCGAGACTCGGTGGCGGTATCGGCACGAGAGGGCCCGGTGAAACGAAGCTCGAATCCGATCGCCGTCATATGCAGAGGCGCATCTATGCCCTCGAGGAGGAACTCCGCGCGATGGAAAAGAACCGCAAAACGATGCGCGCGGCGCGCGATCGGAGCGGGTGTCTGAAGGTTGCGATCGTCGGCTATACCAATGCGGGGAAGTCCACGCTTCTGAATTATCTCACCGATGCGGGCATTCTCGCGCAGGATAAGCTTTTTGCGACGCTTGACCCGACCACGAGAAAGTATAAGCTCCCCTGCGGAGAGGAGATCCTGCTCACCGATACCGTCGGCTTTATCCGTAAGCTTCCGCACCATCTTGTCAATGCGTTCAGATCGACGCTCGACGAGGCAGTTTATGCCGACGTGCTTCTGATCCTCGTAGACGCCTCCGACCCCGAGGCAGCGGCACAGCTTACTGTGACCGAGGAGCTTCTCCGCGATCTCGGCGCCTCGGATAAGCCGACGATCTATGCGTTCAACAAATGTGACCGCGGTGTTGTCGTGCATCGCTCGGTGAAGAGCGGCGACGAAAGCCGAACGGTATATCTCTCCGCGAAAACGGGACAGGGCGTCGAGCAGCTGGTCGATGCGATCGAGGCGATCGTTCTTTCGGGCAAGCGCCGCGTGACCTACAAGATCCCGAACAGCGACGCGGGGGCACTCAGCAGACTCTATGCGATCGCCTCGGTGGAGACGGTCGATTACGGCGCGGATGCGATCACGGTCGTCGCGATGGCAGACGCAAAGGCGCGCGGACAGATGAAGCGGTATGCTGTGGACGACCTGCCCGAGGAAAAGGAGGCGTGGGAGGAATGAGCGAGGAAAGCAAGCGTTATACGACGGTAAAGCACGATGGAGAAGCCGAATTTGAGGAAAAGCGCTCGACCTTTATCGGGTACGCAAGGCGTGTGACGACTGCGGAGGATGCGACGGATTTCATCAAGTCGATCAAGAAGAAGCATCCCGACGCGCGGCACAACTGCTCGGCGTATCTGCTTGCCGGCGGGATGACTGCGCGGTACTCGGATGACGGCGAGCCGCAGGGAACTGCAGGAATGCCGATCCTCGAGACGATCCGCAAATCGGGTGCGGAGGATGTTTGCGTTGTTGTGACGCGGTATTTCGGCGGCATTCTGCTCGGTGCGGGTGGGCTGACCCGCGCGTATGCGCACGCGGCGTCGATCGCGCTCGACAGCGCCGAGATCGTGACGTACGAGGAGTACATCGAAATGCGGCTCGTTTGCTCGTACGGCGAATACCAACGGTATGCGGCACAGCTTGCGAACACGGGTGCGATCATCGATGACACGGTGTTTGCGGACAACGTAACGCTGCTCTTTGCGTTGAAGCCCGACGAAGCGACACGCTTTTCGGAGAAGGTCATCGAGCAGAGCGGCGGACAAAACCGCCCCGAGGAGATCGGACGGCGGTTTGATGCGAAATGAACATAAAGGGACTGAGTGGACTGCTCAGTTCCTTTTTTGTAGCGAAAGCTACAGTAGCGAAAGCTACAGTAGCGAAAGGCTCCCTCGGGGAGGGAGGCATTGAGTTTGACACATTTTGTGCAAAAAAATGCGCTATGCGGGTAAAAAAAACTGTTCTGATAACACTTTGTTTGTAGACATTTCAGTGATCCTCGTGTACAATATTATTCGCATATGAAGGTTGGAGGTAATTATATATGAACCCAAAAACACAAAACGAGAAGAGAATATTTTGTCTTAACGTCAAAAAGCTTCGGATGGCTTATGGCCTTTCGAAAAAAGAGATGGCAAAAATTCTTCATATCGGCGTAGCTTCACTCACAAAAATGGAAAATGGCATTCTCCCGCCCCGAGCAAGTTATTTGATTGTTATTTACATCTGTGAAAGCTTTCACGTTGCTCCGAGTCAAATATTCTCGGAGGAATTTGAACCGAAGCCTTTAGAGAACAAATCTATAAAATTGCCCGATTGACAGCGTGCGCGTTTCGCGGTATAATAAAAGCATCAGACGGAAGGAGTAACGAGATGATAGAAGTGCTGTCGGTGAAAAATATGCGGGAGAGCGATGCCCATACGATCGCGGGCGGTGTTCCCGGTCGGGAGCTGATGTACCGCGCGGGTGTCGGCATCCTTGAAAGCGTTTCGTGGAAAGAGCCCGTTGCGATCGTTTGCGGAAGCGGAAACAACGGTGGAGACGGGTACGTTCTTGCAACCCTTCTTCACGAGCGAGGGGTATCTTGCGCCCTCTTTTCGCTGTCCGACCGTTTTTCGGAGGATGGTCGCTACTACTCGGATCTTTGTACGGAGAGGGGCATCCCTCGCGTGACGTGCGGAGCGGATACCGATTTCTCGGGCTACCGTACGGTCGTTGACTGTATTTTCGGTACGGGCTTTCGCGGAGACGCAGAGGGACTCGCACGTTCTGTGATCGAGGCGATCAACAAGGCGGGCGAAATGGGCGCGTACGTTGTCTCGGTCGATATCAACAGCGGTATGAATGGAGATAACGGCAGATGCGCGGTCGCGGTGCGGTCAGACCTGACCGTTTCGATCGGAGGTTGTAAATCGGGGCATTTTCTCGGTTCCGCGAAGGATTATATCAAGAGGCTTGTGAACTGTGATATCGGCATTCTCCCGATCGAAAAGCCGTACGGACTTTATGAGGCATCCGACGTAAAGGCGGCGCTCGGTGTGCGAAAAAACGATTCCAATAAATCTACCTACGGATATGTCGCGCTCGTCGGCGGCTCGGAATATTACAGCGGAGCGATCCGCCTCTCCTCCCTTGCCGAATCGGCAATGCGATCGGGTGCGGGGGTGACGACGGTTGCCGCACCGAAAAGCCTTTCGCACGTGATCCTGCCCGCGATCCTTGAAAGCACCTTTTTTCCGCTTTCGGAGGAGAACGGATTTTTCAAATTTGACTCGGACGAATTCGACCGTCTCACGCGGCGCGTGAAGGTAGTTGCATTTGGAATGGGAATCGGTCTTTCCGACGAAGCCGAGCGGGCGGTATCGTATCTGCTGACGCAATATACGGGAAGGCTCGTTCTCGATGCGGACGGTCTGAATGCCCTTGCAAAATTGCCGCGACAGCTTCTGTGTGAAAGCGCCGCGACCGTCGTTCTTACACCGCATCCGCTCGAATTTGCCCGTCTTGCCGGGCTGACGGTTGATGAGGTGCTGAACGATCCGATCGGGCGCGCAAGGGGTTACGCCCGCGAAACGGGAGCGATCGTCCTCCTGAAGGGAAGCACGACGGTCGTGACCGATGGGGAAGAGGTGATCCTCGTCGACCGCGGATGCGCGGGAATGGCAACGGCGGGAAGCGGAGACGTGCTTTCGGGGATCCTTGCGGCGCTTCTCGGATACGTATCGGATCCGCTTTCTGCTGTGGCGTCTGCGGCGTATCTGAACGGGCGTGCGGGAGAGCTTGCCGAAGCAGAAAACGGCACGATCCCGATGACGGCGGGAGATACCGCACGAAAGGTGAAAAACGCCGTAACGGAAGTGGTGCGGGAGGCGTGATGCTCTTTGTCCGAAGGGTAAACGATAAGTCGACCTTCAAAACGAAAAAAGAAAACTGCGTTTCTTGACAATCCGACAAAACTCTGCTATACTGAAATTGCAAAGTTCACTTGCAAAGGAGAATGTCCTATGGATGCAAACCGATTCGGTTCGTTTATCGCCGAGCTTCGGAAAGAGCATAATATGACACAGGCACAGCTCGCGAGGCTTCTTCGGGTGACCGATAAGGCGGTCAGCCGCTGGGAAAGAGGGCTCGGCTTTCCTGACGTCGGCACGCTTTTGCCGCTTTCAAAGGCACTCGGTGTCAGTATTTCCGAGCTGATGAACGCGCAGAAAAACCAAGCAGCCTCTTCAGAGAGCAGGGAAGGCGGGGAGGAGCAGAGCGGCTGTCGCGTGCAGTCTGTCCGCGTGGTGGAGGACCTCATCGGATACGGTCGCACCGAGCGATGGGGCGTATGGGGGACCGATCTCGGAATTCCCGTTTACAGCCCGATGCGAAAAAGGATGTATTTCCTGTTTGGAGATGCGTATAATTTCGGAAAGAGCGGCTCGCAATTCGAGGGGGAAAAGGTATCGGACCAAATAGATGCAAGAACGAGACGCAGAGGAACGATCGCGGGCTACATCACCGATTTCAATCTTTCAAACGGCATTAAATGGGCAGGCTTTCTTGATCAGGAGGACGGCTCTGTACGCTTATTGATCCCAACGAATCGCCGCAACACTCAGGAAAAATACGAAAGATCCAAGGTTTCGCAGGGGGGCATTGAGATTGACGGTGCGTTATATATCTTCTACGAGTCGGTAAGAGACTGGGATCCTATGAGTACGGGCTTCCAGCGAAGCTGGAGAGTTAACTATGCAGGCGTTGTCAAATCCACCGACGGCGGGGAGACCTTTGAACGCGTTCACGACCTTTCTTGGGTTGAGACCGATCGGGGAGAGTATGCTGCAACGATCAAGGAGCTTGCCGGGCAGGACGTGGATCTCAGACCGAGCGGCTATCGCCTTGATCTCACGGCGCACGTTGCCCCGGGCTTTGCGCAGATCTGTGCGGTCGACGGTAAGGATGGCTATGTCTATATCTACGGTCGCCGTGGCGGACGCCATACCGGCATCAAGGTCGGGCGCGTGAAGCGACACAAGATCGAGTCCTTTTCCGAGTATGAGTATCTGACCGGATATGAAGCGGGAGAGCCCGTATGGGTCAAGGGACAGGAGGGGCTTCGCATCGTTCACGAGCGCGAGCCCGAATGCGATATCATAAAGAGTCCCTGCTCAAATACATCGGTGCACTACAACGCATATCTTCAAAGATGGATGATCGTCTTTTACCGCGTCGGCGTCGGTATTATGTATGCGCTGGCAGAAACACCCTACGGGGGTTATTCCGAGCCTCGTGTTATGCTGTCGATCAACGACCCGAGGATCGTTGTACCGAATTCCGAGGGTGGCAACGTGCTTTACGGTGGCTTTACGCACGAGCTTCTCAACTTAGAGGGCGGCAGGCGGACGATGGTCGTCATTTCCCAATGGAATCCGGAATATTATAATTCCGTATTGATCGAGGTCACCTTCGAGTGAATGAAGAAATCTGTAAAAAGGGATCGGCTCTATGTGAGTCGATCCTTTTTTGCTTTTGTGAGAGCGTCCCGCTATGAGACGAGAAACGGCGAGGTAAAGGAATAGTAGATATCGAGCCGCTTGACGACCCCCGAAAGTTCTGCTATACTGAAGACACGAAAGCATCTCGGGTACGGCATTTCTCTGCGCGGGTATGCTGAAAACCGCATATTCTTAAATTTGAAGGGAGAAAATCAAATTATGAAAAAGCATTCTGTCAGCTCACTTCGTATGGTCGATGATATTACCGGCTACGGTCACACGCACCAGTGGGACGTATGGGGAACCGACCTCGGTCATCCCGTATACAGCCCGAGTCAGCAGAGGATGTATTTCCTGTTCGGAGACACATTCAGCCCCGAGAAAAGTGATGAAAAGAAGATTGTGGATAATAAGTTTTGCGGCGACATTCATTATGGCTTTACGCGCAATTGGCGCGGAACGATCGCGGGCTACATCACCGATTTTGACGTTTCAAACGGCTTCAAATGGGCGGGCTTCCTATCGGACAAGGACGGCAATGCGCGCGGACTCATTGATTCGTACCACACGCGAAGCTTCAAGCATTTTGAAAACACCAAGATCGCGCAGGGCGGCGTAGAGATCGACGGTGCGCTATACGTGTTCTATGAGTCGATCCGCGATTGGGATTCCATGGATACGGGCTTCGGGCGCAGCTGGAGAGTCAACTATATGGGTGTCATTAAGTCCACCGATGGCGGTGACAGCTTTGAGCGCGTGTATGATCTTACGTGGGTCGAGTCCGACCAAGGGGAGTACGCAGATCTGATCAAGCGTCTTGCAACCGAGGATATGAATATGAAGCCGAGCGGCTTTGATCTCGATCTTTCGACGCACGTGGGACCGGGCTTTGCACAAACGTGTGCAATCGATGGCAAGGATGGATATATCTATATTTACGGCCGCCGCGGAGGGCGTCAACCCGGTATCAAGGTCGGACGTGTCAGGAGAGACAGGTTTGAAATCTTTGCGGAGTATGAGTATCTGACCGGATTTGAGAACGGTGAACCCGTATGGGTCAAGGGACAGGATGGGCTTCGCATCGTTCACGAGCGAGAGCCCGAGTGCGATATCGTGAAGGGCCCGTGCTCGAATATGTCGGTACACTACAACGCGTACCTTCAGAAGTGGGTCCTGACCTTCTATCGGGTTAAGGTCGGGGTAATGTATGCGGTTTCGGATACGCCCTACGGTGTCTATTCCGAGCCCGAGATGCTGATCTCGATCGACGAGCCGATGCTGCAGGAGGATAATCCTACGGGCGGAAACGTACTGTATGGAGGTTTTGTACACGAGCTTCTCAACAAGGAGGGCGGCAAGAAGATGATGGTCATTATCTCCCAGCTGCACGAAAAATTCTATAATTCGAAGCTGGTCGAGGTTACCTTCGACTGATCGCGGGTTTTGGGGGCTGTTTGAATGCGACAGCCCCTTTTTCTTTATATCTGTGTTTGTCAGTTGTCACCGGATCGTGTCGCGAATACTGCGAAGGAGTCGCGGAAGCCGAGACGGCTGCTTCAGTAACCGATAGAGCCATTCGAGACCGCATTTTTGCATCCACAAGGGTGCGCGGCGGATATTTCCCGACCATACGTCGAGTGCACCGCCGAGCCCGAGCGCCATACGGACGGATGGAAGGACATTATGATTTCGCACGAGAAATTCTTCTTGCCGAGGGAATCCCATACAGACAAAAAGAAAATCGGGGGCGGCGGCGCGGATCTTATCTATGACCGAGCTTTCCTCGGTCTCTTTGAAGTATCCGTGATGCACGCCGACGATGGATAGAGCAGGGAAGCGTTCGGTAAGTCTGTCGGCGGCGGCTTTTGCTACCCTATGCTTGCCGCCGAGCAGATAGACGCGGTATCCGTTCTCTTCTGCGAGTGTGAGGAGAAATTCCCCCGCATCGATGCCTGCAATGCGCTTTTTTACGCGAAAGCGCGACAGAAGCTGCACGCCGATCCCGTCGGGGAGGAGAAGGTCCGCCTCGCCAAGGAGAGTGTGGAGCGCGGGGGAGTGCTTTGCGCCCGAAAGCATTTCAAGGTTGGGGGTAAATACAAGATAGGGTGTGTCGCGCTTTTCTGCGAGCGCATCCCGGAGCTTTTTTCGGCAGGTGTCGAGGCTGCCGCAGAAGATCGGGAGACCGTAGAGACATACGTGATCGTTTGCCCTAATGAAGGGGGCTCTGTGCGTAAAAATGATCGGCTTTTGCAAAAATGTGGATGCCTCCTCTTGACAAGCGGTGGGGTTTTGATTATAATAGTAATGATATAGAGAAGCGAATGCTTTACGAATTATTGTGCACCGATTTCTGAAGGAAATACGGACAAGACACGGAAAGGTTTTGGACAGAAAAATGGCAAAAGACAAGAAAATGGTCGAACAGATCACGTCGATGGACGTGGATTTTGCGCAGTGGTATACTGACGTCGTGAAAAAGGCCGAGCTCGTGGATTACTCGGGTGTGAAGGGTTGTATGATCATCAGACCCTACGGCTATGCGATCTGGGAGAACATTCAGAGAGAGCTTGACCGTCGCTTCAAGGCGCTCGGTCACGAAAATGTATATATGCCGATGTTTATTCCCGAGAGCCTTCTGCAAAGAGAGAAGGATCACGTCGAGGGCTTCGCGCCCGAGTGCGCGTGGGTCACGATCGGCGGAAGCAATAAGCTTTCGGAAAGACTTGCGATCCGTCCTACGTCGGAGACGCTTTTCTGCGATCACTTCAAGAACATCATTCAGTCCTACCGCGATCTTCCGAAGCTGTATAATCAGTGGGTGAACGTCGTCCGCTGGGAAAAGACCACCCGTCCCTTCCTCCGCACCTCGGAGTTCCTTTGGCAGGAGGGTCATACGATGCACGAGACGAAGGAAGAGGCAGAGGAGGAGACCCTCCGTATGCTCCGTGTCTACGAGGAGTTCTATCTGAATGCACTCGCGATCCCCGCAATCACGGGTCAGAAGACCGAGAAGGAGAAGTTTGCGGGCGCAGAGGCGACCTACACGATCGAGCCGATGATGCACAATGGCGTTGCGCTTCAGGGCGGCACCTCGCATTACTTTGGCGACGGCTTCGCGAAGGCGTTTGATATCACCTTCACGGGCAGAGATAATACGGTTCGTTATCCGCATCAGACCTCGTGGGGCGTTTCGACCCGAATGATCGGTGCGATCATTATGACGCACGGCGACGATAATGGCCTGATCCTTCCCCCTGTCGTTGCGCCGATCCAGGTCGTCATCATTCCCGTTGCACAGCATAAGGAGGGTGTCCTTGAAAAGGCGAACGAGCTGAAGGACAGACTCGAAAAGGCAGGCTTCCGCGTGAAGCTCGACGACAGCGACAACAGCACGGGCTGGAAGTACAGCCAGTACGAGATGAAGGGTGTGCCCGTCCGTCTCGAGATCGGTCCCCGCGACATCGAGGAGGGACACTGCGTGCTCGTCAGCCGCGTTTCGCGTGATAAGAATTTCGTTGATCTCGACAGCGTCGAAAACGAGGTCGAGAAGATGCTTGCATTCGTTCATAACGAGCTCGTCGAGCGTGCGAGAAAGAACCTCGCGGAGAAGACGAGTGAGGCAAGAAGTTATGAGGAATTTCTCGACGCTGCAGAGAATAAGCCCGGCTTCATCAAGGCAATGTGGTGCGGAGACTCGGCTTGCGAGGACAAGCTGAAGGACGAAACGGGCGGCGTCAAGTCCCGTTGCATCCCCTTTACGGAGGATCATCTCTCCGACACCTGCGTATGCTGCGGAAAGCCCGCGAAGCATATGGTCGTCTGGGGCAGACAGTATTGATCATTACGGTACCGACGGGAGACTCCTTGCGGTACAAAACAAAAGCACTTATGAGCGAAGCGAACATAAGTGCTTTTTCTTAAAAGGCGCTGAAAGGGAGGTACGTATGGCAAAAAATACATATTTGTCGATGGTGACCTCCCACGGACGCCGATCGGGTGGGGGGCTCGTGCATATTCTGAGGCTCGTTTTCGGTAAGCTCGATCCGATCCTTCTTCTGTGTACCCTTTTTCTCAATCTGTACAGCATCGTGATCCTTTACGGCTCGATCGACGTGTTTGGAAGGAGCCGTCTCGTGATGCAGGTCTCTATGACCGTGCTCGGATTTATCCTGATGACGGTGATATCGCATCTGGACTACCGATTTATTGTGAATCGGTACTGGATCTTTTTCCTCGTTTTTTCGGTGGCTTTGCTCCTCGTGACCGCGCTTTTCGGAAAAACGCAGGGCGGTAACCAGAGCTGGCTTACCATTCTGTCGATCGGTAGCACCGAGATCACGGTACAGCCGTCGGAGTTCATCAAAATGACCTTTATCTGCACCTTCGCGAAGCATCTGTCGATGGTGGGACGGTACATCAATCACCCAAAATATCTCCTCGGGCTCGCACTTCACGCGGGTGCGATCGTTGGCACGATCCTTCTGTCGGGGGACCTCGGTGTCGCGCTCGTTTACGTTGCGATCATTCTCTTTATGCTCTTTGCGGCGGGAATGAGTCTTTTCTACGATCTCGGTCTTGCGGCGATCCTCGTGGCACTTTTTCCGTTTCTGTGGGATTTCCTCGGGGATTATCAGCAGGAGCGCATCCTTGTAGGCTTTAACCCGAGCCTCGATCCGCTCGGGAAGGGAATGCAGCCCCTTTTGTCGCGCGATGCGATCCTGAACGGCGGCTGGCTCGGTCGGGGCTTTCGCGGCGGAGAGGTCTATGAGATCCTGCCCGCGTCGCATACCGACTTTATGTTTGCAACGGTATGCGAGAAATTCGGCTTCGTTGGTGGGGCACTCGTGATCCTTGCGCTTGGCGTGCTTGTTTCCCGCATTCTGTATCTTGCGGTAAGGCTGAAGGATGATATGGGACGGTTGATCGCTGTGGGTGTTGCGGCGATGGTGATCGTGCAGTCGATCGAAAACGTCGGGATGTGTCTTGCACAGCTTCCCGTCGTCGGCATTACGCTTCCTTTCATCAGCTACGGCGGCTCGTCGATGCTTGCGATCTATCTGCTCTTCGGCGTACTGCATAGCGTTGCGGCATACGGAAAATAATAAGACGTACGGAGCGCGACAAAATTTTGTGAGAAAATTCCTCTTCTTTCGGCAAAATATCTATTGACGAGAAGGGCGAACTGTGATATAATAAAGTGATCTGTGAGCGTATGCCCGGCTACGGG
Source organism: Clostridia bacterium (assembly GCA_017501345.1). The sequence goes on from JAFVXC010000030.1 coordinate 45,482, forward strand.
CATTTCACAGCAAACCGCATAAGAAAAAACGGAGGAACGGCAATGATTCAGACGATGGATATTAGGAATTTCAAGACCGATCTTCTTTCTTCTTTTGATATGAAGTCTGCAGCTAAGGTTGCGGGCGATGCTGTCGCTTTTCCCGATTCGGGTGAGTTTGTTTTAATTCCCAGTTTCTGTGACGTGCACGTGCACTTCAGAGAGCCGGGATTTTTTTATAAGGAAACGATGGAAACAGGATCCGCTTCGGCGGCACGTGGGGGCTACACAGCGGTCTGCACGATGGCAAACCTGAATCCCGTCCCCGACAGTGTGGAAAATCTGCAGGCACAGCTCGATCTAATCGAGAGGGGCGCGTCGGTATCGGTCTATCCGTACGGCGCGATCACGGTCGGAGAGAAGGGCGAGGTGCTTGCCGATCTCGAGGGAATCTCGGATAAGGTCATCGCCTTTTCGGATGACGGCAGAGGCGTGCAGAATGACGGGATGATGCGTGAGGCGATGCAGAAGGCAAGGGCGCTCGGCAAGATGATCGTTGCACATTGCGAGGTCAACGATCTGCTTCGCGGCGGATATATTCACGACGGTGCATATGCGAAGGCACACGGACACAGGGGTATCTGCTCTGCGAGTGAATACGAGCAAATCGCACGAGACCTGCGACTTGCGAAGGAGACCGGAGTAAAATACCACGTCTGTCATATCTCGACGAAGGAAAGCGTTGATCTCATCAGACGCGCGAAGGCGGACGGTGTGGACGTAACGTGTGAGACCGCGCCGCATTACCTCATCCTGGATGACAGCGATCTCAGAGAGGACGGCCGCTTCAAAATGAACCCGCCGCTTCGGAGCGCGGAGGATAAGGCTGCGCTGATCGAGGGACTGCTCGACGGCACGATCGATATGATCGCGACCGACCACGCCCCCCACTCCGCCGAGGAGAAGGGGAAGGGGCTTATGGGCAGTGCGTTCGGCGTTGTCGGACTCGAAACGGCATTCCCTGCGATGTATACGCATTTCGTAAAAACGGGGATCATCTCGCTCGAAAGGCTTGTTGAGGTGATGGCGATAAAGCCGCGTGAGCGCTTCGGCATTCCGATGGGCACCGAGTTTTCGGTCTGGGAGCTTTCGCGGGAGTTCACGGTCGATCCCGATGAATTTGCGACGAAGGGAAGAGCGACGCCGTTCACGGGTATGCAATTCTTTGGTGTCAATCATCTGACCGTGCAGAACGGAAGGATCGTATATAAAAAGTAATAAAACAGGAAAAGATTCATATATAGAAGTTGCTTTCGGAGGTACAGAACAATGGCAAAAAGAACAGATCTGAAAAAAATTCTGATCATCGGCTCGGGACCGATCGTCATCGGTCAGGCGGCGGAATTTGACTATGCGGGCACGCAGGCCTGCCTTGCGCTGAAGGAGGAGGGCTATGAGGTCGTCCTTGTCAACTCTAATCCTGCGACGATCATGACCGACACGACAATCGCGGACAAGGTCTATATGGAGCCCTTGACGCTTGAATATATTGCGAAGATCCTGCGGTACGAGCGTCCCGACGCGATCGTTCCCGGTATCGGCGGTCAGACCGGCCTCAACCTTGCGATGCAGCTTGAGAAAAAGGGCGTGCTGAAGGAATGCGGCGTTGAGCTGCTCGGTACGAGCTCCGAGAGCATCGAGCGCGCGGAGGACAGAGAACTCTTCAAGGAGCTTTGTATGTCGATCGGCGAGCCCGTCATCCCGTCGGAGATTACCTATAATCTTGAAGAAGCAAAGGAAGCGGCAAACCGCATCGGTTACCCCGTTGTCCTTCGTCCCGCGTTCACCCTCGGTGGCACGGGTGGCGGATTTGCGTATAGTGAGGAGGAGCTCATCGAGGTCGGTATGAATGCCTTTAAGCTCTCTCCCGTGCATCAGGTCCTGATCGAGAAGAGCGTCAAGGGCTATAAGGAGATCGAATTCGAAGTCATGCGTGACTCGAACGACCACGCCATCACGATCTGCGGTATGGAAAACGTCGACCCCGTCGGGGTTCACACCGGCGACTCGATCGTTGTCGCGCCGATCCTCTCGCTTTCCGATCACGATCTCAAGATGCTGAATGACAGTGCGATCAAGATCATCCGCGAGCTCAAGATCGAGGGTGGCTGTAACGTACAGTTTGCTTTGAATCCCGATTCGAGTGAGTACTACCTCATCGAGGTCAACCCCCGCGTTTCGCGCTCCTCGGCGCTTGCGTCGAAGGCATCGGGCTATCCGATCGCGCGCGTGACTGCAAAGATCGCTGTCGGTATGGCGCTTGAGGATATTCCCGTTGCGGGTGGTACCGCCGCGATCGAGCCGAGACTCGACTACATCGTTGCAAAGTTCCCGCGCTTCCCGTTTGATAAATTTACAAATGCCGCAAACGTACTCGGTACGCAGATGAAGGCGACCGGTGAGGTTATGGGCATCGGTGCGACCCTTGACGAATGTATGCTGAAGTCGGTCCGCTCGCTTGAGATCGGTGTTTGTCACTTCCACCTCGCGAAGTTTGATTCGTGGACGGACGACGCACTCGTTGATTACCTCACGAAGGCATTCCACGATGACAGTGTTTATGCAGTCTGCGAGCTTCTGCGCCGCGGAATGTCGATCGAGCAGCTCCACGAGATCACGAAGATTACCGAGCTCTTCCTCGAGTCCTTCAAGCGTATCATCGATATGGAAAAGACCCTGAAGGAGAACAAGGGAAGCGAGGAGATTCTGAAGGCCGCGAAGGTGATGGGCTTCTCCGATAAATTCATTGCAAGACTCTGGGGTGTAAGTGAGCTTGACATTTACAACAAGCGTCACGAAATGAAGCTTTTCCCCGTCTTCCCGATGGTCGATACTCTCCACACGGGCAAGTATATCGCGTATCTCTACTCCTCCTACACAGGAAAGAACGAGTCGCGTCTTACCGATAAGAAGAAGATCGTCGTGCTCGGTGCGGGCCCGATCCGTATCGGACAGGGTGTTGAATTCGACTATTCCACCGTCCACGCAGTGCAGACCATCAAGCGCGCGGGCTACGAGGCGATCATCATCAACAACAATCCCGAAACCGTTTCGACCGACTACACCACGGCGGATAAGCTCTATTTTGAGCCCCTTACCCCCGAGGATGTTATGAATATCATCGAGTTCGAGCAGCCCGAGGGCGTCGTTGCTTCTCTCGGCGGTCAGACCGCGATCAACCTCGCAGAGCCCCTGCGTGCACGCGGTGTCAAGATCATTGGAACCGACTGCGACGCGATCGAGCGTGCGGAGAACCGCGACAGCTTCGAGCATATTCTGAACGAGCTGAACATCCCGCAGCCGAAGGGCCACGCCGTTACGAAGATCGAGGACGGCATCAAGGCAGCGGCAGAGATCGGATATCCCGTTCTCGTTCGTCCGAGCTTCGTGCTCGGCGGCAGAGCGATGCAGATCGTTGCGAACGAGGAGCAGCTCCGTCATTACCTCAGAACCGCCGTTGAGATCGATGAGGACAAGCCCGTTCTGGTCGACAAATATATCCAGGGCAAGGAGGTCGAGGTCGATGCGATCTGCGACGGCAGAGACGTCTTCGTTCCCGGCATTATGGAGCTCGTCGAGCGTACCGGTGTCCATTCGGGCGACTCGATCAGCGTTTATCCTACCTTCTCGATCTCTGATAAGGTCAAGGGCATTATTCTGCAGTACGCGAAGAAGCTCGGTCTCGGCATCGGCATCATCGGACTTTATAACATCCAGTTTATCGTCGATAAGGACGAAAATGTCTTTATCATCGAGGTCAATCCGCGTTCCTCCCGTACCGTGCCCTTCCTTTCGAAGGCAACGGGCTACAGCCTCGCGGACATCGCGACTGAGGTCATCCTCGGTAAGTCCCTCAAGGAGCAGGGTATCTTCGACATTTACCCTGCAGAGAAAAAGCGTTGGTACGTTAAGGTTCCCGTATTCTCCTGGAGCAAGCTCCGCGGTCTTGACGCATACCTTTCCCCCGAGATGAAGTCCACGGGTGAGGCGATCGGCTACGACGACAAGCTCAACCGCGCACTGTATAAGGCGCTTCAGGCAGGCGGCACGCACCTTCAGAATTACGGAACCGTGCTTGTTACCATCGCCGATAAGGATAAGGACGAGGCGCTCCCGCTGATCCGTCGCTTCTACGATCTCGGCTTCAACATTGAGGCGACCGAGGGTACGACGAAGTTCCTGAAGGCAAACGGCATCCGTACGCATATGCTGAAGAAGATCAGCGACGGAAGCTCCGAGATCGTTGATTCGATCCGTCAGGGACACATTGCATACGTTATCAATACTCGCGACATTGGTGCGCAGGGTCAGGAATCGGATGGCGCAGAGATCCGTCTTACGGCAACCGAAAACAACGTGACGATTTTCACCTCGCTTGATACCGTTAAGGTTCTGCTTGATGTTCTCGACGAGACCACGCTTCGCATCTCGACGATCGACGCGTAAAAATACCGAAGCGGAGGCTTGCCTCCGCTTTCGGTGCAATATGGAAACGATAAAAACGACGGCAAAGGAGATAACGCGTGAAACAAAGTCTTTTTGAAATCATTGAAAATACCCCTCTGACCGACAGTGTAATGCGGATGCGCCTGAAGGGCGACACCTCTGAAATTACGCGCTCCGGACAGTTTGTTAACATTCTGCTCGACGGCTTTTATTTGCGTCGTCCGATCTCGGTCAACGACGTTGAGGGAGACGTTCTGACGATCATCTACAAGGTCGTCGGTAAGGGAACCGAGAAAATGCGCACGATGGAAGGCGGCACGCTCGATATCCTCACGGGTCTCGGCAACGGCTACGATCTTTCGCCTGCAGGCGACTGCCCGCTTCTCGTTGGAGGCGGCGTTGGCGTTCCTCCTCTCTATATGCTTGCGAGAAAGCTGATCGCACAAGGGAAGTCGGTTTCGGTCATCCTCGGCTTTAACACGAAGAGTGAGATCTTTTACGAGGAGGAATTCAAAGCCCTCGGCTGTGACGTGACCGTTGCAACTGCGGACGGCTCGTACGGCGTGAAGGGATTTGTGACCGATGCTTTGAAGGCCCTTGAGGAAGAGGGAAGGACCTACACGTACTTCTACACCTGTGGTCCCGAGCCGATGCTGAAGGCACTGTATCACGCTACTGCGACGAGCGGACAGTTCAGCTTTGAAGAGCGTATGGGCTGTGGCTTCGGTGCTTGTATGGGCTGCTCCTGCAAGACGCTGTACGGCAATAAGCGCATCTGTAAGGACGGTCCCGTCCTCGTGAAGGAGGAGATCATATGGGAAAAATGAACGTAAATCTTTGTGGCATCGAGCTCGATAATCCGATCATTCCCGCAAGCGGAACCTTCGGGTACGGATATGAGTTCGCGGAGCTGTACGATATCAATCTCCTCGGCACGTTCTCCTTTAAGGGAACGACGAGGGATCCTCGCTTCGGCAACCCTACCCCTCGTATTGCAGAGTGCTATGCGGGGATGATCAACGCGGTCGGATTGCAGAATCCGGGTGTGGAGAAGGTCATTTCCGAAGAGCTTCCGAAGCTCCGCAAATGCTTCTCGAAGCCCGTAATGGCGAATGTCAGCGGCTTCTCGATCGAGGACTATGCATATACCGCGCAGAGACTCGACGCCTGCCCTGAGGTCGGTTGGATCGAGGTCAACGTCAGCTGTCCGAACGTACACGGCGGCGGTATGAGCTTCGGCACGTCGCCCGAGGCGGCTGCCGAGGTCACGAGGGCAGTCAAGGCGGTTACAACGAAGCCGATCCTTGTGAAGCTTTCTCCGAACGTCACCGATATCGTCTCGATCGCGAAGGCGTGCGAGGATGCGGGTGCGGACGGCATCAGCCTCATTAACACCCTGCTCGGAATGCGTATCGATCTTGCGAGACGGAGACCCGTGATCGCAAATAAGATGGGTGGCTTCTCGGGAGCGGCGATCTTTCCCGTCGCGGTGCGGATGGTCTATCAGGTGTCACACGCTGTAAAGATCCCCGTCGTCGGTATGGGCGGCGTATCGAGCGCCGAGGATGTCATCGAAATGATGATGGCGGGTGCGACCGCAGTTGAGGTCGGCGCCGCGAATCTCGTAAACCCGTATGCGTGCAGAGATATTATAAACGATCTGCCTGCCGTTATGGAAAAATATCGAATCGAATCGCTCGAAAGCATCATCGGAGCGGTCAACTAAAAAAGGACGGATAGAAAAATGGGAAAAGACGTAATTATTGCCTGCGATTTTGACAGTGCGGAAAAAACATTTGCATTTCTTGACAAATTTACCGGAAGAAAGCCCTTCGTGAAGATCGGTATGGAGCTTTTCTATGCGGAAGGCCCCGCGATCGTGCGTGAGATCAAGAAGAGAGGACATAAGATCTTCCTCGACCTCAAGCTCCACGATATCCCCAATACCGTAAAGAAGAGTATGGCGGTTCTTTCGGGACTTGACGTTGATATGACCAATCTCCACGCATCGGGCACGAAGCGTATGATGGAGGCGGCGCTCGAGGGACTTACTCGCCCCGACGGAACGAGACCGATCCTCATCGCCGTCACCCAGCTTACCTCGACCGACGAGGAGAGTATGAGAGCGGATCTGCTCATAAACGAGCCGATCGATAAGGTCGTTATGCACTACGCGAGGAACGCGAAGGACTCGGGCCTCGACGGTGTCGTTTGCTCGCCCCTTGAAGCCGGCAAGGTTCACGATACCTGCGGCAAGGGCTTCGTTACCGTTACCCCCGGTGTTCGCTTTGCGGACGGCGATAAGGGCGACCAGAAGCGCGTGATGACGCCCGAGGAGGCGAAGAAGATCGGATCCGACTATATCGTTGTCGGCAGGCCGATCACTGCGGCGGAGGATCCCGTTGCGGCGTATGAAAGATGCGTCCGCGAATTCGTTGATTAAAAAGCAAATACGGAGGATAACAAATGCCGGAATACGTTGTATTACAGGTAACGCTCAAGGAAAAGATCGTCGGGACAGGCTCGAGGAATCTCTCTGAGCTGGAAGAGGTCATCAATCAGCAGGCGGCGAAGGGATATCGTCTGCATACCATTTCTACGGCGTCGGCTCACAGCACGGGCCTCGGAGGTGGGGACAGGATCCAGGCAACGATGGTATTTGAAAAACTATAACTTCGAGACAAAGGAGATAAAAAATGGAAAGCTATAAGAGAGAATTTATTCAGTTTTTGCAGAGTGCAGGCGTGCTCAAGTTCGGTGACTTCACCGCAAAGAGTGGCAGAAAAATCCCTTATTTCATCAATGCAGGTATGATCAAGACGGGTAACGACATTGCAACGCTCGGTGAGTTTTACGCAAGGGCTTACTTCGAAAAGCTCGGTAAAAAGCAGGCCGTTCTTTACGGTCCCGCATACAAGGGCATTTCGCTCTCCGTTTCCGCGGCAGTTGCACTGTCGAAAAACGGTCTGAACGTGCCGTTCTTCTTTAACCGCAAGGAGGTCAAGGACCACGGCGAGGGCGGCGTTTTTGTCGGCTACGTTCCGAATGCGGGCGAGGAGATCGTCATTATCGAGGACGTGATCACCGCAGGTACGGCGATCCGCGAGAGCATGGAGATCCTTTCGCATCTGGAAGGCACTAAGGTCGCCGCCACCTTTATTATGGTTGACCGCAAGGAAAAGGGCCAGGGCGAAAAGGGCGCAATGCAGGAGATCGAGGAGCAGTTCGGCTTCCCCGTATACTCCATTGTTGACGTTTACGATATCATCGAGTACCTCGAGGAGGATCCCGCAAACGAGGAGAACGTTACCCGTATCAAGAATTATCTTGCAGTGAACGGAGCGAAGGTATGAGAAGCCTCATTGATATTCCCGAGCTTTCGATCGAAGAGATCGATGAGCTGATCCGGACGGCAAACGACATCATTGAGCATCCCGATCGGTATGCTGACAAGTGTAAAGGAAAGAAGCTCGCGACGCTGTTCTTCGAGCCCTCGACGCGTACCCGCCTCAGCTTTGAGGCGGCAATGCTCGAGCTCGGAGGCAGTGTGATCGGCTTCTCGGAGGCAAGCAGCTCCTCTGCGGCAAAGGGCGAAAGCATCGCTGATACCGTGAAGGTCATCAGCTGCTACGCCGATATCGTTGCGATGCGCCATCCGAAGGAGGGCGCACCCTACGTGGCATCGCGCAACGCTTCGATCCCCGTGATCAATGCGGGTGACGGTAGCCATTGCCATCCGACGCAGACGCTCGCAGATCTATGCACGATCTCGCGTGAGAAGGGTCGCCTCGACCATCTGACCGTTGGATTCTGCGGTGATCTCAAATACGGAAGAACGGTGCATTCGCTCATCGCGGCGCTCTCGCGATATGAGGGGATCAAGATCGTTCTGATCTCCCCCGAGGAGCTTCGCCTGCCAAGTCATATTATGACCGACGTGATCTATAAGAATCATATGGAATATGTCGTGACGGGTAGCCTTGAGGAGTCGATCCCAGAGCTTGACATTCTCTATATGACACGTGTCCAGGGTGAGCGCTTTGCCGATCAGGCAGAGTATCTGCGCCTTCGCGACCGATACATCCTGACACCCGACAAGCTGTCTATGGCAAAGCCCAATATGGCGATCCTGCATCCGCTGCCGCGTGTCAACGAGATCAGTGTCAAGATCGACGATGATCCTCGTGCTTGCTACTTTAAGCAGGTCAACAACGGCAAATATATGCGTATGGCGCTGATCTTGAAGCTTCTTGAGGAGGCAAAGGAAAATCCTGCTCGTGAGAGCATCTCCTATACTGAGGAGGACGGATATCTCGTTGATCGCGTACGCTGCCATAACAATCGGTGCATCAGCACGATCGAGCAGGAGCTTCCGCAGGTGTTCCGCATTACGAACGCCGAAAAGCGCGAATGCCGCTGTATTTATTGCGAAAAAAAGGAGGCATACTGATCTCCTTTGACGTACGAAAATATTAGGAAGAGGAAATCAATATGCGTATTTTGAAAATTATACTGACCGTTATGCTGGCAGGACTGTTGCTTGCACTTTCGCTGTCCTCCTGCAATTCGTCATCATCCGCAGGAGGGGGAGAGGGCTCCTCCGAGGAATCGACGGGGAGACCTGTCGTGCTTCTTCCCGAGGATACCGCCCCGACGATCGTCCCCTCCGCTTCGCTTGACAGCGTGGAAGACATCGAGACGGTCGGTATTATGGGGAACGGTATCATCCTCGAAGCAGAATGCTCTCGAGGGAAGGGGGTGTTCTACGACGGACTCAATGCAAACGGAAAGCGGCTTTGGAAGCCGTCGCCTGCAGAGGATTGGGCGGTAAATCCGAACGTCGCGATCCCCGACGGCTTTCCGACGCTCTCGGCCCCCGTCGGAACCGAGATTACGGTGTATAATCATACCGACTATGACGTATCGGACGATTATTATATGAATTTCTCGAGCGGAGAGACCTGTGCTCCCGATGAGCTTCCCGAAGAGGCGGGCGTGTACATCCGTGTCGTTACCTTCGATATTCCGAGACCGTCAGCGACCGACCAAGAGCCCGAAATCGGGGATTTCTTCGGTGAATATCTCTACTTCGTCGTAATATCGTTTGAATAAGAAAAAAGGGGCTGAGTCGTTGACTCAGCCCCCTTTTCCGTTTATTTGGAGAACCGGAATTCTGAAAGCTCAAAATCTTCTCCCGAAAAATCAAATCGGATCGATTTGATATCGGACAACCCGCTGATGTCAAACGTATAGGTCTGAAACGTATCGCTTGACAGGATGCAAGAGCCGCAGATGAGGTTCTGATCGGTGCGAAGCCTGACCCTGCAGTTGCCCTTTGCGGTGATCGTGCATTTGTCAGCTCCATCTCGAAAATTCAGATATTGATATTCGATCCAGGTCAGAAAGGTTCCGGTGTCCCCCTTTCCGACGATCCACTCCTTCATTTTTCCGCCATCAAGCTCCATATGGATCCGCACGTTTCTGTGGAGTCGGCAGGCACACGATGCAGGAATACGCGAAAAAGCGTCGAGGGGAGCGGAGGCTCCGTTGCTTGTCATCGGCACCTCCTTGATGTGTCCATCGGAATCAAAGAAGATCGGCTCAACGCAGACGCGACGCCAATATTTTGTTCCGTTGCAGGCTCTGTGATAAAAAACGTACCACTGACCGTTATAGCATTCGATAGAGCCGTGATTGTTCCACGTTTCGGCGTCGCAGAGGATATTGTCTATGATGACTCCGCCCTTTTCGTATGGGCCGAGGGGGTGGTCTGCTACCGCATAGCTAAGGCAGGATGCCTTTCCGCGTGAAATGTCGCAATAGACCAGATAGTACCGTCCATTTCTTTTACGAAGTGATGCCCCCTCGTGAAATCCGTGCTCGGGTTCGGTCAAGATACAAGGATTGAGGGTGGTTTCGTCGATGGTACACATATCCTCCATCAACGCGGCGCCACGGAGCTCGTATTGCCCCCAAAAATAATATGCCCGTCCGTCGTCGTCCACGAAAATAGCGGGATCAATGGCATCTCCATCGGCAACAGAGATTGGCCGGGGGGCTGTGAACGGCCCTTCGGGATGCTCGGAAACGGCAACCCCTTCATAACGGCCTTCTCCGCAAAAGTAGAGATAATACTTCCCGTTCTTATAAATTGCATCCGGCGCATAAAGTCGCTTTCCGACCTGCCAATAGACCTGCCCATCTTCGGCGCGGTTCTGAAAGATCTCACCGTGATCTGTCCAATTTTCCAGCCTGTCGTCGCCGCAGGAGAACAGTCGGTAATCATGACTGCACCAACGATCCTTTTCGTATAGATCGTGAGAGCCGTAAATATACAGGCGACCGTCGGGCATAACGTGCGCCTCGACGTCGGGAATCAGAAATTCGGAGCTCAAAATAGGATTCATAAACTCGTTTGCACCTCTTACTTGATAAAGGCTTGTGTCATTGCCGGAATTTTAGACAAAGGGGCTGAGTCGTTGACTCAGCCCCTCCGCAAAAAGACGATGGTAGGCTTTTTTGACGGGCGAGATTTGTGGCTTTCGTCTGTTTTACAGATGAAAAGTGTGGCGTTCAGCCACAAAGCCGTCGGGGGGGGGGGAGTACCAAATGCTTTTTAGCATTTGACTTACCCCCCCATTTTGCAGTGTTTTATTTTACAACGACCTTCTTGTAGGTCTTCTTGCCGCGGCGGATGATCACGCCGTCGCCGAAATCCTCTGCCGTGAAGGTAGCCTTGACGTCGCTTATCTTGGCGTTACCGAAGGTCACGCCGCCCTGCTCGATCGCACGTCTGCCCTCACTTCTCGTCGGAACGAGACCTGCCTTGACGAGTACCGTGATCAGATCGATTGCGCCGTCCGTGAAATCAGATGTGGAAAGCTCTGCCGTGGGAACGTCTGCGCTTGCAGTTGCCGCACCGAAAAGTGCGCGAGCCGATGCCTGCGCCTTTTCTGCCTCCTCTTCACCGTGGACGAGCTTGGTCAATTCATATGCGAGGATCTCCTTCGCGGTGTTGAGCTGTGCGTCCTTCCAGTCTGCCATAGCATCAATCTCTTCAAGCGGCAGGAAGGTCAGCATACGGATGCACTTCAGGACGTCCGCATCTCCGACGTTTCTCCAGTACTGATAGAAATCGTAGGGAGAGGTCTTCTTGGGATCGAGCCATACTGCGCCCGACTGCGTCTTGCCCATCTTCTTGCCCTCGGAATTGAGGAGCAGGGTAATGGTCATAGCGTACGCATCCTTGCCGAGCTTCTTACGGATAAGCTCGGTGCCGCCGAGCATATTCGACCATTGATCGTCGCCACCAAACTGCATATTACAGCCGTAGTGCTGATACAGGTGATAGAAGTCGTAGCTCTGCATAATCATATAGTTGAACTCAAGGAAGGAGAGGCCGCGCTCCATACGCTGCTTATAGCATTCTGCAGACAGCATCTTGTTGACCGAGAAGCAGGCACCGACGTCGCGGAGCATATCGACGTAATTGAGGCCGAGGAGCCAATCGGCGTTGTTGACCATAATCGCCTTGTCCTCGCCGAATTCAATGAAGCGCTCCATCTGCTTCTTGAAGCAATCGCAGTTGTGCTGAATGGTCTCAGCCGTCATCATCGAGCGCATATCGGTGCGTCCCGAGGGGTCGCCGATGTAGCCCGTGCCGCCGCCGATCAGGACGACGGGGCGGTTGCCTGCCATCTGCAGACGCTTCATCAGGCAGAGTGCCATAAAATGTCCGACGTGGAGGCTGTCTGCGGTCGGGTCAAAGCCGATATAGAAGGTCGCCTTGCCCGCATTGACAAGCTCGCGGATCTCCGCTTCGTCGGTGACTTGAGCGATTAGCCCGCGCGCTTCGAGTTCTTCGTAAATTTCCATAGGTATATATCTCCTTGTGTAAGGCTTTCTTTTCAATATAATATTATAACACACGAAATCCCGTCTGTCAAGGATAACCGCGAAAAATGAAGGGAAGAAGAGCGGCTATCGGAGAAATCCGAGAAAAATCCTTGACAAAAGACGTGATCGGCGGTAAAATAATAGAAACACCGAAAGGAAGAGAGGGAGCGGCGAATGGTTTACACCCTGACAATGAACCCAGCGATTGACTATACGGTCTACCTCGACGAGCTGCGAGTCGGGGAGATCCAACGCGCGTGTCGCGAGGGGATCTGCTTCGGCGGCAAGGGGATCAACGTGTCGCGCGTGCTGACGGTGCTCGGTGTGGAGAACGTCGCACTTGGCTTTCTCGCGGGCTTTACGGGGCGGGCGATCGCGGACGGACTGTCTGCCGAGGGGCTTCGGACCGATTTTTGCTTTCTTCCGTCGGGAATGACGCGCATCAACGTCAAGCTCCGTCACGGGACAGAGACCGATGTGAACTGTACGGGAGCGGATGTATCCGCAGAAGCACTGGCAGGGCTTTGCGATAAGCTGGAGGTGCTTCGGGAGGGGGACGTTCTCGTGCTCGCGGGATCGACGCCTCGGGAAATTCCCAAGACCGTGTACGCAGATATCCTCGCGCTTGTTTCAGGTCGCGGCATCCTTCCGGTTGTGGATGCCGACGGGGAATTACTGCTTCGGTCACTGCCGTGCGCTCCCTTCCTGATAAAGCCAAACCGCGAGGAGCTTGAATCGGTTCTCGGACGGTCTCTCAAGGACGACCGCAGTGTGGTCGACGGTGCGAGAGATCTTCAGAGGTGCGGTGCGCGGAACGTCCTCGTGTCTCTTGGCGGTGATGGCGCGCTTCTTCTTACTGAGTCAGGCGAGGTTTACAGAATGGACGCCGCAGCGGGCGAATGCGTTAACAGCGTTGGTGCGGGCGATTCGATGCTTGCGGGCTTTATTGCAGGGTATCTTGCGTCAAGCGGGAATGTTGAATACGCGCTCCGTCTCGGAACGGCGGCGGGTGCTGCCTCCGCGTTTTCGGAGGGGCTCGCAACAAGAGAGGGAATCGACGCAATTCTCCGCACCCTGCCCGACGCACGGCGCGGCGTGTAGAATTTACGAAAAGGAAAAACGATATGCAGTTTGTTGCAACCTGTCTATTTGGACTTGAAAAATATCTCGGAGATGAAATCGAGGCGCTCGGGCTTCGAAAGCTCGAAACGATGGATGGTCGTGTTACCTTTGAAGGTGAGCCGATCGATTGTGCGCGCGCAAATATCGGTCTCCGTACCGCAGAGCGCGTGCTGATCAAGGTCGGCTCGTTTCCCGCAACCGATTTTTCGATGCTGTTTGACGGCACAAAGGCGCTTCCGTGGGAGACCTTTATCGGTGAAAACGATGCGTTTCCCGTGAGAGGACACAGCATCCGCAGCGGGCTTACCTCACTTCCCGATTGTCAGAGCATTATCAAAAAGGCGGTCGTGTCGCGTCTGCAGGAGTTTTACACCTACGACATTTTCCCCGAGACGGGCGCGAAATATCAGATCGAGTTCTTTCTGTTTAAGGATGTCGTTACGCTGATGATCGACACCTCGGGCGAGCCGCTCCACAAGCGCGGCTACCGTCCTGCATCGGGCGGAGCCCCCCTTCGTGAGACGCTTGCCGCCGCGATGGTGATGAATGCGCGACTTTCGGAGGATATTCTTCTGTGGGATCCCTTCTGCGGCTCGGGAACGATCCTCATTGAGGCGGTGCTTTATATGAATCGTATCGCGCCGGGACTTGACCGATCCTTCTCGGGCGAGCAGCTTGCCTGCCTCCCGCCCGAGCTGTGGGAGAAGGCGCGTGCTGAGGCGGAGGCAGAGATCCGATACGACAGCGCCTTTGAGGCGTGGGGCTCGGATCTCGACGAGGAGGTTCTCGGGATCGCGAAGGAGAATGCCCTCCGTGCGGGTGTGCTCGATCAGATTAAATTCTTCCGCGCCGATGCGAGAGGAATCCGAAAGCCCGAGGGGCGGAAGGGAACCATTCTGACGAATCCTCCGTACGGCGAACGCCTTCTCACGGTAGATGAGGCAGAGGAGCTTTACCGCGCGATTGGACGGAATTTCAGCTTTTTCGCGCCGTGGCAGATCTACGTGCTCACGATGTCCGAAACCTTTGAACGTGCGTACGGCAGGCGCGCCGATCGCGTGCGAAAGCTGTATAACGGTATGATCCCGTGTAACCTCTATCAGTATTATCTTTCCGACGCGGCGCGTGTCGAGCGGGGGATCGAGCGCGGCAAAGGGGGCTATCATCCCTTCGATCGCCCGAAAGATAAGGGCCGCGGAGGTGCTGTGCCGCGTGACGGGTACGATCGGAGCGACAAGGGCAACCGATACGACAAGGGCGACCGATACGACAGAAGCAGACGAGACGATAGAAAATCTTACGGCGGACGCGAGGAAAGAGCACCGCGCGGGGAAAAGTCCTACGTGAGAGGCAACCAAGGGCAGACCGACCGTGGAAACGGTGGAAAACCTCGCGACGCGCGCGGTGGAGATCCGAAGCGCACGCAGGTTTGGAGAGAACGGAACGAGCGCGAGATCCCTGTACGTTATATGAATCCGCAGAAGAGAAATGCTTCTGCGGGCGAGACCGAACCCCAAAATGATGACAAGAAGGACTAAAGAGCTATGGCGATGAATCTATGTGATATGCGAACCGTGAAGCAGGTGATGCAGATGTTTTCTCTCAGCTTCCATAAGGAGTTCGGGCAGAACTTTCTCGTGAACCGCGCGGTGGTCGAGAACACTGCGGAATACTGCTGTGACGACAAGGATTCGACGATCCTTGAGATCGGTCCCGGAATCGGGACGCTGACGCGAGAGATCGCAGCACGGCACAGAGAGGTCATCTGTCTCGAGATCGACACGGCACTGATCCCCGTCCTTCGGTTCACGCTTGAGGATTTCGATAACGTCACGGTCTATAACGAGGACGTGATGAAGGTCGACCTTGACGCTCTTCTTGCGCCTGCCTTTGAAAAGGGCAGGGTATCGGTCTGCGCGAATCTTCCGTATTACATCACGACGCCGATTCTGATGAAGCTTCTCGAAAGCTGCCTCTCCTTTGATTCGATCACCGTTATGGTGCAAAAGGAGGTTGCAGATCGGCTTGCCGCAAGGGCAGGAAGCAAGGATTACGGCGCGATCACGGCGGTGCTTGGATACTACGGTACGGCACGGCGGCTCTTTGACGTGCCTGCGGAGGAATTCGTTCCCGCGCCGAAGGTCGATTCGGCTGTGGTGCGGATCGATCTCTACAAGGAAAAGCCCTACCGCCCGAAGGACGAGGCGATCTTTTTCCGTACGGTCAAGGCGGCGTTCGAGCAGAGACGCAAAACTCTGCCGAATTCGTTAATGACTGGATTTTCGGCGCTCGGAAAGGAAAAGCTGACTGCGATCATCGAGTCCTGCGGGCATCCCGCGAATATCCGTGGGGAGCGCCTTTCGACCGAGGATTTCGTAAGGCTGTCCGATGCGCTCTGTGATGAACTGAGAGAAAGCGGAAACTAAAAAATGGGGCTGTCTCACTGTGCGGTGAGGCAGCCCTTTTTCTTTCTCTTTGTATATTTCGGAAGTCAATTGACCGTGACGGTCACGATGAAGCCGTCCGTGTTGTTGCCGGAGTAGGAATATTCCGCGCCCTCTGGGACGGGAAGCTGGGTGACGGCGTTTTCGTCTGCAAGGTTTTCGGCAGGAACGTAGTAGATCTCATAGGATACACCGTCTGCCGTAACGGTCAGGTGCGTTCCTTCGTACGTATAGCTTTTAAGGAGTGCCACGTATTCCTCAAGGCAAAGTCCATTTTCATAAATGTACGTTGCGTGCGGAATGCCGACGAAGCGGAAGCAATCAACGTAATCCTGTTCGTCGAACGTAACATCCTCCTTGCCCACGGGGTAACGCTGAATAAAGCCGTATTTGTGCCCGTTTCCGTAGATCCAATGATCAGACGGGAGATTGGAAACAGCCGAATTCTTATTGCGGCGCAGTCTGACGGAAAGTGCGAGGTGATGCTCGGAATAGCCTGCTTGCACCTTACTTGACGTAAGAGCCGCCTGCTCGGCCTCGGTGCGATATGCGGAGGTGACCGTAGTAGAGTCATCCGCTGTTTCGAGGAGGTATACGTCCATCATCGCGTTGAGTGCGGTAAGTGCTTCTCTTCTGAGACGGAAGGAGGCAAGATTGACCTTATAGGAGTCGGTTTTGTTTTCACCGTAGATAGTGACGAGTGCGTCGTCCGACGGATAAACCTGTATTTTCGTATGTGTATTTACGACAAGAAGAGTGCCCTTCGAGTAAACGTCACTTGATGCCACGGGGATAAGGGAGTAGGTAATACCGCCGCTGTCGTTGCCCGGGACGTCGCCCGAATCGTCTGAAGGACCCGTGCCTGCGTTATTTCCGAACAGCTGTACAAAAAGAAGGGAAATGAGGCAGATTGCGAGAATCAGGGTTGATGCGGGAAGGGTGTAAAGCAGGATGCGCTTCGGACCCGAAGCATTTTTTATAAAATCAAACCGCATATCGTAGGGCACTCCTTTCTTGTGATGCTGAAAAAATTTGCCGTAAATTCTCAAATCGGATGTGGCACGAAAAGCTTGTCACATCCGATTTGAAGTGTATTTTAATTAGAATGCGTCACGGATCGAGAAGTCCATACGGCCCTTCTTGTCGAGACCCATATACTTGACCTTGACCGAGGAGCCGACGTCGATGCCTGCATCGGTGACCTTATTGATACGGCGGTTCGCGATCTTCGAGATGTGAACCATACCTTCCTTACCGGGAGCATATTCAACGAAGCAGCCTACGTCCTCGTTGGGCTTGTCCTTGCTGGCAAGGATCTTAACGACTGTACCGTTGTAGATCGCTCCTACCTCGGGCTCGAACACGATCGCATCGATCATTGCCTTTGCGACGTTTGCCTGCTCGGCGTTAACCGCGGCGATATGAATGATGCCGTCGTCGTTGATGTCGACCTTCGCACCGCTCTCTGCGACGATGCCCTGAATGACCGAGCCACCCTTACCGATGACCTCACGGATCTTGTCGGGATCGATCTGCATCGTCATCATCTTGGGGGCGTACTTCGAAACCTCTGCACGGGGAGCGGGAATTGCCTTGAGGATGACCTCGTCAATGATATAATCGCGTCCCTTGTGGGTCTGTTCAAGTGCAGCCTTGATGATCTCGGGAGTCAGACCGTCGATCTTCAGGTCCATCTGAATCGAGGTGATGCCCTTCTTGGTGCCTGCGACCTTGAAGTCCATATCGCCGTAGAAGTCCTCGAGCCCCTGAATGTCGATCATCGTGGTCCAGCCACCGTTGTCGTCGGTGATCAGACCGCAGGAGATGCCTGCAACGGGAGCCTTGATCGGAACGCCTGCATCCATCAGAGCGAGGGTCGAGCCGCAGACAGAGCCCTGCGAGGTCGAGCCGTTCGAGGAAACAACGTCCGAAACGAGACGGATTGCGTAGGGGAATTCCTCCTCAGAGGGAAGAACGGGAACGAGCGAACGCTCTGCGAGCGCGCCGTGACCGATCTCGCGGCGTCCGGGGGAACGGGTAGCCTTTGCTTCACCGGTGGAGAAGCCGGGCATATTGTAGTGGTGCATATAGCGCTTGGAGGTCTCGTTGTCGATACCGTCAAGCATCTGTGCCTCGGAAAGCGTGCCGAGGGTAGCAACGGTCAGAACCTGCGTCTGACCTCTCGTGAAGAGACCCGAGCCGTGGGTACGGGGCAGAACGCCAACCTCGGATGCGAGGGGGCGGATCTGATCCATCGATCTGCCGTCAACACGCTTCTTATCTTCAAGAAGCCAACGGCGAACGACCTTCTTCTGGAGCTTGTAGATGAGCTCGGGCATAATTGCGCCGATCTCGGGATATTCTTCGGAGAACTTTGCCTCGATCGCGTCCTGGATCGGGATCATCTTTGCATCGCGAACCGTCTTGTCGTCGGTATCGAGTGCTTCCATCAGGTCCTTTTCGCAGAATGCGAAGACCTTGTCGAACATATCGTGGTCGAGCTCGCAGGAGGGGTAATCGAACTTCGGCTTGCCGACCTCCTTTACGATCGCATTTACGAAGCAAAGGAGCTCCTTGATCTCCTTGTGTGCGAGCATAATGGCGGTGTACATCGTTTCGTCATCGACCTCGTTTGCACCTGCCTCGATCATAACGACCTTTTCCATAGAAGCGGCTACGGTGAGCTGAAGGTCGGACTTCTTCTGCTGCTCCTCGGTGGGGTTGACGACGAGCTGGCCGTCAACGAGACCCATAAATACGCCGCCGATCGGACCGTTCCACGGAATGTCCGAAATCGAAAGGGCGATCGAGGCACCGAGCATAGCGGTGATCTCGGGCGAGCAGTCGGGGTCTACCGACATAACGGTAAGGGTCAGGGCAACGTCGTTGCGAAGATCCTTCGGGAAGAGGGGACGGATCGGGCGGTCGATCACACGCGAGGTGAGGACTGCCTTCTCGGAGGGCTTGCCCTCTCTCTTCAGATAGCCGCCGGGGATCTTGCCCGCTGCGTACATTCTTTCCTCGTAGTCAACGGAAAGGGGCAGGAAGTCGATGCCGTCGCGGGGCTTTGCGGATGCGGTCGCACAGCAGAGCAGTGCGGTCTCACCGTACTTTACAAAAACAGAGCCGTTTGCGAGGCCTGCCATTTTGCCGGTCTCGACAATGAGATCACGGCCTGCGAAGGTATAACGGAACTGCTTGTAGTTACGGAATACCATCTGGGAACTGGTAACTTCAGACATTTTTTGTTTCCTCCATTTTGGATTGATGTTGTAGATATCCCGAGCGGAGGTTTAGCACTTAATCGAAGGCTCGAACCGTGGGACCGAGGGGGGGCGGGCACTCGATTAAATGCTGATCCCGGCGCGGGATACCGGATGTGGGGGCCTTGTTACAGCAGAAGAGCAGAACGACGCGCGCTCTGCTCTTCGCCGGCACAAGTGGCTACCGAAGAATTACTTACGCAGACCGAGCTTCTCGATGATCGCGCGGTAACGCTCGATATCGGTCTTCTGGAGGTATGCGAGAAGATTTCTTCTGTGACCGACCATCTTCAGAAGGCCGCGGCCACTGTGGTGGTCCTTGTGGTTCGCCTTCATGTGCTCAGTCAGGTTGTTGATACGGTAGGTCAGAAGTGCGATCTGCACCTCGGGCGAGCCGGTATCGCCTTCGTGAATTGCGTACTGGTCGATGATAGCCTGCTTAACGTTCTTGTCCATTTTGATTTTCACCTTTCAAAATAAAATATTAACGGGAACCCAGATTACGGCGGGTGAAGATCCGCGATAAACACGGCTTTTTCCGCAACCCGAGTATCGTCAGTTTACATTATAACATATCAGATTCCTTTTGTAAAGGGTTTTTTGAAAGAATTGCCGCATTTTTTGAAAAAGTTTTCGGGAAATAGGCTGACTGTTCGACGAGAGTCGATGTTTTCGACCGATCTCGGGGCTTTTCGACGGGATCCGTGCGAAAAGTTTTTCGTTTCCCCTCTTGAAAAAAGAGGAAATATATGTTATACTAATTAAGTATAGCTGCACGCGATCGCGGGTGGAATATTATGAAACAAATAGGTCGGGCAACGACGGGCTTTCGCGTTGTGTCGATGCTCCGCTGAAAGGATAAACTGATATATGGCAAAGGCAACCGAGCAAAAGAAGAAAACGGCAGGGAAAAAGCCTGTCGCAGGTGGTACGAGAACGGTGAAAAGCTACTCAGCGCATCACAGCTCCGCAACCGATGAGAAAAAGAAAAGATCTACCGACAAGGTGAAGAAGGACGAGCTCAAAGCGGGCAAGCCCCACAAGCAGGAGCATACGCGTACACCGTCCGAAAACTGGAACGTTGTGATGCCGTTCCTGCTTGGAGCGATCGCGCTTCTCGTTATCCTGCTTTATGTCATCGTCTTTGTGGACAAGCAGAGGAATGGTACTGCGGACGTAGGAGCAGTCGGAACGATGCTTTATAATTTCCTGGTATGGCTTCTCGGACCGTCTGCCTATATCATTCCGACGGCGCTTCTTGTGACGGCGTTCCGTTGGCGCGGTATAACGGCCAAGGGAAAGGGGCACGTTGGTCTTTGGATGCAGATGATCTTCGTGCTGATCCTGACGTCTGCGATTTGCGAGCTTTTCTTCGGCGGACTCATCGCCGCTCCCGCAGGGGAGCTGTGGAGTACATACGGAAACGCGCTGATGATCTTTGACGCGAACGATGCCACACTCGTCGGCGGCTTTGTCGGCGGCTTTGTTGCCCTTGTGATGTATTGGGCTCTGAAAAAGGTCCTTTCACTTGCTGTTCTGATCCTTGTTGATCTCATAATCCTGATGTTCTTTGTCGGTCTGACCCCCGACAGGATCTTTGCGATCCTGAAGGCACGCCACGAGCGGAAACTTGAGCGAAGTGCTGCAAGCCTTTCCGAATATGAGGAGGCGCGCAGAGCCGAAAAGGAGGCCGCTAAGGCGGAGCGAGAGGCGAAGGCGGCGCTGAAGGAAGAGGAGAAGCGCCTGAAGAAGGAGGAAGAGGCAGTTCGCCGCATTCGCGAGCGCGAGGAAAAGCGACGCGCCGAGGAGGATGCTAAGCTGCAGATGGAGCTTGAGCGTGAGTCGGAGGATGACACCGAGCAGGCAGAGACGGATGCTTCCCAAGGGGTAGCTCAATCCGCAGAGGATGGAGCCGTTCCCAAGGATGAGGCGGTTTCCGGTTCTGAAGAGAATGAGACTGCTTGTGCAGAGGGTGACCGCGCGGAAAGCGAAGCGCCTGCGGAGAATGCGTCTCCGGAGAACGTCTCGGGCGATGACGCTGAGGATGCCGTGAGCGAGGCCTCGGAAGAGCCTTCGGAGGATGCGGAGGAGGGTATGCCGATCATAGGTGAAACACATCCGCTTGCCACCGATCTCGATTTCGGACTGGATGAAAATTCTGCCAAGCTCCCGCGTTCCAGGCTTCCCGGGGATGCCGAGCTGTTCGGTTCCTTCGGAAAAGAGCCGCAAAAGCGTGAAACGGTCAAAGCGACTGTTGCTGAAGACGTCCACACTATGGAAGTCCGGGAGGAGAATGATCTCTCAAGTGATGAGATCATTCCAGCTCCTATGCAGGAAGGGACGGTCGAGCCTATCGAGTCCGCCGCTCTCTCCGAGCCGGAATATATCTATCCGCCCACGGCGCTCCTTGTAGAGGGCAAGCCCTCTGCCGATGTTTCGGAGTTTGCAGACGAGATCGAGGCGAAAAAGGAGGAGCTTGCGGCGGTGCTGACGAGCTTCGGCGTTCGCTTCCGCAGCATTGAATTCTCGCGCGGTCCGACGATCACGCGGTATGAGATCCAGCCCGAGCCCGGTCAGCGCGTGAAGGCGATCCAGAACCTGATGGACGATATCGCGCTCAGTATGGCGGTCTCGGGCGTACGCTTTGAGCCGTCTATTCAAGGTAAGGCGGCCGTCGGCATCGAGGTGCCGAACACCACCCGTGAGACCGTCACGCTGCGCAGTCTCGTGGAAAGCGACACCTTTACCTCTGAAAAGAGCAAGCTGACCGCTTGTCTTGGTGCCGATATCACGGGTAAACCGGTCGTGTTTGACGTGTCGAAGATGCCCCACCTGCTCGTTGCGGGTGCAACCGGTATGGGTAAGTCGGTCTGTATCAACTCGATCATCGTTTCTTTGATGTATAAGGCAACGCCCGACGAGGTTCGCCTTATTCTGGTCGACCCGAAGAAGGTCGAATTTGCGATGTACCGCGATATGCCGCATCTGCTCACACCGATCATTACCGATCCGCAGAAGGCGGCAGGCGCACTTTGCTCGGCGGTGAGCGAGATGGAAAAGCGCTTCGAACTCATCGAGCGCGTCGGTGCGCGTGATATCGCAGGCTATAAGAAGATCACGGCGGGAGACCCCGATATGCCGAGGATGTGTCATATCGTCATCATCATCGACGAGCTTGCCGATCTGATGATGACTGCCTCAAACGACGTTGAGGCGGCGATTATGCGTATCGCGCAAAAGGCGCGTGCAGCAGGTATCCACCTGATCATCGGTACACAGAGACCGTCCGTTGACGTCATTACGGGTACGATCAAGGCGAATATCCCGTCCCGTATCGCTTGTACGGTCGCGTCGCAGACCGACTCGCGTACGATCCTTGATTCGCAGGGCGCTGAAAAGCTTTGCGGTCGCGGCGATATGCTCTTCGCTCCCGTCGGTGCGTCGAGACCGAGACGTGTGCAGGGCTCGTTCGTCAGTGAGGACGAGGTCGTCCGCGTTGTGAACTTTATGATCAACAACAACGGCACTGCCGTTTACGACGAGCAGTTTATGGAGAACATCAACATCGAGGCCGAGCGCTGTGCGAAGAGTAAGAAGGCATCGAGCGAGGCGGCGATGGTTGCCGAATGTGAGGAGGACCCGAAGCTTGACGAGGCGATCGAGCTTGCGATCGAATGCGGTAAGGTCGCGACCTCGCTCCTGCAGAGACGCCTCGGCGTTGGCTACGGCAGAGCGGCGAAGATCATCGACCGTATGGAGCAGCTCGGCGTTGTCAGTGCGGCGGATGGCAATAAGCCGCGTCAGGTGCTCATCACGATGGAGGAGTACCGTGAGCGGCGCGCCGCGCAGGAGGACTGCGGCGAAAACGAGGAATGACCGTCGGATCATCAGATCTATGCAGAATACATATTTTGAAGGAGAATTCAGATTATGGAAAACATTTTGGAAGGCAAGACCCTTGTTGCGATCGGCGACTCGCTGATCTACGGAAATCTCCTCGGAAACGAGGCAACGTGGGTGAATAAGCTCGGCAAAAAAAATAATATGACCGTATATAACCACGGCATTAACGGAAACACCCTCGCGTGCCAGAACCGTGAAACCAAGGTTCCCGCAATGTGTGTCCGCTATGCGGATATGGAGGACGGCGCGGACTACGTCGTCGTGCTCGGCGGCGCAAACGATAAGAGACTGGACGTCCCGATCGGCGGTAACGACAGCTCGGACCCCTATACCTTTAAGGGGGCTATGAACCAGCTTATTCTCGGATTGACGGAAAAATATCCGAAGGCGAGGATCCTCTTTATGACCAACTACAACCGTTGGACCTCGAAGAATAAGCTCGGGCTTTCCGATATCGACTACGTTATCGCGATGGAGGAGGTCTGCCGCAAATGGTCGATCCCTTGCTACAACAACTACTATAACTGCGGACTTTCCTTCCAGAATCCCGCGCACCTCCCGTGGCTTGACGAGGGACTCGTGCTCGGTAAGGAGAAGGCAAATCACCATTTCTCGGACGAGGCGTACGATTGGCTCGTGCCGCGCTATGAGGCGCTCCTGAAGGCACTTTGATCCGAGATCCCATTATTTCGAGGTGTACTTATGAAATGTCCGTATTGCTCATATCTTGACAGCAAGGTTATAGATTCCCGTCCGAGCCCCGACGGCTCGTCGATCCGCAGAAGGCGGGAGTGCCTCGGCTGTCAGCGCCGCTTCACGACCTTTGAGATGACCGAGACGATGCAGATCGTCGTACTCAAGAAGGATGGCTCAAAGGAGCTTTTTGATCGTTCAAAGCTTCTGTCAGGACTTCTCAAGGCGTGCTATAAGCGTCCCGTGGATGCCGATAATCTCGCGATCGAGATCGAAGCCGAGCTGCAAAACAGCCTGCGCGGCGAGATCAGCACGCGCGAGATCGGTGAGATCGTGATGGAGAAGCTCCGTCTGCTTGACGAGGTTGCGTATGTTCGGTTTGCATCGGTCTACCGCGAATTCAAGGACATCGAAACCTTCCTTGCGGCGCTGAAGCATTTGCGCACCCCCGGAGGAGAGGGAAGCGGTGCGGAGTGACAAGACACCGGAAAAATCCCCAAAACAGAAAAATGTTTACAAACCCCGAGCCATAATCTTTTGAAATCTATTGACAATTACGACGGATTGTGGTATCATAATTCTATAATGTGCCCCGATGCGTGGTACAGGACAAGATATTTTGTTCAGAAATATTCGAACCCTATGGAGGCTATTTATGAAACATATTCGGTTATTCCGACTTTCTTCGCTGATTCTTCTCGGTGTACTTGTGCTTGGACTTTGCTCCTGTGTCGGAGGCGGCACGCTTGTAATTGGTGGTGACGACAGTACCGCAGATGAAACCGAAGCGACCGAGGTCGGTGGACACGGAACCTTTGAGTATAAGATTAACGACAACGGATATTATGAGATCGTTCGCTACAATCCCTATGGAACGAGCGTTGAGAGCGTTGAGATCCCCGAGCGTATCGGTGAGATCGCGGTTACGAGTATTGCCGCGGACGCATTTGCTGCCTGCACCTACGTTAAGGAAATCAAGATCCCCTCTTCGGTGACTAAGATCGGTGATTGCGCATTCCGTGAGTGCACTTATCTTGAAAGCATCGTGATCCCGGATAGCGTTACCTCGATCGGAGAAGGTCTCTTCGTAAAGTGTACCTCGCTCACGTCGGTAACCCTTCCCGCAGGGCTGACCACGATTCCGGCGCACACCTTCTCGGGTTGCACCTCGCTTGCGGCTTACACGATCTCTGATAAGATCACGGAGATCGGCAAGGGCGCGTTCAGAGACTGCTCGGCTCTCACCTCGATGATCGTCCCCGCAACGGTTGAGCGGATCGGCTCGGAGGCATTCTATAACTGCTCGAGCCTGACCTACTTTGAAATGAACGCAATGCTTGACTTCGTTCTGAAGGTTGATGCAAACGGAAATCCCGTAGTTGATAAGAACGGTTACCGCGTGGTGGACGAAAAGCTTTCTACCCTCGGTGAATATATGCTTTATCGCTTCTCGCCCGATATGGATGCCGAGACGGGAATCGTATATGACAAGGAAAACAACCTCGGTATGGCGGCTTACTTCGCTTATTACGCACTTGACAAGGAGCCTTTGCCTCTCGAGGAGGAGACTACCGTGTTGCCCTACGCTGTAAATTGACCTTTTATAGAGAGATTTGGGGCTGTCTCACGCTCTTTGGTGAGACAGTCCCTTTTTTGTGAAAAGCGGTGCGGCGCCCCGCGCGCTCCTATGAATGTGTAAAAGCCCTGAAGTATAAAAATACGCCGATGGCTTGACGCGGCACGGCTTTTTTGAATAATGATTATGAAAACAGCTTCTTGAGATATAACTGTAACAGATTTAAGGAGAAGAAAAAATATGATGAAAAAATTTTTGACGGTGCTTCTTGCACTCGTAATGCTTCTTTCGATCGTCGCTTGCCGTGGATCGGGAGACAACGGTGGAGGCAACGAGGGCGGTGAAACCACCTCTGCGAGCGGCGCAGTAGGACGTGGTGATGACCCGAAGAGTGAGGGTACCGTGACGTATGCGGAGTATATCGAGGCAGAGATTGGCACCGCTGTGCAGATCGAGGCTTACGTTCAGGCGGCGACGTATTGGCGCGTCAACAAGGAGGACGGAGCGGGTAAGATCACAGTCTATCTGCAGGACTGCGACGGCGCGTATCTTGTGCAGGATATGATCTGCACAGAGGCGGATGCGGCAAAGCTCACACGCGGTGCTCGTGTTCGTGTGACTGGTGATAAGGCTGTCTGGAACGGCAGGACCCAGGTTGATCACGGTGCGTTCGAGCTCATCTCGGGCGAGACCTTCATTGCAGCAGCGACTGACCTCTCTGCTCTGCTCGGAACGGAAGAGCTTGTCAATCACCAGAACAAGCGCATTTCCTTCAAGGGTATGACAGTTGAGGCGATCAGCGAAGAGGAAGATCTGGCGTTTTTCTACAGATGGGATAATTCGGGCTCTGACGGAGACGACCTCTATTTCATAGCATCTGATGGAAAAGAAACCTACACCTTTACGGTGGAATCCGATCTTATGAATAAGGATTCCGACGTTTACAAGGCGGTCAAGGCACTGAAAATCGGCGACAAGATCGATATGGAGGGCTTCCTCTATTGGAATGAGGGAGCAAGACCCCACATTACCTCGGTGACGGCGGCATCGTAAGAGCATTTATAATAAAACAGGCGTAACAGTATTGTATCCGAAAGGACACGGGCCGTTACGCCTGTTTTTTATCGCGTAATCAGTATCGCGATCAGCTCGATCAGGAGAAGATGAAGCGGATAGAAGAGGTAAAAGCCGTATTTCATCCGTTTTGATCCGGCAGCGCCATTGTAGAGCGCGAGGAGCAGGATCGCGGGAAGGCACCATACTTGAAGCGAGGAAAAGCCCTTCGTGTAGACGAGGAGTAAAAGTCCGATGAAGAAGAAGCATAGCCTGTATGGCAAAAGGTCGAGCGGCTTGAAGCACGCGGGAGTCTCGCCGTCCTTATAGTCAAGGAGAGAGGCGAAGATCGGGAGAATAACACCCGCGAAGCCGTAGTCAAGGTCAAGGAGGATCGAGAGCGGATACGCTGCCACAAGGGCTGCGGTGAACAGCAGGGAAGCCAAAACGATCTGTACGGGACGCCATGACGCGATGCACCGCTTTAGCAGCTGTAAGCAATAGATCAGGGCGATCGATGCAGAGAAGGTCAGGAGAATATTGCCCTGCAGGCGATGGGTGTACAGAATATACGCGCTTTCGCAGAGCACGCCGAGGATGAAAACAAGCAGGAAGCGCTTTGCTCGATTTCGCGTATATCGACAGCCCTCTGCAATAAAATACGCGAAGATCGGGAAGGACAGACGGCCGATGATGCGGAAGATGTCCTCGCTCGGAAAAAACTTGAGTCCGATGTGATCGACGAGCATCAGAATGCAGGCGAGGAGCTTAAGTGTAGATGCGGACAGTCCGCGGCGTGAGGTTGAGGATTTCATAAGAATACCGGGTCTCTCGCATTGGCGGGAGGCTTTCTTTTTTCATTTGAACGCTTGAAAGCATCCGCCCCCGTGTGTGCCGCTATCGGTACGTTTAGGGGCGGATGGCAAAGCCTCGCTAGGCTTTTTGAAATTAAAGCTCTGCTACGATATATCCGTGGGACGGGATCACGAGCGTGTCGCCCTTGATTTCTGCCCTTGCCTCGCTCTCGAGGATCACCTTATATCTATTGTTGAGATCGACGCCGCTGAGCTTGACGGTCACGGGATCGGAGGAGATGTTTCCGACGGTGACGATCTTGCCACTGTCTACAACACGCATAAAGGAAAGAACCTTTTCGGGCTCTGTGTTGTCGATCCAGA
This sequence comes from Clostridia bacterium, assembly GCA_017501345.1. The sequence continues at coordinate 73,095 of JAFVXC010000030.1, forward strand.
CGGTCTCACCGTCTCTGAGAATTTCGGAGGTTGCCTTCAGCGTGTTCAGTGCGCGCATCACCGCAAGGCGGCGGAGCACTGCGGGCTCATTCTTTTTCGCGTCTGAGCGATCGGTTATTTCAAATTTGCCCATATAGAAGCGATTTGCGAACATATTGATGGTTGCCTCATCGCACAGCTCGTTGCCGCAGTAGATCATCGGGACACCGTCGATCGTATAGTTCAGTACCTCGATCAGCTCCATTCCGTCGTGTCCTGCAAAAATTTCAACGCGCTGAGCACGATCGGTTACGGTGTCGTGGTTATCGATGTCGTGCATCACAAACGCGTCCCGCGGGATCTTTGCGGCGAATTCCTCGTGGCACTGACGGACGTCGGCGGCAGTGATCCCGTCTTCCTTCGCGAATGCCTTGTACATTCTTCCGTGCCAAGCGAAATGATAGCACGAGTCAAATGCTTGTTCAAGATAGTCGACCTTAATGCCTTCGACCAGCAGAACTGCATCGGGCTTGATCGCCGTGATGCGGCGGCGCCCCTCGACCCAGAAATCGAGCGGTACCTTATCGCCGACGTCACAGCGGAAGCCGTCTACGCCGAAGGCGCCGACGTAGTAGGTCATATTACACCACAGATACTCGCGAAGTCCCGCGTTTTCAAAATTGAGGTAGGGGAACTTCCATTTCGTCAGACGCATATTGCCGTTTTCGTCGTGCTGTGCGAATTCGGGATGCTCCTTGATGATCGGCGCATTGGGACCGATGTGGAGATAGACGAGGTCGAGCATAACCCTCAGACCGAGGCGATGCGCTTCTGCAACGAATTCACGGAGATCGTCTATCGTGCCGTACTCGGAATCGATCTTAAAGTAGTCGTTCATTCGGTAGGGATTTTTCGGATTTCCCGTTTGGGAGGCGAGCTGTCGGGGGCTGAGGTAAGTGGGATCGTCGCTGTCGTCCTCCTCGAAGATGGGGCAGAGATACATAACGGTAAATCCGAGCTCCTTCAGGAAGGGGAGCTCCTTCGTGACCGCCGCGATCGTGCCCTCGGGGGAGAAGGTGCGGGGATTGATCTGATAAATGCTGCCCATCGTAAACCAATCGGGGCTATGGATGCTTCTTTCGTTCTTTGTAGGGATACACATAACGGATTCCTTTCTGTAATGAAGTTACCTTTATTATAGCCTGCTTCGACGGCTTTGTAAATCCGAGAAATGAGCAAAAAGGTTTGAAAAACGAAACAAAAGGGCGAACCAAAAGCGCAGGATGCGTTTCGGATTCAACCCTTTCGTATCACGGATTATTCCTTTGCCATACTCTTTGTTACGACGATATCAACGCCGCATCCGAGTACGTTTTCGAACACCGTGTCGCCAAGTGCGACGGGTGCCTCCAGCGTGACGGTGTCAAGAAGACGCATAATGCGCGGGACAAGCTCGCGCGGAACGTCGGAGGCCGTTTTGATGGGGCAACGGCGGTGGAGCGCACCGTTGATCTTCACCGTAGAGGTGATCGTACGCGTAGGGGCAGTGACCTCCTTGATGCCATATGCAGCACCACGGGGGCAAAGATTGCCCGAAACGACATTGTTTTCGATATCGACGGTAAGGTGACAGCCCTTGGGGCAAACCGTGCAAATTACTTTATTCATACCAGATGAAACCTCTTTCTTTCGTGATAGGCGCGGAGTGATCACTCCACGACCTCGACTGTGAGGGTGCTCTCGACCTTCTCAAGGAGCGCTTTCGGAAGAACGATCTTTTCCATTTCACCGGGTGCCATATGGTCACGCTTGAAGGAAGCGATCTCGTTCTCACCGCTCGTGACGCGGATCACAGAGGCACCGCGAACCTTGTTCGTGCGGAAGAGGATCTCAAGAGACTTTTCGATGTTGCAGGGACGTACGCGCTGGGGAACGGTGTAGTTGACGCCGTTGCCGTTTACGATCGTGACGATCTCGCCCTCGACGGGATTGCCGCAGGCGAATTCTGCAGCCGCCTTACCCGCCTTCATACTCTCGACTGTGACGTAGTCGACAAGGTCGTGAACGTGAACGACGTTTCCGCAGGCGAAGATGCCGTTCTTGTCGGTTTCCATATTCTCATAAACGTATGCGCCGTTCGTGCGGCGGTCAATGCCGATGCCCGCCTCGCGGGAAAGCTCATTCTCGGGGATCAGACCGACCGACAGGAGAAGGGTATCGCACTCGATTTCGAATTCGGTTCCGGGGATGGGGGTAAAGCCGTCCACCTTGCTGATCTGCACCTTTTGGAGTCGTCTCTTGCCGATGACGTTCGTGACGGTGTGCGAGAGGTAGAGCGGGATACCGAAATCATCAAGGCACTGAACGATATTTCTCGAAAGACCGTTGCAGTGCGGAGCAAGCTCAATGCACGCAAGGACCTTCGCGCCCTCAAGCGTCATACGGCGTGCCATAATGAGGCCGATGTCGCCCGATCCGAGAATAACGACGCGCTTGCCGGGGAGGTAGCCGTTGATGTTTACGTATCTCTGCGCGGTTCCTGCCGTGAAGACACCGGAGGGGCGGTCGCCGGGGATCGAGATCGCACCGCGGGTACGCTCGCGACAGCCCATAGCAAGCACGATCGCGCCTGCGTGATAGACCTGATATCCCTTGTTCTTGCTGACGCACGCGACGGTGCGGTCAGAGCCGACGTGCAGAACCATCGTGTCGCAAAGGACCGTAATGCTTTCGCGCTTTTTGACCTCTTCAGCGAAGCGCTCGGCGTATTCGGGACCGGTCAGCGCCTCCTTGAAGTAGTGAAGGCCGAAGCCGTTGTGAACGCATTGATTGAGAATGCCGCCAACCTCGCGGTCGCGCTCGAGGACCAGAACACTGCGGGCACCGTTGTCACTTGCGGAAACAGCCGCAGCAAGACCTGCGGGGCCGCCGCCGACTACGATCACGTCATAATTCTTTTCAAGCATTGCCCTTTGCCTCCTTCGTTTCTTCCACGAGAATGTAGCTGCCGTCGTCGCCGAGCGTGATGTCGAGCGGGGAAACGCCGAGCTCACGGGCGAGGATATCGTGGATCCTTGTTGAGCAGAAGCCGCCCTGGCAACGTCCGATGCTTGCGCCTGTGCGGCGCTTGATCGAGTCAAGCGAGCGGGGCTGGATCGGACGGTGGATTGCGTCAAGGATCTCGCCCTCGGTTACCGTCTCACAGCGGCAGATAATGCGGCCATACAGCGGATTCTTGCGAATAAGCTCTGCCTGCTCCTCGGGGGACATACGGTTGAAGCGAACGACGTGACGCTCGTCGACGATCTCCTTCTTAGGCTCGAGCTTCAGCCCGATGCGTGAAAGGATCTTGATGCCCTCAAGTGCGATCGCGGGAGCCGCAGAAAGACCGGGGGACTTGATGCCTGCGAGATGCAGGAAATTATCGTTCAGGTACGAGGAGCGGATGATGAAGTCATGGCTGTCAGAGATCGGACGGATACCTGCATATTCGTGAATGCTCTTCGAGAAATCGATCGAGGGGACGGACTTGAGTCCGCTCGGCTTCAGCATTCTCAAGGTCTCTGCAACGGTAGCGACCGAATCGGCACGGTCAACGATGTAGGCGTCGGGGCCGATGATAAGGTTGCCGTGGACGGTCGGGGAAACGAGAACGCCCTTTCCGTTTTCGTCGGGGCAACGGAATATGACCGAGTTCACGCGTGTGCCCTCGACCTTGTCGAGCACGTAGTATTCGCCGCAGCGGTGATGCTGCTTGAAGGAGAAGTCACCGATCATTTCGGCGATCTTATCGGCGTGAGAGCCCGCCGCGTTCACGACGTAGTCCGCGGTATAGGTACCCTTCGAGGTCGTAACGAGGAAGATTCCGTTTACGTACTTGATCGTGTCAACTCTGTTTGAAAGATGTACGTCCGCACCGTTCAGAACGGCGGTCTCCGCCATTGCGCAGGTGTACTCCCACGGGTCAACGATCGCAGAGGGAGCATAGAGTGCACCGAGCACCTCGGGATTGATGTTTGGCTCCATTGCAAGCGTCTCTGCGGTTGAGAGGATACGAATACCCTCAACGCCGTTTGCACGGCCCTGGTAGTAAAGCTCCTCAATGTGGTCGAGATCCTTTTGCGTGAAAGCGAGAACGAGAGAAGGAAGCTCACGGCGCAGGACCGATAGCTTCTTGCAGATCTCCTTCGCGAGACGGACGCCCTCGATGTTCAGCTTTGCGCAAAGCGTTCCGGGGACGGGGTCGTAGCCTGCGTGGAGGATCGCGCTGTTCGCCTTCGTTGCACCGCAACCGACGTCGTTGCAAGCCTCGACAACACCGACCGAGAGCTGGTATTTGGACAACTCGTACGCCATAGCGGCACCGGTAATGCCGCATCCGACGATAAGTACGTTATAATGCTTCATAGATTTCCCTGTATCGCGGGTCTGACCGCGAATCCTTTCGTTCGGGTATCGCCGAGCGGCATTTGCCGCAGGATTCATACCCGCATAATTCAGCACCCCACATTATAGCACGTTTTGTAGGTGTTGTCAAGATTATTTCTTTTTTTCTTTTGACTTTTGTATGAATTGACATTTTTTTAACAAGAGAGATGGGTGGAACGTCACGTGTAGGCGATTACATCCCATTCAGAAACCGCTGATCTGAAAAAAGCGAGGCGGGGAAACCGCCCGAAAGCGCATAATCCCCACCTTATCAAAAGCGAAATATTCTTTTATGAATTCAAAAGCTCATCAAACGTATCCCACGAAAGATCGGCATAGAATCGGTGTCCCTCGGGACCCGTGATGTTGCGGCAGTTATTTTCTGCGCCAAATGCTTTGTAGATCTGCTTTACACGGGCGAATTCGTTTTTCACCGCTTCATTCGGAGCAAGCCTGTCATACTGCCCGCTCACAATGACCAGCGGGCGGGGAGCCATAAGAAGCGTGATATCTGCCATATCCATATACGGTAAGATGCCGCTGATATATCCGCAATCGCAGTGATGGACCGAGCCCCATGAATCGGCGAGTGAGCAGAAGGCGCAGGAGGGCATCGAGGCCTTGATCCGTTCATCGACGCATGCTGCATAGAAGGAGGAGGTACCACCACCCGAGTTGCCCATAGCCCCGATCCGTGTTTCGTCGATACAATCAAAGCTCGTGAGAACCGCGTCGATCGCGCAGGAGATGTCGAGAAGGCGTTCTCCGATCAGGGTTGTACCCATCATCTCCGACTGCCAGACAAGTTCATGGCAAGAGAACTTGAGGTCTTTTATGCCGTTGAGCTCTCCGAATCCGCGCTGTTCCATACAAAGTGCCGCGTAGCCGCGCGATACTGCCTGAATGCCGAAGTCTCGGTCTCCCTTGATCTCGATCGGCTCTTTTCCGGGGTACGCCTCTCTTGCGAGCGAAACGTGCATTCCTGTGGAATGTCCCTGCAGGCAGATGACGAGAGGGAGCTTTTCCGGTCTGTCCTTCGGGAGAAGCAGATGTGCGGGAACAAAGAAGCCGGGCTCACTTTCAAAAACGAAGCGGTATTCGTCAAAACGAGGATCGCTCGTGTCGTAGTATTCGATGATCGCTTCGGATTTGACTGTTTTTTCGGGAATCTTCAAAAGCTCAAGAAGCTTTTCTGAAATCGCCGTCTTTTGCTCGAATACGTCCTTATTCGGGTCGAAGCGCAGGGAAGGGACGATGCGCTTTTGCTTCTCTATGTTGAGGCGAAGCGGATCGACTAAAGTAACCTTTTTGAAATTTGTGTTTGACATTTTGATTCTCCTATGTTCAGTCAAATTATGTAGCTCTTGAGCTGCTGTGCAACGTATTTGCCGAGCATAGCGAAGGCGTCTGCCGTCAGATGGCAGTAATCGGCATAGCATTCGCTGCCAAAGGGGCGAACAAACGTGTTGATATCATTTACGGTGATCCCGTTTCTCTGCATCACGGCAGTTGCAATCGCGTTGTAACGGTCGATCTCCTCGTCGGTTCGTACGTTCGTGCCCAGCTTACCGCTTGGATTCATCGGCGACGTCGTAGCAAATATCAGGCGGGCGCGCGGGAAGAAATGACGAAGCTGATCGATGATGATCTGCAAATTCCTTTCATATTCGGCCTCGCTGGTCAGCGGAAGCGCGTGTCCGTTCCAATGTGCGATATCCCAATGTCCGCAGTTAAACTGAACGATATCGACAAGTGAGGGATCGCTGAATAATCCTGCCCACTTCTTCATATTGAAGATGATATACTGCGAGCTTCTGCAGTTGTCCTTAAAATAAAAGACCTCAGCAACATCCGAAAGCTCGTTCTTTACCGTTTCGCAGTAGCCCTGACGGATCGAGTCTCCGATCAGAAAAATGTTGGGCTTTTCCGTGCTGCAGCAGAATACTGCGGTGGATTCTCCGTTTTCAACCCATTTCATAGTTCTTACCTCGTTTTTTGCATTTGGATCAGACGTCACTACCATAAAAGTGGCTCCCTGTCAAGCCTTTGCCTTTCTTTTGTCGAGGGCGTTTTTGATGGCGAGACAATCGTTCGTCAAGATGCAATCGACGCCCAGATCGAAAAGAGCCATTGCCTTTTCGGGGTTATCAGAATGGCAGTAGTTAACCTTGATCCCGTGCTTGTGTGCGTTAGTGATCATTTCGGGCTTCCACGCGCGATTTACGAGCTGAATCTTGTCAGCCCCGACCGCGATCGCGCGCTCGACCATCTCATATTCGCGGTGACCTGCTCCGACGCAAGTGCCGATCTGTGGATACTTCTTCTTCGAGAGTGCGAGCATATCATCGTTTCGGCTCATAAAATAGCAGTGCTTTTCGCAGTCGTACTTATGAATGAGTGCCGCCATTTCGTCGAGTGATGCTTCGTCGTAGGCCTTGTCCCAGATCTTCACGTGGATGTTCATAATGCATCTGCCTGCAAATTTCTGAAGGATCTCCTCAAAGGTTGGGATCTTAATTCCCGCAAACTTTTCGCCCTTTTTGATTCCGAAATCAAGCTCGAGAAGCTCCGCATAGGTGTGATCATACACCTTGCCCGTTCCGGTCGAAACGCGCTCAAGCTTGCTGTCGTGGCTGGAAACGAGCACGCCGTCCGTTGTTCTCCAGACGTCGAACTCGATCTCCTCGGCGCCGAGCGCGATCGCCGCACCGAAGGCTGCCATGGAGTTTTCGGGTGCTACGGCGTTAAGGCCTCTGTGGGCGCAGATTCTGGGGTAGGGCATCAGATCGTCGAAGCGGACAACGCTTGCGCCGCCGTTGCGGTAGATCCAGGGGCGTCTGCCGTCCTCAATGTATTCGTAGTGAGGCTTGTCGGCTTTTCCGACACCGCCGAAGCCTGCCGCCTTATAATATTTTTTCGTGGGATCGATCTCAACCGTCTCGTAGCCCGCGTGGCTCTTCATATCGACAAGCACGGTGCCGTCGGGTGCGATCACGCAGCTGCAGCCGCCGATCGGGGATTCCTCTCCTAGAGAGACCGACGCGCGGATCAGGTAGGAGTTGGTATTGTAGGAAAGAAAGCGGTTGATGATCTCAAGCGCCTGATGGGTATCGGTTCTCTGATGCGAGCAGCCGATGATGACGTCTACGTTCTCACGTGCGAGACGCGGGAAGGTCTCGTACATATAGAAGTCGTAGCAGGTCATAAAGCCGTATCTTACCCCTTCGACCTCGATCGTGTAGGGGAGCGCACCGGGGGTCGAGTAGGAGCTGTCGATCTCAAGACCTCCCACGCTTTCGGGCTTATCCTCCTTCGGAGCGGGGTGAGCCTTATAGTATCTTCCGATCTCGTTTCCGTCCCGGTCGAGGACGTGTGTGGTGTTCCTCCAACCGTAGTCGCCCTTGTGACCGCAGTTGATGAAAACGTTCGAGTGGCAGCGCTTCGCCATTGCGACTGCCGCTTCCATAACGGGCGCGTTGTAACGCTCGATCGACGACATATATGCCTGCTTGCCCTTTTGTGCGGCAGGGATATCGCAGTATTCGGGCATTACGATCACGTCGAGGGGCTCGTTGCATTCCTCCATCAGAGCGATCATTCCCTCGAAATTCTTTTGCAGATCATCGGGGTTAAAGGTGTATGCAGGTTGAATAATACGTACCTTCATAGTGGGAGACTCCTTTTATGCTTTTCTTTTTATTGTCTTGCTTTTATGATGTGCGCTTGCTTCGATCAATGGAAGCAGCCTCTTGCCGTAACCAAAAATCGATCGACGACCTTGTCACCGTCAAAAAGATAGATGCGGTCGTGAAGATTGACGGTGGAGCAGCAATGCGCGGGAACGAGCAACACCTTGTCGCCTACGCGAAGCGTCTGTGAAGGATCGTGCAGCTGAAAATGCTCCTCGCTGGCTACGATATGCGACACCGAAAAATCGCGGGGGACGGGCATTCCCTGATCGACCCCACAGGATTTCACACCTGCGTCGACTACGGCGATCTTGTCATTGACGCTGACTACCGTGGTGAGAATAAACAGGGAAGAGCGGAAGGGGAGCGCAAGGTCTCCGTAGGTAGCGTCCATAAACAGATAGCTTCCTGCCTGAAGCTCCGTATAAAGATTTTCACGCGCCTTGATGACCGACGTTCCCGTGCTACCGCCCGAAAGAACTCTGACCTCGATGCCTTTCCCCTTGAGATACTGAAGCAGCGCTTTGATCTTTTCTGTGTTGGCTTTCGTTTGTGCAGCTCTGTCCTCGATCGAAGCGACGTGAGAGATGTGACCTGCATACGCTTGTATTCCGTCGAACACGAGGTGAGGGCAACGCCCGATCAGCGCGGCAAGCTCCGCTACCTTTTCCTTGTCCGAAACGCCGCAGCGCTCCATACCGATCTCATATTCCACGAGGCAGTATACCGTGGAGCCTGCCGAGGCAGCCGCCTCTTCGATATCCAATATGTTTTTTTCATTGTCAACACATACCGTCAGGCGGCAGGCGTTTGCAAGATGAGCGAGTCGAGATATTTTTTTCTTGTCCACGATCTGATTTGCGATCAGGATATCGTCGATCCCGCTGTCCGCGAGGTCAAGTGCCTCGTCGAGCTTTGCGCAGGTGATGCCGACGGCTCCCATCCGCATTTGCTCGTGCGCGATCGCAGAGCACTTATGGGACTTGTAATGAGGGCGCAGCTTCAGTGAGCTGCCCGACAAAAGCTCGGACATTTTTTCTGCGTTTTCTTCAAAGATCCTTTTGTCCACGACCAAAGCGGGGGTCGAAATGTTGTTCAGAGTCATAATGGTATGAATCCTCCTCTATGTAAGATAATATTGATTTGCAGGCTTGTGCTTTGTAATGGGAATGATCAAAATTTATCGTAAACGGCGGCTCCTTGACGGTAATACTTTTCGTATTCGCTCGGCGGCACCATACTTCCGCCGGTAGCCCATACCAGATGATAGCCGCGGGGTAGCTTTCCAAGCTTCCTTGCGAGCATAACGGGACCGAACATCCCCGCCAAAGCGCTTGGCTCGAGATGGAGCTCCTCCCGATCTGCCACCATTTTTAGTAGTGCGCTCATTCTTTCATCGGAAACCGAGTAACAGCCGTCCATAAAATCATACATTTGCTTTCCGACGAAGCCCGATGCTCTTCCAACGGCAAGCCCGTCCGCTATCGTTCGGTTATGAATGCCGAAATCGCTTGTGGATATTTGATTGTGCAGGCCGGTTGCCATCCCAAGGAGCATACAGCAGGACTGTGTGGGCTCAGCAAAAAAGCAATGAACGTTGTCTCCATACTGCATTTTAAGCCCAAAGGCAACACCTCCGGGACCTCCTCCGACGCCGCAAGGTAAATATACGTAAAGGGGCATCTCGTCGGTTATTCTTACGCCTTGCTCGTCAAGCTGCTTTTTGAGTCTTTCTGCAGCAACGGAATATCCCAGAAAAAGCGTCCTCGAATTCTCGTCGTCAATGAAAAAGCAACGATCGTTTTTGAGAGCGGCTTTTCTGCCGTTTTCAACCGCAGCACTGTAGTCGCTCGCGTATTCTATGACCGTAACGCCCCTTGCGCGCAGCAGATCCTTTTTCCACTGTCTTGCATCGGCGGACATATGCACGGTGACCTTGAAGCCAAGTTGTGCGCTTATAATGCCGATGGAAAGCCCTAAATTCCCGGTTGATCCTACGGCAATCTCGTATTGAGAAAGGATGTCACGGTATTTTTTCTCTGCGAAAGCTGCGTAATCATCTGTTTCCTTAAGTCCGCACTCCCGCATTGCTATCTTTTCTGCGATGCACAGGACCTCATATATCCCGCCCCGAGCCTTGATCGAGCCGGAAATAGGCAAATGGCTGTCCAGCTTGATCAGAAGCTCGCCGTTTATGCTCACACCGTATTTTTCTTGTAAGCTCTTCTTCATATTGGGAATCGCCCGAAGCGGAGATTCTATGATCCCGTCGTCCTTGGCTGTTTCAGGAAAGGCGATCTTAAAATATCTTGCAAATCGCTGCAGTCTGTCGGATGCATCCTTGATATGAGAACGATTGATCTCGGATTTTTCAAGTGCTTCGTCAAAAGGAAGCTTGTTTTTATTGATCCAAAGCGTCTCTTCTCCCTTGATTGCATCGCCGAGCACAGGCACCTCGGTGATCCATTCATTCACCGTTTTGCCGAATATCTCTTTATTCAAATTTGTATGACTCATCTTAGGCTGTTTCCTTTCATCCTGATATAACGATTATATCGTATCGATCGCCCTGTTCATTATAGCATAAAAAATCTTGCTTTTCAACCTATATATGAAAAATGCTTGGTAAATGTTTTTTAGAAAGTGAAAAACGATTATATATATATAAGATAAGGAAACGGCACGATTGTGTGCCGTTTCCTTGCGTTATGCGCCCTTAACAAAGCAGATAGGATCACATTTGTATTAAAGCTTTTCCAGTTCATACCGAATACCGTCCTCCACAGAGGTAAAGTCCTCCTGTGAAAGTCCGGTTACCCGCAGGACCTTGGAGCAGTCAACGTCGCGATTGTAGCGTCTGTCGTGCTTCCAGGCGAAGGAAAGAGAAGGGCGCGTCCTTACGGAGCTGTGGAAGTCCAGATATTCCTCTTCCTCGCACCAGCGCAGCGTTACCCCCGTGAGCTTCTGATAGATCGATGCTATTTCTCCCCAGGTAAGCCCGTGCCCGGAATAGATTGAGAAGGCTTCTCCGATCGCATCAGGCTTGAAGAGCAGATTTGCGATCAGCTTGCCCGAATTGCCTGCCCAGTCAAGTCCTGCGGTGTAGTCACGCGCGATCATCGGGAGAAGAAGCTCCTTCCCCTCCTTCGCACAGCGAACGACTGTGTCTCCCGAATACATCAACAGGTCGAGCCGTTTGTGTGAAAATGAGATCACGGGACGAACGATCGTCCACGGTTCGCCGCTTCGCTCATTTTTTAAATAATCCTCACACTTTGACTTTGAAACGGCATATTTTTCTGTTTCAAGAAATTCCGTGTCGGTGATCACGTCATAAAGCCTCGGCGCAGTCTCCGTGATCGGATGCTGCTCATCCGCATACACTCTGTACGAGGAAAGAAAGATGAGATGGTCGGTATTCTCTATCAAGAGGGGATGGATCCTTTTGTAATCGTCAACCTCCTTGTAGTGAATAAAGTTGACGATCCCATCGTAATGCTTTCTCGAAAACAAATCCTTCAGCAGCTCTTCCGTTGCAAGGCTTTGATGAAAGACGAGCCGTTCATTTTCAGATATCTTTTCCTCGGGGCAGATCACCTCCACAACCGCGCCGAGACGAAGAAGCTCCTCCGAAACGTAGGTGCCGAGCGTACCTCCACCAGCAATCAGCAAAACTTTTTTATTGGAATACATAACGATACCTCCTTTTTTACATTATACCGTATTGACAGAAAATCCGAAATATGGTATTCTATTTATACGGCATATTATTCTGCAAAAGGATGGTGTGAATAGAAGTGAATGATACAGTATTCTGCAAAAGCTTCAGATTCAACGAGTTTCGCTTTTATGAAGCGGCGCATCGGGACAACAGCCGAGGCGTTGACTTTCATTTTATCGGCTTTATGAAGCACGGAAGAGGGCGCATTGTGTCAAAGGATCGTGTTATCGAGATCGAAGAAAACGAGATGTTTTATATTCCGAAGGGGTGCAAATATCATTCCTATTGGATTGCCGACGATTACGTTTGCTTTGATTCGATCGGTTTTTTATATTTTCCAACGGCAGCGCCAAACGGTTACTGCCTGCAAAAAATCGAGCACGATAGCGTCGTGCTTGATGCGTTTATGCCGCTATCGCGTGATAAGACCGTAAACGTGACCTCAATAGGGACACTGTATCATCTGTTGGGGATTCTGGAATCAAGTCTTGAGGTTGCACCGACCGGTAGGGATGTCGCTGTATATGAAAAGCTCCTCCTGCTCATTCAAAAGAATCCGCAGCTGACGATTCCCGAATATGCGGTGCTTTGTGAGGTGAGTGAATCCTTGCTTTACCATTACGTAAAGAGAGCAGTGGGGAAAACCCCGAACCGTCTGCGCCAGGAGATCCTGTGTAAAAAAGCGGCAGAGCTGTTGTCTACCACAAACTATACGGTAGAAGAGATATGTGACAAGCTTGGATTTAGCTCGGCGGCTTATTTCAGGAAGGTCTTTAAGAGCGTATACCAAAAGTCTCCGTCCCATATACGGAAGAATAGACATATGATCTGACGGAAGCTTGAATTCACATAAAAAGTAGGGCTGTCTCACTGAGGTGAGACAGCCCTACTTGGTTTTTTATCAAAGATTGTAATATCGCTCAAATTCAGCGGGATGCGGGATCTTTGAGAGCTCGAGGCACTCTGCCCGCTTGGTTTTGATGAGATTTGCGATAAGCTCCTTCGGGAAAACGCCTTCCGCGGTGAGATAGTCGTTATCAGCCTCCAGCGCGTCGAGCGCTTCGGGAAGCGAGGTGGGAAGACCCTTGAGCTTCGCCTTCTCCTCGTCGGAAAGATGGAAGAGGTTGAAGTCGTAGGGGCCCCAGCCGTTTTCGTGCGGGTCGATCTTGTTCTTGATACCGTCGAGACCTGCCATCAGGATCGCCGCGTAGCAGAAATAGGGGTTGCAGGTTGCATCGGGATTACGAAGCTCGAAGCGACGCTTTTCGGGGCTCTTGGCGTAGGCGGGGATGCGAATGACCGCCGAGCGGTTCGAGGTCGCATATCCGACCGTAACGGGTGCCTCAAAGCCGGGAACGAGACGCTTAAAGGAGTTCGTCGAGGGGTTCGTGATCGCGCAGAGCGACGCGATGTGTCGGAGAAGTCCGCCCATAAAGTAGTGCGCGGCCTTTGAGAGATGCGCGTAGCCGTTATCATCAGAGAAGACGGGCTGTCCGTCCTTCATAAGAAGCATATGGACGTGCATACCGCTGCCCGCCTCGCCATAGATGGGCTTCGGCATAAAGGTCGCGGTCTTGTCATACCTCAGCGCGGTGTTGTGGATGATATACTTGATCATCATCGTTGCGTCCGCCATATGAACGACCTCTCCGAGCTGGGGCTCGATCTCAAACTGACCCGATGCGGCAACCTCGGGGTGATGGTAGTTGATCTCGATGCCTGCGTCCTTCATATGCATACACATTTCACTGCGGCACTCATAGGAGACGTCAAACGGCTTTGCAATGTGGTAGTTTTTCTGCTTCTGCACGATGACGCCCTTGCCATTGACCGAGCTGTTCCAATAGGACTGCTGTGCATCGACCGACGCACCTACGCAGTTCGGTTCAACACTCCAATTTACGTTGTCGAATAGATAGAATTCAAACTCGGGAAGGATATACATTTCGTCTGCGACGCCGCTGTCCTGCATTGCTTTTACCGCCGCTTTGATGACGTTTCTCGGATATTGGGGAAGAGGACGGTTCTCGGGAGTGTCGATGATCATTGCATTTCCCGTCATCGAGAGCGTGGGGATCGAGCAGAAGGGATCGATCACAGCAGTGTCGGGATCGGGAATGAATACCATATCACTCTTTTCGACGACCGCGTAGCCGTAATTCGACGCATCAAAGCCGATTCCGCTTTTCATCGTATCCTCCGAGAAATTTTCTGCGGGGATGGTTACGTGACGGTACTGACCGTTGATGTCGACCATCTTGAAGTCGACCATTTTGATGCCCTTTTCTGTGATGAGGGCAAGGATGTCTTGTACGCTTTTTGCCATTTTACGCCTCCGGATTTTAATTTTTTATATAAGAAAAGTATATCATTTCGAGAAACCGATGTCAATAGCTTTTTGGGGGGAATCGGGCGAGAAGCTCGCCCGTGCAGCGTCAGATCGGATCAGACCGTACGCTTTTTCAGGATGAACGCAGCAGATACCGCGATGATCGCCGTGAGAAGAGCCTCGGCTGTCGAAGTCACGGCACTGCAGCCGTTTGCCTTTCCGTCGGTTGATTTCGTTTCCGATGCGGAGCCCGAATTCATCGGAGGAGGGGCTGTCGGCGCTTCGAAGCTTTCGTGCCCGCAAACCGTGCAACGGTAGAAGGGAAGCCCCTCTGCGTTCGTTTCGGGATTTTCGGTCCCGACGTAACGATGTCCAAGTGCCGGGAGCCTTACGCTGTTTTTGCCCGTGATCTCTGTCTCGGCATCGGGATCTTCAAACCATTTCCCACAGGAGCAGACGAAATACGCATCGTTTCCCATCTCTGTGCAGGTGGGATCCTTTGCCGTAATGGGCGTCAAGGTCGTATGCTCGCAGACCGAGACCTCGAGCATCAGCTTTACCTCTCTGCCGAGCACCGCACAGCCCATCGTAAACCCACTTGTGATACCGATCCGCGTTGCGATCTCTGCGGAGTTCTCCTCAAACCACGCGGTGAGATCTGACGGATCTCCCTTTACGTAGACGTCTGCCCGCATACCGTTATTCTTGAGAAGAAGCGCGATCGATTCGATTGAATACGTCCCGCTCTCAAGCAGAGCCCCCCTTGTTCCAAAGTAGAAGTGATCCTCCGAGGTGCAGGACGGCACGGAATATGCGCAGGGAAGGATCTCGTGGTCCTCCCTGATGCGTGCATCCGTCACGTTGAAATATGCGTGATAGAGCTCCGAGCCCTGATCATTCCACGTGAGGTCGACGTGATAGTATTGTCCGTCGATCTGAACGTAGTTCCAAGCGTGATTTTCGGTCGTTCCCGTTGAGGGATTCAGACTCGAGCCGAGTGCGATAAAGGAAGGGATCCCGACGCGGTGCAGAAGATATTGCAGAGCCTCAGCATATCCCTCGCATACCGCCCGTCCTTCAACGATCGCCCCATACGCATTGTGTGCGTTTGCGCTCTCTACGTATACGACACGCTCGGCAAGTGCGTCGTGCAGATACAGCTCCTTGTCGAAATCGCTCATTGAATCCGAAATGCCCGAGAGGATCTCGTCGGCAGAGCCTTCAAAGGCAGTCTTGGCCGTTTCCAATGCGCCTCCCGTCATAAGATAAGAGGGGAGAAGGTTGTGGACCGTCTTGCTATCGTATTCGTAGCTATAAGTGCTTCCGAACCAGAAGTGGTGTGTGTAATCTCTGCGGTAGGCATCTATGACGGTCTGAAGCTCCTCGGGCGTGATGGAGTCTCTTCCGTTATAGATCGCGATCTTTTCAGACGATGCCTCCACCCCGAGAGCAAGCTGATCGTATGCATAAAGGAGAGCCGTCGAGTTCGGCAGAGAGGCAAGTGCCTGACGTCCATAATAAATACTGTTCCCGCGTTCCTCGTATCCGATCGCTGTGACCGCTCCCGTCAAAAGCTTCGCAGCCGTCGCCGAAAGAGGAGACATCAGCAGTGCACATAGGACCGGCAGCATACAGAAAACGAGTCGAATGCGCATCCCGATCGCCTTTTTCATAAGATTTACCTCCATTTGGACATCTTCGTAAAGTGGATTGTTGTCGATCAACAAAAATCACATACCGCTTTTAATGATATATAATATTTACAAAATTACGCATATCCATTATACTGATTATACTACCGTTATGACTGTTTGTCAACAGAGAGGATAAAAAATGAAAATCCACGAATTGTCCTTCTACAAGGATCCCAAGATCTTTCAACTGAATGAATTGGCATATCGCAGCTGTTTTATCCCTTTTAATGCAGTGATTCATTCACGCGATCCACAGAATAAAAGAAAAACGGCACGTGATGCGTACCGTTTTCTTTTATTGCGGGGAGGGGATTTGAACCGACGGTCGAAAATATAGTCGTTTCCGCGCGGGCGCAAGCACCCACTTGAAACTCCTTATTTTCTCCCTTCTCGCGCTCCCTTCATCCGCCACAGGCGGCGGTCGCGCTCGAAGCTTGATCTCCGGTCACCCGGAGCCGCACATGGTTCAAGTCTTCTCGGAGATAAAAAGCAAAGCAGTCCGAGTGGACTGCTTTGCTTTTTTATTGCGGGGATGGGATTTGAACCACATGATCTCCGGGTTATGAGCCCGACGAGTTAACCGCTTCTCTACCCCGCGATATTCGTTATGTGCCGGAAACGGGAATCGAACCCGTACGATACTTACGTATCACGGGATTTTAAGTCCCGGGCGTCTACCAATTCCGCCATTCCGGCAGATGGGCATCTGCCCCTTATCCGATTGCCATAATATTATATCACGATGATTCTGCTTTGTCAATACCTTTCCCGAAAAAAGTTTTTGGAAAGTTTCGCGTTATTTTGACTGCATTCGTCTTTGCGCGTTGCGGTGACGAGATTTCTTGAAGAATGCGCTCTAGGTCGGTCGGAGTCAAGCGCGCGTTTTCTGCGGTGCCGGATCAGATCGTAAAATTTCCGAACAAAAGTGCATAAATGCCTTGCTTTTTGTGAAAATGCTTGTTATAATCTATAAGAGGAATCGGAAATTTTTCCGAAGGAGAGGGATATCAGATGGAATGGATCATTTTTTCAACAGGACTTATCCTGCTTTTCATACTCGGTGTTTCCTATTACGCATACCGTCGGGCGTTTTATCACGCAAAGCCGAAGCCGGGTAGGAAAGAGAAGGCGGATACGACCTATGCCGACGAGAGCGGTGCCTTTCGTGAGCTTTCTGAAAGGCTACGAGGCTGGAGCGAGGATTTCTCGCGCGTGCCGTTTGAAAAGGTTTACATTCGCTCGGAGGATGGAGGGCAACTATTCGGTCGGTACTATCACGTCCGTGACGGTGCGCCCCTTCAGATCGAATTTCACGGCTACAAGGGCGGAGCGATCCGTGATTTCTGCGGAGGGGATCCCTTTGCGCGGAGGCTCGGATTCAACACGCTGCTCGTTGACCAGCGATCCCACGGCGAAAGCGATGGGCGCACAATTACCTTCGGGGTGCTCGAACGACTCGATTGTCTTGCGTGGGTGAATTACGCAGTCGGGCGCTTCGGCTCTGACGTTAAGATCATTCTGACGGGCATTTCAATGGGAGCGGCGACCGTTTTGATGGCGGCGGATCTTGCACTTCCCGAGAACGTGGTCGGGATCATTGCAGATAGCCCGTACTCCTCTCCGAAGGAGATCCTGCAGAAGGTTTGCGGCGATATGAAGCTCCCGCCGAGGATGATCTATCCATTTCTTTGGCTTGGTGCTCTTTTGTTCGGGCATTTTCGCATACGGGGCGGAGCGATTGAATCGGTTACGCGGGCGAGGGTTCCGATCCTTATTCTGCACGGGGAGGGAGACGGCTTTGTGCCGTGTGATATGAGCCGCAGGATCTGCGATGCGTGTGTAACCGACGTGACTCTTGTCACTATTGCGGGTGCGGATCATTGTCTTGGGTACGTGGTCGATCCGAAAAAATATGAGGAAGCGATAGAGGACTTCGTTGAAAAGTGCCTTGGCACGAGAACCGTATAAATGGCGGATACAATTGATCTTTCCGAGAGAGGAGGGAGGATATGTCAGATTACGAGGAGCGTTTTTTCGGTTGGGAGGAAATCTACGCCCTGCTAGACAGGGAGAAGATCTTACTCAAATATCATAAAAATATGCGGTACGTGCCGCGACACGGACATAATTGTCTTGAGCTGACCTACATTGAGTCGGGTACGGTCGAGCACACGTTGAACGGTCAAGTAACCGTTCTGCAGCCGGGAGATTACCTCATTGTTGATCACGGAAGCATTCACTCATATCGTACGCTCGACAAGGAAGGGTACGAAAATATCGATTGTCTCTTCCGACCTGAGCTGCTTGATCCCGCGCTGAAGGGGTTCCATTCGCTCCGCTCGGTGCTTGAGCATTATCTCTTGCACTTCAATATACAGGCCTTCGTACAGGATCCCGCCGCGATGGTATTCCACGATGAAGACGGTCGTGTGCGCGAGCTTCTCACGCGTATGGGTGAGGAGGCAGACCGAAAGGAGGCCGGATATACCGAGATGCTGCGCTGTCACCTGATCGAGCTGCTTGTCTTAACGATGCGGAAGCTTGACGATGCCGAGGCGCTCGCTACAGGGCAGGATATCAGCGCCTTTCTCACAGCGTACGTTGCCGAGCATTATATGGAGGAATTGACGCTGTGCGAGCTTGCTGCGCGGCTGAAGTACAGTCTGCCGTACGTCAGCAAGCGCTTCAAGGAGGATACGGGCGTGAATTTCGTTCGCTATCTTCAGAATTATCGCGTCGCGCAGGCGTGCAGGCTTTTGGTCTCGACCGAAAAAACGCTGTCTGAGATCGCTGAAATGGTCGGCTATCACGACGTCAAATTTTTCTCGGGGCTCCTGAAAAGAGAAACCGGGCTTTCTCCGTCGGAATACAGGCGGAGAAGGGGAAAATAAAAACGAGGGGTGAGCACCAAATGTGATTACACATTTGACTCACCCCTTTTTGAAGGCAGATTATTTTTCGAAGGAGAATTCGTATCCGTTCGGCGAGCGCTCTGCCATCGGAACGTACGGCTTTGCACGGTCGATACATTTGTATGCGGGGCGGATGATCTTCTTTGCGGTGGTATATTCCTCGATGCGGTGTGCACACCAGCCTGCGACACGAGCGATCGCGAAGAGGGGCGTGTACATAACCACGGGAATGCCGAGCATACGGTAAACAAGTCCCGAATAAAGGTCGACGTTTGCACACATCGGGCGATTACTGCGCTTGTATTCGGCGAATACTGAAGGCGTGAGACGCTCGATCGATTCGAGCAGCTCGAAATCATTTCCGTAGCCATTGTCGTAGGCGAGCTTACGAGCAGCATTTTTGAGAAGCACGGCACGGGGGTCGGATTGGGTATAGACCGCGTGTCCCATACCGTAAACAAGACCGCTGTGGTCGTACGCATCACCGCGCAGACACTTCCAGAGGTAATCGCGGATCGCGCCCTCGGAGGGATTATCACCGATATTTTCCTTCATATCGTCGAACATTTCCTGTACCTTGATATTCGCGCCGCCGTGACGGGGACCCTTGAGCGAGCCAATCGCCGCGCTGATCGCCGAATAGGTGTCGGTGCCCGAGGAGGACAGAACACGGCAGGAGAATGCTGAGTTGTTACCGCCGCCGTGCTCGGCGTGAATGACGAGGCACATATCAAGCAGACGCGCCTCCTCCTCGGTATATTTCTTGTTGGGACGCAGAATGCGCAGGAAATTTTCTGCCGTGCTGAGTTCGGCGCGCGGATTGTGCAGATTCAGAGACTTATCAAAGAAATAGTTGTTGTAGACTGCATAGGAGTGCGCCGCGATCACGGGCAGACGCGAGATGATCTCGATGCTCTGACGGAGCATATTGTCGAGGGTGGTCTCGTCGGGATTTTCGTCGTACGCATACAGTGCGAGCACGCCCATAGACAGCTTGTTCATAATCGATCTTGAGGGAGCCTTCATCAGGATATCCTCGGTAAAGCGTGCGGGCAGGCGACGGTAATAGTCGAGCATCGCGTTGAATTCCTTGAGCTCCGTCTCGGTCGGAAGCGAGCCGAAGAACAGGAGATATGCACATTCCTCAAAGCCGAAGCGGCCTTCTTTTTCCGCGTTCAGGATCAGATCGTTAACGTTGTAGCCTCGGTAGGAAAGCACGCCGTCGACGGGCATTTTTTCGCCCTCGTTCATAACGTAGCCGTGTGCGTTTCCGATGCGTGTGACGCCTGCGACGACACCCGTGCCGTCGATTTCGCGGAGGCCGCGCTTGACGCGATAGCTCTGAAATGCCTTTTCAGGAATGACGTATGAGCTTTCAGCCTCGCGGACAAAGCCATCCATTTGCGAATGGATCTGAGCGTTTTTTTCGTTTTGATCAAAGTTCTGCATAACAGGTATATCTCCCTTGGGGTATGTGATTTGCATAGTATAGCACATTTTTTCTTAAAATGCAAGAGCTTTTTGAAAATATTTCAAAAAAAATATGTTTTTTAAGGAAAACAAACTTGTTTTGCAGTTTGCGGTGCGGATTCGTGCAATAATTTGAGCTTTTTGTCTTTTGCGGCGTAAAGAACGGAAAGAGAGGAGAAAAATATGTGAATATTGAGATTACGCTTGACTTTGAAGACGGAAGATAGTATAATAAAGGTAGTCGGCATACGGATGTCCGTATCGATCAAATTCAAAAAATAAAAATAAAATTAAGGAGAATTTCGCTATGGAAAACAAGAATCCCTACAAGGGCACGAAGACCGAAAAGAATCTGTGGGAGGCATTTGCCGGTGAATCGCAGGCAAGAAATAAGTACACGTATTTTGCATCGGTCGCAAAGAAGCAGGGATACGAACAGATCGCGGCGCTGTTTTTAGAGACTGCGGAAAACGAGAAGGAGCACGCAAAGCTGTGGTTCAAGGCACTCGGTGAGCTCGGCGACACGCCCGAGAATCTCCTTCACGCCGCTGAGGGCGAGAATATGGAATGGACCGAGATGTATGACCGTATGGCAAGAGAGGCTGAGGAGGAGGGCTTTACCGCTCTCGCGGCACAGTTCAGAGGCGTTGCGGCGATCGAAAGAATGCACGAGGAGCGCTACCGCGCACTGCTCCGAAACGTCGAAATGCAGGAGGTCTTCAAGAAGAGCGAGGTTCAGGTATGGGAATGTCGCAACTGCGGGCACGTCGTCGTTGGCACGAACGCTCCCGAGGTCTGCCCCGTATGCAAGCATCCGCAGGCATTCTTTGAAGTGAAAAAGCAGAATTATTGATCATACGAAAAGGCTCGACTCCATTTGGAGTCGAGCCTTTGAATTTTCAGATGTGAAACAGCTTTTTGCTTGCAAAGATCGGATCGGACGTGATATTCATCTTCATCTTGCGAAGCACGTTGGCATCGCCCGCGTTCAGAATGTGGGTCGTGTGGAGCTCGCAGTCGCGGAGTCGCGGAAGCTGCTCGACTGCACGTCTTGCGACGGGATCCGTGACGGCGCAGATGTAGAGCGCGGAGAGGACGTCATCCGCCTTCAGAACGCTGTATCCGCTGGTGCTTCCGCCGAGCAGATCGTTTTTGAGAGAGAGCAGAGGCTCGAGAACGGTGGGGCTCATCAGAAGGGTGGATTTCGGAATATCCGCCATCACCTTGATGCTGTTGAGAAGTGCACCGCTGGCGGCGCTCATCAGCTCGGTCGCCTTGCCCGTGATGATGCGTCCGTCGGGCATTTCGATCGCGGCGGCGGGAACACCTCCGCATGCGGCACTCTTTCTTCGTGCAGGGAGCACGACGGGGCGATCCTCCTCCTTGATTGCGAGCTGCTCCATAATATCACGGATCTTTTCGACCGTTTCGATCGGCTCCTTCCCCTGCTTATGGTCACAGGCTGCACGGAAATACCGACGGATGATCTCCTGGTTGCTCGCTTCGCGGCAGGCTTCGTCGTCAAAGATCGCGTAGCCTACCATATTAACGCCCATATCGGTCGGGCTGCAGTAGAAGGTCGCGTCGCCCGTGATGCGCGAAAGGATACGCTGAACGATCGGGAACGCCTTGACGTCGCGGTTGTAGTTGACCGTAGATACACCGTAGTGCTCGAGGTGGAAGGGGTCGATCATATTGACGTCCTGCAGGTCGGCGGTCGCCGCCTCGTATGCAAGATTGACGGGGTGCTTCAGGGGAAGATTCCAGATCGGGAAGGTCTCGTACTTGCCGTAGCCCGCTTTTCTGCCGCGCTCGTGCTCGTGATAAACCTGCGAGAGACAGGTCGCGAGCTTGCCGCTTCCGGGACCGGGGGCGGTTACGACGACAAGGGGCTTCGTCGTTTCGATATAGGGATTTGAACCGAATCCGCGGTCGCTTGCGATGAAGTCGAGATCGTGCGGGTATCCCTTGATATCTCTGTGGACGTAGCAACGGATATCGCTTGCCTCGAGCTTCGTGCGGAGCTGATCTGCCGCCGCCTGACCATTGTATCGTGTGATCACGACGCTGTTTACCTCGATGCACATTCCCTTGACGAGGTCGATCTGACGAAGCAGATCCTGATCGTAGCTGATGCCGAGATCAGCACGGATCTTGCTTTTTTCGATGTTTTCAGCACTGATGCAGAAGATGATCTCCACCTTCTCGTGCATCGTCTGAAGCATACGAATCTTTGCATCGGGCATAAAGCCCGGGAGCACGCGCGAGGCGTGGAAATCATCGAACAGCTTTCCTCCGAATTCAAGATAAAGCTTGCCGTCGAAGCGATCGATACGCTCGAGAATGTTTTTCCATTGCTTTTCTGTGTATAGTGCGTTGTCAAAGCCCTTGCGAATCATATTTTGATTCCTCCCCCAAAAAACATCGTTACTATTCTACCACAAGTTCGGCCAAATTTCAACCGTCTTTTCAGATTTTTTGGATTTTATTTATACAGCTGCCAAGCGGCAGGAGAGCGACTCCGTTCTAAGCAAATGCTACGTCAAGCGCTTAGGGTGATCCTCCTGGGGAGAGTGTCCGAGGACCTTTTTGTACTGCCTGTAAAAGGTCGAATAGCTTTCAAAATGGCAGAGCTTTGCGACCGTTGTCGGCGATTTCCCGGTGCGGATCTGTTCTTCGGCGTAGAGGATGCGCTTTTTTTCAATATACTGCATCAGGCTGATGCCGAGGCTTTTTTTGAAGGTGTGCACGATCCACGAGGTGCTCATATAGAATTTTGCCGAGAGGATCTCTGCGGAAAGTGGCTCCTCGGGGTGCGCGTCAATGTAGTGCAGAATGCTTTCGAGCGTGTGGTTTTCACGGATCGGCTCGACCGTTTCCTCTTCGGGCAGATGCTTCAGGAAAAGAAGCACAGTCGATAGTGCGGTGTCAAGATACTCCAGTGATTCCTCCTCGGGGAATTCGATCTCAGCACGCGCCCAAGCCTCAAAAAATAGATCGAGAAGCGCCCCCTTCGGGACACGATAGATCTCCTTTGAGCTTTCGACGAAGGAGCGTAAGGACGGGGGAATACGACTTTCGGGAAAATTGATCACGAAGCGCTCGTAGGTCGCATCCGATAGGGGATTCAAATAGTGAAAGGTACGGGGATGGATGAAGAGCAGGTCGCGCGGCTTCAGTCGATAGACCGATCCCTCTATGATATATTCGGCATCTCCGCGCAGAAAGTAAAGGATCTCATATCCGTTGTGCATATGGCGGTGAAAGCCGTCTTTTTGCGGGATCTTTGCTGCGTGATGGAAGGAATAGTGCTTGCTGTCGAATTGATACATCGTATACCTCGCGTTGTGTGGGCTCGTAATGACTCTATTATATCACACAAATGCCAAAAATGCAATACAAAATGCGGATTTTGCTATTTATTTTCGCTTTTGGCAGAGTTATAATATAGAAGGAAAATGCTTTTATGATGGGAGGATATAAATAATGATCAGACTCAGTGCATTTTCGGATGAAGCAGGTAAGCCGCTTGAAGCACAGATCGCGGCGCTTCTTCGAAACAACATCCACTTAACCGAGCTCCGTTCGGTCGGAGATAAAAACGTCAAGGACCTGACCCTCGATGAGGCGCGGGCGATCTCCTGCGAGCTCAAAAAGAACGGCATTGCACTTTCTGCACTCGGATCGCCGATGGGCAAGGTCGATATCAGTGTCGATATGGATGAATATCTCGGTACCGTGCGCCATCTGTGTGAGCTTGCACAGGTACTCGGAACCGACCGCATCCGTATGTTCAGCTTCCGTAAATCGTACGAGAATCGCGAGAAGGTCATCGAAAACCTCCGCCGTATGGTTGAAGTTGCGAAGGAATACGGCGTGACGCTCTGCCACGAAAACGAAAAAAAGATCTACGGTGACACGGTCGAGCGTGTGCTTGACATCAAGGAAAACGTACCGGGGCTTGCGTTCGTATACGACCCCGCGAACTTCCTGCAGTGTGATGAGATGCCCGATAAGACGCTCCCCGCGCTTCACGGCATCAGTACTTATTTCCACATCAAGGACGTCATTCACGAAACGGGCGAGCTTGTCCCTGCAGGCTACGGAGACGGGCAGATCGCCCGCCTCGTGCAGATGATCGAGGGCGACACCATCCTGACCCTCGAGCCGCACCTGAAGCTCTTCGGAAGCTACAAGGATATTGACGGCGAGGAAATGAAGCACCGTATGCGCTTCGACACGAATGATGAAGCGTTCGATGCGGCGGTCGCAGCACTGAAAAAGCTCCTTATGGAGAACGGTTACCGTGAGGAAAACGGAGGCTTTGTGAAGGCATGAAGGCGGGCCTGAATATTTTTTCGATCAGAAATCTTCTTGAAACCGAGGAATCCTTTCTCTGTGCGGCAAAGCAGCTGAAGGAAATGGGTTACTCCTATCTGCAGTACTCGGGAATGCCCTTTGACGCACAAAAGGCAAAGCGCGTATCGGAGGAGACGGGAATGCCCTTCGTATTGACGCACGTGCCGATGGATCGCATCCTGAACGATACCGATGCGCTCGTATGGGAGCATCTCTCCTTCGGGTGCAGAAACATCGGGCTCGGAGCGATGCCGATCGCTGACATTATGAACAAGGAAAAGTGCTACGAAACGATCGCGGCGCTTGACCGTGCAGGTGCGCGTATGGAGGAGCTTGGATGCAGGTTCTTTTACCATCATCACTACTTTGAGTTTTACCGCCACGACGGTGTGACGGTATTTGATTACATCCTGGAGAACGCGCCGCACATCAATTTCACGCTTGACACCTACTGGCTTCAGTATGGCGGCGTGGACATCTGCGACACGATCGACCGCCTGAATGGGCGCATCGCGTGCGTTCATTTGAAGGATTATATGATCGCACAGAAGCCTGTGAAGGAGGGAGTAAAGCCCGGCTTTGAGCCTCGCTTTGCGCCTGTCGGTGACGGTACGATCAATATGAAGGCGGCGGTCGAGCACGCAAAGGCGGCGGGAGCGGAGTATTTCCTCGTTGAGCAGGACAATGCGTCAAAGCTC
The DNA here is from genome assembly GCA_017501345.1 of Clostridia bacterium. Next base: position 98,374 of record JAFVXC010000030.1, read on the forward strand.
CCCGACACACTCGGTCAGGTCGAGCGAAGCATTCGCTACATCAATCAGTATTTATAAGATCCGGAGGAAGAAAAAATGGAACAGGTCAGATACGGTATTATCGGAGTCGGAAACCAAGGCTCGAACTATATGCTGAAGATCTTTGACGCGGGCAAGGCGGAAAACGCGGTCGTCACGGCGGTTTGCGATATCAACGAAAAGAAGATCGAGAATATTAAGAGCAAGACAAAGAATAAGGACGTAACGTATTTTACCGATTACAAGGAAATGCTCGACAGCGGGCTTTGTGACGCGGTGCTGGTCGAGGTGCCGCACTACAGCCACCCCGAAATGGTCGAGGAGTGCCTGAAGCGTGGCATCAACGTCATTTGCGAGAAGCCTGCGGGCGTTTACACGAAGCAAGTGCGCGAGATGAACGAGGCAGCGTCAAAGGGCTCGGCTCTTTTTGCTATGATGTTCAATCAGCGCACGAACTGTCTTTACCGCAAGATGAGAGAGATCATCAGAGAGGGCGGCATCGGTGAGCTTCAGAGAGTGACCTGGATCATCACCGACTGGTTCAGATCCCAGCAGTATTACGACAGCGGAAGCTGGCGTGCGACCTGGGAAGGGGAGGGCGGCGGCGTCCTCATCAATCAGTGCCCCCATCAGATCGACCTCGTGCAGTGGGTCGTCGGAGAGATGCCCGTGTCGGTCAATGGCTTCTGCCAGTATGGCAAATGGCATGATATCGAGGTCGAGGACGAGGTCACGGCTTACTTCCGCTATAAGAATGGCGCGACGGGTGTGTTCATCACCACGACGGGTGAGGCGCCCGGTACGAATCGCTTTGAGGTATCGGGAACGAAGGGCAAGCTCATTTGCGAGGGCGGTAAGCTCACCTGGGTAAAGAACGAGATCGACAGTATGGTATGGTCGAAGACGACCACGGAGGGCTTCAAGAAGCCGCCGAAAGAAACCGTAGAGGTCGAGACCGACGGAAAGAATCCGCAGCACGCGGGTATTATCAACAACTTCACCGCGGCGATCCTCGGCACAGAGCCCTTGTTCGTTGACGGCAGAGAGGGAATTGCGGGCGTTGAGCTGATGAATGCGATCGAGCTTTCGGGTTGGAACAATGGCGAAACGATCACGCTTCCCGTCGACGAGGATCGCTATCTCCGCGAGCTGAATGCGCACCGCGCGGTGTCGCGCCTCAAGGTCGTTGACGACAGTGCCGTGACCGATACGTCGGGAACCTTCGGCGATAAGTAAGGCTGAATCCGGAGGTCTTATGAGATCGGCAATTATCGGATACGGTGTGATCGGTAAGGTGCACGCAAGAGCCATTCCGCAGTACGGTACGCTTGAAGCGATCTGCGACGTCAACGAGGAGGTGCTCGAAAACGCACCCGCCGAGCGGAAATATACCGATTACAGAAAAATGCTTGACGAGGTGCGACCCGATGTCGTGCACGTCTGTACACCGCATTATTTGCACGCAGAAATGGTGATCGAGGCGCTCGGACGCGGGATCAACGTGCTTTGCGAAAAGCCGCTTTGTATCCGCGAGGAGGACATCGGGCGCATTCTCGAGGCTGAGCGGAAATCGACCGCGAGCCTTGCGGTCTGTCACCAGAACAGATATAACAGTGCGAATCTGTTCGTGAAGGAATACCTTGCGGGAAAGACCGTTACGGCGGCAGTCGGGCAGGTCTCGTGGCACCGTGATGAAGACTACTATGCGTCGGGCGAATGGCGCGGCAGACGGGATACCGAGGGAGGGGGAGTGCTGATCAATCAGGCGCTCCATACCCTTGATCTTATGCAGTGGCTGTGTGGAATGCCCGAGGCGCTTACAGCAAGCATATCAAATCTGACCCTGCAGGAGAAGATCGAGGTTGAGGACACCGCAGCGGTGCTGTGTCGTGGGGAAAACGGTGGCAACTTCACCTTTTATGCGTCGAACGGAAGCGCGAAGTCCTGCCCTGTGGAGGTCACGCTGTGCATCGGCAAGGAAATCGTGAAGCTGATGCCACATTACGTGGTGATCGGAAACACGCTCCATACCTTTGAGGAAAAGCGCCGTGTGCTTGGAAAGGACTGCTACGGAAGCGGCCACGAGGCGCTGATCGCGGATTACTACGACTGCATCGAGACGGGAAGACATTTTGAGATCGACGGCGCGGAGAGCGCAAAGGTCGTTCGGATGATCCTTGCGGCTTACAGGAGCCAAGGCAATCTTGTAGAGCTGTGAGGGCGCTGAGTCTGAGGCTCCAAGCACGGAAGGATATATTCAATGAATGCCGTAAAATGAATTTTTGAGGAGAGATACATATGAAAATGACATTTCGCTGGTACGGGCCGTCCGATGTGATCCCGCTCCGGTATATCAGACAGATCCCGAATATGTCGGGGGTCGTGACCGCAGTCTACGACGAGCCCGTCGGAGAGATTTGGGGGGAAGAGAAGATCGCCCGCCTGAAGGCGCTATGTGATGACGAGTGCCTCGGAATGGAGGTCATCGAGTCGGTTCCCGTGCACGAGGACATCAAGCTCGGAAGACCCTCGCGCGACAGACTCATCGCGAATTACGCCGAGACGATCCGCAACCTCGGAAAGCACGGCGTAAAGTGCATTTGTTATAATTTTATGCCCGTGTTCGATTGGCTTCGGACGAATCTGAAGACCGTTGCTCCGGATGGGAGCAATTCGCTGTCCTATAACCATGAGGAGCTGATGAGCCTTGATCCGAAGAATCTACACCTTCCCGGTTGGGATGAGAGCTACAAGCCCGCAGAGCTGAATACACTACTCGAGTCCTATTCGGGAATGACACACGAGCAGCTCTTTGACAATCTCGTGTATTTTCTGAACGGAATTATGCCCGCGTGTGACGAGACGGGCATCAATATGGCGATCCATCCCGACGATCCGCCGTGGGATATGTTCGGTCTGCCCCGTATCATTACAGGAGCGGATAGCTACGACAGGCTCTTTTCGGCGGTTCCGAATCCCCACAACGGCGTGACCTTCTGCACGGGCTCGCTCGGCGCGGGACGTGAGAACGATCTCGTGGCGATGGCAGAGAAGTACACAAGCCGTATCTTCTTTGCGCACATCCGTCAGCTCCGCTTCTCGGGCGAGAAGGACTTCTGCGAGGCGGGACATCTGACTTGCGGCGGAGACCTCGATATTTACGGTGTCGTCCGTGCGCTCGTTCGGAACGGCTTTGACGGCTACGTGCGCCCCGACCACGGGCGCAACATCTGGGGGGAGGACGGCAAGCCCGGTTACGGCCTTTACGACCGTGCCCTCGGTGCGGCATACCTCAACGGTCTCTTTGAAGCCGCTGAGAAAGAAACGGATAAATAAAGGAGTATAGAAGATGAAGCTTCCATTCAGTGTAGATTTAAGCGATAAGGTTATAGCAGTAACGGGTGCGGGCGGTGTGATCTGCTCGGCGTTTTCGAAGGCGCTTGCCGAATGCGGTGCGCGGGTCGCTCTTCTCGATATCAACGAGGCGGCTGTCAACGCAGTTGCCGCAGAGATCGGCGAAAATGCACTTCCCATTGCCTGCAACTGTCTTGACAAGGAGAGCATTACGGCGGCAAAGGAGCAGATCCATACAAAATGGGGACAGGTCAATTTCCTCATCAACGGTGCAGGCGGCAACAATCCGCGCGCGACCTGCGACAACGAGACGATGACGCCCGACCTTACGGGTGTAAAGGACTTTTTTGCCCTTGACGAAAGCGGGCTCAAGTTCGTATTCGATCTGAACATCACCTCGGCATTCCTCGTGACACAGGTGTTTGCCGCAGATATGATCGAGACGGGCGGCAATATCATCAACATTTCGTCGATGAACGCCTTCCGTCCCCTCACGAAGATCCCTGCATACTCTGCGGCAAAGGCAGGTATCTCGAACTTCACAGAATGGCTTGCCGTTCATTTCGCGCCCTGCAAGATCCGCTGTAATGCGATCGCCCCGGGCTTTTTCGTAACGAATCAGAATCGCGGGCTTCTCTTTAACGAGGACGGATCCCCCACGCCGCGTACGGGTAAGATCCTCGCGGCAACTCCGATGAAGAAGTTTGGAGAGATCGACGATCTCATCGGAACGCTCCTCTGGCTCTCCGATGACAGCGCCAGCGGCTTTGTCACGGGTACCGTCATTCCTGTCGACGGCGGCTTCTCCGCATACAGTGGGGTCTGATCTTATACCGTAATATCGTAAAATAATAGATAAAAACAGGAAAAATTTGTAATATAGCGGTAGACACGGAAAAAAGTTTGTGATATAATAAGCATAAAATAGGGAAGATCTCCCGAAAACCATTATCTGAAAGAAGGATCAAGCTATGTCTTACACGAACATTGATTGTCTCTTTGAAAAATCGAAATACGTTCCCGTTGTGGTCATCAAGAGCCTCGACGAGACCGTTCCTACTCTGACTGCACTTCGGAATGCAGGGATCCCGACTGCTGAGATCACATTCCGTACCGCCTGCGCCGCCGATGCGATCCGCCTCGGTGCAGAGCAGTTCCCCGATATGCTTATCGGTGCAGGTACCGTTGTAAATGCCGAGCAGGCTAAGGCGGCACTTGCGGCAGGTGCGAAGTTCATCGTGTCCCCCGGTCTCTCTGCCGCTGTTGCAGAGGTTTGCCGTGAGGCGGACGTTCCGTACATTCCCGGTTGTGTGACCCCCACTGAGATTATGCAGGCGCTTGACCTCGGCATCACTACGGTCAAGTTCTTCCCGGCAAATGTTTACGGCGGTCTGAAGGCACTTAAGGCACTCGCGGCACCCTTCCCGCAGGTAAGATTCGTTCCCACGGGCGGTGTGGATCGCTCGAACATCGACGAATTCCTCGCCTTTGAGAAGATCGTGGCGATCGGTGGAAGCTTCTTCGTGAAGGAAGCATTTGAAAAAATGAATGCGGAGGCATAAAAAATGAAAAGAATCGTAACCTTCGGAGAAATTATGCTCCGACTTGCACCCAACGGTTATTACCGTTTCTTCCAGAATGATCAGATGCAGGCTACCTTTGGCGGCGGCGAAGCAAACGTTGCTGTCAGCCTTGCAAACTACGGTATGGACAGCGTTTACGTCACGAAGCTCCCGAAGCACGCGATCGGTCAGGCGGCAGTCGATTCGCTCCGTTATTTCGGCGTTGACACCACGAAGATCGTACGCGGCGGTGATCGCGTCGGTATCTATTACCTCGAAAAGGGTGCATCGCAGAGAGGCTCTGTTTGTATTTACGACCGTGCACATTCCGCGATCGCAGAGGCAGCTCCCGCAGATTTTGATTGGGATGCGATCTTTGAGGGTGCCGATTGGTTCCACTTTACCGGCATCACGCCCGCTCTCGGCGGAAATATGGTCGAGATCTGTAAGGCAGCTTGCGTCGCGGCTAAGGCACACGGCGTCAAGATCTCCTGCGACCTCAACTACCGCGGTAAGCTTTGGACGAGAGCCGAGGCAAGAGAGGCTATGACCGAGCTTTGTAAGTATGTTGACGTCTGCATCTCGAACGAGGAGGACGCAAAGGACGTCTTCGGCATCGAGGCAGAGGGAACCGATATCTACGGCGGCAAGCTCAACCACGAGGGCTATAAGTCGGTCGCAAAGCAGCTTATGGACAAGTTTGGCTTTGAAAAGGTTGCAATCACGCTCCGCACCTCGATCTCTGCGAACGATAACGATTGGGCGGCTATGCTGTACGACGGCGAGAATTACTGCTTCTCGAAGACCTATCACCTCCACATCGTCGACCGTGTCGGCGGCGGTGACTCCTTCGGCGCAGGACTGATCTATTCGCTCCTTTCGGGCAAGTGTACGCAGGATGCGATCGAGTTCGCAGTTGCGGCATCCGCACTGAAGCATTCGGTCGAAGGTGACTTCAACCGCGTTTCGGTCTCCGAGGTCGAGAAGCTCTCGGGCGGCGACGGAAGCGGTCGTGTACAGAGATAAGGCTGTATAAAATAATATCATAAAGAACGGGCTCGGCGCTTATGGCGTCGGGCGCGTTTTTTTACTCAAAAGAGCCTTGGTTTGATCGAATCGTGTTAAAAAATGTTGGATGTGTGCTTTAAAAAAGTGATTTGATATGTTATAATTATTTTGGAATAATTAAGATAATACATAGTTTTTTTGGCAAAACGGAACAAATCTCGCTGAAATTGTGGAAAGTGATTGTAATAATTTTTATAAAATAAAGGAGGCCATTATGAAAAATGTTAAAAAGTTGATATCCTTGCTTCTGATCTGTATAATGCTCTTGCCGAGCGTTATTCTGCCGATAAACGCGGCGGAAAACACGGAGAGTGTGAGCGAGGATACGGAAGCATTTTCGTTCGAAAATCTTTACGAGACGGTCGGAGGGATCGTTTCGACCTTCGGAAGCAACGGAAAATCCGTAAGTGCGAGCGCTGCTAACGTAAGCTACTTCAGCTCAACGAATGCGATTGCTGTAAATCCCGGTGACAAGATCACCTTTGGTCCGTTCCCCGAAAAGCTTTATGATTATTCTGTATATACGTACAGTGATGAGAAATCCGGTACGTTTGCGGCGAGATACAGAATATATAGCGAAAGCATTGATGCAAAGGTAACTGGAACGATTTTTAACAACTTGAAGATCTACACCTATACGGCTCCTGACGATGGGAGTGTAAAATCGATTCGCTTGTCGTTTCCTCAATTTCTTTCGGAGAATTTCCTGATAACGCGCAATTACGCCTTCACTGCTGAGGAGTACTTTGGCTATATGAAAAAGGTCCAGGGGGTTGACGTGAGCTTCCTCCCCGAGCTTACCACTATGGACGATCCGAGAGCCACCCTCGAAAATGCAAATATTTTTAAGGATCCCGACGATGGCCTTTCGGAAAATGGTGAGGCAAAGGCAAATGAAAACTACTGCTACTGTACGTATACGGATGTTACGGAAGGTGAAATGTTTTATTTCATTGCAAAAACTGATTTTCCGAATAAGGGCAGACTCGTCGACGTCGTTTATCCGAATGGTGACGGAACCACGAATAAGGTCCACAAGGCAGAGAATCTGATCCTTTGCGAGAGCTTGGGGAACGGAAGAGGGATTTTTGCTTATAAGGTGGCTAAGAATGTAGCGAATATAGCCATTTTATTGGACAAAACGGCAATCGATCCCTCCGAGATGCTCGTAACGAGAAACCTGCGTTTTAACGGTGCAATGTACCGTAAATATCTCGGAATCGAAATTACGGAGCAAGAGAATCTGTTCGATCCTGACAAGCTGAACCACGGCTTCCCGAGTTCTACCTATGGTAACTTCAATGCCAGTGTTTCAAACGCCGATTGGTTTACGACCGATCCCATCACGGTTACCCCCGGTTCTACAATTACGATCGGTCCTATTTTCTACGATGTCAGAAATTACTTGTCTGTTGGTTACGATGAGACCGATGCCTATAAATCGGCAAGCAAGATCGGGCTTGATAATGCAGATCTGATGAGTGAGATTGATACGATTCTCGGCAGAGCAAGGATCTACTCCTATAAAGTGCCCGATAATATCGTAAAGCTCCGCATTGCGGTGCCCTCGATTTTTGCTGAGTGCACGCTGATCACGGAAAACGTGGGATTCTCTGCCAATGAATATTTTGCTTATATGGAAAGCAAGGGGATCAACGTAGATTTTTTGAAGCCCACGACGGCGAGCGCGGCTGATGCCACGAATTATTTTGACAAAAATGACGGGAAGGAAACCATCAAGTATCCATATACTGCAAATGAGGACGGACTCGATGCGTCGCTCCAAACGGGTGCAGTGGATCGTGACCGTACCCGCGTTTGGAACGTCGGAAGCGGCGAAGGAGACCTGAAGGTCGGTGACATCATTTATGCTGTGGCGCTTTCATACGAGGAGCGATCAACCAATTTCTTTAACGTATGGTATGGTGATGATGAGAACTATCCCTACGGTTATGTTACCCTAAATCAAGGAAAAAGTGGAAATGCAACAGCCCTTTTCCTTGAGGATATCGGCAGGGGCTTCGGTATTTATGCGGTGCGCGTTCCTGAGGGCGCTACGAAGGTAGCCGTGACTCTCGGAGCAGGTAACTATTATGACGGCATATCCTTTATGACAGTCAACGAGCCCTTTTCGGGTGAGTCGTACATAGAGCTGTTTGATATTGATCTCACCGAGGATTCCTGTGACGAGAAGAGTCCCCTCAATGGACTTTCCGGTCTTTTCATCGGTGACTCGATCTCCAACGGCTCGAACGACTCCAAGAGCTACCTCGACGATCCCGATGATTGGAGAGGCTGGGCAGGCGGAATCGGTGCTGCAACCGGTTTAATCTCTACGAACAAATCAAACTCCGGTGCAAAGATCAGTTATTCCGGTGAGCTCGAAAGTGCGGATGGAGACTGGATCTGGAAGCAACAGGACCGTGTGAAGGATCAGCGGTTTGACATTGTTGTGATGCAGGGCGGTGTAAACGACGCAGGGTCAACGGGCGAGCTTGGTGAGATCCTTCCCGTGGACACGTCGATCGATGCGCTTCTGGCGGCAGAGATCAGGGGCACTTACCTCGGCGGTCTCCAGCTGCTGTTTGCAAGTGCGAAGGCAAATTGGCAGGATGCAACGCTATTTTTCATCGCAAACTACAAACTCTCGGGTAATAAAGCGACATCCGGACAGCGCGAGCATCTCGGTGAATGGTTTAAGCAGGCAGAGATTTTGTGCGAAATGTACGGCGTACACTTCATCGATCTTTATAACAATGAAGAGCTAAAGACCGCGCTCGACATCGAGAGTGATTCCCGTATCTACATTCACGATGGAACACATCCGAATAAGCCCGGCTACGACATCATCACGCCTTACATTCAGAGAGAGATCGAAAAGGTAATGTGTGACGAATCGACGCACGAGTTTACGATCAACGATAACTCGGCGACCGACCACTGGACCGTCTGCCGTTACTGCGGTGCGGAGAACGGAAGAGACGCACACATTTACGACAATAATTGTGACACGACCTGTAATCTCGAAAGCTGCGGCTACGTGAGAACGGTAGAGCCGCACGATTTCAGCGTCGTTGACAAGAACGGTGAGCAGCACTGGAAGAAGTGTGCGCTTTGCGGAACGGCGGACGAAAGCACGAAGGTGGATCACGTTTACGACAACGCTTGCGACACGATCTGTAACGATGAGACCTGCGGATACGAGCGTGAGATCACGCACGACTTCAGCGCGTTCGACCGTAACGGTGAGCAACACTGGAAGAAGTGTGCGCTTTGCGGAACGGCGGACGAAAGCACGAAGGCGGATCACGTTTATGATAACGCTTGCGACACGATCTGTAACGATGAGACCTGCGGATACGAGCGTGAGATTACGCACGACTTCAGCGTGACCGATCATAACGACGTTCAGCACTGGAAGAAGTGCTCGGTCTGCGGATTGGAGCAGGAGGGATCGCGAGCCTCTCACATCTACGACGGTGCAGGGGATTCGGAGTGTGACTGCGGCTACTCGTCGACGTGCTCCTCGCACGAATTTACCGTTGTTGACAACGACGGCACACACCATTGGCTCGAGTGCTCGATCTGCGGCGTTCGCAATGAGAGCTCGGTTGCCGAACACAACTACTCGATGAACAAAACGGATGAAACCAAGCACTGGAGGATTTGCTCCTTCTGTCTCCTCGTTGAGGAGGGCTCGGCTGAGAACCACGTTTACGAGTCCGTCTGCGATCCGACCTGTGATTGTGGAAATACGAGAACGATCGTACACGATTACTGTGTCAAGGGAAGCGATGCGACGCATCACTGGGAGGCGTGCCTGCTTTGCGGCGCGGTCGACGAGACTGCAAAGGAAGCGCACACGTTCGGCGAATGGGTCGTAACGGGAGACACCCGCACGAGAAGCTGCGCTTGCGGCTACTCGGAAAGCGAGAAGATCCCCGTGGTCACGCCGCCTGATGACACGACGGATGTTCCCGGCAGTGACACGCCCGTTGATCCGGGTGACGACACGACCGCTCCCGACGGCGACGATACAACTGCCGATCTCGGCGACGACACGACCGAGCCTGATGATGACGATACCACCGCAGACGTCGTAACCGACGGCGATGGCACCGATGCAGATACCGACGATGAGGATTCGGGCTGTGGCTCGGTCATCGGCGGAGCTACGGCA
>JAFVXC010000031.1 GCA_017501345.1 Clostridia bacterium
GGTATAAAATCGTGCGTTTCGTCAGTGCTATGCACGGGTTCTCGTCGACCTCTACCTTTGGTAAAACAAAAAGCCGATGCGATGCATCGACTTTTCGTTTGTGATACCCTTTCAAAATCGATCCGTACCGCAAGTTTTTTCAAAATCGATCCGCAGTTTTCGGTCGGTGGATAGACGTATCCCTTGGCGATGATGGGCGCAAAAAGTTATCCGAGATCTGTCGGGCTTTTGCGCCATGCCTGTAAACGAAGCTATGTATTTGATTTCAAGAAAGCGTCAAAGCGTCTTCGATTTGCTTTTTCCACTCCTTGTTGTGAGAAACAACTATTGCAATGGTTTTACCATTTGCACTAACTAAAATCTGATTTTTATTGGTTTTCACCGATTCTATTGTATTTGTCGGTATTACGATTTCTTTTGTTGAAATATTTATCTTGTGAGGATAGAATTCAATGCCATTCTCTGTGAAAAACATCCAACCACCATTTCCGTTGATAGTTGCTCCGCCATCACAAATTATTTTTCTTTCTTTTGCAATTTCTGTGCGCTTTTTATCGAACTTTTTTTCTTGATATTTAACAAAAAGAAATATCAAGAATGCAAAAAGGAATCCACACAAAAATCCTGTGATTACTCCAAGCAACAAACTAAGCTGCCTAAGGCCAAATAAAATTCCCATTGGAACCCCGAACATTACTCCAGTAAGCGCATATTCCTTTATTCCGTTTTTGTATGTCATATTTTCCTCCTTAAAAATGGGTTTTTATTATTATATCACAAATCCGTGAATATTTCAACCGTTTCACAATTGATTTCCGTAAAGGCTCCCTCCGGGAGGGAGCTGTCGCGAAGCGACTGAGGGAGAGCGCGTTACAATGAAGTTAATCAAAACGCAAAGTCACGCAGGCTCCTTCCGTCACGCTCCGCAGCGAACCCCCAAAGCTCATTTCATTCGCTTCAGGGAACCCCTGCCGCGTGCCACCTTCCTCTCGGAGGAAGGCTTTCGGCAGTTCGAATCCTTCGACTCGAAGAAAATCGAAAATGGATCTATGGAAATTCGAAAAAAGTTAGGCGCGAAAAAAGCGGAGAAATCTTATTGTTTCTCCTTTGCTGTGTTGATGGAGGCGATCAACATTCTGCGGATCGTTCCGCATTGATTATACAAATCTTTTGCAATCTCTCGATCCATCAATTCGGATTTTACAAACAATTCAAGCCAATATTCCGTTTCGTAGCACTCCTTTAGCGCAATTTGAAACTTGGCAACAAAGTCGGCTTTGCTATGAGCGTAATTCGCTTCGTGAACATTGGCGCCGATAGAGGTTGAGGAACGTTCCAACTGATTTACAAGCGAATAATGTCCTTTTACGCCATCGCACATTTTAATGATTTTAACCGCAAAATCTGTAGATAAATCACGAAGTTTGGAATCTGCCATAGTAACACCGCTTTTCTGCCGTTATTATATCATAAATCCGATGCTTTTTCAAGTGAAATATTCGCCTTGCGCCGAATGTGATATGATTCCCTTCGGAAATTGTGAAATAATTCCCTTCAGTCGATGTGAAATAAAATTCGCCTCTTCACATTTGCGGAGCAAATATTTCACAGCGAAGCTATTTCACATGGCGAAGCCATATTTCACTCGCCGAAGGCGAATTTCACTGAAAAAAGCCGTTTGCTTTCGCAAACGGCTTTTTTCATAACAGGGGCAGAAGGACGTCGAACTAACCTCGCGCAAGCGCGAGGCGGCATAGCACGAAGAGAAGGTATAAAATCGTGCGTTTCGTCAGTGCTATGCACGGATTCTCGTCGACCTCTACCTTTGGTAAAACAAAAAGCCGATGCGATGCATCGACTTTTCGTTTTACAGGGGCAGAAGGACTCGAACCCACGACCCTTGGTTTTGGAGACCAGTACTCTACCAACTGAGCTATACCCCTGTGTTTTTGTGTGCGGATTATCCGTACTCGGGTATTATAACACATTCTTTTGCGTTTTGCAAGGGGTTTTTTGAAATTTGTTTGAATTTCTTTGAAATCTTTTCTCGCTTTTTGCACGATTGCAGTATCGCGACTTCGTTTGAAAACTTTTTTTGAATCTTGTATCTCCGGTTGAATCTTTTATCGTTTTATGTTATAATAAACTGTAACGAAAACGATTCGGTGCCGCGCTCGGCGGCGAGTGATAAAAGAGTGTGAGATTGATATGGCTATGAAGATTGTTTTGGCATCGCGTTCGCCGCGACGGCGCGAGATCCTTATGGGGCTTGGACTGGATTTTGATATTGTCAGCGCGGACTGCGACGAATCGTCTGCAGTCTCCGATCCTGCGCTTCTCGTACGGGAGCTTGCGCTTCGGAAGGGGCGCGCTACACGGGAGCTTTTGCAAGCGAATGGTGACCTTTCCGCGGACACCCTTATCATTGCCGCCGACACGGTCGTTTGTGTGGACGGTGAGGTCCTCGGAAAGCCTGCCGATGAAGCCGAGGCGATCTTGATGCTCTCCCGTTTGTCGGGACGGTCGCACCGTGTGATCAGTGGTATTGCGCTTCTCTCGCAGGGGCGTGAGATCGCCGCTTCTGAGGAGACCGAGGTCTTCTTTTCGGAGATGCCCTCCCGAGAGATCGAGCGGTACGTTGCAACCGGTGAGCCGATGGACAAGGCGGGGGCGTACGCCGTGCAGGGCGGTGCATCCTTGTGGATCGAGCGCCTTTCGGGCGATTACTTCAACGTCGTTGGTCTGCCCGTGCATCGGCTCGACGTGCTCACGCGGGAATTTCTCGGATGCTCGCTGCTCGATTTATGATGCGTTTCGGATGAAAGGAAAAGGAATTGAGATTACATAGATACAGAAGATCGCTTGCGCTCCTTCTTGCGCTTTTGCTTTCTCTGCTCGCGTGCATCTCCTGCGACAAGGGGGATGGGAGCGGAGATGACTCCACGTCCGAGAATGTCGTGATGGCGGGGGATGATACCACCGAAGAATCGACCGCCGAGGAGACTGATGCGACACCGAAAAAGCGAATTGCTCTGACCTTTGACGACGGCCCTCAGCATTATGAGGAGCGCACGAAGGCGATCGTGGATGAGCTTGCAAAATACGGCTTTACGGCGACCTTTTTCGTGGTTGGCAACCGTATTGCAGGCGGCGACGCGCTTCCCTATATGGTTGAGAAGGGCTGTGAGATCGGCATTCACGGATTTACGCACAAGTTTTATTACGACAAATGCACCGACGAGCAATATGAGAACGAGATCGGTCAGACGCTTGATAAGATCCAAAAGCAGGTTCCCGGCTACAACGTGCGCTTGATGCGCCCGATCGGCGGGCGGATCTCCGACGAGCGCCTCGCGGCATCGCCGTATTCGATCATTATGTGGAGCGTGGATTCGCAGGATTGGGAACATAAATACTCGAAGGGTGACTCGAGTGAGGTTGCCGCCGAGAAGGTGAATGCGATCGTTGACAACGTGATGCGCGTGGTCAAGGACGGCGACGTGATCCTGATGCACGATATCTACGAAAGCACTTACGACGCGACTGTGATCCTGCTCAAGCGGTTATACGAGGAGGGCTACGAGGTCGTGACCGTTTCCGAGCTGTTCGGAGACGAGCTCGAGGCAGGGCGGAGCTATCGTCGGAAGGGATGAGTCAAAGGATTCACCCCCTCCTCGAAAAGCCGTCGGCGGGCTTTTTCGGTAGGTGAAATCTGCAGTATTTCGCTGCAAAGACGGTGGGGGAGTGCTAGATGCGTTTACGCATCGGACTCCCCTTTTTTATGCAAAAATTGCTCCCGCCTATTGACAAAAGAAAGGATTTGTGTTATGATAACATTTGAACAGTTGTTCAAATATAAATGTAAAGGAGACCGCCGTGACAGAAGAAAAATGCCCCGTGGAGGGGTGTGAGGAATTGGATGCTGCGCCGCATTGTGCAGACACGGTCGTGCACGATGCAGTTCTTATAGACGTGAGAGCGAGCATTCCTCCCGATGAGCATTTGTATGCGCTTGCCGACCTTTACAAGGTCTTTGGAGATAGCACGCGCATTCGCATTTTGTACGCCCTCTTTGAGGCCGAGCTGTGCGTATGCGATATTGCCGAGCTGCTCTCGATGAGCGTATCCGCAATCTCGCATCAGCTTCGCGTCCTGAAGCAGGCAAAGCTCGTACGATACCGCCGCGACGGAAAGACTGTCTATTACTCGCTTGCCGACGATCACGTCAGAGCGATCCTCGGTCAGGGGATGGAGCACGTCGAGGAGTGAGAGGACAGACGAGAAGCCCCCTCTCGCTCAGCCTGTGGCTGCCACCTCTCCCGGAGGGAGAGGCTTATACAGAAAAAGATATTTATAAAGGAGTCAACACAATGAAGAAAACCTTTGAAATGGAAGAGCTCGACTGCGCACATTGCGCTTCGAAAATGGAGACTGCGATCGGTGCGATCGACGGTGTTGTATCGGCTTCGATCAACTTTTTTGCGCAGAAGCTGACGATCGAATTCGCGGACGGCGCGGACGAAAAGCGGATTATGAAGGAAGCGCAGAAGGCCTGCAAGAGGGTCGAGCCAGACTGCCGTATTCTTCTGTGAGACGATGAAACGGTTGACAAGAAAGCAAAAACGGATGCTTTTTCGCATCCTCCTTTCGGCTGTAATCTTTTTCCCGCTCCTTGTAGTGAAGGAGACGGGCGTATGGGATTTCCTCGGGAATCCGTACGTGGAGCTCGCTTTTTTTCTCGTCCCCTACGTTATCATCGGCTACGACGTTCTGTGGAAGGCGATCCGCAACATCCTGCGCGGCAGAGTGTTTGACGAATGCTTCCTTATGACCGTCGCGACGGTCGGCGCGCTTGTGCTCGGGTTTCTTCCCGGCGGCACGACCGAAAACGCCGAGGCGGTCGGGGTGATGCTCTTTTATCAGGTCGGAGAATTTTTCCAGAGCGTTGCGGTCGGCAAGAGCCGCCGTTCGATCGCTTCCCTGATGGCGCTTCGTCCCGACGTGGCAAATCTCGTAGCCGAAAGCGGCGAAAGCAAAGAGGTCGATCCCTCGGAGGTGGCGATCGGGAGTACGATTCTCGTGCGTCCCGGAGAGCGCATCCCGCTTGACGGCGAGGTAGTCGAGGGCTTTTCAATGATCGACACGGCGGCGCTGACGGGTGAATCCCTTCCCCGTGAGGTTGCCCCGGGGGATGCTGTTGTCAGCGGCTGCGTCAATATGAGCGGTGTGCTTCGTATCCGCACAACGAAGGAATTCGGGGAGTCTACGGCGACGAAGATCCTCGAGATCGTCGAAAATTCGAGTGCGGTGAAGGCAAAAAGCGAGCGCTTTATCACACGCTTTGCGCGGTATTACACCCCTACGGTGGTATTTGCGGCGCTTGCGCTTGCACTGATCCCGCCGCTGTTCACGGGCTTTGACTTTGTTCCGTGGATCACCCGCGCGCTCACCTTCCTCGTCGTATCCTGCCCGTGCGCGCTCGTCATTTCAGTGCCGATGTCCTTTTTCGGTGGAATCGGCGGTGCGTCGAAGCGTGGCATTCTTGTGAAGGGCGCAAATTATCTTGAGGCGCTCGCCTCGGTCGGGACTGCGGTGTTTGATAAGACGGGCACGCTGACGAAGGGATCGTTTTCGGTCACAGAGATCAGACCTGCGATGGTTACGAATGCAAAAGAGGTTCTTTGGATCGCCGCGCACGCCGAATGTTATTCGACGCATCCGATTGCCGTTTCTCTGCGAAAGAGCTTCGGTGAACCAATCGATCATGCACGTGTTTCGTCGGTCGAGGAGCTTCCCGGGCGAGGGGTTCGCGCGACGTTTGACGGGAGTGAGATCCGATACGTCGGAAACGCCGCTCTGATGCAGGAGCTTGGCGTTCACTATCCCGAATTCGGCGAGGATGCGGTTGGAACGGTCGTATACGTTGCGACCGACCGTTTGTGTCTCGGCTGCATTACGATCGCGGACGAACCGAAGGAGGACGCCGCAGAGGCGATCTCGGCATTGAAGCGCCTCGGTGTAAGGCACACCGTGATGCTGACGGGTGACCGTCGCTCGGTTGCTGAGGACGTCGCAGGACGGCTTGGAGTTACCTCGGTGTACGCCGAGCTGTTGCCTGCCGACAAGGTTCGTATCGTCGAAAGGCTGCTCGCGGAAAAGTCCGACAAGGAGACGCTTGCGTTCGTCGGGGACGGCATCAACGATGCGCCCGTGCTGGCACGTGCCGACGTCGGTATCGCGATGGGGGCGTTCGGGTCGGATGCTGCGATCGAGGCCGCCGACGTCGTTCTGATGGACGATAAGCCGACGCGCATCGTTGAAGCGATTACGATCGCACGGAAAACCGTTCGGATCGTGCGGCAGAATATTGCGTTTGCGATCGGCATCAAGGTGCTCGTGATGGCACTTGCTGCCTTTGGTGTGGCGTCTCTTTGGCTTGCTGTCTTTGCGGACGTTGGCGTCGCCGTGATCGCGATCCTGAATGCGATGCGGGCGATGCGATAATATTACAAGAGGGTAACAAAATGGAAAGAAAAGAGATCATAGAGCGGCTCACCGCTTTGCTTCGCGAGGCGGGTGAGATCCTTCTCGGCGCACACGCGGTCGATCCGCAGGACGACGTGCAGGTGAAGCCCGGGACGGCAAATTTCGTTACTGTCTACGACGTGAAGGTGCAGGAATTTCTGATGCGTGAGATCAAAAGTCTGATCCCCGATGCCGTCTTCATCGCGGAGGAAAAGGAGAACGATCCTGCCGTTTTGAACGGTGAATATTGCTTCATCATTGATCCGATCGACGGCACGACGAACTTCATCCACGACTATCGGCACTCTTGCATTTCTCTCGCGATGGTATCGCGTGGAGAGGTTGTGTTTGGTGCGATCTACACCCCCTATCTTGGGGAGCTTTTCTCTGCCGAAAAGGGCGCGGGGGCGTATCTCAACGGTGCGCCGATGCACGTTTCCGATCGTCCGATGGAGCTTGCGGTTGCCGCCTTCGGCACTTGTCCCTACTACAAGGATACGCTTGCGGATAAGACCTTCGCTTTTGCGCGCGACGTATTTCTCGCTACGGCTGACGTACGCCGTCTTGGATCTGCCGCGCTCGATCTTGCCTATCTTGCGGCGGGACGGAATGATGTTTTTTTTGAATTTATACTTTCTCCGTGGGACATTGCCGCGGGAATGCTGCTCATTTCGGAGGCGGGCGGCATTGTGACGCAGCTTGACGGCTCGCCGCTGACCCTCTCTGCCCCATGCTCGGTCTTTGCGGGCAACGGAAGAACGCATTCCGTTCTCCTTCGGATGGCGAAAAAATACCAATAGATAAAGACAAAAACGGACCGTCTGAACGAGACGGCCCGTTTTTGTTATCGGCAAGTTACGCGTCGATCGCGTGAAAGCTTTCTCTCGCACGGAAAATGAGAGAGATGCACCAAATACCCGCAAGCGCTACGACTGTGTAGACGATGCGGCTGAGAAGCGCGGTCTGCCCTCCACAGATCCAGGCGACGAGGTCGAATCCGAAGAGTCCGATGCTACCCCAGTTGAGTGCGCCGATCACAGTGATAATGAGCGCGATTCTATCCATAATCATAGATCAAAGTCCTCCGACTTCTTTGAAATTCGGACGCCTTTCGTGATATGCTTCGGAAACAGCGCCCTCTGTTTCGTAGTATGGACGGATTTTTTTCTTTTATGCGATAAAATGCGATTTTTTGATTTTGAGGCGATTTTTATGTGTCGGAGCTACAGTCCCCTGCGGTCTCCTCGGTCGTATAAGTGAGCGGGATCCCGTATTCGCGTTCGTAGATCTCCTTCCAGATCTCCGCGTTCTTTGCCATCAGCGTTTCGGTATTTTCTCCGAGCGAGCGGCCTTTTTCGGGATAGATCGGAGGAGCAACGTGGATCGTGTATTCCTGTACGGGGAAGCCGTCTTCGCCGATGTACTCGCTGTCACGCATCGTGATGAAGCACGGAAGCACGGGAACGCGCATCTTTGCGGCAAAGTAATAGCCGCCGGGCTGGAGGGGCTTCGGCTTGCGGTAGTTCCACCACATACTCTGCTCGGGATAGACGAGGACAAAATTGCCGTTTCGCAGGAGGGTGAAGGTTGCCTTCAGCATTTCCTTCTTTGCGCTCGGAGCGGATGCGAGCGGGACTGTGTTGCAGTGGCGCATCAGATAACCGTAGAAGCCCGGGAAGGAGGTGTAGTTCCCTTCGCGGATGACGCGATAGAAGCCGCGACGGTTCTTCTTTTGTCCCGACGCCTCGTAAACGAGCTCCATCGCGAAGCTGTCGAAGGCGTTGAAATGGTTACAGGTGATGACTGCGCCGCTCTCAAGAGCAGAAAAGTTTTCGATGCCGCGGATCTCGCGGATGATCAGGCGCTTGTTCTCGATCTGCTCTTTTACAAAGCGGTGTGCCATTGCAAAGGCGATTGTGCGGTGCATACGGTTTATAGGGCTTTTGCGCAGATAATCGACCTCGCCCTTTTCGATCGGGCGCGTGGGTGGATCGT
The DNA here is from genome assembly GCA_017501345.1 of Clostridia bacterium. Next base: position 8,521 of record JAFVXC010000031.1, read on the forward strand.
CCTCGACGTCCTCAAGGAAGCTGCCGCTTCTCTCGAGCTGTTCGATCTTTTTGAGGATTTCTACTCTGCCCGCGTCGCGGTTTGCCGTGAGACGGTTCAGATAGTTGTCGGGGCGGTTGGTTTCCTCGACCGCGAGGGCAAGAAGCTTGTCGCAGGAAACGGCGTCGCGTTCTCGGTCTGCATCGGTATAGCCGTCAAGGATCGCCTTGATCTCGCTATAGACTGCGGTTTTCCTTGCGTAATCCCAAAAAATGTCGCCGTGTCTGCAATCTGCATAATGCCAGGGCTTGGACGTCATAATGTAATGCAGGATACAGCACTCCTCGATCGGGTCGAGGAGCTCGCCGAAGATCTCTGTGTTGTAGATCTGCGGAAGAAAGAGCACGTGATCCTTGCAGATCAGGTTCAGGTAGTCTTCGTCTTGCGTTACGCGGAAATTATAGACACCGAGCATTTTTACAAATTTTTCAAGAACCTTCTTCTCGCGGAAGCGGCGGCAATTGATGAGCAGGATCCCCGCATTGAAGAATGCGTGGCGGTTAATGCCAAGGCATTTTTCCACGTAGGTGCCGTATTCATCGACCTGCACCATAGCCTGCTCGTGGCAGGCTGCAAGATCGTAATTGTCTACGTCGTACGCGTACAGTTTCGAGATGTCGCCCGTTACGACCGTGTCGCTGTCGATGTAGATCGCTTTTTTCAGCTCGGGAAACATTTCCGCGATGAAAAGCCTGAAATAGGTCGTGTTTGAATAGTAATCGCGCAGAGGAAGGGTTCCGCTGACCGATTCGAGGTAGGCGTTTACACAGTTAAAGGTAATGTGGAAGGGCGGCTTTTGAAGTGCAAGCGTGCGCTTCTGATTCTCCTCTCCGATGTTGGAGTGAAGGATGTGGATGTGATATTTGAAGTCTTTCGACGCATTTTCCATCAGGGATGCGATCGACACCATTGTGAACTTTGCAAAATTGTCATCGCAGGCGTAGAATATATGGATGGTTTCGGTAAAGTCGGTCATATTTTCTCCTTCTTAGGCTCTCGGCAAAATATTTTTGTGGCGTTGTCAATTTTATAATGTGGTTTTCAAAACCATATTACCACAAATTTTGCGTTTTGTCAAGGATTTTCTCAGATTATTTCTTAACAATATTGAATGGGAACGATCGTGCTCGGGCGATTTCCCGCTGTCACGTATTTTTGAGGCGGTCGATCGCGTTTTGCAGGATGATCTCTGCAGAAAGTGTGTCGATGACCGATTTGCGCTTTTCCCCGCGCGTATTCGTCTCATTCAGGAAGCGGGCGGCGTTCATTGTCGACATCCGTTCGTCAAAAAGGCCGATCGGGAGAGCGGTTCGCTCGGACAGAAGACGTGCGAGCTTGACGGCGCGCCTGGAGCGCGGTCCCTCACTACCGTCCATATTGATCGGGTGACCGATGACGATACCCGAAACGCCGCGCCGCTTCGCCTCCTCTGCGATCGCGTCAGCGGTCTTTTCGATCCCGCCGGGAGAGATTGTTCCGATGCCTGCGGCGAGCATTCGAAGGGCATCGCAAACGGCGAGCCCCGTACGCTTATCGCCGAAATCAACGCCGAGCAGGGCTCCCGTCGTATCCTTCAGGTTCAGGATATGGTATGCCTCGGCGCCGCTATTGTTGGCGGAAGAAATGTTGCATATATCGCTCATTTGTGACTCCTTTGGCGGATTTTAATTGGTTTCGGAGGCTGCTGCAATGCTTTGGGCGATTGAAAGCAGTGTTTCTCTTGTATTTTTTTGCGGATCACGCAGTACCTCGTCAAGAAGCGCGGCGAGGACTTTGCCGATCTGTGGGCCTGCCGCCAACCTGTATGTGATTAAGTCACTTCCACCGATCGCGAGCTCCCCAATCGTTACGGGGTCGCCGTTTTCGTAGACACGGCGCACCTGCTTTTGCTTTTTCTGCGTATCGAGGCCGTGCAGAGCTGCGATCGAAAGTGCGCGTTCGGTGAGATCACCGTATGTTGCAAGGAGCTTTCTGGCCTCATAATCGGTATCGGGCGCCGGGATCCGACGATCGAGATCAGCAAGGACGGTGATGTCGTGGAATTGCTTGTTTGAAAGCCGCAGACCACGCAACCACGGCTCGGCATCAGACCTTGAACGGCCATATAGCAGAAATCCGATGCGATCCTCAAATGCGGTGGGAAGCAAGTCGATTTTATCAAGAATATTCTCGGGTGGGAGCGTGTAGCTCGCGCCGTCGAAAATATAGGGGAAGATGCCATCTGCTTCGAGCATTTTCAGTACCGTACGCGCGTCCTTTGCGATGGTAAGACGGCAAAATTCACTTGAAATTCGCTCTCGCGATATGTTTTTGAGGCGCGGAGCCTCGGAAATCAGCGCTATTCTTGTCAATTTTTCAATAGAGAAGCCGAGTCGAGCCGAAAATCTGTATGCGCGCAGAATGCGCAACGCATCCTCTTCGAAACGCTTTTGAGGGTCGCCGACAGCGCGGATGAGCCCCTTTTTAAGGTCGGAAATGCCGTTAAAGCAGTCGACTATGCCGCTTTCCTCGTTCCACGCGAGCGCGTTGATCGTAAAGTCGCGGCGCGAAAGATCGTCTGCGATCCGATCAGAGAAGGTTACCTTCTCGGGATGGCGCGAATCCGCATATGTCCCGTCGATGCGGAAGGTCGTTATTTCGATCGGACTGTGGTTTTTCATTACTGTAACCGTTCCGTGCTTCAGCCCGGTAGGGATCGTATGCTCGTCCTTGAAGACGTTGAGCACCTCCTCGGGGAGGGCGGATGTGGTTACATCCCAATCGTTGGGATCTTCTCCGAGTAGTGTGTCTCGGACACAGCCTCCGACGGTGTATGCGCGATACCCTGCATTGGTCAGTCGCGCGAGTGTATCTCGGATCTCGGGTGGGCATTTCTCTTGGATCGGATCGGTCATATTCGTTCTCCGTTAAGCTTTAACTCAGTTATTGTTTGTATAAGACGCATATATATCTATTATACCACAAGACTCGTGCTTTGTAAAGAGGGGATTTGCGGTTGCTTTCAAAAGAATATACAAATGCGCTATTGACTTTCCGATCTTCGTGTGTTAAAATAATTGTGAGATGAAGGCTTGTGTTTCACGTGAAACACGATTGACGTCTCATCCCGGAAAGGCTTGGTGGAGTATGAAAACAAGGATTGCTGTGATAGGTGCGGGACACGCGGGCGTTGAAGCCGCGCTTGCGGCTGCACGAATGGGCATTGATACGGTGCTCTTTACAATGTCGCTTGACGCGATAGCGAATATGCCGTGCAATCCGTCGATCGGCGGAACTGCGAAGGGACATCTGGTCTATGAGATCGATGCACTTGGCGGAGAAATGGGCAGGGCGGCTGACCGTGCAACTTTGCAATCACGCACGCTGAATATGGGAAAGGGCGCAGCGGTGCGCTCAAAGCGCGTGCAAGCCGATCGTCGCTTGTATCAGCGTATTATGAAGCAAACCTTGGAAAACACGCCGAATTTACGCCTTGTGCAGGCAGAAATCGTTGAAATTTTGACCGAAACAGTGAATATAGAAGGCGAAAATGCTTCAAATCAACGCATTTGCGGTGTTCGGACGGCGATTGGGGAAGATTGGGGGTGCGAATGCGCCATTATTGCGACGGGAACCTATTTGCAAGGCCGCGTATTTGTGGGTGATAAAAACTACCCCTCCGGACCCGATGGGCTTCTGCCCGCGAACTCGCTCTCTGCGTCGATCGCTGCTTGCGGCATCCGCTTGATGCGCTTCAAGACCGGTACGCCTGCGCGTGTGCATCGTGCATCGATCGACTATTCGGTGCTTGAAGAGCAGCTTGGAGAACGCGACGCGATCCCGTATGCTGAATCGAGCGCGGAAAATTACCTTGAGGGCTCCGATCAGATGTCCTGCCACGTGGTGTACACGAACGCGGATACGCACCGTGTGATTCTTGATAATATCAATAGATCTGCACTGTATTCGGGGCAGATCCACGGCACGGGGCCGCGGTATTGTCCGTCGATAGAGGACAAGCTCGTCCGTTTTGCTGACAAGGAGCGTCATCAGCTTTTTGTTGAACCAATGGGCGCAGATACTGAGGAAATGTATATCCAAGGCTTTTCGACGTCGTTGCCGCCCGACGTTCAACGTGATATGCTCCACACGCTGAAGGGATTTGAAAACGCTGAAATTATGCGTTATGCGTATGCGATTGAATACGACTGCGCAGATCCGCTTGAGCTTGAGCCGACGCTTGCGTTTCGCAAGGTGGAAGGACTTTTTGGCGCAGGACAGTTTAACGGCACCTCGGGGTATGAGGAAGCAGCGGCGCAGGGGCTTGTTGCGGGTATCAATGCGGCTTTGCTTTGTAAAGGTGAGGAAATGATCGTATTGCGGCGCTATGACGGGTATATTGGAACCTTGATTGACGATCTGACGCACAAGGGCACGAATGAACCGTATCGGATGATGACCTCGCGCTCGGAATATCGACTTCTTCTTCGCCAAGACAACGCCGATCTGCGATTGACGCCGATCGGTCGGCGCGTTGGATTGGTGTCGGATGAACAATGGCGGCGGTTTTGTAACAAAAAGGAAGCACAGGAGGGCGAAAAGGCTCGTCTTGCTGCTACTTTCGTCTCGCAAAATGCGGCGAGCGTTTTTTTGATGCGACACGGATTTGAAGAAATCAAGTCCGGCGTTTCTCTTGCGGAACTTCTGAAGCGCCCTGCAATTACGTACGAAATGTTGCGCGAGATCCCTTCGGATTGGCCGACGCTCGAGAGGCGGATGATCCTGGCGATCGAAAATGATGTGAAATACGAGGGCTATATCAAGAGACAGATTGATGAAGCTGAGCGTCACAAGCGCCTTGAGACGAAGCGGCTCCCTGCGGACGTGGATTATACGCAGATTCGCGGGCTCAGAATCGAGGCGGCGCAGAAGTTGAATCAAATCAAGCCTTCGACGCTTCTTGACGCGCAGGCAATTAGTGGCGTGAATCCTGCGGACATCACGGTTTTGATGATCTATTTTGGGATTCGCTGACGATTGTGCGGATTCCCGGCGGATTTTGGGAGGATATATGGAATTTGAAGCATATAAGGCTTTGCACGAGCGGATTTTTCGGGAAAACGGCTTGGGGTCTTTCTTGGAGGATTCTGTTTCACGTGAAACGCTTTCGGGGAAAACTGAGCTGTTTTGGCTCCTGACGGAGCGGATGCTGAAGGTCAACGAGCAGATGAATCTGACTGCGGTGCGCGATCCGGAGTCGGTGATCTTTCTGCATTATGCGGATTCGCTGGTGATCGCCAGTGCGATACCGCGCGGTATAACACTCTGTGACATTGGCTGCGGTGCGGGATTTCCGTCGTTGCCGCTGGCGATTGCGCGAGGGGATCTTTCCTTCTATGCGGTCGATAGCACTGAAAAGAAGGTGCGATACGTGGCTGAAACTGCTGCGTTTCTTGGACTTTCGGATCGCTTTGAGACGCATTCGGCGCGCGCGGAGGAGCTTGGGCAGGGCAAGATGCGAGAGAGTTTTTCTTGTGTGACAGCGCGAGCGGTTTCGAATCTTCGGATGCTTTCTGAACTTTGCTTGCCTCTTGTTGAGCTGAATGGAGCTTTTTTATCAATGAAGGGCGCAAATTGGGAGACGGAATATAAGGACGCGGAAAATGCCATCGCACTTCTTGGCGGGGCTCTTGAAAGAGCCGACGAGTTTGAGGTACGGAATGGCGATAAGACCGAAAAGAGATGCCTTTTGACGATTCGAAAAGTGCACGAAACTCCTGCAAAGTATCCGCGTGCTTGGGGGAGGATCAAAAGTAAGCCCCTTTGATCGGTCGAGAACTTTTCTGATCAAACATTTTTGATGAAATTTGTTTCACGTGAAACCGCAGACGGGAGCAAAGCCGGTTTCGAACGCGCTTACGGACGGCGAAAACCGACGAATATTGCCGCGTTTTCAACATTTGCTTGAAAATATTTCTCTTGCGGGTATTGCAATTCTGCGAGGGGTGTGATATAATGATTGTTACCGAAAATGATAGCGGCGCCTCTTTTGATGGCGGCGCCGGAAAGGAATAGAATGAACCAGGAACTGAATCGCGAGGGCGCGGCGGAGAATACTTCTCCTGCATCCGAGCCTAAAAGAAAAGGAAAAATGATCTCTTTTGCGAACCAGAAGGGCGGCGTCGGAAAGACCACCTCTGCGGTGAATATTGCGGCCTCTCTTGGCCTGCGCGGCTACAAGGTGCTTCTGATTGACCTTGACCCGCAGGGTAACTCGACGAGCGGCGTCGGCGTTCGCAAAAAAGGTCTTGAAAAGACAACTCGTGAGCTTCTGCTCGGTGAGGTGACGGCTGAAGAGGCGATCATTGAGACCGAATTTGAAAATCTGTCGATCATCCCGTGCACCATTTCGCTTGCGGGCGCGGAGCTTGATCTGTTTGATTTTGAGGACAACGAATACCGTATGAAGACGGCACTTGCCGAGGTGCGTGAGCGCTTCGACTATATCATTGTGGACTGTCCTCCCTCCCTTGGAATGCTGACGCTGAATGCTTTTGCGGCGAGTGACGGCATCGTCGTGCCGATGCAGTGCGAATTTTACGCGCTTGAGGGCCTTTCCCAGCTGATGATTACGATCGGCAGGATCAAGCGTATGTATAACGAAAAGCTGACCGTTGTCGGTATTTTGATTACGATGTATAACCCCCGTCTCCTGCTCTCTCAGCAGGTGATGGCAGAGCTGCGTAAGCATTATTCCGAAAAGATCTTTGAGACTACTGTCTCGAGAAACGTTAAGCTCACCGAGGCTCCCGGCTTTGGTACGCCCGTATATTACCACGACAAGCACTCGAAGGGCGCGAAGGAATATCAGGCGATTGCAAAGGAATTTGAGATGCGCATCTGATTCCATTGAATCGGCGCATTGTGCTATAACGATACGAAAGGAGCGCGCAATATGGCGATTTACCGTAAGGATCCTATGGGCACGGGAGAAAGTTCCGACGGCGAGTCTGCGGGAAAGGCAAATAACGCCGAAAAGGACCGCCTCGGTCGTGGAATCGATCATCTGACGCGCGACAACACGCCTGCGGAAAAAAAGCCGCGTGTGGTGCGTCGTGGCGTATATGACGGCCCGAGATCCATCGCGAAGGAGCGCGCTCCGCTTCGTGATGCCCCCGAGGTGGGCGGTCGAGTGGTGATACGGACTGACACACTCCCGTCGGAGCCGCTTCGCTCGGCGCGCAGCGCCCGCAAGGGTACGACGGTGCTTGTTCGCACCGATCGTGTCGATCCCCCGCGGCGCTACAAGACGAACGAGTCGATCTCGGCGCGAAGACGCTATAACGTGCAGCCGGGCGAGCCGATCGTTATCAATCCGAGAAAAAAGAAATAACAGGGCCGAACGGCATCGAATTGCCCCGTCGGCGTGTGTAAGGGTAAAGGAAAGGAACGGTACAACAAGTGAGTATCAAAAGAGCGAATGGGCTTGGTCGTCTGATGGATGATCTGCTCGACGACAATCTCCCCGAGGAACGTAAGAAGGGCGCCACCCTTCTGCGGATCTCATCCATTGAGCCACGATCGAACCAGCCGAGAAAGAATTTTGACCGCGAAGCGCTTGAGGTGCTCGCCGATTCGATCGCGGCATACGGTGTTCTGCAGCCGATCATCGTGCGCGAGTACGTAGAAGCGCCCGGAACGTATGCGATTATTGCGGGCGAACGCAGATGGCGTGCCGCTAAGATGGCGGGTCTCACTGAGATTCCCGCAGTGATCTTTGACGGTGACGATCTGAAGGCTGCACAGGTCGCAATGATCGAAAACATCCAAAGAGAGGATCTGAATCCCGTCGAGGAGGCGTTCGGTTACCGTGATCTTATCGATCGCTTCGGTCTGACGCAGGATCTCGTAGCAAAGCAGGTCGGCAAGAGCCGTCCCGCGGTTGCCAATGCGCTTCGCTTGCTTGATCTTCCCGAGGAGCTGCTCGATATGCTGCGCGACGGCACGATCACGCCCGGTCACGCGCGTGCCCTGCTTGGGCTTTCTGACCCCGATCTGATCGTGGTGTTTGCCGAAAAGGTGACACAGAACGGTCTTTCGGTTCGTGATACCGAGAATCTCGTTCGCCGTGCCAACGAGCGTGCGCTCGCGGCGCAGGAGGACGCCTCCGAGGAGACCCCGACTCATACCTCGGTGATGCGGAAGGCACAGCTTCGTATGCTTGAGAAAAAGAGTATGTCGGTGCTCGGCAGAAAGGTAAAGATCAGCTCATCGGGCAAAAAGCGCGCGGTTGAGTTGTATTACAGCGATGATGAGGATCTGACTGCTCTTCTCACCGCGATCTGCGGCGCGACGATCTTTGACGAAGAAAACTAAATTTATTATAAAGTTACATAAACATAAAATCTGTAACAAGCTACCGGGTGAGCCGGTGAAAGGACCTAGGAAAACAATGATTGATCTGAAGTATATCAAGGAATCCCCCGAGGAGGTTATTACACGCTATGCCGTGAAGGGAAAGGAGGCTCGCGCCGAGATCGAAAGAATTCTCGAGCTCGACAGCGCACGCCGTGCGATCATCGGTGAAAACGAAGCTCTCAAGGCGGAGCAGAACCGTACGAACAAGCTGATCCCGCAATACAAGAAGGAAGGCAAGGACGTATCCGAGATCTTTGCCCGTATGAAGGAGATCTCGAACACGACAAAGGCAAACGACGAAAAGCTGAAGGTGGTCGAGAGCGAGCTTACTGATCTGATGCTCGGCCTGCCGAACCTGCCCGATCCCGATCTCAAGGCGGGCGGAAAGGAAAACAACGAGCCGATTCGCTACTACGGCGAGCCCCGTAAGTTTGATTTTGAACCGAAGAACCACGTTGATCTTTGTACCGATCTCGGCCTCATCGACTACGAAAGAGGCACGAAGCTTTCGGGTTCGGGCTTCTGGATCTATCGCGGTCTTGGCGCACGTCTTGAATGGGCGCTTCTCAATTACTTTATCGACACCCATCTTGGGGACGGCTACGAGCTGATCCTCCCCCCGCATATGCTCGAATACGAGTGCGGCGTGACGGCGGGACAGTTCCCGAAGTTTGCCGATGAGGTCTATAAGATCGAGAACCCCACCGACAACCGCGTTCACTATATGCTTCCGACCGCCGAGGCGGCGCTTGCATCCCTTTACAGAAATGAGATCCTGACTGAGGCGGATCTCCCGAAGAAGCTCGTCAGCTACACGCCCTGCTTCCGTCGCGAGGCGGGCTCCTATCGCTCGGACGAGCGCGGAATGGTGCGTGGACATCAGTTCAATAAGGTTGAAATGTTCCAGTACACCCTGCCCGAGAAGTCGGACGAGGCGTTTGATGAGCTCGTTATGAAGGCGGAGAACCTCGTGAAGGGACTCGGCTTCCACTTCCGTACCGTGAAGCTTGCCGCAGAGGACTGCTCGGCATCGATGGCGAGAACCTATGATATCGAGATCAACATCCCCTCGATGGACGGCTACAAGGAGGTCAGCTCGGTATCGAACGCGCGTGATTATCAGGCACGCCGTGGTATGATCCGCGTGAAGCGCGCGGACGGACGTATCGAGTACGTTCACACGCTGAACGGCTCGGGACTTGCAACCTCCCGTATCCTCCCCGCGCTCGTCGAGCAGAACCAGAATGCTGACGGCTCGGTCAACGTACCCGATTGCCTGCAGAAGTATCTCGGCGTATCGGTCATTCGTAAGGAAAACTAAGCTACGTGTCAATGTGAGAGGAAGGGTGCCTGTAACGGCACTTTCCCTCTCCGTCGGCACCGAGAAGGATAAGATCAAACGAAAGGAGGACGTCTCCGTATGATACAGCTTCGTTCCGTGCTCGCCGCTTCGCTCTCGGGGTGGTGGGATAATTTTTATAATACATATTTTTCTTCGTCGGGGGACTATGAAAACCTCGGTATCACGGACGGCGGAGTTATGCCGATCGGGAGCATCGTTCTCGGCATTGCGATTGGGTTTTTCATCGCTTGCTGTATGGCGATCTTTAACCGCCGCGTGCTTGGAGATTTCGTTCGTCACGTTCTTTCGCACGAATGCCTTTCTCCCGAAAGCGCCAAAACGCTCGAGGAGCTCGGCTACCACAAGAACGCCTTCGTTCGCGGATCGCTGAAACGAGGTGTTTCACTTCGGCGTGTGATTAAATGCGTCGAGGAGGAGCGGTTTAACGCCGAGGTGGCGGAAAAGCGCGCAGAATTTGAAGCGGCGAATGCGGAAAAAGGCAAAAAGGCTCCGAAATTCCGTGAGCCGATCTTCAAGGCAGATCTCGCGCAGACGCACTATTACGTTCCTGAGGATATGAAATACGTTGCGGAAACGAAATTCGAGAAGAAGGGGACGGGATGGCCTGAGCTGATCTTTGCATTCGTTCTCTTTGCCGTGATAGCGGTCGGATTCCTTCTGCTCGTTCCCGAGCTTTTGCAGATGCTTGATAATATGCTCGGAATGTTTGACTGGAAATCGAACGTCTTGACGTGACGTACTACCGAAGTCTTTGCGGGAAAGGAGGAGCCGATGCATCACTCTCAGCTTGCCGATCTGATGCGGCCGAAATCGCTCGACGATATCGTCGGACAGACCCATCTGTTCGGAGAAAGAGGCATCATTCGCCGTATGCTGAAGGGCGGACGACTGCCGAATATGATCTTTTACGGTCCTCCCGGAACGGGTAAGACCACGGCGGCGGCGATCATTGCCGCTGAGTCGGGAATGACCTTCCGACGGCTCAACGCAACGACGGCGAGCCTTTCGGACGTGAGGGACGTCCTGTCGGAGACCGAAAATATTTTTGGCTCGGACGGTATCCTTCTTTATCTTGACGAGATCCAGTATTTCAACAAAAAGCAGCAACAAACGCTTCTCGAATACATCGAGGACGGCCGTGTGACGCTGATCGCCTCGACCACCGAGAATCCGCATTTCTGCGTTTATAACGCGATCGTGTCGCGCTCCTCGCTCTTCGAATTTCGTCCCGTTCCTCCTGAGGAATGCCGGCGTGCACTTCGCCGTGCACTCGATTACCTGAACGAGAGCTTTTCCTCGGAAGGTGTAAGACAAGCGGAGGACGAGGCCCTTCTCACACTTGCAAAAAAGTGTGGCGGCGACGTACGGCGGTCGATCGGACTGCTCGAAAACGCATATTTCGCAGCAGACAGTGAGATCACCGCAGAGGTGATCGCGGAGCTGTCGAGCGGGGTCGGGAACTTTGACGACGACGTACACTACGATCTTCTCTCCTGCCTCCAGAAATCGATCCGCGGCTCGGATCCCGATGCGGCGGTGTTCTATCTCGCACGGCTTCTTGACGCGGGCGAGCTTCTGATGGCGGTGAGACGGCTCCGTGTGATCGCATCCGAGGACATCGGACTTGCCTATCCGCTTGCGGTGTCGGTCACACACGCGTGCTGTGAGGATGCACTTGCTCTGGGGCTTCCCGAGGGGCGAATCCCGCTCGCGAATGCGGCTGTGCTGCTTGCGACCGCTCCGAAATCGAATTCGGCGGAGGCGGCGATCGACGCGGCGATGGAGGCTGTGCGGGCGGGCAAGGGAAAATGTGTGCCCGAGCATTTGCAAAGTCCGCTGTTTAAGGGCTATCAGTATCCGCACGAATATAAAAACCATTATGTGAAGCAGCAGTATCTGCCCGACGATCTCGCAGGAGCGGTATTCTACCGTCCGGGTGACAATAAGACCGAGCAGGCGGCGCGGGCGTATGCCGAAAAGATACGCGAGGAAGCAAAATGACAGAGGAGCTATGATGGAAGAAAAGCGTTCGATCCGCACCTTATATAATAAGCATAGGGAAGTGATCCTGTATCTCGTGTTCGGCGTGCTGACGACGGTCGTCGGCTGGGGCGTATATTTCGCCGTGATGTATGCGGGGCGGGCGATCCTCTCGCTTCCTATCGACGATGTGACGAGTGCCCGCTACCTCGGGCTTTACGTTGCGGCACAGATCATTCAGTGGGTGGCAGCGGTGCTTTTTGCCTTCTTTACGAACCGCGCGTACGTCTTTGAAGGTGCAAAGGAGGGCTCGTTTTTTCGCCAGCTGACGGTGTTTGCGGGCGGACGCGTTGCGTCCTTCGTACTTGATCTCGTTGTGACCTACTTCGGCGCACTTCTTCTGTCGCTTTTGTTCCCCTCGCTGAACGCGTTCTCCCTTTTCGGAAGGGCATGGAACGTAAACGAGCTTGCGGCGAAGGCCGTTGCGGCGGTGATCGTGATCGTATCCAATTACTTCTTTAGTAAGCTGCTCGTTTTTCGGAAGAACAAATGAATAATAAACGGGCTGTCTCACCTTAGTGAGACAGCCCGTTTATTCGTTATAAGATCTTCGGGCGCTCGCTTTATTGCTTCACGAAATGCCACATCAGACCGTACTGCTCGTCCTTGTCGGTCGAGACGGAGATGCCGCTTCTGAGCTCCTCGCCCGTTACGGTCTTGCCCGAGATCGTGTCGAGGTAGGTGACACCTCTCTCGGCACGGGAGATCTTTAATTTAAAGGTGCGTGCCTTTTCCTCGCCCTCGTTCTGTACGAAGGTGAGAAGGATCTCGCGGTTGTCGCGACTTGCGAAGTAGTACGCGTATACGCCCTTCGTTTCGTAGGGGTTCAGGAGACGGTAGAAGTCGCCCGTCATTATGAGCTTTTCGTAAAGACGGTACTCCTCGATCTGACGGCGGAAGGTCTCCTTCACAGTTTCACTTGCCTCGAGAATGTTCAGCTCGTAGCCGAGCGGGCCGTTCATGGCGACGCGGAAGCGGTAATCGAGCCAGCGCGGATTCTCGCACTCTGCGAGCTTCGCGACGTGGCAGCTCATAACGCTTGCTGGGTAGCCGAAGCTGCTTCCGTACTGAATGTAAACGCGGTCCTTCGGGAGGGTCTGGTCGCTCGTCCAGACCTGCGTGCTGTACTGCATCATACCGAGGTCGTAGCGTCCGCCGCCACCGCTGCAGTTTTCAATCATCGCGTTCGGATAACGCTCGCAGAACCAACGGAAGAGCTCGTAAACGCCGAGCATATAGCGGAAGGACGCCTCGTTCTGTCGCTCAGGCGGGAGGACGCGGGAGTAGGAATTGTCGAAGTTGCGGTTCATATCCCACTTGAAGTAGTCGATTGCGACGCCGTCGAAGGTCTTTGCGAAGGATTCCTTCAGATACGCGATGACGTCGGGATTGCCCATATCAAGCACGAGCTGGAAGCGAGAGAGCATCGGCTGATAGTCAGGGGCGCAGATCGTCCATTCGGGATGTGCGCGGTAGAGATCGCTGTCGGGATTTACCATCTCGGGCTCGATCCAGATTCCGAATTTCACGCCTGTAGCTCGGACCTTGTCGGCAAATGCCGCGAGTCCCTCAGGGAAGCGCTCCTTGTTTTCAAACCAGTCGCCGAGACCTGCGTTGTTCCGTACGCGCTTGCCGAACCAGCCGTCGTCCATCACGAGCATATCCATTCCGCAGGCGTGTGCCTCCTTGGCGAAATCGATCATCAGCTTTGCGTCGATGTTGAAGCGGAACGCCTCCCAGGAATTCAGCACCACGGGGCGGCAGGGGAGCTTCTCCTCGGGGAGGATATGTGCGCGGACGAAATCGTGCATATTGCGCGAGACCTGTCCGATGCCCTTTTCCGTGTAGGTCATGACTGCCTCAGGCGACTCGAAGCGCTCCTTCTCCTTTAAGAGATAGGAAAAGTTCTCTGCACCGAGACCGATGAGCACGCGGGTCTTGTCGAATGGGGAGACCTCGACCTCGTCGAGGAAGTTGCCGCTGTAAACGAAGTTGAAGCCGTAGGCATCTCCCCGTTCCTCGGTCGCCCGCTTTTCGCAGAGCAGGATGAAGGGGTTCTGATAGTGGCTGCTCGCACCGCGGCGGCTTGTGATCTGACGGATGTCGTGCGTCACGGGGGAGCGCTGGTAGTTCCGTTCACTCGGGTATCTGCCCCAGAAATTCACGAGATCGAGATCGGTTCTGTTCAGGTCGAGCGAGAGGGACATACACTTTTCGATGCGGACGTCGTTCTTGCCGATGTTTTCAAGCACGAAGTAGCGCGAAATGATGTCGCTCTCGGGGAAGATCGTGTAGTAAAGGGTGAGACGGCAGCCGAGGATCTCGTCTTCAAGACGCATCTCAAGCGTTTCGGTCTGTTCGTCCGCTCTGCCGCAGGGGAGACCTGCGGGGGCGCGTCTGCCGCGCAGCTTCTTGACTGAGCGGAAGGTGAAATTCGTCGCGTCCGCACCGTTTGAGAGATTTCGCAGGCGCAGAGCGCTCGGGCGCATATCACCGCTTCCGAAGATGGGAAACTCGAGACAGATCGAGTCGGGATAGAAGGTGTTTCCGTACTGCTCAAACGAGGGCGCGAAGGAGCATTTGCGGAGATGGGCGGAGAGATGAGGAGACCGCGCCTTTCTTCCATAATAAAGATTTACGGGATATTTTCCGTCGAAGAGCCCGATCACGTACATCGTATTCTTCGTGCGCAGGAAAAACTGCCCGTTCTTTTTGTCGATTGAAATTGCCATAGGATACCTCCGATGTGGGATTTACCCTTTTATTTTAACAAACATGCACACGGTTGTCAAGGCAAAAAGACCGATAATGTTAGAAAAGCAGCCGTTTGAAGCAGAAAAAACCGCAGAGTGAACGTGTTCACCCTGCGGGATCTTATTTTTGATCAGCCCTCGTACGACTCGTCGACCGACAGAGACGCGAGTGCGGAGGCGTCGAAATAGTCGAGCGGATCGACCGCGAGACCGTTTACGGTCATCTCGAAGTGGAGATGCGGCTCGTCGGCGATCTCGACCATCGCGGTGTCACCGACAGCACCGATCAGCGCACCTGCCGAGATGCTTGCGCCCTCCTTGATGCCGTCTGCAAGCTCGTATGACAGATTCTTGTAGATCGTGACACACTTGCCGCTGTGCGCGATCGCCACGCACTGTCCGTAACGCACGTCCTTCCAGACGCGCTCGACCTTGCCGCCTGCCGCCGCGTATACGGACGCGCCCGCCTCGGTGTTCACGTCAATGCCGAGGTGCACACGATAGTCCTGCATCGTGTTAGAGAAAACCTGCGTGGTTGCGTCGTGGCTCTTCGAGAGCGAGCCGCTCACAGGGAGCATAAAGGATGACGGCAGGGCATCTACGGGCTCGGTTTCCCCGGGATCGGTCACGGGTGGCTTCGCCGTCGTCGAGTCGGGAGTCTCGGTCGTTCCGGGTACGCCCGTGGTTTCGGATGGAGGCTGCTGCTTCCTTGCGCGGTTGGCGATTGCTGTGACCGTGATCAGAAGGGTGACTGCAAGCACGAGGACGACTGCGGTGATGCACACCGCGCGGTGGGTGGGATCCTCCTTTACGCTTTTTACGAAGTGCTTCCATTTCCGCTCGAGCTGCTTTGTGAATTTTTCGTTTTTGTCTGACATTTTTTGTTTCTCCTTCCGGAAGTTGATTTGTTTTCCGATACACCGTTAGTTTTGCCGCATCCTCCCTCTTTATTCGGTCCGAGGAAAATTTTTTGGGAAGAAACGGACTCCTTTTGTAAATAACCTGTGTTTACGTAGGGGGCTGCACCTCCTAAAACGTCGTAAAGGCCTGTCGGTTTTCAGGAAAAATGCGGTCTTGTCGTGAAAATAACAAAAAACACGCACGCTGTTTTGTGCAAAACAACGGAATGATATCCAAAAAATAAACTTTTTGAAAAAAATTTAACCGAACGCACAAAAATTCCTTGACTTCCGTATGAAACTGTGCTATAATTCCAATATGGTGCACTCTGTGCCAAATTTTTGGAAGGAAAGGTAAATTTTATGCGCAGAATTCTTGCTATTGCGCTCGCCGCGCTGATGATCCTCTCGGTCGTCTACGTCGGCGTGTTTACTGTCTCTGCAGAAACAACCTCCGAATTACCTGCAAATGCAAAGCCCATCAATGACGGTGATGACTTTATGTCGATGCAGGCAGGCGGATATTATTATCTCGCAGCAGATATTACGATTGATTTCAGTTATTCAAAGAACTTTACGGGAACGCTTGACGGTCAGGGTCATACCATCACCACGGCGACTCCTGTATTTACGAGCCTGAATGGCGCAACCATTCGTAATCTTATTATTGACGGCGATATTGACGACACCGAGTACGAGAACGTCTACGTCGGTGCTCTTGCGAACTCCGCAGGCAACGGCCTGATCGAAAACGTTCACAATAAGGCGAACGTTCTTGGTTATAAGAAGGCAAATGTCGGCGGTCTTGTCGGCTTTAACCGCGGCGGTACCGACCTCACCATTATCAACTGCTCGAACAGCGGTGATGTGACCGGTGTCAGAGTCGCAGGTATCGTTGCGCACTCCGATGGTGAAAACATCCTTATCAAGGGTTGTACGAACTCCGGTAACCTGAACCGCACCTCCGGTAACAACGGCGCGGGCGGTATTCTTGCTACGATCAGCAACAACAATGCAGTGCTTCATATTGACGACTGTGTGAACTCCGGTGATATTGTCGCCGGCCGTCCCGGCGGTATCGTTGGTGATACGAGCGTCAAGGAGCTTGTTATTACCGACTGTGTCAACACGGGTGACATCACCTCCCCGTCCAACTATGCAGGCGGTATCGGTAGCCGTCCTGAGAGCAGAACGCGTGCCGTTTACAGAAACTGCATCAACACAGGTACCGTAACTGCATTCCAGTCTCACTGCGGCGGTATCGTTGCTTACTCTTCAGACTCGACTGCCAGTTACGACGGATTCCACTCCTTCTACGGCTGTGTTAACGTCGGTACGGTTCAGCTGATGAATTACGAGACCGAAACCAAGGGTATTAACCTCGGCGGTATCGCAGGTAAGATCTACGGTAGAGGCGAATTCTACAACTGTGTCAGTGCGGGTAATCTGTACGGCACCACTACCGTTGCAGGTATTGTCTGCCACGTCGGTGGCGGTGGATACGGTTCTCACGTCTTCAGCGGCTGCTACGTTGGCGGTACCATCTATAGCACCGGTATCAATACTTCTCCTACTTCGCGCGGTCCTGCAGGTCTCGTTTGCTATGCATACTCCTCTACGATCGTTAAGGACTGTGTTGTAGCTGCAGACATTACGTCCAAATACGACCTTGAGGCAACTACGGATTCTAACATCTATACGATGAGCGGCTTCGTCGGTTATTCGAACAGCACCGGTACTTATGCGAAGAATAACTACTTCCTCGGTACGCTGAACGGCGGTAAGAACGTTCTGAAGGTCATCTGCATCGACTCGAGAGGTGCGGACATGACCGCTAAGGTCGGTACCAACCTCGGTCAGATCTACTCGGTTGCTCCGTATCCGCTTTACACCAATATTGCAGAGGGCCCGAACAACAAGACCGGTATCCCGATCAATAAGGCAGACTATACGCCCGAAAAGATCGCCGAGACCATCAATGGTGCGATCGGCTACGAGGCAATGACCGTTCTCACCGCAGCTGACGCAAATGAGTACGGACTTGTCGGCATCCTCCCGACCTCCGCTGTTAAGGGCGCAGTTGATCCTTCGGCAGAGGCACTGCCCATCGGCACCGCAGAGGAATTCCTCGCAATGAAGCCGACCGGCAACTACTACCTGACCGCGGATATCACGCTTCCTTCCTCCTACAAGGGCGTCTTCGGTGGCGTTCTTGACGGTAAGGGCTATACTCTGACCGTTTCGAACCCCGTATTTGAAGTCGTGAGCGGTGCTTCTATCTCGGATCTTACCATCAAGGGTACGATCAAGGCAGAGGGAACCGAAAGAACGCGTACGATGAACGATTATCGCGGTGCGCTTGCAAATGCAGGTCTTGACACCGTTGTTACCAACGTTACGAACGATGCAAGCGTTACCGCATACTACGTTGCAGGCGGCATTTTCGCTCATATGCAGGGCGGTAAGCTCGTTGAATGCGTAAACAACGGAACTATTACGGCAAACACCTACTTCGGCGGTCTCGTCGGTGAGGCTGTGGATCAGAGAGTAGCCTTTGAAAAGTGCGTAAACAACGGCACGCTTCGCAGAAATGCAGGCACCGGTAGCTATGCCGGCGGTCTCGTCGGTTACGTTTTCTATACCGACGCTTCCTTTACCGATTGTGTGAACAATGCAGCGCTCGACGTCTCGTCGCCCAACACTGCAGTTGGCGGTATTCTTGGCTACGCGACGGCTCCCGTCTTCACCACCGAAACTGTGAACGGCACTTCTACTGCAAGACAGAAGAAGCTCCTCGTTGCTGATATCACGATGACGAACTGTGTCAACAACGGCAAGATCACTGCATACGGCTATGCAGGCGGTCTGATCGCTTGGGCAGAGGCAACCGTAACTATGGTTGACTGTGTGAACACTGCGGACGTAGCATCCGTACAGTCTTACGCAGGCGGTCTCGCATGCTATATCGGTACGACCATCGTAAACCCCGAAGCTCTCCACACCTTCGAAAACTGTGTCAACAACGGTGACGTTACCGCGCACCGTCTCTACGCAGGCGGTATCGTTGCACAGTGCAATGACAACATTACCTTCGAGAGCTGTGTCAATGAGGCAGACGTTACCGGTGAGGATATCACCTTTGCAAAGCGTTGTAAGGACTACAAGCCCTACTACTGCCACAACAATAACAACTACCGCTACATCATTGCGGGCGGTATCGTTGCAAGAACCGGCCTTGATACCAAGCTTAGCAGATGCGTAAGCATTGGCGACGTTTCGGGTAACTGCAGAGTCGGCGGCCTTGCAGGCGAGATCGGCTATGCCGCGACGAAGGGCATCGACGGTGCACACGAATTCATTCGTTGCTATGTTGAGGGCGATATTTACAATGCAAATCTCTACTACACGGCAGACACTGCATATATGAACGGCACAGGCGGTCTCTTCGGTACTGCGTCCAACGCAATTACCGGTAGCATCACCGTACAGTACTGTGGTGTGAATGCAGACGTCACCGGTATTGCCGTTGCGATCAATGCACCCTGTGCAGTCGGTGGTCTCGGCGGCTACTGCAACACGGCAGAGGCATTCTATCTTGACAACTACTTCGCAGGCAATCTGTTTGACGGAGGATACGGCTTCGGCGTACGTTCGCTGATCGTTTACTCCTCCTCCACGCTGCTTCGTGCTGCGAATGCAAAGGGTAACTTCTCGTCGACCGATTCGATCGTGTATTACCACGACGCAAGAGGTCTCACCGAACTTCCGAAGGACAATTACGTTACGAGTGACGGCGTTGCAGCCGGTGAGCTCTGCTACCGCCTCTATGAGTCGTGCGGAAGAGACGTATTCTTCCAGCAGCTCGGCGTAGACGAGGTTCCCACTCCGTTCGAGGGTGCTAAGAAGTATATGGTTCGTTACGACAAGACCGTTCCCGAGTACTACAACATCTCGCATCCCTCTGAGGAGCGTCCCGATCCTACCGAATCTGAGTCTGTTGAGACCGATCCCATCGTGACCGATCCTATCGTGACCGATCCCATCGTGACCGATCCTATCGTGACCGATCCCGTTGTGACCGATCCTTCGACCGAACCCGTGACCGAGCCCGTGACCGAGCCTTCGACCGAGCCCGTGACTGATCCGGTAACCGATCCTTCGACCGAGCCTACTGAAGAGGGTGGCTGTGGCTCCGTGATTGGTGCGTCGCTTGCAATTGCAGCGGTTGCACTCATCGCTCCTGCGGCAGTTCTTCTGAAGAAGCGCGACGAAGAATAATTGAATCCTACGAAACGAAAGTTTCAAGCAAAGGGAGTTGAGTCCACGGACTCAACTCCCTGATTTTTTCGCTTCCTCCTTGACAACTTGACGTCTTGTATGTTATAATAAAATAGGTATAGCTTTGGGCGGGAAACATTTCTCTGTACATGATGAAGCTATGAATTCCCATATAGGGTAGCCCGTATATTCTTGTGTCCGCAGACCGTGCGGTACGGCTATTGAAGGAAGGCGTTTGATATTATGGATCGTATATATAGTAATCTGCCTGTCTTGACGTCGAATAAGGCTTGGGCTGAGGTATCCGTCGAGGCGCTTCGGAAGAATTATCGCCTTCTTCTTGGCAAAATGCGTAAAAAAAATCCGAATGCGCGTATGATCGCGGTCGTAAAGGCGGATGGATACTGCCATTCGAACGAGATATGCGTCCCCGCTTTTCTTGCGGAGGGCTGTGACTTTTTTGCCGTCTCATCGCTCGAGGAGGCGATCGCCGTACGTGAGATCGCGGGGCGCGTGGGGAAGCATCCGGATGTTTTGGTGCTCGGATATACGCTTCCGTCGGAGGCGAAGCTTCTGAAGGAATATGATATCGTTCAAAGTCTCGTTTCCTATGAGTACGCCGAGACACTTTCTCGCTGTGCAACTGCGGCAGGTGTATCGGTACGTGTACACGTAAAGCTTGACACGGGTATGAACCGCGTGGGCTTTTGCGCGCACAGTGAGGCTGAGATCGCCGTAGCCGTCGATGAGATCGAGCGCGCGATATGTCTGCCCGGAATCGCGGCAGAAGGACTCTTTTCCCATTTTGCGCGTGCGGACGAGGATCTTTCGGAGGATTTTGATCGCGATCTCAACCGTATTCAGTACGAGCGCTTTATTTCGGTTGATTCCGCGCTTCGTTCGCGCGGCGTGGCGCTTTCGATGCGCCATATCTGCAACGGTGTGGCGGCATTCCGCTTTTCTCCGGAATATATTCTCGACGGCGCCCGTTTCGGGCTTCCGCTCTACGGAGCAGGTCTTCCTGAGTGTGCAGCAGAGCTGAGCCCGGCCCTGAAGCTCAGGACTGTGGTTGGACATCTTCATCCGCTTTTGCCGGGGGAGGGCGTCGGCTACGGAAGCACCTATCGCTCGGATACGCCGCGTATGCTTGCTACCCTGCCGATCGGGTATGCGGATGGCTTTCTGCGCTCCTACCGCGACGGCTTGGTCGTCGTGCATACACGGAGCGGTGACGTATCGGCACCTATCGTCGGCAGAGTTTGTATGGATCAATGTATGATCGACGTGACAGGGCTCGACGTATCGGTCGGAGACGTAGTCACGCTGATTGGTCAAGGTGCCTCTGATACTCTGACGGTCTCTGCGCGTGGCGGGACGATTGAGCACGAGCTTTTCTGCCTGATCAGCGCACGTATCCCCCGCATTCCGATGTGATCGATAGATTTTTACAGTAGACGCGAAGGATTCTTCGAATAACTGCGAAAGGAATTATAAGATATGAATCATTCCGCGATAAAACGTACTGCGTCGTTTATGCTGGCGCTTCTCTTCCTGTGTCTTACACTGCTCTCGGCGGCTTCCTGTGCTTCGGGTGAGGTAACTGCGCGTGCGACCGAGATCACCTCTGCTACGCTTGGTAAATCGGGGGATTCGGTCAAGATCTCTGCGACGCTGTCAGAGGATGATGCCTCGCGCTATAAGAGCGCGACGCTTTGTCTCTTTGGTCTTGAGCCCTTTGAAACTGCCGAAATGGTCGAGAGCGGACTCTTGAAGCCCATCGCGGAGAGCCGTGGCTCGGAGCATATGAGCTTTACGGTCGATTTTACCTTTGACGGCGGAATGCGCAACCGTCTCACGCAACGCTTCCTGCTTGCAAGGCGGGATGAAAACGGCGTTTATACGGTGCTCACGAATGGGGTTTATCTCTCTAACCCCGAGGTGCTCGCCGCGAACAGATCTTCATCTGCACCAAGCTCCCTGAAGGGGCTTGCCCTTTCCATCAATGAGGATGTCTCCTCGATGGCACCTGCACACGCTGTGCTCGATCTTTCGATCGAAAATTACCTGTACGCCTCTCCCGTAAAGGGCGATACGGTCACGTATACGTATGCGGGCGAGACGCTCTCGCTATGTCGCGACGCAGTCGAGGCGCTTGACGAGCAGATCGCGGCGCTTACGGCACAGGGGTGTGCGATCTATCTCCGTCCGATCTTAACGACCTCTCCCGATGCGCTCGAGGCGCTTTCCTCGATCGGCTATACGGGGGCTTCCGCAGAATCGGTGGCGTATGCGTTGAACCTCGGGAATGAAGACGGGTATTTTTACCTGAGCGGCTTTTTCTCCTTCCTGGCTTCGCGCTATTCGGGCGTTTCGGGAGTGATCCCGGGACACGCTCTGAACGAGCCGATCTATGCGGGAACCACGGTTGATAGCTTCACTGCCCACGTAGAAAGCACCTTGGCGCTTATGCGTACGGTGTACAATATTTTCCGCTCGGTCAATTCGGATGCGAGGGTCTATCTCCCCGTAAACAATCTTTATACGACGGACGGTGCGACGGCACTGACCGAAAGCGGAAGTCGCGATTTCATCGGTGCGTTTTCCTCCCACGCACGAGCGTCGGGTGATTTCGATTGGTCGATCTATCTCTCAATGGACATCCCGACCGAGGGCTGCGAGACGATCTATACCGAGGAGGGGACTGTAAACGTCGGCGATACGACCGAAAAATACATCCTTCCGCAGACCCTTCCGCTCCTTCTCGAGCAGCTTTCCTCGAGTGAGCTTCTCTATAACGGCAGTACACGTGAAATGATCTGGGGACTCGCCGTGACAGGACGCGGAGATCAGGAAAATCAAAGGCTTTCGTTGCTTTATACTTATATGAAGGCACTTTCCCACAATCGGACGCGGGACAACGGGGCATCCGCTGTGCGTGCGGTGATCTGGGAAACGCTGAACGATACCGAGACGCAAACGTCGGGGCTCGTTGCCTCGGACGGCTCTGAAAAGCCCGTTGGCAGACTCTTCTCGGCACTCGGCAGAAGTGATCTGCCCTCGGTGATCCGCCTTTCAACGGCAGAATCGAGGCTTGGCACGCGGTATGCGGAGATCGAGCAGGTGCTCCTTGATTGCGGCGAGGATATCACCGTTTGTTCGGGTACTGCAACGGGTGAGGAGGCACTTCCGAAGAATAACGCATCTACCTTGCTTTACGGAAACAGCGCCGTTTGGGCGACCCGATTCCACGTTCTGCCCGGAACGGGTGTCGTTTCGAGCTATCGACAGACCTATAACAGTGCGCCGATGCTGCTTGCGACCTTTGAGAGTGCAGTGGGCTGCGGCGTATATACGGATGAGCTTTTCGGCGCCGATTTGAAGGATCGCCAGATGCTGGCACTGACGTTGACGGCGGCACTCCCCGAGGGGATGGGCACGACCGAGGTGAAGGTAACGCTTTCGACCGAGTGGAGCGGAAGGACGCTTCGCTACGAGGGTGTGGGCGTGATCACCGACGGTAATTGGAGTACGATGACGTTTGATCTCTCTGATTTCGTGGATAAGCTGAACGACGGCTCTGCGGTGACGCTCACCGTGTCGCTCGCAGGCGTTGATGCATCAGAGGAGCATCCTCTGTCGCTTTATCTGTCCCGCGTCGAGCTTTTTGAAACGCGCGGATGGTTCAAACGCGGCGGATGGGTCCTGATTCCTGTGATCGTGGTCGTTCTTGCAATTGTTGGAGTGGCAATTTGGTTTTTCCGCACCTACGACATCCGTTGGATTCCGAATCAGGAGCGCGAAAAAGCGCAGAAGAGCACTCGCAAGGCAAGATCTCACGCAATTTTTGAATCCCTTCGGGCAATGCTCGCGCGGATGCGTCCGCGGTCGAAGGCACATACGCGCATTATGGTCAAGCCCGATGCGCACCTCGGAAAGAGTGATAGCGTGAAGGCGCGTGAAAAGGAGTTCGACGGAGGCGAGGATTTCAGCATTGAGGAGGCAGAGGAGCTGTTTGACGGCGGCGATCCTGAGCTTTCCGTTGTTGGGGAGGAAGACGTCGTTTCCTTCGCCGATAAGACAGGTGAACCCGCGGAGACTGAGGAAATCACGGAAATTACCGAGATCACCCCGACGGAGGGCGAAAGAGAGAAGGGATCCGAGAAATGAGCAGAGAGCTTCTCTACGAAAATCGATCCGATAAATTCTACTGCAGAGACGTAAGAGGGAGGAAGCACACGCTTGCCTGCAGCCCGCATCTGCATAAGCACCTTGAACTGGTCTGTCTGCTTGAGGGCGAGGTGTCCGCGGTGATCGATTCGCGGGAATACCTTATGAAGGGAGGAGACGTTCTCCTCGCCTTCCCGAATCAGGTGCATAGCTTTATCTGTGACGGCTCGGAGCAGTATTTGCTTTTCATCATCGATCCGAGCCTGATCCCCGAATATTCGGATCAGCTCGTGATGTCTCTGCCTGCATCTCCCCTGATCCCCGGGCTTCTTGAGCGTAAGCCGCACGTCGAGGCGCTGTTTCGGGCTCTTCCGAGTGTATCGGGACGTCTTGGTAGGGAGCATCCCTTTTGTGAGACCACGCGACGCGGATATCTGCTTGCGCTTTTCGGAGAATTGTTCCGTGAAATGTCGGTTGAGCCCACAAAGGCCTCGGATGCGACCGTGGTCAGGCAGATCATCGATTACTGTATGCGGAACTATACGTCCGATCTTTCGCTGTCGGTGCTCGAATCCGAGCTTCACGTCAGCAAATACTATATTTCCCATTTGTTTTCCGAGCGGATGAAGGTCCGTTTCAACGATTATATCAATTCCTTTCGCGTATCTGCGGCGTGTCGGTATCTTGAGCAGAGCGACAAGTCGGTGACTGAGATCTCGCGTCTCGTGGGATTCAACACGCTACGCACCTTCAATCGCGCCTTTGCAAAGCAGGTCGGAACCACGCCGAGTGCATATAAAAAGAGCCTTGAAGGCGGCTCCGTGTCCGATTCGATGCCGCTTTGATATTCCTTTTTTTGGAGGGCCTCCTTCCGGGGGAAATGGTGTGCGTGAAAATGGAAGCGATAGCGCAAATAAATTTACATAAGAAGGTAGACGATATGAAAAATCAATATACCGTTAAGGTGAATCTCTCGGAGGAGCTTCTCCGAAAGCTTCTCTACGTTTCCGAGAAGGAGAAGCGTACACCGAACAATCAGTTTATCTTTATGCTTCGGAACAACATTCAGTATTTTGAAAGAACGAAGGGAAGAATTTCTCCCGCAGATCTGAAAAACGTGGATATTTCCGCATATACAGAGGACGGAGAGGAGTAAGCTTTCTACAGACACCGTGTCAGAGTGCTTTCTAAGGAAAAAACGCGCCGAAAACGCGTGAGAACCTGTGTTGCCCTCTTGACTTTTTATTGATTGTATACTATAATAATATCATTAAGGTTTTTCACGAAAATATCAGGAGGATAACTATGAACCAGGAAAAACTCAGTATGCTGAAGGAAAAGGCTGCCGCAATCCGAATTGATGCGCTGACCGGCGTTCACGCCGCGGCCTCGGGACATCCGGGCGGCTCGCTTTCGATCGCAGACATTATGACCTATCTCTATTTCTCGGAGATGAACGTAGACCCGAAGAACCCGAAGTGGGAGGACAGAGACCGTCTCGTTCTTTCGAAGGGTCACACCGCGCCCGCGCTCTATGCGGCTCTTGCGGAAAAGGGTTATTTCCCCGTTGAAGAGATCAAGAAGCTTCGTCAGGTCGATTCCTTCCTGCAGGGCCATCCCGATATGAAGGGTACCCCCGGTGTTGATATGACCACGGGCTCGCTCGGTCTCGGTATTTCCGCAGCTTGCGGTATGGCACTTGCGGCAAAGCTCGACAAGAAGGACTACCGCACCTACGCGATCATCGGCGACGGTGAGAGCCAGGAGGGTCAGGTCTGGGAGGCTTGTATGTTCGCCGCTCACTATAAGCTTGACAACTTCTGCCTCGTTGTTGACTGGAACGGTCTCCAGATCGACGGTAAGATCACCGAGGTTATGAACCCCACGCCCCACGACAAGAAGCTCGAGGCGTTCGGCTTCCACGTGATCTCGATCGACGGTCACGATTTCGAAGAGATCGAAAAGGCATTCGCAGAGGCACGCACCGTAAAGGGCAAGCCCACCGCGATCATTGCGGTTACGCACAAGGGCAAGGGTGTTTCCTTTATGGAGGATCAGGCAGGCTGGCACGGTAACGCGCCGAATGATGAGCAGTACGAGCAGGCAGTTGCCGAGATTCGTGCGTCGCTGTAAGTTTACGGAGGTATAGAACAATGGCAGATAAAATCGCAACGAGAGAAGCCTACGGCAACGCGCTTGCCGAGCTGGGCGAGAAGTATGATTTCGTCGTTCTGGATGCCGACCTTGCGGCGGCTACCAAGACGGGTGTATTTAAGAAGAAGTATCCCGAGCGTTTCTTCGACTGCGGCATCGCAGAGGGAAATATGATGACGGTCGCGGCAGGTCTTGCTGCAGCAGGTAAGGTTCCGTTTGCTTCGACCTTCGCAATGTTTGCGGCAGGCCGTGCATTCGAGCAGATCCGTAACTCGATCGGCTATCCTCACCTCAACGTCAAGATCGGTGCTACCCACGCGGGTATTACCGTCGGTGAGGACGGTGCTACCCACCAGTGTCTCGAGGATATCGCTACGATGCGTACGATCCCCGGTATGGTTGTCATCAACCCTGCCGATGCGGTCGAGGCACGTGCAGTCGTTGAGGCGGCGATCAACTACAACGGTCCTGTTTATATGAGATTCGGACGCCTTGCAGTACCGGTATTCAACGATGCTGCAAGCTACAAGTTCGAATGGGGCAAGGGCATCAACCTTGTTGACGGTAAGGACGTTACCATCGTCGCAACCGGTATTATGGTTGATATGGCACTGAAGGCTGCTGAGACCCTGAAGAACGAGGGCATTTCGGCTCGTGTTATCAACATCCACACGATCAAGCCGATCGACAGAGACATTCTGATCGACGCGGCAAAGAATACGGGTGCGATCGTTACGGCGGAGGAGCACAACGTCATCGGCGGTCTCGGCTCTGCCGTTGCAGAGGTTCTCTCTGAGACCTGCCCCGTTCCCGTTGTTCGCGTCGGTGTCGAGGATCAGTTCGGTCACTCCGGCAAGGTTCCCGCTCTTCTCGAAATGTACGGTCTCACGCCCGAGAACATCGTGGCGAAGGCAAAGGCTGCAATCGCGCTGAAGAAGTAATTGGGTGATTTTTTGCGGGGGAAAAACTTTTTGAAAAAAGCTTTTCCCCCCGCGTCCCCTTTTCAAAAACTTTTGAAAAAAGGAAGAATATGTCTGTAAAGGATCTTTGGAACAAGCATCGCGGGCTGATTTTTGAGCTGCTCCGCTACTGTATCGTCGGCGGCGTTGCCGCGGTCGTGGATATGGCGGCGAATTACGTGATGCTCTATTACGTGCTTTCCGCATCGAAGGATGTGGCTTGGGCAGTCGCGCTATCGGTAACGGTTGGCTTCATTGTCGGGCTGACGGTTAATTATATTTTATCCAACATCTTCGTCTTCAACAAGGAATCCCAAAAGAAAAAGGGAAAGACCGTGAAGGCGTTTTTGATCTATGCCGCAGTTGGCGTGGTTGGATATTTCCTGTCGGTCGGGCTTACTCTGCTCGGAACGAAATTCATCGGAGACACGGGATTTTGGTATCTCGTTCTCACCTGCTTCGTCAAGGGCATTGTGCTGATCTGGAATTATGTTGGACGAAAGATCTTCGTCTATAAGGGAGATTAATATGGCAGATAAAAAAACAGCGGTCATCATCGGCGCGGGTCCTGCGGGGCTGACGGCGGCGTACGAGCTGCTTGAAAAATCGACCGAGTACGAGGTGATCGTACTCGAGGAAAGCGAATGTATGGGCGGTATCTCCCGCACGGTCAATCACAACGGCAACCGTATGGATATGGGCGGGCACCGCTTCTTTTCAAAGGTTCCCGAGGTCAATGCGTGGTGGGAGAAGATGATGCCTGCACAGGGTGCGCCCTCGAAGGACGATATTCTGCTTGAGCGTGCGGTTAAGACCGCTGAGAACGGTCCCGATCCCGAAATCGAGGATCGCGTGATGCTCACGAGACGCCGCGTCTCGCGCATTTATTTCAAGCAGAAATTCTTCGATTACCCCGTTACGCTGAAGATGGAGACCCTGAAGAATATGGGACTCGGCACGACGATCGTCGTCGGCTTCAGTTACCTCAAGTCCTGCGTATTCAAGCGCAAGGAGAAGTCGCTTGAGGATTTCTATATCAACCGCTTCGGCAAGAAGCTTTACTCGATGTTTTTCGAGAACTACACCGAGAATCTGTGGGGCAGACACCCCTCGGAGATTGCACCCGACTGGGGCTCTCAGCGCGTAAAAGGGCTGTCGATCGGCGCAATTCTGAAGGATATTTTCGGAAAGATCTTCGGCAGAAGGAAGAACCGTAAGGTCGAGACCTCGCTGATCGAGGAGTTTTCTTATCCGAAGCTCGGTCCGGGTCAGCTTTGGGAGGTCACTGCAGAGGAGATCAGAAAAATGGGCGGTGCGATCCGCACGGGCTGTGCCGTTACGGGTGTTCATAAGAACGAAAGCGGCGTGATCGATGGCGTTCTGTACACCGAGAATGGGGAAAAGAAGACGCAGGATGCCGATCTCGTGATCTCGTCGATGCCGCTTCGCGATCTCGTTGTTGGAATGAACGACGTTCCCGAGGAGGTCCATAGCGTTGCGGCAGGACTTCCGTATCGCGACTATATGACTCTCGGCGTGCTCGTTCCGAAGCTCAACCTCATCAACAAGACGAAAATGACGACGGTCTCGAATATCGTTCCCGACTGCTGGGTCTACGTTCACGACCGCACGGTCAAGATGGGACGTTTCCAGATCTATAACAACTGGTCTCCCTATCTTGTGAAGGATCTTGAGCATTCGGTATGGCTCGGACTCGAATACTTCTGCAACGAGGGAGACGAGATGTGGCAGATGACCGAGGAGGAATTCGCGCGTCTTGGTGCCGAGGAAATGGTAAAGCTCGGGCTGATCGACTCTGTGGACGTCGTGCTCGACACGCATATGGAACGCGTCAAGAAGGCGTACCCCGCGTATTTCGATACGTATGACCGTATTGACGAGGTGATCGATTACCTCAATACGATCCCGAATCTCTACTGTGTCGGTAGAAACGGTCAGCACCGCTACAATAACCTTGACCATTCGATGTGCACCTCCTTTGAGGCGGTGAGAGCGATCCTTTCGGGCTCGTCCGACCGCTCCGCGATCTGGAACGTCAACACCGAGAAGGAATATCACGAATCGAAAAAGGACTCGTAAAACTGATAAAGGGTGAGCCCGATGCGAAAGCATTGGGGCTCGCCCTTTGGCTTTTTCAACAAAGATTTAGTGAATTTGCACTATATTTGCGGAATTCATAATTTTTTGTTGACAGTTTTGGAGAATGGGTATATAATAAAGATACTTGAACGAGCACCACATCGGTGTGCTCTGTCTAAGAGACAAATGGGATGAAGGAGAATTTACAATGAAGAGAACCCGCAAATTGCTTTCCGTGCTTCTTGCCATCGTGATGCTGCTTCCTTGCTTCGCGATGCCGATATGGGCGGAGGAGCCTGCACCGATCGTCAATCTCTTGGATACGACGGGCTTTGTGCTCGGAAACGTGCCGAAAAAGGCAACCTCGGCTGCGAGGGCAAATGCGAGCTATTGCTCCTCCGGTGTGTTCACGGTATCGCCGGGACAGACTGTGACGGTCGGCCCCGTTATGGTTGACCAGGGCTACGTTCTGAGAACCTATAAATCGGATGGAGAGGTACTGTCGGATATAGCACCTGCAAGCGCCGTGAGCGTCGAAACGATCTTCAACAACGTTGCGATCCTGACGTTTACCGTCCCGACAAACGCGGTTAAAGCGGCGATCGTAACCTCTCGTATGTTTTACGATTGTGCGCTCGTTACGGTGGATCGCACCTATACGAAGGCTGAGTACCTTGCGTATATGGCGGAGAAGGGTGTAAACTTAGATTTCCTCAGCCCTGCCGTTGATACGACCGAGGCGCTGGTGAATCTTTTCCCCGTTTCCGAGAATACGATTATGGGTAATATGAGCGCCGGGACGGGGAAGACAAATTACAGGTATCGCTCTTGCCCGTTTATTGACGTAACCGAGGGCGATATCATTTACTATGCGGCAGCGTCAAACGCCCAGCAGTATCACATCAGTGTTATGACGAGCGGCGGCAGCGGCGCCAATCTTGAAAGCCCGAAGCTTCTCGTTGAGGATCTCGGCAGAGAATTCGGTATTTACGCATACCGCGTCGGGCCCGATATTACTAAGGTCTCGGTCGTTTTGGGCACGCCTACCTACGACGACGGGATCACGCTCGTGACGAAGAATCAGCCCTTCACGGCTGAGCGTTACCGCGAGATGTTCAATATTGATTTTAGTGAGGATACCGCAGACAAGTCAAGTCCCCTGTACGGGCTCAGCGGTCTCTTTATGGGCGACTCGATCAGCTTTGGACACAGTGACATCCTCAGCTACCTTGACGACCCTGCCTGCGGAAAGGCTTGGGCGGGCAGAATTGCCGCTGCCACCGGACTTCGTGCAACGAACGCCTCGGTCATCGGCGCTACGGTCGCATATGGCTCGAACTGGGTAGCCGATCAGTATGCGGATCACGTAGGAAAGAGCTTTGATCTCATCGTAATGCACGGCGGTGCGAATGATGCACTGAAAGAGACCGCTGTCGGTACGCCGCTGGCGATCGGAGCGTCCGCGGAGGAGCTTGAAGCGGCAACCGATACTTATATCGGCGGTCTTCAGTGGCTATTCCATAATATGAAGGAGGAGTTTCCGAAGGCAGAGCTTTTCTTCATTGCCAATCATAAGCTCGATGGAAACGAGTATGCAGGGCGCAGAGATATGAGCGCGTATTTTGATGCCGCAGAAGCGCTTTGCGAGACCTACGGCGTACATTTCATCGACCTTTATAACAACGACGAGCTGAATGCTCGACTTGAAACGACTACAACGAAGTACCTCCCCGACACGACGCACCTCGTCAGTGCAGGCTACGATATCCTGACTCCGTATATTTTAGAGGAGCTCGAGGCAGAAATGGCTTCCTATGCGAAGCACGTTCTTTACGAGGAGGATTTTGATGACGTCTCGGACAGAGTTGATCTCGACGGCGGTAACAATCTCACGGGCCCCGCTGCGGGTTGGATCTGGGCGAGAAAATCGCTTGCCGGCTCGGCGTACATCGAGAACGGCAGACTCTATTTTTCGGGAAAAGCCTATGACGTGCTTTACCGCGACGGCGGCGAGACTTGGGGTAACTATACGCTCGAGGCGGATTTCTGTTATACGGAGGGCACCGTCGGCTGGGGCGGTATGCTCTACAACGTGCAGTCGGCAACGAAATTCCAGAAGGGAAGCATTAATCCCGACGGAAAATATTATCTGAACGGCTACGATGGCGGTTGGGTAAATGATAAAAAGAATGTCAATAAGGGCTTCACGCTTGCGGAAAATATCCCCGGGATCGGGGATCCGTTTCGTATGAAGATTACCGTATTCAACAAGTCGGCAACCTTCTACTATGCACTGCTGAATGAAGACGGTACGATGAAGACCGACTGGACCACACTCGTGACCATCAATAATATTCCTGCCGCATCGCAGACAGGCTCGATCGGATTTATGAGCTGCAAGGATAACCTCGGAAGCTTCTGGGTCGACAACATCAGGTGCTATTCGAATAACCTCGTCAGCTATACGGAGGACTTTGACTCCTACGGAGACGTTACGATCGAACCCGATACAACGAATACCTCGATTGGTGTGAACTACGTGAAGAACAGTGCCGATTCCTTTGTCGGAAAGGCAGAGGTGAAGGACGGTGCGCTGTATCTCACCGGTGGTACCAAGCATCTCGATGCGTTCCTTTTCACGATGGGTAAGAATTGGACGAACTACGTTCTCGAGTCCGATTTCACTTATCTGGATGCGATCGAGGGATCCAACAACAGCGGATGGGCAGGTATTCTGTTCCGCGCTACCGATACGCAGACCTTCTACAAGTGTATTGTAAACAAGACGGGATCTGCCAAGATGAACTGTAAGAACGGCAGCACGTCGTGGTATTTAGACGGCGATGAGAGACGAAATGCAAGTTACGGCAAAGATATTGCCGTCGGTGAAACAATTCGCTATCGCTTTGTCGTAAACGAGAAGATCTTTTCTATGTACGTTGCGCCGTACGTAGATGGTGTGCTCGGAGAATGGGTACACGTTATTACGCTCGAGGGCGACGAGCTGATCACGGACAATCATCTGAAGGGAACGATCGGTCTGGTGGTCGGAGGCAGTAACACAGCAAAGGCTTGTAACGTTTGCATCGACAACGTCACCGTCAGCCGTATTTCGGATGCTGATCGCTATTATACGGATACCACGAACGTGGCAGAGATCTACGAGCCTGAAAGTGGTGTCGTGAATCCTCCCGTTGTTGTCGAGGAGCTGACCGACACCCTCCCGAGCACCTCGGGCGAGCGCGCGGCGGTCGTTATGATGAACGTTGATGCTTCTCTGAACGTCCTGAAGGCAGACGGAGCGGTGCTCACGACCGTTTCGGACTTTATCGACACCTACCGCAAGGTATTGATTCCTGCGTTCGTCATTGACAGCGAGGCAGAGGCGGATGCGCTTGCCGCGTTGATTGCGGAAAAGAACCTGATCGACTGCTACGTGATCGCCGAGTCGGCAAACGCCGCACTCGTTCGTCGCGTGCGTATGGCGAATGATACGACAAAGCTGATCTCGGGTGCGGTGATCTTCGACGACTTGAACACCCTCGCGGCACGTCAGAATGCAAGAGCAACGGTTTCCGACAATATGGCGTATGTTGCGATCTCACGTGCACCGCTCAGCGAAGAGGCGGCACATTATTTCAACCTGCGCCAGATCGCTGCCTGGAGCTATGCTTCGGATGCGGCAGGCGTATACAAGGGAATTGCAAACGGCTATCACGGCATTGTCAGCACCGACGTTGCTACCGTTTACGACGTTTATGAAAGCATCACCGAAACGACGGTCAGTGGCAAGCCCATCATCATTGCGCACCGTGGTAACAATGCGAACTCGGAGGTAAAATACCCCGAGAATACCTTGATCGGCTTCCGATCTGCGAAGGAGACCTACGGCGCAGACGCGGTCGAGCTTGACTTCGGTCTCACGAAGGACGGCTACGTCGTTCTGATGCACGACAATACGGTCGACAGAACAACGAACGGAACGGGAACGGTTGCAAGTCTTACGCTTGAAGAGATCAAGGCGCTTACCGTAGACTACGTTGAAGGCAAGGAAACGACCGTCCCGACCTTCGAGGAGGCGTTGCTCCTCGCGAAGGAGCTCGGCATCGTGCTCTATTGCCATACCAAGAGTAATACCGATGCCAATATTGCGGCGTTCAGCTATCTCGTTGAGAAGCACGAGGCGTGGGATTACGTCGTTCTGTTTGCCGCAAATCGAACGATCTACAACTCGAATAACGAGAGCGTTACGTCGAGTGAGGCGTACGGCTTCTCCGATCAGGCTGTCGTGACCGACGGAATTGTGTTTACGGCGGGCGATCAGGAGATTCTATCGAACTATACCACCACCTATCTCGAAGGTGTAGAGGCGATGCGGAACTGCCTTGTCCCGTACAACTACCAGCCCCTCTTCTATCCCTATAACAATCAGGGTTGGATGTGGAATAAGGAGACCTTCTATTATCAGCTTTCGGCGCGCGGCTTCGTCAACATTCATTCGATCACGAAGGGACAGGCGGAACTGGATTCGACCGCACTGTACGAATCGGGCGCAGTCGGATGGCTGAACGATACGCTCCATCTTTGCGACGATTACCATTACGGCTTCGACCTCAGCGGCGAAAAGCTGACGCTTGCCGTTGGTGAGACGCTTGATCTCAGCAAGACGCTTAAGATGATCGTAGGTACGATTCCGGTCGACTGCGGCTTCATTCAGATCTCGGGTCCGACGCTCGAATCTATGGCAGGAGGCTATACGCTTTCCGGAGAGGGCAGTGTGACAGTCGTTTACTATGCGGACCGTACCGCGGACGGTGGAAGCACCTACCGGGTTTACAGCGAGCCGGTTACGATCACCTTTGACTGTGAGGATCACGTTTACAGTGACGTGTGCGACACGACCTGCAACGTGACGGGCTGCGGCTACGAGAGAACCGCGCCGCACGACTTCAGCGCGTTCGACCGTAACGGTGAGCAGCACTGGAAGAAGTGCGCGCTTTGCGGAACGGCGGACGAAAGCACGAAGGCGGATCACGTTTACGATAACGCTTGCGACACGATCTGTAACGATGAGACCTGTGGATACGAGCGTGAGATCACGCACGACTTCAGCGTGACCGATCATAACGACGTTCAGCACTGGAAGAAGTGCTCGGTCTGCGGATTGGAGCAGGAGGGATCGCGAGCTTCTCACATCTACGACGGTGCAGGGGATTCGGAGTGTGACTGCGGCTACTCGTCGACGTGCTCCTCGCACGAATTTACCGTTGTAGACAACGACGGTACACACCACTGGCTCGAGTGCTCGATCTGCGGCGTTCGCAATGAGAGCTCGGTTGCCGAACACAACTACTCGACGAACAAGTCGAATGAGACCCAGCACTGGAAGGTCTGCCCCTTCTGTCTCCTCGTTGAGGAGGGCTCGGCTGAGAACCACGTTTACGAGTCCGTCTGCGATCCGACCTGTGATTGTGGAAATACGAGAACGATCGTACACGATTACTGCGTCAAGGGAAGTGATGCAACGCATCACTGGGAGGCGTGCCTGCTTTGCGGCGCGGTCGATGAGACTGCAAAGGAAGCGCACACATTCGGCGAATGGGTCGTAACGGGTGATACTCGCACGAGAAGCTGTGCCTGCGGCTACTCGGAAAGCGAGAAGATCCCCGTGGCCACGCCTGATGACACGACGGATGTTCCCGGCAGTGACACGCCCGTTGATCCGGGTGACGACACGACCGCTCCCGACGGCGACGATACAACTGCCGATCCCGGCGACGATACGACCGATCCCGCTGACGATACCACCGCAGACGTCGTAACCGACGGCGATGGCACCGACGCAGATACCGACGATGAGGATTCGGGCTGTGGCTCGGTCATCGGCGGAGCTACGGCACTCGTCGCACTCGCTCTGATCCTTCCCGCAGCGGTAGCTGTCCGTAAGAAGGACGAGGAATAATACTCCAATTGAAACAAAAATCAACCCCGAAGGGGTAAACGGGGGCTGAGTCGATGACTCAGCCCCTTTCCTTTACGCCGATTGGTCAAATTGCACTGAAAAACACTTTTTTGGAAATGCATATTGACACTTATGGGAAAATGCAGTATAATAAAACTACATAACCGAGAAGCCGTACGGTTGCTTGGTAATTTGCTTTATAAAAGAATTCTGAAGAAACGAAGGAGATTCGCTATGAAAACGTTTCGGAAATCACTCTGTATGATCCTCGTTCTTGCGATGCTTTTGCCTTGCATCCTTCTGCCCGTGAATGCGGCGGATGACGGCGAGATCGTCAATCTTTACGACGCGAGCCTTGCGGGAGACGGTATGGCTCCTAAATACTCGTATGACGAGGATCTTGACAAGAGCAATGAATATCATACGTCTCACGTAATGTCGGTGCGCGAGGGTGATAAGATCACGGTTGGCCCGATCCTTGAAAACGATCAGTGGTTCATCAGAACCTACAACGAGGACGGTAAAACGATTAAAACGGTCAATTATTATGACTGCTCGTGGGACGGCGAGATCCTCAATAACGCGAAGATCTGTACCTATACGGTGCCTGCAGGAGTCAAGTATCTGCGCGTGATGAATTCCCAGACCTTCTATGACTGCACGCTGATCACGAAGAACCGCGTATTTACGAAGGACGAGTATTTCGCGTATATGGACCGGAATAACATCAACGTGGAGTTTCTTCGCTCGATGAATGACGAAAAGGAGCTCGTGAATCTTTTCCCCGCGCGCTCCGACAAGACTCTGCGCGGATATGTGAGTCTCGGTGCATATACAGAGAGCTTCTACTACCGTAGCCGCGAATATACCGAATTCGAGAGAGGTGACGTGATCTACTTTGCGGCAGCATATCAGACGCACGATTATTTCATCGACGTCGTATATAAGGACGGTACGACCGCTGCCGTCAAGCCCGAGCACCTCATCCTTTACGAGGATCTCGAAAGAGGATACGCGACCTATGCGTACAGAGTGCGTCCCGACGTCGCGAAGGTTGCCGTTAATCTCGGCACGGGTGTTTACGACGACGGCATCTCGCTTGTGACGAAAAATCAGCCATTTACGGGCGAAAAATACCGTGAGATGTTCGGCATTGATCTCAACGAGGACATCCTTGATGAAACCAGTCCGCTTTACGGGCTCCACGGACTCTTTATGGGCGACTCGATCAGCCGTGGCTCGCACGATTACATCAGCTATACCGACCAGTCGGATGAAAACAGCCTCCGTGTCGGATGGGCAGGTGGGATCTCCGCGCGCACGGGTCTGATCTCCACGAACCCCTCGGTCAGCGGTGCGAGAGCGTCCTACAGAGGCGAAAATCTTTCGACGCCCGGCTCGTGGATCTACAATCAGCAGCTTCCCTACGTTGGTCAGAAGTTTGACATCGTCGTAATGCACGGCGGTGTAAACGATGCATCGAAGGGCAGACAGGCGATCGGAACGCCGCTGCCGGTGACTTCGAGTACGGAGGAGCTTATGGCGGCTGCAAAGGAGACGATGGTGGGACCTGACGGAAACGAATCAACGTCTTATATTGCGGGTTTGCAGTTGACCTTCCACTCTGTAAGAGAGAATTTCCCCGA
This sequence comes from Clostridia bacterium, assembly GCA_017501345.1. The sequence continues at coordinate 45,278 of JAFVXC010000031.1, forward strand.
AGCGACTCTGTTCTTCGTCGCGAATTACCAGCTTGCCTCCAGCACGAACCACACGCTGCTCGGGCAGTACCTTGCCGAGGCGAAGGCACTTTGTGCAATGTATGACATTCACTATATCGACCTCTTCAACAACAAGGAGCTGAACGATCGGCTTGAGCACGACACGTTGAATTACATCGAGGATAAGGTCCACCCGAATAAGCCCGGCTATGATATCATCACGCCGTATATTCAGGCTGAGATCGAAAGCGTAATGGCAGATGTCCTTGGCCGTGACGAAGAAACGACTGAGGGTTCGGGAGACAGCACGACTGCGATCGAGCCCGACAGCTCGGATGCTTCGACCAATGGTGCGGGTGACGGTGCGGATGGCACGGGAGACGGATCCTCCGATGGAGGCTCGGGATGCGGATCGGTCATCGGCGGAGCTGCAGTGCTCGCTTCTCTTGCTCTGATCCTTCCCGCAGTGGTTGCTGTTCGGAAGAAGGATGAGGAGTAATTCGTAATTTTTCTTGCATCAAATAGGAAAAGGTATCCAAAAGGGACCCAAGCAGGGGCTGAGTCATTGACTCAGCCCCTCTGTTTTTGTGATCTCGAGCGTCTTTGTTAGTGGCTTGTTGAAACTGCACAATTCCTCGAGGGAATTTTTGCTTTTTTTTAACATATTGACAGTTGAGGCAAAATGCGTTATAATTAGTATATATAACCGTAGCTGTCTTGTTATGGTTTGCGTATACGGATCTTAGAGCTGTTATACGCGGAAATTTTAGTCGGAATAAAGGAGACACTAAAATGAAAAAATTCCGAAAATTACTTTGTATGCTCCTCGCGCTGATGATGCTGCTTTCGTGCTTTACGCCCGTGCTTGCAGCAGATCCCGACGAGGATGACTCGGGCCTCGAAGAGGAGGAGCCGGGAGCGGGTGGAGACGAAACCTCAAAGGATGAGGGACCTAAGTTCGAAAACCTCTGGGAAACGGCGAAGGTCGGTGGATTCTTTGATTACAACGATTGCACCGGCTTTAGAACAGGCGGGGGCTGGGAATCCTGGGCATCTTCTATTGCAATAGAGGTAGAAGCGGGCCAGGTCATCACCTTTGGCCCGGCAAACCTCGACTGGACAGGATATATTGGCGTTGTATATGCAAAGTCGACTGGTAAATATCTTGGAAAACCGCGTGTTAGCAAAGCCGACGGCGCGTGTGTGGAGGAAGGTCAGATTACGAGTAACGGAAAGATTATATCTTACACGGTACCCGCCAAGGCAAAATATCTTCGCCTTTCTGTTCCCAGCTGCCTCGCAGACTGTATGCTGGTTACACGAGATTACGTCTTTACGGCAGAAGAATATTATGAATATATGTCGCCGTATTTTGATACGTCCGATACACCTGTGCAAGAGGTGGTAAATATTTTCGAAGGTGCACAGGAAGGATATTTTGAAGGGGAGATCAAGGCAGACGCGAACTATCGTTGCAAGGTCTATAACGTGGGTACTGATGTTGCCGTAGGTGATGTGCTTTATTTCACCGCACCGGTATCTCCTGATAAGGCTCCTATTTACAGTGTGTATCAAAATGATGAAAAATCCAGTACGGGTGCTAATAAAATACCGATCTGTGAGGAGATCGGGGGCGGATACGCGATCTATGCGTATAAGGTGACTGAACACGAAAAGCAAGTAGCCCTCATTCTTCCCGCAGACAAGTATGCGGCGGGCGAGATTGTCGTGACGAAGAATCAGCCCCTCACGGGAGGCAGCTACAGGAAGGCAGTCGGCATCGAGATTGAGAACCTTTACGACGTGACAAAGAGCGAGTACGGTCATGTAAGCACCGCAGCTATGCCCGGCCTGGCAAACTCCGGTGCTTGGGGACCGTATTGGACCTCGAACCCAATCGAGGTTCAGGTAGGTGACACGATCACCTTCGGTCCTTACTACGGTGAGACCAGAAATGCGGATAACCCCTATACTGCAGTTCTCTACGAAGCGGACGGAACGTACGTAGGCGACTCTGCGATCTATGTGAATCCGACCTTCTCAAAATTCAATTGCGTTGAGGTGGATACGATTTTCGGTAGTGCGAAGATCTATACCTATACGGTTACGAAATCGTCAGCGAAGTATATTCGTATCACGACGATCGCTCCGTATGCCAACTGCACATTGATCACGAAGAACCTCGTCTTCTCGGCAGAGGAGTACTTCGACTATATGGATGCGAACGGTGTGAACGTTGATTTCCTCCGTCCGACGAATACCGAGGATGAGCTCAACAACCTTTTTGCACCCGGTACTGCAGAGGTTAAGCCCGGATACCGCGGAACGAGTGACACGCTGACTGATGCGGACCACTACCGCCACCGTATGTTTACGGTAGGTGTTGACGTAGAGGTCGGTGATACGCTGTATTTCACCGCTCGAACCGACTCGGGCTACTATCCTCTTACCGTTAAATTCCAGACCAATTACTTCCAGCGCGTCTATCCCTATAAGGCGAATCTGAACGGCTACAGTCAGATGGCAATGCATGCGTACGAGGATCTCGGAAACGGATACGCGATCTATGCATATCAGATCGGACCGAACGTCAAGGACCTCTGCATCCTTCTTCCGACGTCCAAGTACAATGCGGGAGAACTGATGGTCACGAAGAACCAGCCCTTCACGTCGGAGGCACTTCTGGACAGCTACAAGATCTCCGAGGAGATCGAGGTAGAGGCGGGCGACAAGATCACCGTCGGTATGGTTCAGAAGGAGTCGTGGTTCATCAGACCGCTGACGACGAATGCGACGACGGGCAAGAAGGTTTATGGCGATAAGATCAACGGCTCATCGATTCGTGTCAGCAACGAGGTGATCCTCGGCGACGCGAAGATCTACACCTACACGGTTCCCCAAGGCGTAACGAGTCTGCACGTCGTATACAGCGAATTTGTCGAGGGCTGCGTCAAGATCGCGAAGAATGACGTATTCACGGCGGACGAATATTTTGCAGAGATGGCGAGCAAGGGGCTTGACCTCGGCTATCTCGAGTACAAGGATACTGCGGGTGATCTCACGAATCTCTTCCCGCGCGACGACGTGAATACCCTGCGTGGCTACGTGAGCAAGGGCGAATTTACTGGGAACTACTATTCACGTTCCCGCGTTTACGAGGTCGGTGAAGGTGCGACCCTTCAGGCAGGCGATACCCTCTATATCGCACCCGTAAGCAAGACGCGGGAAACGGCTATCAGCGTCACGCTGACAGATGGAACCTCGTATAATCTTTCTTCGAAGCAGCTCATTCTCTTCGAGGATATCGGAAGAGAGTACGGCATCTACCTCTACCATATTGAGGCAAACGTCGCAGAGGTCGCAGTCGTGCTCGGCACGGGCGACTACGATATGGATATCGTGCTTGTGACGAAGAATCAGCCCTTCACGGGAGAGCATTACCGTGAGATCTACGGCATTGATCTCAACGATTGGGGGCTTGACGAGGAGAGCCCGCTGAACGGTCTCGACGCACTCTTCATCGGTGACTCGATCTCGCGCGGCGGTCACGATTACATCAGCTATCTCGACCACTCGAAGGATAGCGCTCTTCGCCTTGCCTGGGCAGGCGGTCTTGCCGCTCACACGGGACTCAATTCCGTAAACGCTTCGGTCAGCGGTGCGCGTATCTCGTATCACGACGATAGCGATAACCCCGGACACTGGATCTACACCCAGATGGAAAAGCACTACGGTGAGCACTTTGACTTCATTGTTATGCACGGCGGTGTAAACGACTGTCCTGACGGCAGATACGTGCTCGGCACGCCTCTGCCCGTAACCGCTACCGAGGAGGAGATCACTGCGATGGTGCAAACCAAGTCGCAGGATCCCGCAGGTAAGAAGACCTCCTTCGCGCTCGGTCTCCAGTACACCATTATGATGGCAAGGAAGAACTTCCCCGATGCGAAACTCTTCTACGTTGCGAACGCACAGATCAAGGCAAGCGACAGAAACGTGCCGCTGAAGAAGTTCCTTGATATGGCAAGGACGATCTGCGAGATGTACGACGTCTACTACATCGACCTTTACAACAACGAGCAGCTGACCGAGGAATTCCAGTCTGAAAACACCTTTATAAATCTCGATGACAGCCTCCATCCGAACCGCGCCGGCTACGACGTGCTCGAGCCGTACATCAAAGCTCCCCTTGAAGCTGAGATGTGTAATGAGGCAACGCACAAGTTCACGATCGACAACTCCTCGGCGACCGATCACTGGACCACCTGCCGTTACTGCGGTGCGGAGAACGGAAGAGACGCACACGTTTACGACAATGATTGTGACACGACCTGTAACCTCGAAAGCTGCGGCTACGTGAGAACGGTCGAGCCGCATAACTTCAGCTCAACCGGTATGACCACGAGCGAGCACTGGAAGGCGTGCACGTCCTGCGGTCTCGAGGAAGCGGGATCGAGAAAGACGCATACCTTCGACAATGCTTGCGATAGGGAATGTAACGACGGATGCGGCTATGCGAGAACGATCACGCACGACTTCAGTGTGGTCGACAAGAATGCTACTCAGCACTTTAAGAAGTGCTCGATTTGCGGAGTACCCGACGAGACCTCCTACGTAGATCATTACTACACGGATCCCTGTGACGCGGTCTGTGACGGAGAGGGCTGTGGATTCGAACGGATCCCGCCTCACGATTACACCGTAGCAAACAAGGACGCAGATTACCACTGGATTGAGTGCTCGATCTGCCACGAGGTCGATGCAAGCACAAAGGTAGAGCACGTTTACGACAACGCTTGCGATACGATCTGTAACGATGAGACCTGCGGATACGAGCGCGAGATCACGCACGACTTCAGCGTGACCGATAAGAACGAGACCCAGCACTGGACGAAGTGCTCGGTTTGCGGACTGGAGCAGGAAGGCTCGCGTAAGGATCACGTCTACGACGACGCAAACGACGTAGAGTGTGACTGCGGCTACTTGAAGTGCACGGAGCACGATTTCAGCATCATCGACAAGGACGGCGAGCGTCACTGGAAGGAGTGCTCGATCTGCGGTTCTGTTGACGTTGAGTCGATCGCCGTTCACGAATACTCGAAGACTGAGACGAACGAGACCCAGCACTGGAAGGTCTGTGCCGTTTGCTCTCTCGTAGAGGAGAATTCGGCGAAGAGCCACGTTTACGAATACGTTTGCGATGCTGCCTGCGATTGCGGCTACACGAGAACGATCGTACACGATTACTGTGTCAAGGGAAGCGATGCGACGCATCACTGGGAGGCGTGCCTGCTTTGCGGCGCGGTCGACGAGACTGCAAAGGAAACACACGTCTTCGGCGAATGGGTCGTAACGGGTGATACTCGCACGAGAAGCTGCGCTTGCGGCTACTCGGAAAGCGAGAAGATCCCCGTGGCCACGCCTGATGACACGACGGATGTTCCCGGCAGTGACACGCCCGTTGATCCGGGTGACGACACGACCGCTCCCGACGGTGATGACACGACTGCCGATCTCGGCGACGACACGACCGAGCCTGATGATGACGATACCACCGCAGACGTCGTAACCGACGGCGATGGCACCGATGCAGATACCGACGATGAGGATTCGGGCTGTGGCTCGGTCATCGGCGGAGCTACGGCA
>JAFVXC010000032.1 GCA_017501345.1 Clostridia bacterium
CGCTGCGGTCTTCGGATCGACCTTCCAAACGTCCTCTATGTAGTGCTCCGTGAACGGATGATTCCTCTGATGCATCATGATCGCGGCTTCGTTGTGATTGATCGCCACGTCTACGGGATGCCCCGTCGCCATCTCAATGCCCGTCGACGCTCCACCGCCCCCGGCGAAGCTGTCAACGAAGCAGTCGTCAAATATGCTGGTTTGTTTCATTCCTCCTCACCTCCTTCCGTCTCAATCACAAGACAATCGTTCTCAACGTAGAGATACCTGATTTCCCGCTCTGAAGCCTCGGCTTCCGTGAGGAAAACGCGCTCGTTGATCGAGTAGTCATAGTAACAAAGGATCACCTCGCATTGAACGTCGATCCCGTTTGCGTTCAGCTCGTACACTTTCATTTTCTTTCTTCCGAAGCGGCGATCAGCTCGCCGCCTCGGTTTCCTCCTTTCCGTTTACAATATAGCGAAGCGCTTTTTCTGCTCGCGTTGATGCTGAAACAATAAGCGTTTTGTCTCCCTTCAGAGCACCGAGCCAAGATTGAACGTATGCGGCAGAATTGCGGAAGGTTCCTTCCGTCTCGATACCGAGTAGGTTAAGCATTCCCGCCGCGCCGATTTCGGCAACGAGCTCTTCCTTGCTGTATTCCTCGTTCCCGAAGAACGCCGACGCTTTGAGGCGGTCGAGCCGGTGCTTCGCTCCGGTGCTGTGAACGAGCTCGTGAAATGCTGTCGAATAGAATTCGCCGCCCTTCTTGCCGAATTGGAAACGCTCGGGCAGTTGGATCGCATCGAGTGCGGGCGAGTAAAATGCCCGGTTCCCACCATATCCGAGCTTGATGCGCTCGGCGGCAACGTAGTTGTCAATGATCGCTTCGGCTTCCTCGACCGGGTCAAACTCGGTCGGCTCGTTGATCTGATCGAACGAGAGCGGCTCGACGCCTTCGACGTCATCGATGTGGAACACCTGATAATACCGAAGGTGCGGCACCTTAACGAGTTTTTCCTCTGAGTCGGGATCCTTCTCGTCGATCTTTTTCTTTATGTCGATCCACTTCCAAAACACGACGATCTCCGACTTCGCGCCCTTCTTAATCTTCCCGCCGAGCTCGTTCCATTGCTTAAAGCTCGCATATTCGCCCGGGCGGGAAAGAAGCATCTGATTGAGCGCGCTGTATGCGCTTTTCGTTATTCGGTTGAATGCGACCGTGCGGAGATCCTCCGCGCCTCTGATCTTGACACCGGAAACTTTCCAAGGCTTATGCCACGGAATAACACCGCCTTCAAGCTGTTTTATAATGCGGTTCGTGACCTCTTCGTAAATATCAAACTTCATATTTTGTCCACCTTTCACAAAATAAAAATTCTTTAGTACTTCCCGAAAATTGTACAGCCTTCCGAAATTGCTGGAAACCACTTGCAAAACGCATTCGGATGATGTATAATAGGTGTACACCGAGGGAGGGTGCGACCTCCCCCGATGCCCCGGATTCGTACCGGGTTTACTCGACGCCTTGTAATTCAAGGCATCGGGCGATTCTTGCGAGAAGCGCTTGTGCGATCTCGCTTTCCTCCATTCCGTCTGCAACGAAATGGGCGAGGGCGATCTGAAGCACAAGTGCTTCTTTTTCGCTTGTATAAAGCCTCATACCGAAAACCTCCTTTCTCCGAGATTTCATCACGATCCTCCTTTCTGATCGGCACCGGGATTTGAAGCCCGTTCCCTCATTTGAGGGAGCGACGCCTCGCCGTCGCTTCCTTGGCTCCCGCAGGGGCACGCCCGAAACAAAAAGTCAATAGGGCGCTACGCGCGGTGGAGATTTTCGAAAAAAATCACTTGTTATTTTTTTTGAAAATACGACCGTCGCCGTGAGCAAAGAAGCACAGTGCGCTTCTTTGGTTGCGGCGAACCCTATTTACTTTTTGAGGCGGGTGTGACACCCCTCGCAGGGAAAGGGGAGCCGACACCGCTCGCGGTGTTCGGGGAAAACCGCGGAGGAGGTTTTCACTCTGCACCGATGTCTTTTTGATTATAAAGCCCCGACGGACGCGTTCAGCGACCGTCGGCATAGATCCGGATCGGTAATCCGATCGGCGAAAGAAGACAGGCGGCCGACGGCGCAAACGCTCCGCGTGCGCCTCGCCGCCCTTCTTCGCCGATCCCTGAACGCAACAACATACATTAACGTCGCATAGACACAAAAGGAGTTGATCCATTATGCCGAAAACAAACAAACCCTATAAAACCTTCAAGAAATGCACCCGCGATAAGCTCGAAGCACTTTATAATGCGAGGATCCCTGTTAAGAAGATCGCCGTAGAGCTCGGTTTCACAGAAACGAGCATCTACCGCGAGCTCAAACGCGGGTTCTATATGCACCGTAACAGCGATTGGACGGAAATCCGAAAGTATAGCGCGGATAAAGCACAGCTTTCGGCGGATCATAATGCAACCGCAAAAGGCGCGCCGATCAAGCTCGGCAAGGACAAAGCATTTGCCGAATTCGTTGAAACGATGATCCTGAAGCATCGTTATTCTCCGTCTGCGATCCTCGACTATATCAAAGAAAACAATCTCAAATTTGAAACGAAGGTCTGCCGTGTTACTCTGTACAGCTATATCGACAAAGGCGTATTTCTTAACGTCACAAACAAAAATCTTCTCCGAAAAGGGTCGATGAAGCGGAAGCACCGTAAAGTAAAACCGATCAAGCAGCTCCCAAAAGAGAATAGTATAGAAAAACGCCCGAAGGAAGTTTCGAGAAGAAACACCTTCGGGCATTGGGAACTTGATTCTGTGGTCGGTACACTGAAAAAGGGTGAAACGCTTCTTGTTCTCACAGAACGCCTCACCCGAATGGAATTGATATTCAAATCAAAAGATAAATCTGCCGCAAGCACCGTCCTGATGATGAACCGCCTCGAGCGTAAACTCGGCAGCAGGAATTTCCGTAAGATCTTCAGAACGATTACGTGCGACAATGGAACCGAATTCTCCAATACCATCGGTATGGAGCTTTCTCCGTATACACGAGCCCGGCGTACAACGGTTTATTATTGTCATCCGTATTGTTCATCAGAGCGCGGCTCAAACGAGAATCAAAACGCATTTATTCGCAGATTCATCCCAAAAGGAACGCCTATAAATCAATATACACCCGAACAGATTAAAGCCGTGCAAGACTACATAAATACTTATCCCCGCCACCTCTTTGACGGCAAGAACAGTTATAAACTGTTCCTCGCAGAGCTCAACAAGCTCGGAATTAAAAATTTTTTATAAAAATTCACTCAACTACTTGACATTTGCGCAAAATATGCACCGTTTATACATAATTTGCGTTTTCCCGAAAGTCTGAAAAAAGCAGGTATGCCTGAAGAACAAGCATACCTGCTATGGAGATCATACTGTATTTTACTGCTCAACGAAATCCCCGAATGTAAGAAGAAGCGGGGTATCGGTAAGCGGGATATTTATGAGGCTGATCTGTCCGTGTGCCTTTTCCTCGACCATCGTCTCAGGAAGGTCATAGACCGCACCGCTTGCGAGATCAACGAGATGGATGTCATTGGGCTGACCGTAAACATCGAACGAGATCGTTCCCTCGTAGGTGTTCGTCAGGATCGGAACTGCATTCCAATAAGCGATCGCCTTTGCACCGTTTGGCTTCGAGAAGGCATACGTGCAAACCGTCTTATCCGTGCAATCCTGACCATTCACACGGCGGCTGGGAAGTACCTTACGCTCGCAGATCACGGTGTTGTCGGGCTCGACTCCCTCCGAGAAGATCGAAGCAAGGTTCTGAAGCGAATAGTATGCAGGCTTCGGCGTGTAGTCGCCCGTGGAGAAGCCGTTCTCGTCAAAATCCGCGCTGAGCGCACCGAAATAGCCGTAATCGAGATAAGACTTTTTATCCGATACAAGACCGTGTAGCGCCTCGATCATATCCACCGACGTAAAGAAGGAGGTGAAGGTAATACCGAGGGCAAGATCGTGCAAGAGATTACGAAGCTGATGCTTCATCTGCTTTTCGGGCGTCCACGCAAAGCCGCGCATTGCACCCGCACCGTCACCTCTCGACTGTCCGCCCGTCTCGGTCTGGATCAGCTCAAGTCCCGGGCGGTAGCTGTCGACAAGCTTGCGAAGAAGACCGATATAGGTCGGGCGGTCGGTATCGTCCGAGGTATATGCGTGATAGGACACGGCGTCGATGTGATCGGCAAGACCGGTTGCAAGCGCCTCGTTGATGTAGGAAAGCTTCTTGAAGGAGCAAACGACCATAGCGATCGCCTTTGCAGAAGGATCGGTACGGTGGATCACGTCTGCAGTCTCGATCGCAAAGTTGCCGTACTCGGTCGCATTCGGGCCGGGCTCGGGCTCGTCCTCTGCGTGCGGATGCTTCCAGCTGTACTTGCCGTCCGGCTCGTTCCAGATCTCGTAATACGGAATACGGCCGCGGAAGTGCGTGACCGTTGCCTCAACGTAACGGAGCCACGCGTCCATTTCCTCTCTCGTCGTGATCGGAGGACAGCCGACCGATCCAAAATACTTGCCTGCAAAGGGGCTGTATATGGGGTTGCCGTAGCACAGCACGATCCACGGGATCATACCCCGCTCGAGAAGATTGTCAACGATGCTATCAAGCCACGAAAAATCGTATACACCGGGCTCCTTTTCGGTTCTTGCCCAACCCGACTGGATACGCGCCCATTTTACACCGATCCCCGCGATCTTATCGTAAGCCTTTTCGGGGTCAAAAACGGCACGGTCGAGCTTTTCGAAGCCGATGCCGAGACGGGTCTCCTTCACTTCCTTGGCGCTTTTCGCCTTTACCTGTCCTGTTTTGATCAGACGTTCCATTGTGATAGATTCCTTTCAAAAAGTAATTCCGTTGCAAGCTGTACCGCCTGCAACCTACGGATTCATTATAACAAACCATTCCGGCTTGGTATATCAGAATATTATTGCTTATTTACAAAATCTTACGATTTTTAGATCAAAACCGAGGGCTTTTTGATCCAAATGAACGAATTTCATTGGGGCTCTTCTTCGTCTCCGTCTTCCGGAGCGTCCGATATATACGTGAAGCGCCGATACACCTGACCGTCCCTCTCCACCGTCTCGTTCCACATTGACAGGGGGCGTACCCACACGCCGCCGTCGCCGTAAAGCGCACGGTATACGACCATATCCTCTAGGGTCTCGGAGTGCTTTGCCACGAACAACACCTCGTATTCCTTCCCTTTGAAGTGGCGGTATCTTCCCTTTTTGATCTCTTCCATATTCACACCCCGTCAGTCTCGCTCAGCCTCAAGGCAGGCATCGATCACAAGCACGATCGAGAGCGCAAGCGCGGGATCGCCTCCCTCCGTAACCGAAATGCGGTAGGAATCTCCCCAGGTGAACCATTCCTTGGAGACTCCCGCAAAAAAGCGGCCGTTATCCTTCACCTCGTATTCGTGGTCAAAAAAATCTCCCTCTACTGTAAAGGTGTTTCCGTTCGTCAGATTTACCTCGTACGAGGGATAGAAAAAGGTGAATTTTTTTACCACCTCGGCAACCTCCGCGCCGCCGATGCTGATGTAATATTTCGGAAGGAAGGAAAACACCTTCTGAGAAATAAAGGCGATCTCCTTCCCGAGAAGATCGTAAACGTGAAGCTTTTTTCCCCACGAGAACACCTCTCCCTCGACGTAGTAATAATCGTTACCGTTTTCGTCATAGACGGTAAAGCGATCCGCAAAGGAGAAAACCCTTTGCTTCATATAAAGATTCATCTGTCGTGCCTCCCTTCGGTGCTCCTTCGGTATTATTATAATTATAATGTATCGCACGATATTTGTCAAGAAGAAACCAACATCCCCCGACGGCGAACCGTTCGCCCCGCTTTATTCATATTTTGACGGAGAGACTCCGGTATGCTTTTTAAAATCTCTTGAGAAGTCGTAAAGTCCGGAATATCCCAAGGAGATCGCGATATCCGAAAGCGTACCATAGTCGCTTTTCAGCATTTCCTTCGCCTTTTCGATGCGAAGATTATGGACGTATTGCATAGGAGCGACGCCCATAACGCTTGTGAACAGCTTTCTGAAATACACCGTTGACATCCCCGCAACCGAGGCAAGACGGTCATTGGTTATATTTTCATTGTAATGCTGTGAGATGTATTCCGTGGCAAAAGCGATCCTTTGCTGCTTTTCTGTGGGAAGATATCTTTCTTGCTCGGCTTGCACGAGTGCCAGGATGATCGAATACGTATCTCGGACGCTCTCAAGCTCTGTCGTCGGCTTTTTCAGATTTCGCTTGTATTCCAGCTCCTTGAACATTTTCAGGATCTTTTCCCCATTCCGTAGCGAAAAGGACATAGGCTCGATATAAGCCGGCTCCCCTTCGAACTCTATAATGCAAAAATGCCCCGTTTTGACACACTGCCAATCGTAGGAGCAGCCCTTCGGCAGGACCACAACGTGATTCAGATCCGACAGAAGGCGCTTGCCCCCCGAGCGATAAACGGTCTCCCCCTCGTACTTGATCACTACAGCCCACCGCTGGCGGTTTTTTCTGCTGGCTTTCGTGTTTTCCTCGTTAAATAGCGTTGAAACCGAATGCACCCTTTTTATTACCAAATTTGATAAGATATCTGCACCCATTTATATCGTCTCCTCTCTTTAACTGTTAACAATTATAGCACATCGCCGAAAAACAGTCAATAGTTTTTGTATCAAATATGACAAATCGTATCACATTTGATATTTACTTACGAGCCCTCCTATGCTATACTGTTCCCGGAGGTGATCGTATGACACAAAAATTATCTACACTTACAGCACCTGCAGTCGCAGGTGTGGTCAGAGAAACGAGTGTCCGCGCAGCGATCGCGGAGATCAAAAATTGTATTTATGACGGGGCGACGATGATCGACCTGCATATGTCCTGCCTCGCAAACAGCGACGTAGAGAGCCTAAGAAAGATCATCAGCGCGTCACGACTCCCCATCCTTGCGCTGAATTACAACAACACGTTCACAATGGGAAAGGCGGGACTCACCGAGGAGGAGCGCGTTGACAGCTTCCGCCGTGCAATCGAGGCGGGTGCCGCCGGCATCGATATGCAGGGCTATACCTTCCATCTTCCGTCGAAAAGCGGATTCTGCGGAGAGGACAAGTATTCCTTCACAAAGGGTAACCCGAAGGAGGTCGTCACCGACGAGAAGGTCATTTCGAAGCAGTGCGAGCTCATCGAGCTCGCGCACGCGAATGGGACGGAGGTTCTCCTGTCCTGCCATCCCGGCATTCCGATGAAAGCTGAACAGGTCGTAGATCTTGCTCTCTTCCTCGAACAAAGGAATCCCGACATCATCAAGATCGTGACAAAGGCAAGAGACGAGGACGACCTCGCAGAAAGCATCCGCACGATGCTTCTCCTCAAAAAGGAGATCAAGACACCGATCGCATATCACGCAAACGGATCTGCGGGAATGCTGTCGAGAATCATCAATCCCATTCTCGGCGGTCAGATCGCGTTCTGTGTCGACCACTACAACGCGGGAAGCACGATGGAGCAGATCGATCTCAAGACGGCTGTTGCCGCCATCGAAAGCGTCCAAAAAATAGCAAGGAGCTAAGAAAATGAAAAGTAAGAAAATCGTATTCACCGCACCGCACAAGGCCGAGCTTCTTGAGGTTGACGTTCGCGCGCTCAAGGATAACGAGGTCCTGACCGAAATGGAATATACCGTGATCAGCGGCGGAACCGAGCGCGCGAACATTATGGCTATGCCGAACGCCGGAGGAAACAAATTTCCGAAGTCCCTCGGTTACTGCGGCGTTGGTCGTGTGATCGAGATCGGCTCTGCAGTAAAGAGCGTAGCAGTCGGCGACCGCGTGCTTGTTTATCACGGAAAGCATATGAAATATAACATCCGTCCCGAAGCAGACGTAACGAAGGTCGAAAACGACGAGATCGACTCGCTCGATGCGGCGTTTGTCATTATCGCGACGATGGGCCTCGGCGGTGTAAGAAAGCTCGAGGTCGAGGTCGGAGAAAGCGCAATGGTTATGGGCCTCGGTCTGCTTGGCACGTTCGCGCTTCAATTCCTGCGCATCAGCGGCGCGTGCCCCCTCATTGCCGCCGATCTGAATCCTGCCCGCCGCGAGCTTGCGCTGAAGCTCGGTGCGGACTATGCCTTTGATCCATCCGCCCCCGATTTTGTCGAGCAGGTAAAGAAGGTCACGAAGGGCAAGGGTGTACGCGCAACGGTAGAGGTCACGGGTGTTTCCGCTGCGATGAAGCAGGCGCTCGAATGCGCTTCCTGGATGGGACGTATCTCTCTTCTCGGTTGCACGCGTATTTCAGACACAGCGGTAGATTATTACCAGCAGGTACACCGCCCCGGCGTCAAGCTGATCGGTGCTCATAACCTCGTTCGTCCGAAGGTCGAGTCCTATCCGCATCACTGGACACATCAGGACGACTGCAAGGCTACCCTTGATCTGCTCGCCGCAGGACGAATTCAGGTTAGTCCTATCGTATCGCGCGTCGTATCCCCCGAGGATGCCCCCGAAGTCTACAATCAGCTTTGCGACGATCCCCTCTTCCCGATGGGAACAGTGTTTGATTGGAAGACGATAGAGTAAAGCAAAAAGCAATCATTTCCATCACAAAAACGATAAAAGGAGAATCCAAATGAAACTGGAAAGCACGGAAGCTCTGCTGCAAAAAATGCTTGAGCAGCGGACGTTTGACACCTACGCCCTTCTCGTTCACTGTAAGGGTGAGGAAAAGCTCTTTTTCTCAGAAAACGCAAACGGATATACCTACTTCGATGTTGCGAGTATGGGAAAGGTTCTCGTTGCCTCTACACTCGTCCTGCAGGCGATCGGGAAAGGGCTCCTCTCTCTTGACGACACGATCGACAAATTTTTTGATGCAGGAGACGAGATCAAGAATAGAATCACCGTAAAACAGATGCTGACACACACGTCTGGGATCCAGCGAAAGCCTCTCTCCGAGGAAGCAGTGGCGGCGGGACGTGATGGGATCGCTGCAAAAATCCTCTCCTATCCCCTTCTGTTCACCCCGGGAACGAATTGCAAATATTCTTGCAACGCATTCATTCTCCTCGGTTTGATCCTTGAAAAAATCTACGGGAAAACGCTGGAGGAGATCTATACAGAGAACCTTGCACGTCCGCTTGGATTTGAACGCACCTCGTTTGAGATCGCACTTGACGAACCGAACGCCGCGCTTTGCTACCGCTGGAAGGACACGCCGAAGCAGCGCTACGACAGCGATCGTGTTCTGATGATGGGAAAGCCCGCAGGAAGCGGAGGACAGCAGTCTTGTCTCTTTGACATTCAGAAATTCATCAAAGCCATTCTAAAAAAGAGCGATATTCTCTATCCCGAGGAGCTGTTCTCGGCAGCAGAAACGAATTACACATCTGAATATTCCGAAAGCCGAGGGCTCGGATATGTCTACGTTGACAAAAAATGCGAGAACACAGGAGATCTATTCCCTGACGGCAGTTTCGGTCACGCAGGCTCTACGGGTCAGTGCTTCTACATAAACCGCGAGGAGGATCTCTACGTCATCCTGCTTACCAATGCCTGCCGCTGTTCGTATATCAACTTTAATTTTGAAAAAAAGGACTGGTGCACGATCTACGCTCCCGTGATCAAAATGCGTAGCGACATCCACAACGCGATCCGCGCAGACCTTTGTGCGGAGGGACTACTTCATATTTAAGGAGATAATCGTATGGAAAAAATCAAGATCGGTCAGATCGGCATCGGTCACAATCACGGACACGCCAAAATGAAGGCGTTTCGGAAATTCCCCGAGCTATTTGACGTGATCGGATATGCCGAGGAAAACGAACGCTGGGTTGAAAAGCGCGGAGCGATGAAGGGCTACACAGGGCTTCCCCGTCTTTCGGTCGAGGAGATCATTGAGCAGTCCGACGCAGTCGTGATCGAAAGCGACGTCTGGGATCTGACGAAATACGCAAAAATGTGCGTAGATGCGGGCAAGCATATTCATATGGATAAGCCCGCGAGCGGCACACTTGAGGAATACAAATACGTGCTCGATACGGCGAAGGCAAAAAATCTTGTCGTTCAGCTCGGATATATGTACCGCTACAATCCCGCAGTGCTCAAGACCTTTGAGCATTTGAGGAACGGGGATCTCGGTGAGATCTATTCGATCAACGCAGAGATGAGCACCTTCCACGCGCCGAAATACAAGCAGTGGCTGACGAATTTCGGCGGCGGCATTATGTATATTCTCGGAAGCCATTTCGTCGATCTCATCGTTTATCTCTTGGGAGAGCCGAAAAAGGTCGTTTCGTTCCTGAAGCATACGGGACTTGACGGCATCGACTTCGAGGACAACAATCTCGCCGTGCTCGAATATGACAAGGCGCTTGCACGCATCTACGTTTCCTCGGTCGAGGTCAACGGATACGGCAGACGTCAGCTCGTGGTTTCGGGAAGCAAGGGAACGGTCAATATCTGCCCGATCGAGAATCCCACGGTTATGACCTACGCAGACACCGCGATGGGAGCAAATCCATACTCCGATACGAAGACAACGATCCCGTTTGATCTGAACGCTTCAAACGATCGTTACGACGTCGTAGTGCAGGATTTTTACGCTTACATACAAGGTACGAAGCAGAATCCCTTCACTTACGAGCACGATTATCTCGTACAGAAGGTCCTGTCGGAGATCGTCGGTGGGATCAGATTCCATTCGAAAAACATTGAATAACCTCGTCCTTGCAGAGAGAAAGGGGAGATGATCGTGACTTCCAAATGGTCTACCGATATTTCAGAAAAAATGCAAGCATACAGAACTATGATGTTCGAAGCGGAGCGTTACATCTATGCGCATCCTCAGACCGGCTTTAAGGAATGGGACGCCCACAACTATCTCAAGAATGAATTCGAAAAAATGGGCTTCACGCTTACGGAAGCCGGAAACATTCCGGGCTTCTACTTTGACATTGACACGGGAAAAGACGGTCCTACCGTCGCAGTTCTCGGTGAGCTCGATGCACTCCTCGTTCCGAGTGAGGACCCCGAAGCGGA
Organism: Clostridia bacterium; assembly: GCA_017501345.1. The sequence goes on from JAFVXC010000032.1 coordinate 11,088, forward strand.
GGACGATGTCTGCGCGAAGCACGCGTGTGGACACAACTGTCAGGTCTCTGCGCTTCTCGGTGTTGCGGGCGTTCTGCGGAATCCGGAAATTCTGTCAAGACTTTGCGGTAAAATCCGTATCGTCGCAGTTCCCGCAGAGGAGCCGACCGAGCTCAGTGAGCGTGCCGCGCGACGCGATCGGGGCGAGATCCGTTTCCTTTCGGGGAAAAGCGAATTTGTTCGGCGGGGATATTTCAACGGTGTCGATATCGCTGTAATGGTCCATACCGCACACGGAGACAAGTCTAAGTTCCGATTCAGAAAAGGCGGTACCAGCGGAGTTATTGCCAAGCGCGTGACCTATTACGGCAGTAAGGGCGTCGGCGGTTCCGCACCCACGAACGGTGTAAACGCACTTTATGCGGCACAGACTGCCCTTAACTCTATCAACGCCCTCAGGGAGGTCTTCCCTTCGAGTCAAAACGTACGAAATCAGTTGATCATTTCAAGAGGCGGCGACACCGTTCAGCATATGCCATGGAACGTCGTTATTGAATCCAACGTGCGCGCCAACAGCTACACGGCAATGAAATCGGCAAACGAAAAGATCAATCGTGCTTATACTGCGGCGGCGGTCGCCTTTGGTGCTCGCGTGGAGATCGATGACCTTGATGTCTATTTTCCGGAAAGAGACTACGATAACAATCCTACTCTCGTAGAGCTCGGGGCAGCGATCGCACGAGAGATTTGCGGTGAAGACGGTATTGAGTTCCCTACAGGAACTGGATCGGGCGGCTCGGATATGGGTAATCTCGCCGCTGTCATTCCGTGCCTCCAGGCTTCCTCCAGCGGAGCCGGCGGAAAGACCCATGGTGCAAGCTACTACATCAAGTATCCCGAGTTTGCCGTATTTAATCCCTCCGTTTTGCAAACCGCCCTCGTATGCACACTTCTTGAAGGATCTGCAGAAAAAGCTCTTGAGGTCATTTCAGATCACAAGGCGCTCTTTTCCTCCTTCGAGGAATACTGCAGAGAAATGGATAAGATGTGCCGTACCAAGGGCACCGTCGAATATAGTGAAGATGGGAAAGCCGTTCTTTCATGGACGTAATGGCATTCAAACAACAAAGCAAGGAGATTCCAATGGGAAAAATATTGATTAAAAACGGCCGTGTTTGGGACGGAGAGCGTTTTTTATACGCCGACGTCTTAACGGACGGCGCGGTCATCGAAAAGATCGAGCCGCATATCGAATGCGACGACCCTACGGCATACGTCTTCGACGCCGCAGGCAAGATCGTCTCAGCAGGGCTCGTCGATATTCACGTACATCTTCAGGTAGCATCGACCGACAAATTCGGCATTTCTGCCGATCTTTCCACTATTCCCTTCGGTGTGACTGCCGCAGTGGACGCAGGACGGACGCGCGGTGAACGCGCGATCCTCGACTCCTTTACGGTGAAGAACGTCCTGCTCGTCACTGCGCACATTCGCGACAACGCAGCACAGCTCGGGAAAGTCGAGGAGGCGCTCGCGCGCTTCGGGGACAAGGTCGTCGGTCTGAAGGTTTACTTCGACACGACGCAGTCAAGCGTGACGGATACCACCCCCCTCAGAGAGATCTGCGACTTCGCACACAGAAGAGGGCTTCGCGTGATGGTACACTGCTCCAATTCCCCCACCCCGATGGCAGAGATTCTCGAGACCCTCGGTAAGGGCGATATTCTGACCCACACCTATCACGGCGGCGTAAACAACGCATCGGAGGACGGCTTTGCCTGCATCAAAGCGGCCAAAGAACGAGGTGTCGTGATCGATGCCGGCTTCGCAGGACGCACGCACACCGACTTCGAGGTTTTTCGTCAGGCGATCGAGGCAGGCGCACAGCCCGACACGCTCAGCACCGATATCACCCGCTTCAGCGCTTACACGCGCGGCGGTCGCTACGGGCTCACGATGTGTATGAGCTATTCAAGGCACCTCGGGATGACCGAGGAGGACATTCTCCGCGGTGTCACATCCTCGGCTGCAAAAGCGGTCGGTAAGGAAGGAGAATGGGGCTGCCTCAAGGTTGGCGGCCAGGCGGACATCGCCGTCCTCGACTACACGGACGAGGGATTCTCCACGACAGACAAAACAGGAAATCATATCGAAAGTGATAAAGGTTACCGTTGCGTGCTGACGGTTCTGGACGGGCAGGTCGTTTTCAGAGATTAAAAACCAAACATTCAAAAGGAGAAAAATTATGAAAAAGGTTGCATTTATCACGGGCGCAGGTGGGTATATCGGAAGTGAGACCGCGCGCACGCTTGCTAAAAACGGTGTCGCGATCGCCGTTTGCGACATCAACGAGGAAACGGTCAAGGCGACTGTTGAAAGCATCGAAGCCCTTGGCGGAGAGGCATTCGGACGTGTTCTTGACGTGACCGATCCCGCGGACGTTGATGCGGCAGTAGCCGAAACGGTCGAGAAATTCGGTCGGCTCGATATTATGGTACACGTTGCAGGCGGAAGCGCACGAATTGCAGGACCCGGCACAAAGTACCATCGCCTTGTCGACAAGGAGGATTACGTCATCGATCGCGTTCTGAAGATCAATCTTTACGGAGCCATTTACGCAAGCCGTGCGGCAGCAAGAGTTATGGTCAAGCAGGGCGAGGGAGGAAAGATCATCAACTTCTCTTCCATCGTCGGGCTCAACGGTGCCGCAAAGTCGACCGAATACGCCGCGGCAAAGGGCGGTGTCATTGCCTTTACAAAGGCGCTTGCAAAGGAGCTCGGTCCTTATAAGATCAACGTCAACTCGGTCGCTCCCGGTGTCGTTTGCCGTCCCGATGTCGACATTACCACCGAAAAGGGTCAAAAGTATGCCTACGGTACGAATTTCCTCGGAGAAAAATGCACTGCCGAGGACATTGCAAACGTCGTAGAATTCCTTGCTTCGGATAAGTCGAATTTCGTCACGGGGCAGATATACGTTTGCGACGGCGGCAGATCACTTGCTCTCAAAGGAACCGACTAAAAAACAGCAATTATAAACAAATTATTTTTGAGGTGACACAAATGAAAGCAATGCTTGTAAACGAAAACAGAGATCTCGTTTGGTCGGACGTTGCCGATCCTATAATCAAGGATGATGAGGTCCTGGTCAAAATTCACGCGGCGGCACTCAACCGCGCAGACCTGCTCCAAAGGCAGGGCAAATACCCCTCCCCCGCAGGCTGTCCCGAGTGGATGGGCCTAGAAATTGCGGGCGTAATTGAAAAGGTCGGTCCCAACGCCGAGGGCTGGAAGGTCGGCGACCGCGTTTGCGCCCTGCTCGGTGGCGGCGGATACGCCGAATACGTGGCGGTCAAGTACGATATGCTGATGCCGATCCCGAAGGGACTTTCGATGGTCGAGGCGGCGGCTCTCCCCGAGGCGTACGCAACGTCCTACCTCAACCTGTTTATAGAAGGACACCTCGAAGCGGGACAGACCGCATTTATCCCCGCGGGGGCAAGCGGACTTGCTTCGGTCGCCATCCCGATGGCAAAGGCGTTCGGCGCAAAGGTCATTACCTCGGTGCTCTCGGATGAGATCGCCGAAAAGATTAAGCCCCTCGGTGCGGACGTTGTCATCAATTCCACGACACAGTGCGTGGAGGAGATCCTCGCAAAGGAGGAGGCAAACGGTACGCCCGTAAACGTATCGATGGACTGCCTCTCGGGCGAAACGCTCGGCAAGAGCCTTCCCTATATGGCGAGAGGCGGCTACTGGATCGTTATTTCCACACTTGCGGGAATCGAGACCACCGTTCAGCTTCGTCCCCTTCTGACCAAAGGCCTGCATCTCGTCGGCAGTATGCTCCGTAACCGCACACCCGCATTCAAGGCATACATTCTCTCCGAGCTCGTAAAGAACGTATGGCCGAAGCTCGAGGACGGCACGATCAAGCCGTCTATTTATCGTGTTCTGCCCATCCGTGAGGCAGAGGCGGCACACGCGATCCTCGAGCGTGGCGAAAACGTCGGAAAGGTCGTTTTGAGCGTTTGCAATGAGTAAGAATATAACCATTTGGCTCGCGCTTCTGACGATGCTTCTGTGGGGCTCGCTTTTCCCTATGGTAAAGCTCGGCTTCTCTGCGTATGAAGTCGAAGGCACTGCCGATATTCTGTTATTTGCGGGAATCCGTTTTGTCATCTGCGGTGGTATCATCTGCATTTTTTCTCTCTTCAGAAACAGAAAGTCCTTCTGCCCCGTCAAGGGCTCGATCCTTCCGATCCTTTTGTCGGGCGTGTTTGCAATCGTTTTGCATTACGGCTTTACATATCTCGGACTTGAACTGACCGCCAGCTCCAAAACCGCCCTTATCAAACAGATCGGCGCACTCTTTTACGTCTGCTTTTCCTTCCTCTTTGTGAAGGAGGATAAGCCAACCGTCAAAAAGACCGTCGCAGCCCTTGTGGGTTTTCTCGGGATCATCGCGCTGAATATCAGTTCAAGCGGCTTCACCTTTGCCGTCGGAGATCTCTTGATCCTCGGTGCCTCCTTCTGTACCGTCTTTTCAAACGTCATCAGCAAAAAGGTGTTTGAAAAGGTATCTCCGATCACATCCACGGGCGTGTCTCAGCTTTTCGGCGGCATCGTTTTGCTTGTCGTCGGTCTTTTAATGGGCGGAAACGTCCGCTTTGCTCTGAGCCAAGACCTTTGGATTATGGCGTATATCTGCGCGGCATCGGTCGTCAGCTACTGCATCTGGTTCGGAATCGTAAAGAACGGAGAGCTATCAAAGCTGTTCATCATCAAATTTGCGGAGCCGATCTTTGCTTGCATCTTTGGTTGGATCATACTGGGCGAGAACATCCTCAAGATCCAGTATCTGATTGCATTCCTGCTCATCAGCGGAAGCATCTGGCTCTCAAACGCAAAGCTGAAAAAGAAGGCTTAATGCGATGTATTGATAGCCGATCAAGTAAACGGGCTTGCTTCACACTTGTTTGGGCAAGCCCGAAAAAAATTGCCTGATTTCATACACAAAAAAACGAAAAACCTCTTGACAAAAGCGGTGTTAAGAGGTATAATAATTCTAAATAAGGGAGTAATCAACGCCTGTCGTAATAAAGTCAACAGCGTGATGCGATCGTCGCACCTGGCTTTATTTGAAATGATGAGACTTATCTGTACTTAGTGGGAACAGGTTGGTCTCTTTTGTTTTTTACGGCAAAAGATCACGCCTCCCCGATCACCTGCACTGCTCTTTGCAGGATAATACGAAAAGGAGAACAGTATGAAAGAGTATTTGCAAAGTTCCGAGGACGTCCTCTCTTCCCTTTCCTCCTCCGCTGACGGTCTTTCCAAAACGGAAGCCGAGAAGCGTCTTCAGGAAAACGGAAAGAACAAGCTCGCAGAGGGCAAAAAGGAATCTATGATCCACCGCTTTCTGAAGCAGCTCGCAGAGCCGATGACGATCATTCTGATCGTTGCTGCTGTGATTTCGGGCGCACTTGCGATCTTTGAACAGGAATTCCCGTCCGACGTCATCATTATTATGGCGGTCGTTCTGATCAACGCGATCCTCGGTGTTTTCCAGGAAAGCAAAGCGGAAAAAGCGATCGAGGCTCTGCAGGAAATTGCCGCCGCAACCTCCAAGGTCATTCGTGACGGGCACCAGATCTCGGTACGCAGTGAGGATCTCGTTGTCGGCGACGTCATCGTTCTTGAAGCAGGCGATGCTGTTCCCGCAGATGCACGTATCATTGAATGCGCATCTATGAAGATCGAGGAGGCCGCTCTCACGGGCGAGTCAGTCCCCGTTGACAAAAAGGTAGAGGCGCTCAGCGGCGGTGAAAACGGCGACGTTCCGCTCGGCGACCGAAAGAATATGGTCTTTATGGGTAGTGTCGTCGTTTACGGGCGAGGCAAGGCTGTCGTTACCGCTACCGGTATGGATACCGAAATGGGCAAGATCGCAGACGCACTTGCGAATGCTCAGGAAGGCAAAACGCCTCTTCAGATGAAGCTCGGACAGCTCAGCAAGATCCTGACCTTCCTCGTCATTGGCATTTGTGTGCTTGTGTTCGGCATCAACATCGTTCGCACGTTGCTCACGGGTGGTGATTTCGGTTTCCACGAGGTAATGGACTTCTTTATGATCGCAATCTCGCTCGCCGTTGCCGCGATTCCCGAGGGACTTGCGACCGTCGTTACGATCGTGCTTTCGATCGGCGTTACCAATATGTCGCGTCGTCAGGCGATCATCCGTAAGCTGACCGCAGTCGAAACGCTCGGCTGTACGCAGATCATCTGCTCCGATAAGACGGGCACGCTTACCCAAAACAAGATGACCGTCGTCGATCACTACGGTACGGACGAAAAGCTCCTTGCAAACGCAATGTCCCTCTGCTCCGATGCAGAGTTTGACGTCGAGGCAAAAACCGCAATCGGCGAGCCGACCGAATGTGCGCTCGTCAACTATGCGGAAACGCTCGATCTTTCAAAGAACGTACAAAAAAACATCTTCGTTCGTATCGGTGAGGTTCCCTTCGACTCGATGCGTAAGATGATGACCACCGTTCACAAAAACGAGCAGGGCGAGATCGTTCAGTTCACGAAGGGTGCGCCCGACGAGATCCTGAAGCGCTGCACCTCGGTAATCGTTGACGGCTCCACTGTCGAGCTGACCGATGAAAAGCGCGAGGAGATCCTGGCTGCAAACAAAGGAATGGCAGACAAGGCACTCCGCGTCCTTGCGGCAGCACAGAAAACGCTCTCTGAAGAGCCTGCTGTCTACGAAGCAGAGGCTGTTGAATGTGACCTCACCTTCATCGGTCTCGTCGGTATGATCGACCCCGTCCGTCCCGAGGTCAAGCCCGCGATCGACGAGTGCCGCTCTGCGGGTATCCGTCCCATTATGATCACGGGTGACCACAAGGACACCGCTGTTGCGATCGCAATGCAGCTCGGCATCATTGAATCCGCTGAACAGGCGATCACGGGTGCAGAGCTTGACAAGATCCCGGATGAAAGCTTTGAAACCGAGGTCGAAAAGTACTCTGTTTATGCACGCGTTCAGCCCGAGCACAAGACACGTATCGTCAACGCTTGGCGTAAGAAGGGCAAGATCACCGCTATGACGGGTGACGGCGTCAACGATGCACCCTCGATCAAAAACGCCGACATTGGTGTCGGCATGGGCATTACGGGCACCGACGTTACGAAGAACGTCGCCGATATGATCCTCGCAGACGACAACTTCGCAACGATCGTTTCGGCAGTCGGAGAAGGCCGCCGCATTTACGACAACATCCGTAAATCGATCCAGTTCCTGCTCGCATCGAACCTCTCGGAGGTGCTTTCGATCTTCTTCGCAACCCTTTGCGGCTTCACGATCTTCAAGCCCGTCCACCTGCTCTTCATCAACCTGATCACCGACTGTCTCCCTGCCCTTTCTCTCGGTATGGAGAAGCCTGAAAAGGATATTATGGCCCGTAAGCCTCGTGATTCAAAGGAAGGCATCTTCGCCGGCGGTATGGGCTTTGCGATCTTCTATCAGGGCTTCCTCGTTACAGTCATTACGCTTGTTTCCTATGCAGTCGGCCACTACCTTGAATTCGGCAACTTTAATATCATCAACAGCGCGGACAGCGTCCACGGTATGACGATGGCGTTTTTGACGCTGTCGATGTGTGAGATCTTCCATTCCTTCAATATGCGCTCTCTGCATGGCTCGATCTTCAAAATGACCACGCAGAACAAGTGGCTGTGGGGAGCAGGAGCTGTCTCACTCCTTCTCACGACGCTCGTCATTGAGATCAAGCCTCTCGCAGATGCCTTCAGTTTGGCTCCGATCGGGCTTCTTGAATACGGAATCGCACTGGGTCTCGCGATCCTCATCATCCCGATCGTAGAGATCATCAAGCTCATCTCTCGCCTTGCTCACAAAGCGAAATAATCCTTCGGATAAGCGAAGGAAAGCCCCCGACACACCGTCGGGGGCTTTTCGTTTGGAGAAGCACATTCCTTTTTCACCTCATATTACCTTTGATTATCTCTTTGGCTTTTTCGATAGCTCGCGGGTGATACACCGACGTGTCGTTTGAACACACCTGAAAAATAATTGGAATTCCCCATACCGACCGAAAAGGCGATCTCCGTGACACTTAACCCGGAATATCGGAGCAACGCCTTAGCGTCCTCGATGCGGATCTCGGTCAGATACTCCTTGAAGGTCCGTCCGGTTTCTTTCTTAAACGTATGACTGATATAAGAACGGCTGCACGCAAACTGCCGACATACGTCCTCCAGCTTGATGCTTTGCGTGTGATGCTTCTTGATGTACCGTATGACGGCGTCTATCAGATGCTCTTCTTTCTCGTTATCATTTTCGGTTCGGATATAGGCAAGCTCCAGCATATTACAAAGCGGAATCAACAAGGTGTCGATCTCTTCCTTGCTTGGCATATGCTCCTTCAGGGTTCCGTAAGCATCGGTCAGACTTTCAATGGGAATAAAATACGTTTTTGCTGTAGAATTCACATAGGATTCGGCGTCAGGGGTCCTGTATCCGCTTACCGAGATAAAGCCCACGATTTCCCGACCGTTTCGGATCGGATAAACGAATTCCCGAACACCCGCAAAGCAGCTTCCGCAAAAAGAACCGCTCTCACATTTTTTTATGATCTTGCGCTGTCGCTCAATACAGTGCTTTTGCGCCCCGGGAAAGGACTTTACGTAAACGCAATATGGGTTATCGTGTATATTAAACGTAATGAGTTCGCTCGTCAGGATCAGAGACTCCCTGCCGATTGGGTGCAGTGTGACCGACAAGCCACAATGCCTCTTCAAAAAAAGAATATAGTTTTTAATGTGGGTTATATCATACATCAACTCACCTCTGCACATTTTTATATATTTTGAGCACGAAATTGATTGCTTTTGTGCAGTAAACATGCTACAATGAATTATACTACAAGACAGAGGAGATGTCAAGATGAAATTTGAGATCAATATATCCGTACAAAAAAGCTATGACGTTGTTGTGATCGGCTCAGGTCCTGCGGGGATTGCCGCGGCAGTTACTGCGGGAAGAAACGGTGCGAGAGTTCTTCTCGTCGAAAGCTGTGGACGTGTGGGAGGTATCTCCACCGCGGGAATGATGAGTCATTTTACGGGAAGATGCGGAAGCAAGCTGTATGCAGAGATCCTTGAAAGGGCGGCACAGAAAAACACCTACGAGCGTGGGAAGATCAAGGTTCAGATCGATCCCGAGCTTCTCACGCTCACCTATATTGAAATGCTGGAGGAGGCAGGCGTAGAGCTTTTGCTGTATACAACCTTCTGCGACGTTATAATGGACGGAAACACCGTAACGGGTGTCATCTGCCACAACAAGAGCGGATTTTCTGCTTTCGATGCAAGGGTCATTGTTGACGCGAGCGGTGACGGTGACGTAGCAGAAAAAAGCGGAGCAGAATTCATCAAGGGGCGCGAGAGTGACGGAAAGATGCAGCCTGCAACGCTGATGTTCAAGGTGGGCGGCGTGGATACAAGCCGCGCGGTGTTCCCGAAGTCCTTTGAAACGAAGGTTCATACCGAGAAGGGCGAGCTTCAGGCTCTCGCACGCGAGAAGCTTCCCCACCCTGCAGGACACGTTCTGCTTTATCCGTCGACTATCCCCGGAGTAGTGACCTGCAATATGACGAACGCCACCGATATTGACGGCACGTCTGCCGAGGATCTGACACGGGCTGAGATCGTTTGCCGTAAGCAGATTCCTCTCATCGTAGATTTTCTGCGCGAATATGCCCCGGGATACGAGAACTGCTATATCATCGGAAGTGCTTCTCTGATCGGCATCCGTGAGACCCGACATTTTAAGGGAGTAAAGACCCTCACCGAGCAGGAGATCGCAGCGGCGGCAGAACACGATGACTACGTTGTAAGGGACGCTCATTTCAATTTTGACGTTCACAATATCACAGGCGCAGGACTTGATAAAACAGGCTGCCAACACAACTTCAAACAAAAGAAGGGTTACACCATTCCCTACGGCTGTATGGTTCCCGAAAAGGTAGACGGTCTCCTTCTTTCGGGAAGAAATATTTCGGGAACGCATATGGCTCATTCCAACTATCGGGCAATGCCGATCTGCGTCGGAATTGGCGAGGCGTGCGGTGCGGCGGCGACCTTGGCGGCGAAAAACGGAAAGCGGCTACGGGATATCAAGGCAAACGAAATTCGTCAATTGATGGAAACGGCTCCCTCGGTGCGTATGACGTAAGAATATTCAAGCGGCTTTAATGAAAAGCACTGCTATGCTCTAGGCAGATCCATAGCAGTGCTTCGTTTTTTACGTTATACTAATTTTTGCGGCCTCTTTTTGACTGTCTGTACTGTGTCGGCGATTGCCCGATCTCCTTTTTGAATACGTGGTTAAAATTAGAAAGTGACTTAAATCCGCATTCCCAAAAAATATCAATAACGGGTTTTTCCGTGGCAAAAAGAAGTAGTTTGGCGTAATTCAGCTTTAATGACGTCAGAAAGTCAATATATTTTTTTCCGGTTATCGCACGAAATTGTTTGCTGAAATAGGAGGTTGAATATCCGCTCATCTGTGCCATATCCTCGAGAGACGGTGTTTCATTAAAATGCAAAAACAGATACCGCATACATTGATAGATCGGTTCTGTTTCTCCGCTGCTCTCATAGTGAACATCCATATGTCTGATGATCAATATCAGCAAGCATTCAAAGAGATTTTTCGTGTTCATTTCGGAATATTCATCATTCACATCACTATCCTGCATCAATAACGATACGAGCAAATCCACCTGCTCCATATCCTTTTCGGGAAGGTCGAATATTGTATTCGTGCTATGGTTGATGAAAGCATTCAGAAGATGCTTTGATACAATACTGCTGTCAAAGCTTATGTTGATCAGTTCCATCCTGTTTATCGCCGTGACGCTGTGAAAGTCTATGGGAGATAAGAAATATACCGTCCCCTTTTTCAGCGGATATACGTCTCCGTTCAGAGTTTGCTCGCCTTGTCCTCCGACGATGATCTCGATCTCAAAATAATCGTGCATATGCATCCTCACGCTTTTTTTGAGAACCTTCCTTGTAATAGAGATGTTCTGCCCGATATCCGACCAGCTTTTTGAAAACACTACATTAGAGAAAGCACGCATTCCTTCACCTCCCTTTAGGAGAACCACCTTTATTATGCCATATTATCCCATAAAATTCAAGACTTATCTTCGAAATACCTGAAATATGCGATCTTTGCACAAAAAACAACAAGATTTTCTGTCAGTAATATGCTAAAATTTTTTTGTATAGATATTTTTTGATTAGCACTTTACATAAAAAGTGATGCATCAGGAGGAATCAACTATGAGTGAAAAGAAGAAGATCTATTTCGTAGGAAATGCACATCTTGACCCCGTATGGATGTGGCGGTGGCAGGAGGGATCGGCAGAGGCCAAAGCAACGATCCGCAGCGCTCTTGACAGAATGAAGGAATATCCCGAATTCAAATTTGTTTGCTCTGCCGCTGCAGTATTTGAATGGATAGAGGAATTCGACCCCGAAATGTTTGAAGAGGTCAAAAAACGAGTAGACGAGGGCAGATTTATTATAGTCGGCGGCTGGTACATACAGCCCGACTGTAACAACCCTTCGGGAGAGAGCTTCGCAAGGCACGGTCTTTACGCACAACGGTATTTCAAAGAACGCTTCGGAAAAACCGCGCGAGTCGGATACAACGTTGACTCCTTCGGACACAATGCTATGATCCCCCAGATACTGAAAAAATCGGGGATGGACAGATATATATTTATGCGCCCCGGCATCAGTGAAAAGGATATGCCGAGTGAGCTCTTCAAATGGCAATCCCCCGACGGTTCGCAGGTGCTTGCGTGGAAGATCGTGGCAGGATACACGGGTAACGTAAAGAACATCGAGGACCTGGAGAAAAAATTCGAAAAAGCCATTGCCGTCATCCGAAATGAAACAGATGCTATGATGCTCTTCTACGGAGTCGGCAATCACGGCGGCGGACCTACCAAGACGAATATCAACACCGTGCTCGAATTCCGTGAAAAGTATCCGGACAGAGAGATCATCTTCTCAAGCGCCGAGGATTTCTTCGACTACATTGAGCCCTTCGCAGATAGCTTCCCCGTTCACGAGGACGATCTCCAGCACCACGCGAGCGGATGCTACGCTGCAGTATCGTTTATCAAAAATGCGATCCGAAAAAGCGAAAACGCGATGTACTCCGCAGAGATCTTCGCGTTTATGGCAAACAGGATAATGAACAAGACGCTTGACCCAAGGTCATTTGAAAACGCTTGGAAAAACATTCTTTTCTGCCATTTCCACGATATTATGGGCGGATGCTCAATTAAGGACGCATATACCGATGCGGGTTATATGATCGGTGAGAGTATGTCTTTCGCAATGAAAACCGAAAACAACGCGCTTCAAAGCCTGTCGTGGGCAATCGATACGAGGGATACCGAAAAGGGGCTTCCCGTCATCGTATTCAACCCACACAGCTTTGAGGTCGAGGATCTGATCACCATAAACAAGCAGGTCGAAAGGATCTGCGATGAAGACGGAAATGATCTCCCCATTCAGTTCGTGCACTCTCAGACCTTCAGCTGTAAAGTAAGGTCTGACACCGCCTTTGTAGCAAAGGTTCCCGCGATGGGATATACGACCTATTACATCAAGAAGCCCGAGCCCGTGCTTGTCGATGAACCCGCAAGCGTTGCCGAGGAGGACCTTCCCGAGCAGGAACCCGCCCTTCGGATCGAAGGAACGGCAATGGAAAACGAGATCTTCCGAATCGAATTCGAGAAGCACACGGGTTATATCAAATCCATATATGACAAGGTCAGCGACCGGGAGCTGATCGAAGGGTACGGTGCCGTTCCCACCGTATATGATGAATTCAAGCACGATACCTGGTCTCACAAGCTGAATTTCTTTGACCGTGAGGTTGCAAAATTCGCAGATGCCGAGCTGAAGATCGTTGAAAGCGGACCGATCCGTGTTACGATGAAGGTAGTCAGCCGATACAACGGCTCTACCCTGACGCAGTACATTAGCCTCCGAAGCGGTGCAAAGACCATAGACGTTAAGGCAAATATCGATTGGCACGAAAAGCACAAGATGCTGAAGCTTGCTTACGGTACGGTATTCACCGACGCGGATGCTTACTACGAGATCCCCTTCGGCGTGATCTGCCGTCCCACCGACGGTGAGGAGGAACCCGGGCTCAGCTTTATCGCACTCAGGAAAAATGACACCGGTCTCGCAATGCTCAACAACAACAAATACAGCTTCTCCTTGAAGGACAACGTTATGAACCTGACGGTCGTTCGCAGTCCTCTCTACGCAGATCACGGCAGAGGAAGAGATGACGAATGTGAATTTACCGATCAGGGCAGTCACGATTTCTCTTATTCGCTTATGCCCCTCCGTCAAAATGGCTGGAGCGAAGTAGTAAAAGAGGCGAAGAAGCTGAATCTTCCTATGACCTACATTATGGAAAACAACCACAACGGTACGCTTGCACACACGTTCCGCGGCTTTGAATGCAGCTGTCCCAATGTCGTCGTATCTGCGCTCAAAATTGCCGAAGACAAGAACGGCATAGTCCTGAGAGCCTACGAAACGGACGGTGCTGCCACCGACGCAAGAATTGCAGGCTCTCTCCTCCCCGCCCCGCTGAATGCTCATTTCGGGGCGCACAGCGTAAACACCTATTATTATTCCTTCGAAACGAAGAAGTGGAAGGAAGTACTTATGACCGAGTACGACGTATAAGCCTCAATAACAACCGTCAAAACGTGGGAGTGTCAAGAGTGGCAGTCCCACGACAGAAAGAAAAGGATCTAAAATATGAAGATAGGAATAGATATCGGAGGAACAAAGTGCGCCGTCGTTCTCGGTGACGACACGCATATTGAGAAAAAAATAAAATTTGCCACTACGACCTGTGAGGAGACCTTAAAGAATATCATCGCGGCGGTATCGGAGATCGGTGAAGGAGATGCCATCGGAATCTCCTGCGGGGGACCGCTCGACTCCAAAAGAGGCATCATAATGTCTCCGCCCAATCTCATCGATTGGGACAACGTACATATTACGGATATGCTCAGCGAAAAATTCAACATCCCCACATATCTGTGTAACGATGCCAACGCCTGTGCGCTTGCCGAATGGAAATACGGTGCAGGAAAAGGGACGGAAAATATGATTTTCCTTACCTTTGGAACAGGCTTTGGCGCAGGCATCATACTGAACGGAAGATTATATGACGGTGCCTCCGGTATGGCAGGAGAGATCGGACATATCAGACTTTCCGATTACGGTCCCATCGGCTACGGAAAGCAAGGCTCGACAGAGGGCTTTTGCAGTGGCGGCGGTATTGCGCAGATCGGCAGGAGCTTAGCCTTGGAAAAACTTCAGCAGGGCGAAAGCTTGCCATACTGCAACAGCACCTCGGATCTCCCATCCATAAACGCAAAGCTTCTTGCCGACTATGCAAAGGCAGGCGATAAAATCGGAATCGAGGCTTACAGAATATGCGGTGAGATGCTCGGCAAGAGTCTTTCTATTCTCATAGACTTGCTCAATCCCGATGCGATCGTTATAGGAAGCATATTCACTCGCGCCGAGGAGCTGATACGGCCTCATATGGAACGGATTCTTGAAAGAGAAACGCTCGCGGAAGCGCGCCTGGCCTGCAAGATCCTTCCTGCTGCTCTCGGTGAAAGCATAGGAGATTTTGCCGCGCTTACGGTAGCATTCGAAGGAGGAAAGAACAAATGATGAATAAACTGCTCGAGAGATATCCTCAGTTAAAGTCTTGTGAGGATGATATTCTGAAAGCCAAAAATATGATGCTTAGCACCTATTATGCAGGCGGAACGATCCTTGTATGCGGAAACGGCGGTTCGGCGGCTGATTCCGACCATATCGTGGGAGAGCTTATGAAGGGATTTTTACTTAAGCGTAAAATGGACCGGGATACCGCAAAGAAATTCAAAGACTCCCTCAGTAACGATGCTGACCACTTTATCGAGAATCTCCAATGCGGCATACCCGCCATTTCGCTCCCCTCGCAAAGCGCGGTGCTGTCAGCCTATGCAAATGACGTTGATCCGTCGTTGGTATACGCTCAACTCGTTTTCAGCTATGCGAAGAAGAACGATCTGCTCATAGCATTATCCACGTCCGGAAATTCGAAAAACGTTTTTGCTGCCGTTCAGACTGCAAAGGCACTTGGAATTCAAACACTTGCACTTACCGGGGCTTCGACAAGTAAAATTTCAAATCTTTGCGACTGTACGATAAGGGTTCCGGAAACCGAAACCTTTATGGTCCAGGAGCTCCATCTTCCCGTATATCATTACCTTTGTGCCGCAATAGAATATGAGTTGTTCGGTATGCAAAGCTGCAATACAGGAATTTAATAAAATAGAGAGGCTCGTCGCCGCAAAACGATTGAAGCAAATCTAAAAAGGGAGAGCCCGATATGTAACGTATCGGGCTCTCCTCTATTCTTGATTTTCACAAACCAAAAAGGGAGACACCGCATCGGTATCTCCCTTATGTAGATCAATGCCTGATCAGTGGCAAATGAACTTTTCAGTATCCTTATCAAAGAAGTGCATTCTGGTCATATCGAATGCGACATTGATAGTATCGTCTGCACGAGAGGTCGAGCGAGAGGATACACGAGCAGTCAGGTTGATCGGATCTGCGTACTCATCTCCCTGCGGAACAGTGAGGTAGAGATAGATCTCTGCACCCATAAGCTCGGTAACGTCAACGTGAGTCTCAACGATGCTGTCAGTCTTGAGGGAAACCTGCATCGGGTCGTCCGCGATTGCCTCGGGACGGAGACCTGCAACGACCTCCTGACCGATGTACTCGCGGAGAGCGGGATTCTTTGCCTTCTCTGCGGGAAGCTTCAGGCTGCAGACGGGCGAGGGATCCTCCTCACTCTTCTTGCCGAATTCGAAGTAAAGATCCTCTTCCTTCTCAACGATCGTACCGTTGATGAAGTTCATCTGAGGAGTGCCGATAAAGCCTGCAACGAAAATGTTGCAAGGATTGTCGTAAAGGTGCTGAGGCGTATCGACCTGCTGAATGAAGCCGTCCTTCATAACGACGATACGGGTTGCCATCGTCATAGCCTCGACCTGGTCGTGGGTAACGTAAATGAAGGTGGTTCCGATTCTCTTATGAAGCTTGGTAAGCTCGGTTCTCATCGTTGCACGGAGCTTTGCGTCGAGGTTCGACAGAGGCTCGTCAAGGAGGAATACCTTAGGATTACGAACGATTGCACGACCAAGTGCAACACGCTGCTTCTGACCACCGGAGAGAGCCTTCGGCTTACGGTCGAGCAGGTGCGTGATGTCGAGGATTCTTGCAGCCTCTTCAACGCGGCGCTTGATCTCCTCCTTCGGAGTCTTATTCAGCTTCAGACCAAATGCCATATTCTCAAAGACAGTCATATGAGGATACAGTGCGTAGTTCTGGAACACCATCGCAATCTTACGGTCCTTAGGAGCAACGTCGTTTACAAGGCGATCCTCGATGAAAAGCTCGCCCTCGCTGATCTCCTCAAGGCCTGCAATCATACGCAGAGTCGTGGTCTTACCACAACCGGAGGGACCTACGAATACGATAAATTCTTTATCTTTGATTTCAAGGTTGAAATCGGAAACGGCAGTAACACCGCCGGGATACTTTTTATAGATATGTCTTAAGGATAAGCTTGCCATTCTTTTTGATTCCTCCGTGAATGTGATTTACGTTTCTTCTGCAAGAGTCGTGCTTTTTTACACACCTCTCAATTTAACAGATACTATTATACCATAGTTTTCGTCAAAATGGAAGATGGCAAATCTCCAAAATTTATACCACGAATTTGTTCAACCTGCACAATCAATTGCATTCTTTTATGAACACGTCACTCTTTCCGTCCGATCTGTACGCTCTTCAGCGCTTTTTCTCGACCTTTTCCCGACTTCCCTTCATAGAGAGACCGATGCGCTTACGCTTCTTATCAAGCGTAATTACCCGCACCTCGACGATGTCACCCGTAGAAACGACCTCGGAGGGATGACGGATATATTTGTCGCTCATTTCGGAAATATGCACAAGACCGTCCTGATGAACACCTATGTCGACGAATGCACCGAAATCCGTAACGTTTCGTACCGTTCCCGTCAGCGTAATTCCCTCCTCAAGATCCTCGAGAGACAAAAGATTCTCACGCAGGATCGGCTGAGGCAAGGTGTCGCGGACATCGCGTCCCGGCTTCTCAAGCTCACGGATCATATCAAGCAGCGTGGGCTCGCCGACTCCGAGAAGCTCGGCGATCTTCGCTCTCCCCGCCTTCTGCACCTTCTCCGAAAGTCCTACAAGTCCGCCGCTCCGTACGTCCTCCTCGATGTATCCAAAGTGCGAAAGGAGCTGTCTTGCGGCAGCATACGACTCGGGATGCACCCCCGTCAGGTCGAGAACCTCCGAGGAGCCCGGAACGCGGAGGAAGCCCGCGCACTGCTCATATGCCTTAGCACCGACACGCGGGACATTCAGCACCTGTGCACGCGTTTTGAATTCACCGTTTTCCTCTCGGTACTTAACGATATTCTTTGCACTTGCCGAATTGATTCCCGAAATATAGGAAAGCAGGCTCCACGATGCGGTATTAAGATCGACTCCGACCGCGTTGACACAGTCCTCTACGACACCTGTAAGGGCAAGATCAAGCTGTGCTGCCTTCATATCGTGCTGATACTGTCCGACGCCGATCGACTTCGGATCGATCTTGACGAGCTCCGCAAGCGGGTCCTGAAGTCGGCGTGCGATCGAGACCGCCGAGCGCTGTGTTACGTCAAAATCCGGAAATTCCTGCGCTCCAAGCTCGGATGCCGAATAGACAGACGCCCCTGCCTCGCTCGTGATGATATACTTCACGGGCTCTGATATTTCCTTCAAAAGGTTAGAAATAAAGATCTCGCTCTCCTTCGATGCCGTACCGTTTCCGATCGAGATCACGTCGACGTGATACGCCTCGATCAGACGCTTTACGATTCGCTTCGCCTCCTCGATACGGTAGTCCTGTCCCATCGTCGGATAGATCACCGCCGTATCAAGCACCTTGCCCGTGGGGTCAACAACGGCTAGCTTACAGCCCGTGCGATAGCCGGGATCAAAGCCGAGAACGGTCTTGCCCTTCAGAGGGGCTTGCATCAAAAGATGACGGAGATTATCCGCAAAGACCGCGATCGCTCCTTCCGCCGCCTCGTCAAAGCGCATTGAGCGCACTTCATTTTCTACCGAGGGTGCGATGAGCCGTTGATAGCCGTCCACCATCGCGCCTATGATGTGAGGTCTTGCGGGGCTGTCGTATACCGAAAGAATCTCTCCCATCAGATAATTGAGGATCAGATCCTCCGATATCTCGACGCTTCCCTTCAGAGCCCCCGTCTTTTCCCCACGGTTGATTGCAAGAATACGGTGGGAGGGGATCTTCGACAGCTTTTCTTCATATTCATAATACTGTGCGAAAACGCCGTCGGGATCGACGTCATCTGCCGCCTTCTTCACCTTCAGCGTGCCGAATTTCACGGTCGTTTCACGGATCTCCTTACGGAATACGGCATTGTCCGAGATCGACTCGGCAATGATGTCTGACGCCCCCGCAAAGACCTCCTCGACCGTCGTGACGCCCTTCTCCTCGGAAAGATACTGCTCTGCTTCGGTTTCGAGCGGTGGCTCATAATTTTTTCTCTGCTCAAGAAGGAGGGCGGCAAAGGGCTCAAGCCCTCTTTCTCTCGCCATATCGGCACGCGTTCTTCTACGCGGCTTATACGGGCGGTAGATATCCTCCACCTCGGTTACGGTGAGCGCATTTTCGATCGCCTCGAGAAGCTCCTCGGTGAGCTTACCCTGCGAATCGATCTGTGTCTTGACCTCCTCCTTCCGCTTTTCAAGATTTCGGAGAGAGGTGAGGCGTTCCTCGAGACGACGGAGACAGCTATCGTCAAGGCTTCCTGTCATCTCCTTGCGGTAGCGGGAAATGAAGGGCACGGTATTGCCTGCATCGAGAAGCTCGATTGCCTTTTCGACCTGCCACACGGCAACGTTCAATTCGGCAGATAAGATCTTATTGATTTCCATATTCGTCTCCATTCCGCCGCCATAACGGCGGCAAAAATCGTTATTGAAATTCAACCGTGCCGCTTACGGCAAAAATGGCTTTGTCCCATTTTTAGGGTGAATTTATGCGTAAAACAGAATCTTTCACCTTTTTGATTTCTGAACTTTCACGCTATTTTCCTCACATTATTTTATCATCACGAATGTATGAATCACCTTGTGGCACGTACTCGCATTCCTTCGGTGCCTCATACTTGATTTCAATCGTTCCCGCTTCCGTTACGCGAACGAAAGCACGGATCGGACCGTAGGGCGTACAAACCGCACCAAAAGCCTCGGAGAGATCGCAAAGATGAGGGGCAATGGTAAAAGTACGGTATCCCGGCGACAATGGCTTGATCCCGAGAATTTCCCGCTTAAGATAGATCGCCGGGGAGGCGCTCCAACCGTGCGCGGCACTACGGGTTCGGTTTGGAAGTCCGATCCACGGATCGGAATACGTTTGTAATGTTCATTTTCTATATTCTTTCATTCGTTGTATCAAGGATAAGTTTTTTGTGATAATCTTTTTACACAAGCGTGAAGGGATCGATGTCATTCACGAGCGCGGGAAGAAGCTTCACACGGAAAGCAAACTCGGTCTCACTGAAGGTGTACTGCGGAAGAAGCTCGGGACCACAGGAGTTCGAGCCGATGCCCGCGTGGCGGTAGTCGATATGAACAACCGTTTCTTTCATTGGAACGAGCTCGTAGTCGTGCGCCGTTTCGGTCAGCTGCTGTGTTGTAAAGTGACTGCAATTAAAGCTGAAATCCGCGCCGTCGCGAAGGGCGAAAATACCGTTGCCTGCGATCGAGGAAACAGACATCCACTTGGTATCCGCGTGTGCCATATTCTCCTGCGGACGGACGTAATGCTCGAAGTGCTCCGAGACCGTTGTTTCAAATCTTCCGAGGCGCGATGCGAGGCGCTTGTCGATATAGCTCTCGACGGGTCCCCTGCCGAAGTATTCAAGACGTTCGCTCTCCTCGGGCATACTGAACGTGATACCAAAGCGCGGCAGAGGTGGGAGTCCCTCTCTGACCTTGCATTCGTACGAGATCGACAGCATTCCGTCTGCAGTCACCGTATACGTCACGTCGGCATACAGGACGGGCATCTGCTTGAATGCTCCGAGCGAGATCTTCGCCTTGACCGTAACGGCATTCGCGTCGGCGGACGCGACCGCACACGAATACGCGTGAACGGTCTGCTGGTGATAGCCCGCATCCATCCATTTCAGCTTGAGCTTTCGCTCGTTGTCGATCGGCGCTCTCCAAATCGTCGGAAGGATCGGAGACGCAAGCAACTCTCTGCCGCTCGACAGGATCGAAACGATCGATGCGTGAACGGAGTCGACGGTATAGACGCGATCGGATGCCGAAATGGTAATTCGACCATCCTCCTCGATCACAGAAAGCGCCGAGGTCACACAAGGCGGGATCTCATTGGCGTTTGCTTCGGCGGAAAGTTCGAACTGATCCATACCGACCTCATATCCGAAGTCCGCCCAGTCGGTGACGTCGTTCTGTACAAGGGATACGTTCAGAACGTTATAGCCCGGAGCGAGCTGACCGAGCGTCAGTGCATAGTCCACAGTACTTTCGGGTGCAACTGTGAGAGACGCGATTCTGCCCGAGCGGAGCTTCTTGCCGTTATGCTCAACGGTATAGACGAGATCGAGATCCGAAAGATCCAGGAACCGACGAAGGTTCTTCACGGTCAGAGTCGAGGTCGAAGCGTCAAAGGAAACGCGGTAGGGCTTCAGAACCTCCTTCAATTCAAGCATTCCCGTGTGCGGACGACGGTCGGGATAGACGAGCCCGTCGACACAGAAATTGCCGAAATTCGGCTGATCGCCGAAATCACCTCCGTAAACATAGTGCGGATCTGCCAAACGGTTCTCCCCCGTCGCGACCGAATGGTCGAGCAGCTCCCAAACGCATCCGCCGAAGAAGCGGTCGTCGGAATAGACCAGCTTCCAATAATCCGCAAGGTCTCCGGGGCCGTTCCCCATCGCGTGGCAGTATTCGCAAAGGAAGAGGGGCTTCGTGCAATTCGGATTATCGAGATGCGTCTCGGAAATATCGTGGAAGGAGGGATACATACGGCTGTCGATATCAATGTGCGAATCGTCGAAGCCGTCGAGCGCGTGCGGATTTTCGGACAGCTTCATCATCAAGTTACGGCGGCGTCTCGTTACGTCCTCACAGTGGACGATGTTACGGGGGTCTCTCTCGTGGAGATAATTCGCCATTGTGACCTGATTCCGTCCGACGCCCGATTCATTGCCGAGTGACCACATAATGACCGACGGATGGTTCTTGTCTCTTTCGTACATCCGCTCGACGCGGTCGAGATAGGCATCCGCCCATTCGGGATCATCCGTCAGTAGCTCCCAATTTTTCACATACGTCATTCCGTGCGTTTCGAGGTCGGTCTCGTCACAAACATAGATGCCGTATTTGTCACACAGAGCGAGAAAGCGAGGATCGTTCGGGTAGTGGCTCGTTCGCACCATATTAATATTATAACGCTTCATAAGAAGCACGTCCTTCAGCATATGCTCCATCGGAGTCGCTGCGCCAAGTATGGGATGGCTGTCGTGCCGGTTCACGCCCTTCGCCTTGATCTTCTTCCCGTTGACATAAAAGATCGAATCGCGGATCACGACACTGCGGAATCCGACAGGAACGCGGATGTGCTCACTTCCGCACGAAAGCGCAAGCGAATAGAGCTGCGGCGTTTCGTCCGACCAAAGCATCACATCGGAAACACATAGACTAAATTCTCCCTTTCCGTCCACACGAGCAGAACCGCTCGCAAGAAGCGTGCCGAAAGGATCGTAAAAGTCATACGCGACCCTTCCCTCTCCGTTCAGTTCAAGCTTTACGTTCATATCTGCGTGCGCAAAATCCTCGCTGAGATAGGTGTAGACCTGAAAATCACGAATAGAGACCGCATCGCGAACCAATAGATAGACCTCGCGGAAGATCCCCGAAAAACGGAATTTGTCCTGATCCTCAAGATAGGTGCCGTCACACCATTTGAGAACGAGCACCTTGAGGGTATTCTCGCCGTCAATGAGTGCATTCGTCACGTCAATCTCGCTCGTCATATGGCTGACCTGCGAGTAGGCAACAAACGTATCGTTCACATAAAGATAGAAGCAGGAATCAACACCTTCAAAATTGATATAGACGCGTTTTCCTGCGTGCGCCGCTTTATCAAATGCAAAGGAACGCACATAGAGGCCGCACGGAATATCATTCGGAAGGTGTGGCGGATCAATGGTAAACCGATACCCGCGGTTCAAATAGTTTGGCGCGTCATAACCTCTGTCAAGGACGCTCTGCCAGGAGCGCGGAACGGTCATTTGATCAAAACCGTCGACCGAAAAATCCTTCGATATGAAATCGGGCAGCTCGTGCGTAGAAGGATAATAATGAAAATCCCAATCTCCGCACAAAGAACGGAAGCGATCGCTCTCCGCACGGTTGTCGCGCACCGCGATATCATCAGCCTGATACGGAATGAAATACGCGCGCGGCTTTTCACAACCAACGTGTAGATCGGAAAGCGAACGGTGATAGTCCGCAGGAAAAACAAAGCGCTTCATAGATGAGCCCTCCTTCTTCTCTGAAAAATTCTTTGCTTTAGTTTACCACACAAGTAGAGATTTGTAAATATAAATTGTTAAAAAAATTCGCAAATTTTTCCCTTACATCCTCCCCGGCGGCACTACTGAAATACCTTTATCAAGGCCTCCGCAAATCCGCTCGGTCGGAATTGTAAATAAATTGTTATAATTTGGGTTCTGTCTTGCTTTTTGGAGAAATTTGTGGTAGAATATAAAATGGAGAACGAGGGAATTCCCTTTTTATTCAAGTATTCAAAAAATTCCATATATCAAGGAGAAAAAACATGACACCTACCAGCAACAAGTTTGTTCTTGATTGGATCAAGGACATGGCTGACATGACCCAGCCCGACGAGATCATCTGGATCGACGGCTCCGAAACGCAGGCAGAGGCACTCCGTGCAGAAGCTTGCTCGACCGGCGAAATGATCAAGCTGAACCAGGAAAAGCTTCCCGGCTGCTACCTCCACAGAACCGCAATCAACGACGTTGCACGTGTGGAAGGCAGAACCTTCATCTGCACCAGAAAGAAGGAGGATGCGGGTAACATCAACAACTGGATGGACCCCGTCGAATGCTATGACCGCCTGTCGAAGCTCTACAAGGGCTCGATGAAGGGCCGTAAGATGTACGTCATCCCCTATTCGATGTCTGTTGTCGGCTCTCCTTTTGCAAAGTACGGCATCGAGCTTACCGACTCGATCTACGTCGTTCTCAATATGCTCATTATGACCCGCGTTGGCAACAACGTTCTTGACGCACTCGGCGACAGCGCTGACTTCATCAAGGGTCTCCACGCAAGAGCTGACATCGACGAGGAAAAGCGCTATATCGTTCACTTCCCCGAGGACAACACCATCTGGTCGATCAACTCGGGCTACGGCGGAAACGTTCTTCTCGGCAAGAAGTGCTTCGCACTCCGTATTGCTTCCTACCTCGGCCGCAAGGAGGGCTGGATGGCTGAGCATATGCTCATCCTCGGCGTAACCTACCCGAACGGTGAGAAGAAGTACCTGACCGCTGCATTCCCGTCCGCTTGCGGTAAGACCAACCTCGCAATGCTCATTCCTCCGAAGTTCTACACCGAAAAGGGCTACAAGGTTGAGTGTGTCGGCGACGACATCGCTTGGCTCCGCGTCGGTGAGGACGGCAGACTCTGGGCGGTCAATCCCGAGAACGGCTTCTTCGGCGTTGCTCCCGGTACGAACGAGCATTCCAACCCCAACGCACTTCACACCGCACAGAAGAACACCATCTTCACGAACGTTTGCCACAACCTCGATGACAACACCGTTTGGTGGGAAGGCCTCGACAACAATCCTCCCAAGAACGCTCTCAACTGGAGAGGCGAAAAGTGGGATTACACCAAGTACGACAAGAAGGACAAGGTCGGCACCTCCGGCGCTCACCCGAACTCCCGCTTCACCGCTATGGCTTCGAACTGCCCCTGCATCTCCGAGGCGTTCAACAAGCCCGAAGGCGTACCGGTTTCCGCGATCATCTTCGGCGGCCGCCGTGCTAAGACCGCTCCCCTGGTTTACCAGTCGACCAGCTGGCAGAACGGTGCATTCGTCGGTTCCATTATGGCTTCCGAAACCACCGCAGCAGCTGCAGGTGCAGTCGGCGTCGTTCGTCGCGACCCGATGGCAATGCGTCCCTTCGTTGGCTACGATATGGGCGACTACTGGGCACACTGGCTCAAGATGGGTACCCTCATCCCCAATCCTCCCCAGATCTTCCACGTCAACTGGTTCCGTACCGATGACGATGGCAACTTCATCTGGCCCGGATTCGGTGACAATATGCGCGTCCTGATGTGGATCCTCGACCGTTGCGAGGGCAAGGTCGACGCTGATATGACTGCGATCGGTTATATCCCGAAGGCAGAGGACATCTGCATCGAAGGTCTTGAAGGCGTCGATCTCGACACCATCAAGGGACTTCTCACGGTCGATAAGGCAAGCTGGCTCGAGGACGTCGAGAACATCAAGGCGTTCTACGCACAGGTCGGCGACCGCGTTCCTCAGACGATGTACGACGAGCTCGCAGCTCTCGAAGCTCGCCTGAAGGCTTGATCGACACTCGATAGAGCGTTATAAACAAAACGGAGTGATTCCTCGGAATCACTCCGTTTCGTTATATAAAATTTCCCGCTGCGTACAGCGTTTTTTATTTACATAAAAGCCGTCTGCGGATCAAACGACTCATCAATACCGCACCTTTGACATAACGGTGTTTTTATTGTAGTGACTGAGCAGCTGAAGCGCCTTTCTCGTTGCCTCAAAATAGAGAACGGTACGTTTTCCGTCCACGTTTTCGAAAAGTGCAAAATAAAGATCGGGAGAATCCATCGAGGACGCCGCCCAAAGAGTCTTTTCAGCGCCGAACGCGTCGACGCGGCTTCTTTCAATACGGTCGCTATACGGCGCGATGCGCTCTGCATCCTTCACCTTCAGCTTGAACATCTTCTTATAAAACCGATCGCTCATCACGCGTGTGAAGATCCAATCCCCCGACACGATTTCGTAGCGGTATGCGACGTTGACGTAGCGCCACGTCAGAAAGACGAGGATCCAAATGATGAGCGGTGTAAAGCACATCAAAGGATAAAATCGGATCGCCGCGCAAACCGCAACATATCCGAGCGAAGCAACCAAATAGAACAGCACAAGCAAAGCACGGTAGGTCTTCCATTTGCTCTCGCGCTTTTGAAGCACCGTGTACTCGCAGGCGCGGCTGTCAGTATCAGAGGCACTTGCTCCCTGCTGTCCCCGCCCCTTGTTTTGAGGTGTTTCTTGGGAAAATCCTCTTCCTCTCATTTTTCTTCCTCCTTTGCGGTTTCTTGATATCGGCTGTACACCGTCATAGAAACACCGGTATCCTTCACCAGAATATCCTTCGGCATACCGAGGAATTTTACGGCGACGTAAAGGTCTCCCGAAGCTCCCGAAACGTTCATGATCTGAATCATATAAACAACCCAAAACCACGAGGTTGGCACGAAGAAATTCACGATCAAGATCACAACTCCGAGTAGCACAAGCGGTGCAAGCGCGATCAAAATATACGCGCCCTTTGCAAAATAGTCCTGCTCACTCCCTGCGAATGCATATAGCCCCGTAAAGCCAAACCGAACCTTAACGGCACCGAAGATCCGCATGATAAGAGCGTGCGTCAGCTCGTGCAGAACGACATATCCGACGAGTGCCACCATCAAGACACCCCATCGAATGAAATACGCAAGAAGTCCCTCGTCCATCGAAAAGAGTGTTGAAAACGGAACGAAAAAACTCATCGGAATTCCCATTGCAAGCATGATCAGAACGCCAAGAGAATTGACGAGGATCGCTTTCTTTTTATCCTTTTGCAGGTCAACTGAGAAGATCTCTCGGTATCTGTCAGGAAGAGCTGTCACAGAATGCATTGTTACACATCCTTTCTACACAGAGTCTTTTTCAGACACGATATACCCTTTACCGTTGAGTGCTTCCCCGATACAGTCAATAACCTCTTCGGAATCCGCACGGACGGTATGATAGTGATAGCCGCCCGTAATCGCCATAAGCTCGGAGGATTTTCCGGTTCGGACTCCCTCCATAAACTGTTTGACGTGATGCCTTGAAAAAATATTCAAGGGGGCTTCTATCCTTCCGTACACCTTATGCCATACGAATACATCGACCACCGTACCGCCGAGATCGACGATGCAGGTAAGCTCATCCTCGGTCTGATCAAAGGTATGCCATACCTTAAATACCCTTTCGGCAAACGGAGATTTATTCAGAACGTAACCGCTTTGCGTGGACAGTATTTCGTATCCGTCGCTCTTGAGCACCGTGATGTCCTGGACGATCGTCTGACGGGAGATTTCGAAGCGACGTGCAAGCGCACCGCCCGTGATCGGTTCCTTTGCAGACAGAAGAAGGTTCACGATCTCTTTTCTTCTCTCGGCTACCTTCATATATCCTCCTTATATTGCGT
This sequence comes from Clostridia bacterium, assembly GCA_017501345.1. The sequence goes on from JAFVXC010000032.1 coordinate 37,898, forward strand.
GCAAATTCTTCAGCGACAGATCAAGAATGGGAGAAGAGTGTGTAAGTGCTCCGCTGGAGATATAGTCGACGCCGATATCCACGAGTCTTGCCACATTTTCCTTTGTAACGTTTCCACTGCATTCGGTCTCTGCCCTACCGTCACAAAGCGCTACGGCCTTCCTCATATCCTCAACGCTCATATTATCAAGCATAATGATATCCGCTCCTGCCTCAAGAGCTTCCTTCAGCATATCGAGATCCTCCACCTCGATTTCGATCTTACGAACGAAGGGGGCATATTCCTTTGCCATCATCACCGCTTCCTTGACACCGCCTGCAGCTCCGATGTGGTTGTCCTTAAGAAGAATGCCGTCGCTGAGGTTATATCTGTGGTTATAGCCTCCGCCTACCTTTACTGCATACTTTTCAAAGATACGCATATTAGGTGTAGTCTTTCTCGTATCAAGGAGCTTCGTTTTGGTTCCCTTGAGAAGGTCTGCGATGCTACGGGTATACGTTGCGATACCGCTCATTCTCTGCAAATAGTTCAGCGCAGTACGTTCGCCGGATAAAAGGACCCGGATATCTCCGCGGACAAGGCCGAGCTTATCTCCCTTTTTGACGGTATCGCCATCCTTACAATAGAAGATCACCTCGGTCTTATCATCAAGCAATTCGAAAACTCTCTTGAACACCTCAAGACCTGCAATAATTCCATCCTCCTTGCAGATGAGATCGACCTCTCCGGCCCGGTATCGGGGCATCACCGAATTGGTGGTAATATCCTCACTGGTAATATCCTCTCTGAGTGCCTGCAGGATCAAGCTGTCTGCGTTCATTTTCATAGTAATATTATTCATGGCTGTTTTTCTCCTTTTCAATTGCCGCCAGTACGGCTTGCTTGTATTCTTCCTTATAATTCGCATATTTTGCTTCGTCAATAACGGGCTCTTCGCTGTCCGCTATGGCGGAATATCCCTTGATCATATGCTGTGCGGCTCGTCTGGCAAAAACAAGGCTTTCAAGCAGTGAGTTGCTTGCGAGACGATTTTTTCCGTGAACGCCGTTACAAGCGGTCTCTCCCGCCGCATACAAACGCTCCATAGAGGTTTTGCTGTATCGATCCACGTCAACACCACCCATAAAATAATGCTGTGAAGGCACAACGGGGATGGACTCCTTTGTCACGTCATAGCCCTCGTCAAGGCAATGCTGATAGATATTCGGAAAATGTGTCTTGATCTCTTCCTCCGGGATCGGCTTCATCGAGAGCCAGACGTGCTCGGAGCCTTCCTTCTTCATCTCATCAAAAATAGCATTTGCTACAACATCGCGGGGTAAAAGCTCATTGACAAATCGTTCCCCCTTGGAATTGAGCAGGATCGCTCCCTCTCCGCGCACCGATTCCGAGATCAGAAACTCTCTGCCGTTCTTTCCCGTATAAAGCGTGGTCGGGTGAATTTGTATATAATCGATGTGTTGAAGCTTGATCCCGTATTTCAAAGCAAGCGCGAGCGCATCTCCCGTTAGATGTCTGTAATTGGTGGAGTGCTTGAACAGACCGCCGATCCCTCCCGTTGCCCAAACGGTATAATCTGCCCGAATTGCCGAATACCTTCCGTCTGCATCGTGTCCGATGATGCCGTGGCATTCATTTCCTTCAGAGATCAGATCGACCATCGTGTAATTCTCGATCAGCGTAATATTCTTTCGTTTTCTTGCAATCTCCAGGAGATGAGAGGTGATCTCCTTCCCTGTTTCATCCTCGTGGAAGAGGATACGGGGCTTGGAGTGTGCACCCTCACGCGTGTACAAAAACTCCTCGCCGTTTTTCTCGAATCGTACACCGAAGGACACAAGATCTTCAATGACCTCTCGGGAAGATCGGATCATAATATCCACGGACTCGGGATTGTTTTCATAATGCCCCGCCCGCATCGTGTCTTCATAAAAGGCATCGTAGTCATTCTCATCGCGTAATACGCAGATACCGCCCTGCGCCAAAAAGGAATCGCTTTTCGGAGCATCGTTTTTCGTTACGATCACAATACCCTTCTCTTTCGGCAGATTCAGCGCACAGTAGAGACCTGCGACGCCGCAACCGACAATCAAAATATCCGTTTTCATACAGTCACCTTGCTAATTCTAACATTTTGTCAAGAGGAAGCAGTGCCGCTTGACAGATATCCTCGCTGACTTTGACCTCGTTCTCCTCTGTCTCCAACACGTGAATCAGCTTTTCCAGTGTATTCAGCTTCATATCAACGCAGCACGGTCTTGTCTTCGGGAAATAGAACTGTTTATCGGGATTATCGTTTTGTAGCTTGAACGCAACACCGTCTTCTGTGCAGATAATGAATTCAGATGCAGGATTGCTTCCCGCGTAAGAGATGATCTCAGCCGTACTGCCTATGTAGTCGGAAAGTGAAAGGATCTCATTCTCACATTCGGGATGTGAGAGAACGAGAGCCTGAGGATGCTTTCTCTTCTCCTCCCGTAATTCATCTACGCTGATATTTGCGTGGATGGGACAACAGCCGTCGTTCAGGATAATATTCTTTTCGGGTACCTGCTCAGCGACGTATCTGCCGAGATTTCTGTCAGGGATGAAAAAGATATTTTGATTCGGCAACGATCTTACGATCTCAACGGCATTGGAGGACGTCACGCATACGTCGCTTTGACACTTCAGATCGGCAGTGGAATTGATGTAGCAGACAACGGCAAGGTCATCGTACAGACTTCTCATTTCCGCGATCCTTCCATCAGCAACCATATGTGCCATCGGGCAGTCTGCGGTCAGATCGGGCATAAGCACCTTTTTTTCGGGATTGAGTATCTTTGCGCTTTCTCCCATAAAGGACACTCCGCAAAATACGATGATATCTGCCGTACTCTTCTTCGCAACTTTAGCAAGATAGAAGGAATCTCCTACATAGTCGGCGACCTCCTGTACCTCGTCGGGGGCGTAATAATGAGCAAGAATGATCGCTTTCTTTTCTTCCTTGAGCTTTTCTATTTTGATCTTCGTCTTTTCTTCCATTTTCAACCTCTTGGTTTAACGATATTTAACTCTTTTATTATACCACAAATCTTGTCAGGTGTCAAGTTTGCTGTAAAGCTTTTGACGGAATTTCAAAATTTTATCAGACATTCATTCATTTTCAAATAAAAAAGGCGACGGCTCCCTGATTCGGGAAACCGTCGCCACCGTGTATGATCAAAGATAATGCTTCATTGTCTCAATGTTTTTTTCTTCAAAGGAAACGATCTGACTCGCAAGCCCGCAAGCCGCAGAATACTGCGGATCGCTGCATTCGCTTCGCTCGAGCTCGTGCAGGATCCTTGTATTATCGGTGATCCCCATCGTCGAGCCCTCGATGATCATTTCTGCAATGTGGCTCGTCGTGCTGTCCATCATCGTGTTCATTGCGATGCCCATTTTCGAGCCCATCTTGGCAAAGACCCCCGCCTCCTTCGCATCGCGATGCTCGGTGTCAAGAAGATCCTTCGCGTGATCGGCAAAGCGCTGATAGCCCTCGATCTGTGCGACCATATCGCCGCGCAGCTCATCACTTTGCACCTTAGGCATAAGATCGAGAAGAGCAGACTCGCCCATCTTCATATTTTTATACATCTGTCCCGCCGCATCGGAGACGCTTGTTTTTGTATTTTCCATACCGTTTATCTGCCTTTCCGTTGATTTTTCGGATACAGTTACAGTATGCACGCTTTATACGGCTTTATGTACAAAAATGAAAAACACCGTCGTTCTTTACGTGTAAAGTCCCACACAGAGAGGCGAGCATTTTTATGGCTTCTCCTGCATCTCTCGGATCTTCCATTCTCGTATGTCCGCTCCCTCAAAGCGAAGCGGCTTGTATTCTCCAAACAGACGGCTCGTCACGCGATCCCAATAACGCTTACGGAGCTCTGCGTGCGAGAGATTCGTGCTGATGATCGTCGATTTTTTACTGTTGATGCGCGTGTCGATGATATCGTAAAGCACCGAAACAGTAAACTGATTCGTCAACTCGGTTCCGAGATCGTCAATGATGAGAAGATCGCATTCAAAGCAACGGGCAATATCCTCACTGTCACCTACCCCTCTGCCAAACTGCATTTTTTCAAAATCACGGAAAAGGTTCACCGCGCTGATATAATAAACGTCATATCCGCGCTCGATCACCCTGCCTGCAGTCGCGCTCGAAAGGTGTGTTTTTCCCCTTCCCGTTCCGCCGATCAGGAGAAAATTCTCGGATTTTTTGTCGGAAAACTGCTCCGCGAAGGTGTGGAGCGTATCGAAGATATACTTCGCCGAGGCGAGCGCCATCGGATTTGAGCGGAAATAATCGAAGGAAAAGCTGTCAAAGGTCTGCTCGCGGAGAAGGTTGCCGATTCCCGAGGACTCGTAGCCCGCAAGGATCAGCTCTCTGCTCATACAGGAGCACATCTTCATATTGACATATCCCGTGTCTCCGCAAAGGTCACACACGTATTTCACGTCGGTGTAATCGGCGGGATATCCGCTTTCAAGCAAGAGGCGGGCGCGCTTCTCCTGAAGCGCACGGTTCTTCTCCTTTGCGCGCTCGATCATCTCAGCACGCTCCTCCTGCGATTTCGCAGTCAGCACCGCTCCCATAATCTCAGAGCCTGCGCGCGCGATCTCACGATCAAGCTCCCAAAGCCCGGGGATCTTCATCTGCAGCTCGTGCTTCTTTGCCTCTGCCGCATCCTGCGCGAGCAGATACTTTTTGTCGTATTCTGCACGGATGCGTGCGTAATTGGCTTTATTGTATCCCATAGTATCGGTCTCTCCTTTACTGATCGGTCTTATCTTTGTTCCGATAGATCTCTTCGTACGCCTCTCCGTAGCTGCGGCGGAGTGCCGCCTCAAAGAAATCGTCCGTGTTAAAGTTTTCTTCCGATGCGATGCCCTCGCTCTTACGCTCGGCGGCTTCAACCGCCTCGGGCGTTGAAAGTCCCTCTCGGTACCACCGTTCAAGAATCTTCGACGCATACGGAATGGACGGCTTTCCCGTCGCGTTGACCGTGCGCTCGTAGGCGAGGCGAATCAACTCCATACTGCATCCGTATTCCCCGAGCCATAGCATCACTGCCTTCTTTTCCTTTGCCGTAAACGCCCTCGCACCCATACCGAAGATCGTTCGGATCTGTCCTTCGTTTGACCGAAGCATCCGCAGTCGCTCGAGATGCTCACGCAGTGCGGAGGGATCGGTGATCCCGTCGTCTGTCAGCGAAAACGCCATCCGCTCAACGTAATGCAGTGTCTTACGCTCCTCCTCGGGCATTTCTCCGAAATAATGAAGGAGGGTCAATACGTATTCCTCACTGAGCGCGAGATGATCGATCATTCCGATGACCTTTCCGATGTCGCGCGGATTGAACATTTTTCCGTATGCGCGCTGACATTCGTCAAGAAAGAGCGAAAGATTTTTTCGCTTTTCAAGAAGCTCTGAAAGCTCTGTCATCGTATAGTTCGGAAGCTCATCCGCCTTCCTCAGCTTCTTTCCCCTCGCAGCATTTGCCTCCTGTGTCGAGGGGCTTTCTGCCGACATTTCTTCGGTCATGGCTTCTCGCCTTTCGATCGCCGCCTCCGCACGCTTTCCTTTCTCCTCTGAAACGATCTCCTCAGGAGTCTGCTTTCTCGGGCGACCTGCCTTTCTTTTCGAAGCTCCTTCCGAGGGGATGAGGTCGATGACCCCCGCACCTCTCCAATATGCGATCGCGCACTCGACCTCGTCAAGCGAGTGACCGATACGCTCCGCAAAAGCAGAAAGCGCCTCTGCGCCGCCCTCACGCGCTGCGGGATCTGCCGCAAGACACCAAAGGATCTTGCAATCAAGTCCGCTTGCTCGTGCGGCGGCATCTGCCGCCGCGAGCGGGAGAACCGTTACCTCGTCACCGTACAAAATGCGAAGTCTTCTGCTTGCCGTATGATTTTGTCCTTTTGCGTTCTGTACACCCATCTTCTATGTACCCTTCCTACGCCGAAGCGCGGCGCATCTTCTTCGTTTATATCGGTTCGTCACAGCATTTCGCCGTCCAAAGGGAGATCTTCAGGACGGGAAGCCTCCTCCTGCCGTCTTGACAGCTCGTAGCAAAGAACCATCAGGGAGTCACCGAGATGAACACTTTCCACCGCCATTTTACCCGCAACGTCGTAAAGCTGGCTGTTCGTAAAGTTCCACGCTCCGGGGACGCCGAGCGCCGAAAGCTTATCCACGACCTCGGATGCCGCCTCTCTCGGAAGCGTCAATACGGCAATATCCACGACGTTTTCGTTGCAAAATTCCTCAAGCGCATCCATCGAATAAACGAGCACATCCCCGATCCTTTGTCCGAACAGGGCGGGATCCACATCGAACATCGCAATAATATCGACACCGCGTTTTTCAAACATCGAGCTGTGAACGAGCGCTCTGCCGAGATTTCCCGCGCCGATGATAATCGCCCGAAAGCCCTTACCGACGCCGAGAATCTCACTGATCTTGGCGTACAGGTAGTTGACGTTATAGCCGTATCCCTGCTGACCGAAGCCCCCAAAGCAGTTGAGGTCCTGACGGATCTGCGACGCCGTAATATGCATCAAAGAAGCCAGCTCGTTCGAGCTGACACGCGTTTTTCCCTCGCGCAAAAGCTCGCGCAAATAGCGAAAATAGCGCGGGAGTCTTTTGATCACAGCTCCTGAAACGAGAGGCTTTCCATCCTCTCTCGTTCTGCCGGAGCAGTTGCTTTTATTGACTGACATATGTGTATTCTCTTTCTTTCCTATCATTAAAATATCCTTATGAATTCCTATTGAAGCATTCGGAGAGGCAAACGCCGCGAGGTAGTTTTTTGATGCTTTTCCAAAAGCGGAAGCGTGCCGATTGTCAAGAAGCTTTCGGAAATTTCCTCATTTTCTACGTTTTGACGGAAATATAAAATCTATGATCCCGTGGACATTTCCAACAGAAAAAAGTTTTCCACAGCTCGTCCGATGGGGCTGATTTTGTAAATTCTTGCACCCGAATGAATAATTTTTTCTTCCCCCGGCCGAAGACCGCGATGTCATCGGACAAAGCTGCCGAAGTCGACGTGAATATTCATTTCACATTTTCCATCTGACCCTCTTTTTTTGAGTTTTCCACTACGTTTTCCACAGCCTGTGGAAAACCGTGTGTAAAACCTCGTGTCTCACAGAAATTTTCGGTTCGTTCAAAAATTTCGTAAAACTGACGAAAAGGTGTTGCAAATCCTCCCCAAGGGCATATTCCAAAGCTGAGAATCCCGCCCATGTGAACCGGCTCATTGTTCCAAAACCGAGGTGTCAAGCTCATATATGGATTTCATCCATAATAATCATTCGCCGAGGCATTGAGAGAGGTGCCCGAAAGATTTCCCTTCAAATATTCAAAATATCCCGCCGCCGCGACCATCGCGCCATTGTCTCCGCAATGAGAGATCGGAGGGATCGAGAGGCGTGCTCCGTGCGACGCACAGATCTCTCCGAGTTTGCGCCGCAGGTGTGAATTAGCGGCAACGCCGCCCGCAACGACCACAGTACGAAGTCCCGTCCTTTCGATTGCCACTCCGACCTTCTCCGCGATCGCATCCACGACCGTCCTCGTATACGACGCCGCGAGATCGGCGCGGGCGAGTGTTTCCCCGAGCTGCTCCAGACGGTTGATCGTATTGAGCGCGGCTGTCTTGAGACCGCTGAAGGAAAAATCAAGGTTATCGCCGCCGAGCGCGGGTGACGGAAATGTAAAAGCATCGGGCCTTCCCTCGTACGCCAGCTTATCAAATGCCGCGCCGCCGGGATACGGAAGGCCGATCACGCGTCCTACCTTGTCAAATGCCTCGCCGGCCGCATCATCACGTGTGCCGCCAAGCTCCTCAAAGTCGGTATAATCCCTGACGTAGAAGATCGAGGTATGTCCGCCCGACACAACGAGCGCGAGGAAAGGAGGCTCAAGAACGGGATCTGCAAGGTACGCCGCCGCAACGTGCGCCTTGACGTGATTTACGCCGACGAGCGGGATCGCATTTGCATACGCGAGTGACTTTGCGAAATTCACGCCCACAAGAAGCGCGCCGATCAGCCCCGGGTACGCCGTCACCGCAACGCATCCGATCTCCGAAAGAGAGACCCCTGCCGTGTCAAGTGCCTCGTACGTAATATTCGAGATCGCCTCAATGTGCGCACGGCTTGCGATCTCGGGTACGACGCCACCGTACAGACGGTGTGTCTCGATCTGTGAGGCTACGATATTCGAGGCGATTCGGCGTGTACCGTTTTCGAGATCCATCTCGACCACCGAGGCCGAGGTCTCGTCGCAGGAGCTTTCCATTCCGAGTATATACATAAATTCTAAACTGTCCTTTCAGAAAAAGAAGATCGATCGCGCCTCGGTCTATCCGAAGTCATCCCGAGCATTGTTGCTCTCCCGTATCAGAAGCCGCATATTGAACGCATCCTCTCTCGGATGTGAGTAAAATCCGCGTCTGACACCGAGCACCTCAAAGCCGAAGCGATCACGATAAAGTGAGAGTGCCGGAAGATTTGACTCCCGCACCTCAAGATAAATCACGCAGAGCCCTGCACGTCTTGCGTAGTCGATCAATGCGGCGAGTAACGCCGCCGCGATCCCTCGCCGACGGTAGGACGGAATCACTGCAATATCGGTGATCTGCCCTTCGTCAAGCACGCACTGCATTCCGCCGTAGCCTACGACCCTTCCGTCGCACGTCGCAAAAAATCCAACGTTCGGCTCCTCGGTCAGCATTTTGAGCGCTTTCTCAGACCAAGGATCTGCAAAGCATTCACGCTCGACCTCTGCAACAGAGGAAAGTCGGTCTATCGTGAGCCTTTCAACCGTGAACGGACTCTGCATCAGGCCTCTCCATCCGCTTCCGTGTTGCGATAGTAGGCATCGATATACTTCTGAAGCTCGTCTCCCATCGCAACGCAGCGGTCAAGCGAGCGATCGTAGAGGAAATTCCTTCCATAATTTGTCTCACCGACGATCTCGCCGTTCTCGTCCACGTCGTAAACGACGTAATCCTCCGTATACTGTACGTAAAGGAGATTATAGAGAAGGAAGGAATATTCGTCCGAATGCAGCTTCAGATAAAATACGTACCGCGTCGTTCTCCCGGTATCGTACGGAACCTCTTCCCCATCTGCATATGCCGAAAGGATCTCTCCTATCTTCTTCGAATCGGTCTCTTCGTAAGCAGTCTTCAGCCTCAGATCCTCCTCCACGTAAAAGTGGATCTCCGACGTGCCGAAGGTCTCGATGGTCGGAAGCGTCAGCTCTCTCGAATACAGCAGCATCTGAAAATCGGGACTCCATAGCCACTCGGTCGAGGGTGCGCCGTCAAGCGCGTAAAAGGAAACGCCGTCATTCTCTGCAATGACCTTATCCTTAAGGTAACCCTTTGCCTCAAAGCAGTCGGGAGCCCCACGGTAGGAGATGTCGGTCTTACTGTCCTTATAGCCGCCCTGCCCATCGGAGGACAGGGTTGGCGTTTGTTTACTGCAGGACGCCACAGAAAGCACGGCAAGAGCCGAAAGCAGAAGCGCCAGAATGCGTGTTTTGATCATATTGCGGTTTATCATTCGTTTTCTTCCTATACGTTTTATTTTCGTTTGCTTCGCACGCAGGCGGCATCAGTAGCCGAATTCTCCGCTGAGCGAATCGTCATTCTCGATCCATTCACTTGTCGGAATAATACGGTAATTATCCTTATCGTCGCGAATGATCACAGTCTCGATTCCCGCATTCAGCACCTGCCGCTTGCACATCATACAAGACGAGGTGTTCGCCTCAAGCTCACCGCTCTTTGCGTTGATGCAGGAGATGTAAAGCGTCGCTCCGAGCATTTGCTCGCGGGGAGCGGCGATGATCGCGTTCGCCTCGGCGTGCACCGAGCGGCAGAGCTCATAACGCTCTCCACGCGGGATATTCAGCTTGTCCCTCATACAAAACATCAGGTCAGAGCAATTCTTCCTGCCGCGCGGTGCACCGTTATAGCCCGTCGAAACGATGACGTCGTTCTTTACAATGATCGCGCCGTATTTTTTGCGAAGACAGGTGCTGCGCTCCGCAACGGTCTGTGCAATATCGAGATAATAGTTATTCTTGGAAACACGTTCCATCTGTATTACCATTCCTTCCTTGTTCTTGATCGAGGATCTGAACACTCTTTTATACCATTATATATTATAGCGTTCAACTGTGAAAAAATCAAGACGTTTTGTTGAATTTATAGAGAAAATCTCGAAGTGAATGCGAGCACCTCAATCAAGGTTTAAAGTGACCTTTTCTTTGCATCAAAAGCGCCGATATGTGACGGTGGTGTGACAAGATCCGGACATCGGATATGATTTTGCCCAAAAAAATCGTCACACTTTTCTCTTTTTCGCTTGACAAACAAGATTTTCTTTGCTATAATGTTAGTACCCTAATAAATAACTTCAGAAAGGAATTACACAATGAAAAACATCACTAAGATTCTTGCACTCGTGCTCGTTCTGTCTATGGTATGCGTCGTGTTCGCATCCTGCGGCACTACGCTTTCCGGAACCTACAAGAACGACGGTCTTTTCGGTCTCGGCGACTCCTCCTACAAATTCTCCGGCAATAAGGTTACTTACACCCTCGAAGGCGCTTCTGTAGAAGGCACCTACAAAATCACGAAGAACGACGACGGCGATCAGGTCATCATCTTCGACTTTGACGACGATTCCATCGCTTCGCTCATCGACGAGGTCGAGCTTTCCTTCGAGAAGACCGACGACGGCATTAAGATCAGCGGAACCGAATACAAGAAGGACTAATTCGTTCTCGTATTTACAAAAGCAAAAAACGGAGCTCCACTCGGGGCTCCGTTTTTATTTTACTATCTTATCACGATCGCTTTATTTTACACATTTGAATAAAGTGCACGGTCTCCCCCTTCACCTCCCCGCGCATTGCCCAAAGCACAAAGACGTTGATCAGCGTCATCACTCCGATCGCAAAATCCGCCATCGTCCACACGGATGCGGGTGCGGCGTTCGTGCCGTAAAAGACCGAAAGCGCAAGCAGAACGAGATATCCGATATGCAGAGCCCTGCGCCCTGAGAAATAGGAAAGTGCCGATCTGCCGTAATGTGCCCAGCAGATCACGGTCGCGAAGGCGAAGAACAAAACGAGCAACGCGAGGATCGGCTCGCTCCATTCTCCGAGCACCGCACTGTACGCCTTGACCGTCATCATCATACTGTCCGATCCGTAACACGCAACGCGATCGTAGCTTACAAGGATCACGGCGGCGGTCAGGGTGCAAAGGAGGATCGTATCGGCAAAGACCTCGAATATCCCCCAGACTCCCTGCTCTGCAGGATATTCCGCGCGGGACTCGGCGTGCGCGATCGGTGCCGTTCCACAACCCGCCTCGTTGGACATCAGCCCGCGCATCGTGCCGAATCGAACCGCGCGTGACAAAAGGAATCCGCCGACTCCTGACGCCGCGCTCGTAAAGGAGAACGCATCCTCCATCACCGCACGAAATGCCGCAGGGAGAGCCCCTCTTTCGAGAATCAAAACGGCAAGGGAAAGGACGAGATAAAGAAGTGTCATAAACGGAACGAGTCGCTCGGTGAGCGCCGAAATGCGCCTCCCGCCGCCGAGCGTGATCAAAAACACAACGACCGCGAGCACGATCCCGACCAACACGGGAGAAAGCCCGAACACCCCACGAAAGGCAGTTCCGACCGCGTTCATCTGAATCACACACCCCATCGTGAAGGAGTCGAGGATACAAAGAACGGCAAAGATCGCCGCCAAAGCCGCGCCGACCCGCGGAAGCCCGATCCTTCCAAAATACGCCTTTATGTAATACATCGCCCCACCGCGCCGTGCTCCGCTCTCGGAGGTCACGCGGTGACGGATCGCAAGCACGATCTCCGCATACTTCAGAAGCATCGCAAGAAAGGCGGACAGCAACATCCAGAACACCGCACCCGCGCCACCGCAGGCGATCGCCCCTGCAACACCGACGAGATTTCCGACGCCAAGCGTTCCCGCGAGTGCAAGGGTCACCGCACGAAAGGGGGAGATCCCATCCACCTTCTTTCCTTCCTTTCGTCCGAGCATTGCTCGAAGGAGCAGGAACGGATGCCGCAAGTGGAAAGCTCTGAGATAAAAAATATATCCGCATCCCGCAAGAGAAAGCACGATCGGAACCGCCGCGCCCACAAGATATTCATTGATGAGGTCGAAAAGAGCAAAGAACTCCGTCATATTTCTCCTCTCCCCCTTTCGCTTTATTTTTATATTTAAGACTATGCAAGGATTGTTTTTTTATGACCGCACGCTCTTTTGCATCAAAGCACACGACCAAAACCGTAAAATATCGTCCAAAGTTGACAGACGACACAGATAATTGCTAATATAATTGTTAAAAAACTGTTAACTATACGGTTTTCCTCTTGATTTTTCTAAAAAATGGTGTAGAATATACTCAAGGTTTAGCACTCGTATGCATCGAGTGCCAAGACACAATTGATTTTCACGGTGCCCTTTACGGAAACGCACCGCAATATTTAGGAGGATTCAAAGAATGAACATCAAACCCCTCGGTGATCGTGTACTGATCAAGTCGGTCGAAGCAGAGGAAAAGACCGCAAGCGGTATTTTTCTGACTGCTGCTGCTAAGGAAAAGCCGCAGGTCGCAGAAGTCGTTGCAGTCGGCCCCGGTGCGCTTGACGAAAACGGCAAGCTCGTCGCAATGGAGGTCAAGGTTGGCGACAAGGTCATCACCAGCAAGTACTCGGGCACCGAAGTCAAGTGCGACGGCATTGAATACAGCATCGTAAGACAGAGCGATATTCTCGCGATCGTCGAATAATTTTTATCTGGAGGATTTATTACAATGGCAAAGGATATTCTTTACGGAATGGAAGCGCGCGGCGCGCTCGTCCGCGGCGTAGATAAGCTCGCAAACACGGTCAAGATCACTCTCGGTCCGAAGGGACGCAATGTCGTTCTTGACAAGAAATACGGTTCTCCCCTCATCACCAACGACGGTGTAACCATCGCAAAGGAGATCGAGCTTGACGATCCCGCGGAAAATATGGGCGCACAGCTCGTAAAGCAGGTCGCAGAAAAGACCAATGACGCAGCAGGCGACGGTACCACCACCGCTACCCTTCTTGCGCAGGCATTCGTTCGCGAGGGTATGAAGAACGTCACCGCAGGCGCAAATCCGATGGTCGTTCGCAAGGGCATCAAGAAGGCAGTCGACAAGGCTGTTGAATGTCTCGTTTCTTGCTCGAAGCAGGTCAGCGGCACCGCTGACATCGCTCGCGTCGGTACGATCTCCGCAGGAGACGAGGTGATCGGTCAGCTGATCGCGGACGCGATGGAAAAGGTTACCGCCGACGGCGTTATCACGGTTGAGGAATCCAAGACCGCAGAGACCTATTCCGAGGTCGTTGAGGGTATGCAGTTCGATCGCGGATACCTCTCCCCCTATATGTCTACCGATATGGATAAGATGGAGGCAGTTCTCGATGACGCGGTCATCCTCGTCACCGACAAGAAGATCTCCAACATCCAGGATATTCTTCCCCTCCTTGAGCAGGTCGTTAAGACCGGCAGAAAGCTCCTCATCATCGCTGAGGACGTCGAGGGCGAAGCACTTACGACTCTCGTTCTGAACAAGCTCCGCGGTGCATTCGTTTGCGTTGCAGTTAAGGCACCCGGCTTCGGCGACCGCCGCAAGGCAATGCTCGAGGACATCTGCGCACTCACCGGTGCACAGCTCATCACGAGCGAGCTCGGCTACGAGCTTCCCGACGCAACCCTTGAATGCCTCGGTACTGCTCGTCAGATCAAGGTCAACAAGGAGCACACCATCATCGTCGACGGCGGCGGAAATACCGCTGATATTCAGGCTCGCATCGCACAGATCCGCGCAGGCATTGAGACCACGACCTCCGATTTCGACCGTGAGAAGCTCCAGGAGCGTCTCGCAAAGCTCGCAGGCGGCGTAGCCGTCATCAAGGTAGGTGCGGCTACCGAGGCTGAAATGAAGGAAAAGAAGCTCCGTATCGAGGATGCGCTCAACGCAACGCGTGCAGCTGTCGAGGAAGGTATGGTTGCAGGCGGCGGTACCGCTTACCTCAACGTCATTCCCGAGGTGGCAAAGCTTCTTGACACGGTTGACGGCGACGAAAAGACCGGTGTTCAGATCGTTCTGAAGGCACTTGAGGAGCCCGTCCGTCAGATCGCCGCTAACGCAGGCATCGACGGCGCAGTCGTTGTCAACGAGATCCTGAAGAGCGGCAAGGTCGGCTACGGCTTTGATGCGTATAATGAGGTCTACTGCGATATGATGGATGCGGGCATCGTCGACCCGACGAAGGTAACCCGTTCTGCTCTCCAGAACGCCGCCTCGATCGCATCTGTCGTTCTCACCACCGAATCCCTCGTCTTCGAGCAGAAGCCCGACGCGGCATCCGCAGCGGCAGCGTCCGCAGCGGCGGCAGCAGCGGCTTCGATGGGCCAGGGCGGCGGAATGTACTGATAATATTCCACAATCCAATACAGGATGGGCTGTCTCACCAAGGTGCGACAGCCCGTTTTGTTTTTCGTAATAATATTCGCCCTTCCTCTTGAAAAAGTGAAGGAATGCGTGTATAATAATCTATGCAAAGATATTTACCCTAACACCGTAAAGGCTATGGAGACAAGATATGAAGCTATCATCCTTTTTCCACTTTGCCTCATTTGGCATCAAAACGATTCTTTTCCGAAGGAAAACTCCGATCCTCGGCACTGTGATCGTTACGGACAAATGCAACCTTCATTGCAAGCATTGCTCGGTCAACAATATAACCGCGATCGTTCATCCGTATCAGCAAATTCGACAAGAAATGCAAGCGCTATACGATATGGGAGTACGCATTTTATTCTTCTGCGGAGGCGAGACCTTTTTGTGGAAGGACGGGGACCGCACACTGAGAGACCTGGTGATCGAGGCAAAAAATATGGGATTTCTTATCGTTAACGTGGTTACGAACGGAACCTTCCCCATTGACCTACCCGAAGCGGATCTGATCCTTTTGAGCCTCGACGGTGATAAACAACGCCATAATGAAATTCGCGGGGACACCTACGACATCATTATGAAGAACATCAACAATGCTACCGCAGATAATATCTGCTTCTATATGGCGATCAATCAGATCAATAAGGACTGCGTTCGGGACGTATGCCTTGCCGCACGCGACACGAAAAACGTTCGTGCCGTATCTTTCAACTTTCATACGCCGTATCCCGATACGAAGCAGCTTGCACTGAGCCGTGAGGAGAAAGCGAAATGCTGCGATACGATCACGCAAATGATGAAGGAGGGCGCCCCTGTATTCAACCTCAAAGGTGCGTTCCCATATCTCATCGAAAACCGCTTCCCCACCCCCTGTCACCAGTGTGTTGTAATCGAAAACGGAAAGCTGTCCACATGCGGGCGTTGTATCGACGTTCCCGGGCTTTGTGAGCAATGCGGATACTTCTTTGTTGCCGAATACACACTTTTGTTCAGAGGCAATCCCAAGATCATTTTTGAGATGCTTCGCACATACCTGAAATACATCTAAGAGTAGTATGCGTTTTATTACAAGCTTAACAAGAATGTGGCTTACCCGAACAGTACGGCCCTTCACCTTCAAAAACGAATACGACCGGATATTACCGTTCGCAGAATGCGAACGCCTCGGGCTATACATCCATATTCCCTTCTGCAAAACCATATGTAATTTTTGCCCCTACTGCAAGGTTCGGTATTCTGCTGAGCTATGTGACAAATACATCGATTCCTTGATTCACGAGATCCACTTGATAGGCGGGCAATATCCGGGACGAAAAAAAACGACAGGGCTATATTTCGGCGGAGGAACGCCGGCACTTGCCGTGAACCGCATAAAAGAGATCATCGACGCGCTGAACGAGCACTTTATCATCCCGGAGGAGATCGGGCTTGAGCTTCATCCCGATGACGTAAGCGCAGAGGTACTGCAAGCCTTAAAGGACGCGGGCGTAACAAAAATCAGCATCGGCATCCAATCATTCTGCGAAAAGTATCAATATATTCTCGGCAGAAAGAAAATTGACGCCGAAAATATTGCAGCAGCCCTGACGGCTGTTCCTTTTGAAACGGTATCTATGGACTTTATCTTTGCCCTGCCCGGACAAACCTACGACGATTTAAGATCCGATATTGACAAGGCTTTTTCTATCGGTGCAAACCATATCGCGATATATCCGTTTATAGATTTCACTTTTACGAAAAGCCAGGTTAAGGAAATGCCGAAAAAAGAAAAGCGAAGGCTTCTGGATTCGATCACGCAATACTGCCAAGACAAGGGATATTCGCGAAATTCGATATGGACCTTCTCAAGTGAGCCGAACGCCAATTATTCGTCTATGACAAGAGAGAATTTTATCGGCTTCGGTTGCTCCGCCACCAGCCTGTTCAAGGAACAATTCAAGATCAACACCTTCGACGTGGAGGCTTACTGCAGACGTATCCAATCCGACACCCCCGCAACCTCCTTGACGATCCGCTTCACCAAGCATCAGCGAATGATCTATTGGCTCTTTTGGACGGCATACAGCACAAGAGTGCGAGAGAGCGATTTCGAAAAATTCTTTGGTGTTCCGCTAAAAAAGGCGTATGGTCTTGAGCTTTGGATCGCCAAGCGAGCAGGCTTCATCAAGGAGCATAACGGCACTTATGAGATGACACCAAAGGGCGCCTTTTACTATCATTATTACGAGAATTTTTACACGCTGTCTTATATTGACAAGATGTGGGGGATCATGCGAAAGGAAGCATTCCCCGATCGCATCACGCTTTCATAAGCATAGTACATCGCATATAGGGGTGAGTACCCAATGCATTTTTGCATTTGACTCACCCCTTTTTCCATATTCAGTTATATTCGATTCAGACCTCAACCCAACGCTTTTCATCGGCAGAGCGCAAAATCGCATCGACGACGCGCTGTCCCTCTGCGCCGTCCGAAAGCGTCGGATAGAGCGCATCGCGTACTCCCGCTACAGCGCGGACGAATGCCTGCTCCTGTGTCAGATAGTATTCCTGCGGGACGGTCTCGGTGCGCGTTTTATAATCCTTCGGATCCCCTTCACCCGTACAGATCGTCAGGATCTTCGGATCGTTGAGATCGAACGAGATAGAGCCCTTCGTACCGTAAACGTCATATCGGATGGTATTTTTATGACCGATCGCACAGCGCGTAATATGGAAGGAACCCTCCGCGCCATTTTCAAAGTGTGCAATAAAGCTGCATCTGTCCTCGGTCTCAACGGGAGCAAGCTCCTCGCTGTCAAGGCGCTTCCTTTCGTTCACGACAATGCCGCGAGAGGCGCAGACCTCTTTGATCTGTCCTGCAAGAAGCTGTGCGAGGTCGATCAGATGTACGCCGAGGTCACCGATGACACCCGACGCCGCCTTTGACTTCTCAAATCTCCATTCCAGTCGTCTTCCCTCCCAGAAAGCGCTGTTCTTGAGGTATGCAACGTTAAGACCGATGACGTCCCCGAGGAGGCCCTCATCAACGAGATGCTTAGCATAGCGCACAGCGGGCATAAAGCGGTACGTAAAGCAGGTCATACCAAGCGTGCCGCTCGTCTTTTCGGCTTCTACGATCGCTTTCGCCTCATCGTATGACATTGCAATCGGCTTCTCGAGGTTTGTGGGCTTCCCCGCTCGGAGCGCCGCGATTGCCATTTCAGCGTGAAGGTAGTTCGGGGTGCAGATCTCGACCGCATCAACGTCGGGATCTGCAATCAGTTTTCTGTAATCTTCATAACACTTTTCGGGTAAAACGCCCGTCTTTTCACGTGCCTTTCCGAGGCGGTTCGGATCAATATCGCACAGTGCAATGATCTCAGCGTCCTCACACGCCAGAAGCTCTCTGATATGGCGTCCCATAGCGATACCGCCCGTACCAATGATTCCAACTCGAATTTTCTTCATCTCGTTACCCTCCCTTACTGCACGGGCGGATGATATTCATCATCGTGGCTTACTCGCGTTACGTCCTCAAGCGGCGGAACGAATTTTCCAAGCGTCGGACGAGGACCGTTTGACGGCTTTGCCCAATCGACCGCATTTGCGAGGACTTGGCGGATGTCATCACGGTAGAAGGTCGGATATGCCTCGTGACCGGGACGGAAGTAGAAAATCTTTCCAAGTCCGCGTCTGAAGCAGCATCCGCTTCGGAAGACCTCACCGCCCGAGAACCAGCTTACGAATACGAGCTCGTCGGGTGTGGGAATCTCAAAACGCTCACCGTAGGTCTCCTCCGCGGGTAGCTCAATGTATTCGGGTAAATTCCTTGCGATCGGATGTCCGGGCTCGATGACCCAGATCCTCTCCTTTTCATCGTTCTCACGCCATTTCGAGCGGCAGACCGTTCCCATAAGGCGAACAAAGGGCTTACAGAGATGTCCGGAATGCAAAACGATGAAGCCCATTCCGCTGAGAACTCGCTCCTGCACGCGCTTTGCGATCTCATCCGGAATATCCTTGTGCTTGAGATGCGCCCACCAAATGAGCACGTCGGTATTTCTGAGCGTTTCCTCGTCAAGCCCGTATTCGGGCATATCCATCGTGCGTGTGCAGACCTCAAATTCTTCGTACTGCAAAAGTCCCTCTGCGATCGCTCCGTGGATCCCATTCGGATAGATCCGCGCAATGCTCTCGCTCTTCTTCTCGTGAACGAATTCGTTCCAGACCGTAACCTTGATCTTATCCATTCTGTTTCTCCTTTCCCGTTGCCCTTTGCAACCGTTAACTGTATTATACTCTCAGCATCTGCAATTAGCAAGGCACAAAGAGAAACAAAATCTTCACTTTTCGATACTCCAACGGCGATATTCCGACGGAGCGATCCCCGTTTCTTTTTTGAACACACGGCAAAAATAAGATGGATTATCATAGCCGAGTAAGTCCGAGAGCTCCGCGATCGAGACATCCGATCGATCCATCAGCTCCTTCGCACGTTCGATCCTGCGCCTGGTACGATAGGCGGCAGGCGACACCCCCGCATATTCGTGAAAGAGCCTTCGAAAATAGGTGGGAGAAACAAAGCACATCTCGGCGATCTCTTCGATCGAAAGGCTTTGATCCGCATCGGTTTCAAGATAATGAATTCCTTTTTCTATCGCGCGAAATCCGCGCATTCCGAGAAGTCGCCTCTCTTCTCTCGTCGCGATCATCGACAAAAGCCGATAAAAGCCACTCCTGAGCGACAGATAGGGCCTCGTTGGCATCTTGTATTCCTCATAAAGCTCCAGTAACAGTTCTTTGATCCGCCGATCCGAAAGGTTCTCGTCCAGAATTAAAATATCATCGGAAGGCACAAACGGCTCACCGTTCGAAAAAAGGCAAAACTCAAGAAGCAGGGTCGTCACCTTTTCGCAGTTCAGAAAGGTCAGCGCATACTCCGCCCCCTGCGGGATCAAAACAAGCGCACCTCGCGGAACCGAAAGGCTTCTGCCATTTTTTATTGTAAATAAACCCTCTGCACCACAAAACCACAGGAGCGCATTTTGCTTCCGTGGCGTCCTCATATAAAAGGTGTGTCCGTCCCTCCACTGCTGCCGCATCGTGAACAGCTCCTTGATCTCAAGATTCTCAAGTCCCCCAAGCTCACCGATACCGATCACGCGCATAGGATCACCTCCTGCTATTTGATAAAAACATTATAGCATCAAGTGATCGATTTGTAAAGAGTAAATCTTCACATTTCAAAACAAAAAAAGAACGGAATCCTCTACAGTCCATTCCGTTCTTTTGGTTTTACAACCGTTCTTAAATACATATCTCGTGAATACTCATAACGCGCATAAACCTCACGCTTCCCTCTTTGCTCTATATTCGCTCGGGGTCATTCCCGTGATCTTTTTGAAGCATCGGTTGAAATTTCTGAGAGATTCAAAGCCGCAGTCGTAAGCCGTTTGCAAAATACTTTGATCGATGTTCTTCAGAATATATCGTGCCTCGTTGACGCGATAGCGGTTTACGTAATCAGTATAAGAAAGCCCCGTACACCGCTTGAAGTACCGTGAGAGATACACGCTGTGATACGACGTGCTTTCCGAAAGCGCCTCAAGCGTGCAGGTCTTCTTGAAATTTGCCTCCACAAACCGAAAGATCCTCGGCAAAAGATACTCTGCCTTGTTGTCCCGATCCTCGTACTCGGCACACGAATCAAACTCCGCGCAAAGCGAATAGAGAAGCCCCTTTGCCCGGAGGGAATTCCAAAAGCCGCCGGCATCGGACAGCTGAGCGACGTAGAAGGGATTCGGACAGAATTTATGGTCCTTCGGGTGTTTTGTGAGGAAAACGTCGCTATATCCCTGCACAAGCTTCGGAGAGAAGATACAAAGGCAGTGACTGCTGTGCTCGGGCGTTTCAAGCGAATGCACCTGATTCGGGAAGATCAAGAGTGCCTCGCCCGTTCGTATCACATATTGCTTTTTGTCCACATTTATTACCATCTCACCGCTCATAACCGTTATAAATTCAAAGCTCGAGTGCAGATGAGACGGAAAGGAGAAGTCTTTTCCCATCTCTATTTTTAAGGAATCCCCGTAAAAGGAGTTGTGCGATTCGTAAAACATAGAGCACCTCAACGCAAAAGGTTAAATATTGTCTACTTATTATATGCTATTTGGCGCGATTTGTCAAGGTGTATTTGCTAAAATAAAATTACAGATCTCTTTTTGGGAAGGAGAAGCTATGGAATATTATATCGGCATTGATCTCGGAACCTCCTCGGTAAAGCTGATGCTATGCGACGGAGACGGAAGGATACAAAAAACAGTGACAAGAGAATACCCCGTTTACTATCCGCAAGCGGGATATAGCGAGCAGTCACCTCTTGACTTTTGGAGTGCGATCCGCGAGGCGATCCCCGAGCTGATACAAGGCATCGACGGACAGCTTATCCGCGGCATCGGCGTTGCGGGACAAATGCACGGTCTCGTCATACTCGACGAGAAGGACGAGGTGATTCGAAGAGCAATTCTTTGGAATGACGGTCGCACCGATAAGGAAACAGCGTATCTTAACGAAACGGTCGGTAAGGAAGCTCTGTTTGACTACACGGGAAACATCGCCTTTGCGGGATTCACAGCACCGAAGCTTTTATGGATGCGAAAAAACGAGCCCGAGAATTTTTCAAGGATCCGGAAAATTATGCTCCCGAAGGACTACGTCAATTATCTCCTCACGGGCGTTCACGCGACCGATTTCTCCGACGCCTCGGGTCTATTACTGCTTGACGTCAAGAACAAATGCTGGTCGAAGGAGATGCTTGACCTATGCGGTATATCGGAAGCACAGCTGCCGCGGCTTTACGAAAGCTATGAGATCATAGGCACCGTGCTCCCAAGTATTGCAGAGGAGCTCGGGATATCCGAAAGCACGATCGTCGTGGCAGGCGCGGGCGATAACGCAGCGGCGGCAATCGGAACGGACGCCGTCGGAGACAACAGCTGCAACATTTCCCTCGGTACGTCGGGAACAATCTTTGTCTCGAGTGACCGCTTTTCAGGTGCTGCCGATAAGGCGATCCATTCCTTCTGCCACGCAGACGGCGGATTTCATCTGATGGGCGTCGTTCTCTCAGCGGCATCGTGCAACAAATGGTTCTGCAGCGAGGTGCTGAACACGAAGGATTACACGGCAGAGGCGGAGAGAGTGGATCTCACTCTGCTCGGCAAGAACGAGGTCTTTTTCCTGCCCTATCTGATGGGTGAGCGAGGCCCGATCAACGACACGAACGCGACGGGAATGTTCATCGGTCTCCGACCGAATACGGACAGATCGCAGCTATATCTCGCGGTACTCGAAGGCGTTGCATTTGCGATCAAGCACAATCTTGACGAGATGGAAGCGCTCGGCGTTTCCGTAAAATCAAGCTGTCTTTGCGGAGGCGGCGCGAAATCCCGACTGTGGAGGCAGATCCTCGCGAGTGTTTTGAACATTGAGCTTCAACTGCCTGCCGTAGAGGAGGGTCCCGGATACGGCGCCGTGATCCTCACTATGGTTGCGGCAGGGCATTTTCCTGACGTAAAGACGGGGGCGAATCGGCTTCTTCAAATCAGGGAAATCGTAAAGCCCGAGCCCGCGCTCGCAGAGCTGTACGCAGAAAAATATAAAAAATACCGTAAAATATATCCCGCAGTCAAAGAGCTGTACGAGGACATAAAGGAGTGATATTATGAGCGAAATTTTCAAGGGCATTGAGACGATCAGATACGAGGGCAAGAACTCGAAAAACCCACTTGCATTCCGATACTACGATGCCGACAGGATCATTATGGGCAAGAAGATGTCTGAGCATCTTCCCTTCGCGATGGCTTGGTGGCACAATCTCTGTGCCGCGGGCACCGATATGTTCGGCAGAGACACCGCCGACAAGAGCTTCGGTGCCGATAAGGGCACGATGGAGCACGCCAAGAGAAAGGTCGACGCGGGCTTTGAATTTATGCAGAAGCTCGGCATTAAGTATTTTTGCTTCCATGACGTCGATATCGTTCCCGAGGCGGAGGACATCAACGAGACAAACCGCCGTCTTGACGAGATCTCCGATTACATCCTCGAAAAAATGAAGGGCACGGACATCAAGTGCCTTTGGGGTACGGCAAATATGTTCTCGAATCCGCGCTTTATGAACGGTGCGGGAAGCACCTCCTCGGTCGACGTTTACTGCTTCGCGGCGGCACAGATCAAGAAGGCGCTTGAGCTTACGGTAAAGCTCGGCGGCAGGGGCTACGTCTTCTGGGGTGGTCGCGAGGGCTATGAGACCCTCCTCAACACCGACGTCAAGCTCGAGCAGGAGAACATTGCCGCTCTTATGAAAATGGCAGTCGAGTACGGCAGAAGCATCGGCTTCACGGGCGACTTCTATATCGAGCCGAAGCCGAAGGAGCCGATGAAGCATCAGTATGACTTCGACGCGGCAACGGCGATCGGCTTCCTGCGTCAGTATGGCCTTGACAAGGATTTCAAAATAAATATTGAGGCAAATCACGCAACACTCGCGGGGCACACCTTCCAGCATGAGCTGAGAATTTCCGCGATCAACGGTATGCTCGGCTCAATCGACGCAAACCAGGGCGACTCCCTGCTCGGCTGGGACACCGACGAATTCCCCTTCGACGTTTATGAAAGCACCCTTTGTATGTATGAAGTCCTGAAGGCGGGCGGTCTTACGGGCGGCTTCAACTTTGACGCAAAGAACCGCCGTCCGAGCAACACCTATGAGGATATGTTCCACGCCTACATTCTCGGAATGGACACCTTCGCGCTCGGTCTCATTAAGGCAGCAGAGCTGATCGAAAACGGCGAGCTTGATGCCTTCATCGAAAAGAGATACGCGAGCTTCGACAGCGAGATCGGTAAAAAAATCAGAAGCGGAAACGCAACGCTTTCTGAGCTTGCCGCATACGCAGAGAAGCTCGGCACCTGCCCACTCGTTTCGAGCGGCAGACAGGAATATCTTGAAAGCATTGTAAATCGAACGCTGTTCGGGTAAAACACAAATGTAAAGAAAACGCAAGAAAGGAAATTTAATATGCTTTCACGTGAAGAAGTTCGTGCGGCGATTCGCTTCGGATCACCTCCCCGTCCTCCTCGCGCATTCACGAAATGGTGGGGCGAGGGACGCCGATCGAGAATATCGAGGCGTTTCTGAACGAATGCATTACCTATAAAAACAATAAAGATCTATAGTGAAAGGGGTTGAGCCGTAATTCGGCTCAACCCCTTCTGTTTTTTACAAGCGTATCAATGATTCTGCGCTCCACATAAGCAGCGCTGCAATTTTGAGGATCGGATCACTCATCCTTGCCCGCAACGCTCATACCCTTCACAAGCACCGAGGGTGCGCCGAAGAGAGTGAAGCCTCCCGGGATGCCGAAGTAAAGGTCATTACCGACCGTGTCAATCGACTTCAGAAGATCGAAGAAATTTCCCGCTACGGTAAAGGAACGGATCGCCTTTCCTTCTTTACCGCCTTCAACGAGGAAGCCCTCGCTTTCGATCGAGAAGTCACCCGTAACGGCATTCGCACCCGCGTGGAGTCCCTTCAGAGCGGTGACGTAAATGCTGCCGTCCCCTGCTTTTTCGAAAAGCGCACTAAGGGAGGTCTCGCTCGGCCTCAGATAGAAGTTGAAGGGTGCGATACCGACAGCACCGCTGTATCCTCCGCGAAGTCCATTTCCCGTAGACTCCTTACCCGCCTTCTTCGCAGTCGAAAGGTCGTAGAGGAGCGTGTTGAGGATGCCGTTTTCGACAACGTTTTTCCGATGTGCGGCAACGCCCTCGGAGTCAAAGGACGTCTGGATCGGACAGCCCTCGCGCATCGGATCGTCAACAATCGTAACCGCCGAGGATGCGATCTCCTGCCCCTCCTTATCCTTCAGAAGCGAAAGCCCAAGCTGGACGTTCTTCGCCGAGAACACGCCCCAAAATGCCGAAAGGAGAGACGCCGCGGCACGGTTTGAAAATACGATGTTGTATTTTCCGGAGGGAATGCAGGTGGCGCCGAGCTTACGGAGCGCACGCTCGGTTGCCTTTTTCGAAATTTCCGCATAGTTTTCGGGATCGATACCTTGCGCCATTTCGTAAGCAAACTGCGAATCCTCACCATCCTTTACGACCGATTCCGCAAAGCATCCGACATTTCCAACGTGATTCGTCAGCTCGAGTCCGTAGGAGTTCGAGATCGAGATCGTCGTTTCAAAGGCAAAGGTCGATGACTGCGTACCGTCCGTCACCTTATCGCTTGATGCGTAGGTGTTTCTTTGGATCGCGAGCGCTGCGTCCTTGAGAGCCGCCGCCGAAGGCATTTCGGGCGGAAGAGCCATGACCGTCTCGTACTCCTTTGAGCCCCTGTAAATAAAGACCTCGTCGTCATAATCCTGATACATCGCGTTGTCGATCGCACGGAAAACGAGCGCTTCCATCTCCTCCTCGGTCATAAGCTCGGTCGATGCATATCCCATCTTTCCGTCCACGATACAACGGAAGCAAATGCCCGCCCCGGAGCCCGAGGAAAATGCGCTGATCTCATCCTTCAGAGTCTCTGCGCTGATGCTGCTTTCTTTCGAATAATAGATCTCATATGCCGACAGCCCCGCCATATTCGCAACGAGCTTCAGCCGTTCCTTAAGCTTCGTGAATTCCATATCCGCGCCTCCTTATCTGCCACCGACCGTGATCTTCGAAACACGGATCAGGGGCTGGCCTACGTCGGTCGGGATACTGCCGCTTGAGGAGCCGCACATTCCCTGACCGGTCTCCATATTCTGTCCGACCATATCAATGTCCTTCAGAATCTCCGACCCGGTTCCGATCAGTGACGCGCCGCGAACAGGCTCGCAGATCTCGCCGTTTCTGATCATATAACCCTCACTGACCGCGAAATTGAACGCTCCCGTCAGCGGATTCACGCTTCCGCCACCCATACTCTTTGCATAGATACCGTATTCGATCGACTTGATGATATCCTCATTTTTGTCGGGGCCGTTCGCAATATAGGTATTGGTCATACGCGAGGTCGGCTCATAACAGTAGCTTTCGCGACGGCTGTTTCCCGTCACAGGCATTCTCATACGGCGAGAGCCGAGACGGTCGATCATATAATTTTTGAGAACGCCGTTCTCGATCAAGACGTTTCTCTGTGTCGGATTTCCCTCGTCATCGATGTTGGTGCTTCCCCAAGCACCGGGGATCGTGCCGTCGTCGATCGCCGTCACCTTCGGGTTTGCGATCATCTGGCCGAGCTTGCCTGCCATCTGCGACGCACCGATCGCGACCGAGGTCGCTTCAAGCGAATGCCCGCACGCCTCGTGGAAAATGACGCCGCCGAAGCCGTTTTCGATCGCAACGGCCATCTGTCCCGCCTTACAGTAATCGGCGCGGAGATTGACGAGCGCCTGATCTGCCGCTCGTTTACCGATCGCTTCGGGTGAGATGAGCTCGAAAAATTCAAGTCCCATTCCGCGCCCCGGGCCGTAAAAGCCCGACTGATTCTCACCGTCCTTTGACGCAACCGCGCTGATCGCCATACGCGTACGGACGTGACGATCGGTCGTGTAAAGTCCCTCGCTGTTTGCAACGAGAATGGTATGATCGACCGACGCGAGATTTCCCGTGACCTGTGAAATGAGGGGGCTCGATTCTCTTGCCGCCGTGCATCCGCTGCGGAGGAGATCGGTCTTCATCTTCATATCGGCGCTGTGCGGCAGGATCTTAACGGGATGAACGTTTGGGAAAATACGCTCGGTGAGACGGATCGAGACAAGCGTCTTCGATTCTCCGAGCGCCCCCGCTACCGATGAAGCGCAGCTGAGAAGTCCTGCGCGGGACATATCGGTCGTGGATGCATAAACCGTGCGCGTGCCGATGAAGGCGCGAACGCCGACGCCCGACAGAACGTTATTCTGGATGCGGTTGATCTTTCCGTCCGCAAACTGGATCGATTCCTTTTTTGTATATTCACCGAACAGCTCCGCGAAATCCGCTCCCGTGGACATCGCCACGGAAAGGACCTCTTTACAAAGTGCCTCCGATAAAAGCATAGTAACCTCCAAATAATAGAAAAATCAATCGTCGAGACGCTCGCCGAGAGAGATGTGATACTTCTCGTAGAATTCTTCAAACGTACCGCTGTCGAGCGCATCACGGATCTTTTGCATCAGATCATTATAGAAATACAGATTGTGCTGAACCGCAAGACGCATCCCGAGCATTTCCTTCGCCTTAAGAAGATGACGGATGTATGAGCGCGAGAAATTCTTACAGGTCGGGCACTGACAGCCCGGCTCGATCGGACGGGGATCGCGATTGTACTTTTCGTTCATCACGTTGATCTTGCCACCCCAGGTAAAGAGATTTCCGTGCCGCGCGTTACGGCTCGGCATAACGCAGTCAAAGAAGTCCACTCCTCTGTGCACCGCCTCAACGATGTTGCAGGGTGTGCCGACACCCATCAGATAGCGAGGCTTCTCGACAGGCATATGCGGCTCAACGACGTCAATGATGTGATACATCACGTCAGTCTCCTCACCGACCGCAAGTCCGCCGATCGCATAGCCGTCGAGATCGAGCTTTGCGATCTCCTTCATATTTTCAACGCGGAGATCGTCGTACGTACCGCCTTGATTGATGCCGAACAGGAGCTGATGCGGATTCACGGTGTCGGGAAGCGCATTGAGCCGTGCCATTTCGGTCTTACAGCGCACGAGCCAACGGATCGTTCGCTCGGAGGACTTCTTTACGTAGTCGTACGGCGCGGGATTTTCAACGCATTCATCAAACGCCATCGCGATCGTCGAGCCGAGATTCGACTGGATCTGCATACTCTCCTCGGGTCCCATAAAGATCCGCTTACCGTCGATATGCGACGCGAATCTGACACCCTCCTCAGTGATCTTACGGAGCTGTGCGAGAGAAAATACCTGAAATCCGCCGCTGTCGGTCAGGATCGGCTTGTCCCAATTCATAAATTTATGAAGGCCGCCCATATCGCGAATGAGCTTATCACCCGGACGAATGTGCAGATGATAGGTGTTCGAAAGCTCTACCTGACAATTCAGCTCGCGGAGATCGGCGGCGGAAATGCCACCCTTGATCGCGGCACAGGTTCCGACGTTCATAAACACGGGCGTCTGAATATCCCCGTGCACGGTATGCAGTACGCCTCTACGCGCACGGCCTTCCTTTTTCAACAGATCAAACATATTCATTATTTCCTTTCTCACATTGAGAAAATCACTCGCTAAAAAGAGCAAGGATGGATTTCTTTTTTAAGACCACATTATCAGGTTCTCTTAAACTGACGGTCGATCGTTTTTTTCGACAGCTCCATCGCGACCGGTCTGCCATGTGGGCAGAAGGTAATATCGGGAAGCTTCATCAGAGAATCTATGATGTATTCGATATGCTCGTCGGCATATTCACGCCCCGCCTTGACAGCCGCCTTACAGGATGCCTGGTACAGGGCTTTTTCAAAGAGGATATCCCTCGTGAGTGCAACGCCTCCCGTATTGTCGAGAAGTCGTCCCGCGATCACGCCGAAAAAATCGGCAACCGCATCCTGCCGAATGCCCTCGGGGATCTCCGACACGCTGATCGTATGTATACCGGTCTCAAACACGAAGCCAAGCTCCTCGATTTCTTTTCGGTACTGATTCAGCGACTCGATCTCTGCGGCTGTCAGCATAAAGTCAATCGGAAGCATCAAAAGCTGAGAGATGCGCTCTCCACTCTCGATTCCCTTCCGCATCCCCGCCTTAAGCTGCTCGAAAATGATCCGCTCGTGTGCCGCGTGCTTATCAACAAGCAAGACGATCGGATTTTCGGGATCGTATTTTTCAACGATCACATACGAATGAAACGCCTCACCGATGATACGGTATTCGGGGATCGCCGCGGGGGGAGCAGATGACTCCGTGACCTTCGGTGCGACCACTGCGGGTGCACCCGAGGACGAAACAAAATCAGCCGTGTGCGGTATCTCCGTCCCGACGATCTCCTCTGCTTTTTTCATCCGATCTTCTTTGGGATCGCTCGCAGGTATCGGCATAGGAGTTATTTTCTCGCTCGGTACCGAAATGGGCTCCGCGCCCTTCTTCTCGGACAGCGCGGCATTCGCAGAAGGCGCTGTGTCCTTGCGGTCAGATACCGAAAAGCCGTTCTTCGAAATCGGTTT
Organism: Clostridia bacterium; assembly: GCA_017501345.1. Next base: position 66,689 of record JAFVXC010000032.1, read on the forward strand.
CGGCATTGGTGCAGGCGACGCCGGACGCTCGGGAACGACCTCGGGCATCGTCATACGCATCTGCGTATTTTTTTCCTTTGTGAACGTGCGATCGTCTACGGGGACGAACGCATTCGTCACACGCTTTTCGGCAGTTCCCGCAGTTTTGCGGTACTCCTCCGCCGTCATTCGCTCGGGTGTACGTTGTCCTGCCGTAGGAAGTACCATCGAGGGGCGCGTTCGGTTTTCCTCAAGCGCCGCGCGAACGGTATAATAGATCGCCTCGAACACAGGCTTTTCATTTGAAAACTTTACCTCAAGCTTCGCGGGATGTACGTTTACGTCTACCGCAGAAGGATTCAGCGTAATGTAAAGCACACAGCACGGAAACTTCTCGGGCGGCAGGAAGGAGACATATGCCTGCTCGACCGCCGCGCAGGCGGTCTTACTGCGCACGTAGCGTCCATTGAGGAAATAATTCTGATAATTGCGATTTGACTTGACGTTATCGGATCTGCCGATACAGCCCGTCACACGGATGCCGTCGTTCCCACCCTCGACGTAGATCATACGCGAGGCAAAATCCTTACCGAAAACAGCGTAGATCACGCTTTTCAGCTGACCGTCACCCGAGGTCTCAAGCTTCACAGCACCATCGCTGATGAACCGAATGGCGATCTCAGGATGCGAGAGTGCAACCTTCTCGACGTTCGCGCCGACTGCCATCGCCTCGGTCGCGTCACGCTTCAAAAATTTTCGGCGTGCGGGGACGTTGTAAAAGAGATTTTCCACGATCACGGTCGTTCCGTTCGAGCAGCCCTGCTCCTCAAGAGATACGACCTCGCCGCCGTGTACGGTCAGAGCGGCACCGAATTCCGCGCCGTGTACCTTTGAAATGATACGCATCTCGGAAACCGCCGCAGTGGCGGCAAGTGCCTCACCGCGAAAGCCGAGGGTAATGATCCCGTCAAGATCCGAAGCGTCACGGATCTTACTTGTCGCATGACGACAGACCGCCACGGGCAGATCCTCGGGCTCCATTCCGCATCCGTTATCCGACACACGAAGGAAGGTAACGCCGCCGTGCTGGATTTCGACCGTGATGCTCGTCGCACCTGCGTCGATCGCGTTCTCCATCAGCTCCTTCACGACCGATGCAGGGCGATCTACGACCTCGCCTGCGGCGATCAGATTGGCAACGGAAAACGGAAGTATATTGATTTTCGGCATATCGGCTTCCTCCTTTCGTCGGATCATTAGAATTTTATCATTTCAGTCTCTTTTGCAGATTAAAGAGGAAGGTCATACATTCAAAGGGTGAGAGCGTATTGAGATCGACCTTCTTTAGTTCATCGATCACCTGCTCCGAAATGCAGTCGTCAAAGGTGATCAGCGTATCGTCCTTTTCTTCCTCCTTAGGGGCATCGCCCGAAAGCGACAGTGCACGCGCGCTTGCCTCGACCGTTCGGAGGATTTCCTTCGCACGGCGGATGACCTCGTTCGGAACACCCGCAAGCTTTGCAACCTCAATGCCGTAGCTGTCGTCGGTCGAGCCGCGCACGATCTTACGGAGGAAGGTGATGTTGTCCCCGCGCTTCTTTGCAGCGATATTGTAATTTACAACACCCTCAAGCTCCTCTTCAAGCGTTGTCAGCTCGTGATAGTGAGTCGCAAACAGCGTTTTCGCGCCGATCTTGCGGCTACAGGTATATTCAACGATGGCGCGCGCGATGCTCATACCGTCAAAGGTTGAGGTGCCGCGTCCGACCTCGTCGTAAATGATCAGCGACTTCCGCGTTGCATTCTGCAGGATGTACGCGACCTCGTTCATTTCAAGCATAAAGGTCGACTGCCCCGATGCGAGATCATCGGATGCACCGACACGGGTAAAGACCTTGTCGACGATACCGATCCGCGCCTCCGCGGCAGGAACGAACGAGCCGATCTGCGCCATCACCGTGATCAGCGCGACCTGGCGCATATAGGTCGATTTACCTGCCATATTAGGACCCGTAATCAGCATCAGACGGTTCTTCTCGAGGTCAAGCTTTGCATCGTTCGGAACGAAATAGGTATCCTTCACAAACTGCTCAACTACGGGATGTCTGCCATCCTTGATCTCGATCTTGTCCGACTGATCGACCTCGGGGCGGACGTAATGATTCCGCGTCGCCACATTGGCAAGCGAGAGATACACGTCAAGCGTCGCAAGAAGCGCGGCGGTTTTCTGAATACGTCCGTCCTCCCGCGCAACCGCCGATCGGATCTCCTGAAACAGCTCGTATTCGAGACTCCAAAGACGGTCGGATGCACCGAGGATCTCGGACTCCTTCGTTTTCAGCTCGTCGGTAATATAGCGCTCCGCGCCGACAAGGGTCTGCTTTCGGATGTATTCCGAAGGAACGAGCTCCTTATAGGAATTGGTGACCTCTATGTAATAGCCGAACACCTTATTATACCCGATCTTCAGGTTCTTGATGCCCGTGCGCTCCCGTTCGGAAAGCGTCATCTGCTCGATCCAGGACTTTCCTCCCATCGCGATCGAGCGGAGATAATCAACATCTGCGTTGTATCCCTCGCGGATCATTCCACCCTCTCTCACAAGGAAGGGCGGATCGTCAACGATCGCCTTTTCGATCATCGAGGAAATATCCTCGAGAAGATCAAGCTCCTCGTAAAGCTTTGAAAGCTCGGGGCTTTTCGAATCTGCAAGAAGTGCCTTGATCTCGGGGAGCACCGATGCCGTAACGGCGATCGCTCGCAGATCCTTGGCATTTGCCGTTCCGTAAACGATCTTCGTGATCAGACGCTCGAGATCGAGCACGCTCCTCAGAAGCTCCGAAAGCTCTTCCCTTTTCATATAGCTGTTCGCAAGCTCCTCGATCGCCCCCTGCCGCTCGTTGATGCGGGCGACGTTGATCAGCGGATGCTCGACCCATTTACGGAGCAGACGTGCGCCTGCGGCGGTCACGGTCTTATCGAGCACCCACAGGAGCGAGCCCTTCTTTTCCTTCGAGCGCATCGTTTCGGTCAACTCGAGATTGCGACGCGTGCTCATATCCATTTCGAGGTACTGTCCGTCTGAATAAACGCGAAGCTCGCGGATGTAGGAAATATCCTTCTTTTGCATTTCCGCGAGGTAAGAAAGAAGCGCACCGACCGCCGAAACGAGGGCGCGATCCTGAAGTGTCTCCTCCTTGAGGCTTTCGCCGAACTGCCCCGTGCAAAGTGCCTTCGCGTCCTCATACTCAAACCGCGTAGGCTGGTTTTCGGTCAACACAGCAGAAAGGCGTCCCGTAATAAAGTCTGCCGTACGGGAGTAGGTATTCATTTTCTTTGCGGTCAGATTTGATACGACCTCACTCGGTGCATACGTGCCAAGCTCGCTCTGGAGACGTGCATCCATCGCGTCGCCACCGATCGACGTCGCATAGATCTCGCCCGTCGAAACGTCGCAAAAGCATACGCCGTGACGGAATTCACCGATGTAAAGCGAGCAAAGATAATTGTTTCTCTGCTCCGAAAGGAGCGTCGACTCAATGACCGTGCCGGGGGTAATCACACGGATTACCTCGCGCTTCACAAGTCCCTTCGCCTTCGAGGGATCCTCGGTCTGCTCACAGATCGCGACCTTATAGTTCTTCGAGATCAGCTTACCGATGTACATCTCCGCGCTGTGGAACGGAACGCCGCACATTGGCGCTCGCTCCGATTCTCCGCAGTCTCTGCCCGTCAAGGTAAGCTCGAGCTCGCGGGACGCGAGGATCGCGTCGTCAAAAAACATCTCGTAAAAGTCACCGAGACGGTAAAACAGGAGGTAGTCCTTATATTGATTTTTGATTTCAAAATATTGCTCCATCATCGGAGTCATATCGCGTTTCCCCGCTTTCTTATGTGCGTTTATCGCTTATTTTTGGCAAGAACCCCCGCAGGACGAACAGTCATGTGAGCACTCGGGAAGCTTTCCCGTGATCATATAGGAGATCGTGTTATTGACCGAATCCATCAGCTTGCCCGATTCGCTCTGAGCCGTAAGAAGCTCTCCGAACGCAGGACACGCAAGGATCTCTTCGTAAAGCTCGTTGATTCGATCCCTGACCATATCGACGAGATGCGTGTCCCTGTCGGGATCGGTTGCCATTTGCTGCATCGCCGCCTGCTGTACGTCATACTCGGAAAGAAGCTTCTGAAGCTTTTCGTCACTTTCGTATGCCGCCTTGGCATTTTCAAAGCGGATCATACGCGGATCCTGCTTGATCGCACGTCCGAGCTCTGCCGCAAGGCGAAAGATCTCACTGTTTCCTTCGTTTCCTGCGATCTCCGCAGGGATACTGTTTTTGGTTTCGTTCATTTCTATATCTCCGTTTCAAATTTTCTGATTCTTATCGTACGACCTCGCCGTACAGTGCAAAGGACTCTGCGGAATCGATCCTGACGTTTAAAAAGCATCCGCGATCCCCCGGTTCGCCGCGGAAGAACACAAGCTTGTTGCCCTCGGTGCGTCCCGAATAAAACGCGGGATCGTTCTTGCTGATGCCGTCGCATAAAACGCGAAGCACACGCCCGACGGCAGGCTGATTCTTTTCACACGAGATCGCGTTTTGCACCTCAAGAAGTCTGTTAAAGCGCTGACTCTTCACAGCGTCGGGGACCTGCTCCTCTTCGGCGGCAGGCGTTCCCTTTCGGGGCGAATAGATGAAGGAATAGGTCATATCAAAGCGCACCCTTTCGAGCGCGCGGAGTGTTTCCTCAAAGTCCTCGTCACGCTCCCCCGGGAAGCCGACCATAATGTCCGACGTGATCACACATTCGGGCATTTCGCGGCGGATCTTCTCAATGATGGAGTAGTACCGTGCGAAATCATACTTCCGATTCATACGGCGGAGCACGTCGTCGCTTCCCGCCTGCATCGGTAAATGGAAGCATTTCGCAATATGCGGGTTTCGCGCCATCACCTCAATGAGTCGGTCGGACGCATCCTTCGGATGGCTCGTCATAAAGCGCAGAAGATAATCACCGGGAATCGCCGCAAGCTCCTCAAGAAGGTCGGGGAAGGTGTAGCCGTCTCCCCTGTCCTTGCCGTAGGAATTGACGTTTTGCCCAAGGAGCGTGATGTCCTTGTATCCCGATTCGATGAGCTCACGCACCTCGCTTACAATATCCAGACGGTCACGGCTGCGCTCCCTGCCCCTGACGTACGGAACGATGCAATAGGTGCAGAAATTGTTGCATCCATACATCACCGACACCCACGCGCGGTAATCACTCGCACGGCGAACGGGCAGATGCTCGGGCACAACGTGCTCGTGCTGTGAACAGAAAATGCGCTTGCCGATCTGCCTCTTTTTCACGATCAGCTCGGGCAAACGGTAGAAGGAGGAGGTGCCGAAAACAAAATCAACGTATGGGTAGCTCCGCTTGATCTGCTCCACGCGGTGCTCCTGGGACACCATACAGCCTCCGACACCGATGAGAAGGCTTGGATCCCTCTCCTTCAGCTTTTTGTACTGACCGATAAAGGAGAGTGCTCGTTTCTCGGCGTGCTCGCGGACGGCGCAGGTATTCACGACGATCAAAGATGCGTCATCGGGTGAATCGGTGATCCCGTAGCCCATACGGACAGCCATACCCGCGATCCGCTCGCTGTCTGCCTCATTCTGCTGACAGCCGAAGGTCTCGATAAAAGCCTGCGGCCGCTTGCCCGTTTCACCGAAGATCCGCTCGTTTTCCGCCCACACGGCGTCAATATACGGCTGTTCGACGTCAAATGCATCAAAAACCGCACTGCAATTCTTTTCCTCGCACATTTGCTTCTTTTCTCCCGATATTATGCCATAAATACACATCTTATATTATACCTTTTTTCGTGAGAAAAGTCAAGCGTTTTCACTTCTTTTCATTCGTTCTCCAAAAGATTCTTTTCAAAGAAAAAAAGCGGCATATGCCGCTATATAATACACCCCGAGCCGAATGCCGAAGCATTGGCTCGGGGATCGGGTTGTGATTCAAAAGAGAATCTGAATTCTTTAATTAGCTGAATACTACACAATCTTCAATCGAGGTTGCCCAGGAAGGAAGATCTACGGTGAACAGCTCCGTATCATACTCTGCATCTGTTGTAGGAATAGTAAATACGCCGGCCGTAACTGCCTGGCCATTAACAGTGCAGTTTGTGAACGTGACCTTCTGACCCTCAACAAGTCCGCTCAGATCAAGATTCATATGCTCAACGAAGGAGCAGTTTGTCAGCGTAGTATTAACATAAGGCTTCAGAACGCGACCGTAAATGTTATTGTAATAGGTTCCCTGCTCGAATTTGACATTCGTAAAGGTTGCGCTTTCAATATTCGAGAAACTCGTCCATCCCGCAAGGGTGGAGTTGGTTACGATGAGGTTGACATTATCCGCGCCTTTTTCACCCGTGTTGATCGGATAAAGAACGCCGTCTCCGCCAATGTTGACGTTATCGAGAATGATATCCGCGGTCGGATACATGATCATAATCGCGCGGCAGCCCTCCTTGATGGTGATGTTTTTCACCGTACCACCGGAGGTCATAATGCCATAGTCATCACCATAGCATTCCATATACAGCTCATTTCCGTTTCCATCCAGAACACCGCCATCGAGCTTAAATGCATACTTGTTTCCATAGGGAGCAGTAGTAGCAGCCTCAGATTTTACATCTTCGAGAAGAATGATCGTGTCACCGGGATTTGCATTCTGAAGAGCCTCTGTAAGTTCTGCGGGGTCACTAACAACCTTGTCGGCACCGACAATAATCGTATATCCGCCGTAATCCTTCGCCGCAGTATCAGCAGCGAGGAGCCGTTCCTTGACAGTCTCGTTCTCAACCAGAACAGTAATTGCAGAACCGTCACCATTTTCCTTGTTGGTGAAGATCATACCTCGAGAACCGCCACCAAAGGTTACATTGTCCCCCTTCAGAATAACGGTTCTGAGTTTTGTGCACGCACGGAAGGCATACACAGGAATATCTACATTACCCTCGATCGTAACCGAAACGAGACTCTTCATATCGCGCAGGCCACCGTATTCAATGGTAGTTACGTTTGCAGGAATGACAAGCTCCTCAATACCGCTGTTCTGGAACGCTTCCTTCGAAATGGTGGTAACAGTAGAGGGGATCTCGACCGTCTTCAAATTCGAGGCATTACGGAACGCTTGATAACTGATGTTGGTCAAGCCCTCATTCAGAACTACAGTAGAAGCAGAGGTGTCGCGGAAGGCGCGATCATTCAACGTGGTTACAGTAGACGGCAGAACGATCTTCTCGATATTCGAGTTATATGCAAACGCATAACCGCCGATGTTCGTGGTGCCATCAGCTACGTTTACGGTCGTGCCTTCATAATCCGCAGGCACAAGGTAGAGCGTGATCTCATTGGTCACGCCGTTATTCTTATAGGTGAGACCACCCTTCGAAACAGTAGAGACGATCGTGATTTCCTCACCTTGGGTATTGTTTTCGTCGGTTACACCGACACCGGTGCTGCTTACCGAATTTCTACCCCAGATTGCACCTGCATTGGGATCCTTCTCTCCATAGAAGTGAGTTGTCTGATCCACTGTAATTTCAAGGTTATCAACCTTGTTGCCGGAGATCGTAGTAGAATAAGCAACGTAACCCGCAATACCACCGACATCACGATAAGCGCCAATTCGGGCTGCGTTTACAGAGCAATTCGTCAGAGTACGGTTGTTTCCGTTATCGCCGATCCAACCGACGATACCGCCGACCTTATCACCATTGTCGTAGGACTCTCCTACGGCATTAGGCGTAACTATAATCTCAATGTCTTCAGCATGGCAATTGTCGATGCTGCCGTAAAGCTGTCCGACAACGGTACCTGCCATACGGTTGGCGCGAATGGAAGCACCATCAATCTTCAGATTTTTGATATCTGCCTTGTACGCAATACCGAAAAATCCGGCCCAACCATCAGTGTTTACATCCAAATTCGAAACGGTATGATTCTGGCCGTCAAAGGTTCCTCTGAAAGCATAGGTAAAATCGGTGGAAGAGGCGCCAATCCGTCCGATCGGTGTCCAATCAATGCCGCTGAGATCAAGATCTGCCCCCAGTTTGACTGTCTGCCCAGCGAAATCGTCGTGAACAGTCGTTGCAGTCTTTGCCGCAAAAGTGACCGCAGTTGCAGAAGCTGTACCGTTAACTATTGCTGCAAAGCCCGCCAGCTCCTCAGCAGTGCTAAGGGTAAACGTGGTAGCATCGGGATCCGCAAAATACCAAGCAGTATCTACGCCGCCCATCCAAGGAGCATCTGCATCATAGTCGGTACCAAAGCTATCGCTTTCAGCGGCGAGCTGAGTAGCCATTACGTTGATACCGAGATTGATCTGGGGAACGTCCTTGCCGTTGTGGTTTGCAACGTTATCAACGGTAGTGGGCATATAAACGACCATTGCGAGGTAAACATAGCCATCCGTGGGAAGAAGCGTGCCGGACTTCGAGTAGCCTGCAGAGATGAGAGTCTTCTCGGTAGCGATCGCCATAGCCGCCTCGCGCGATGCGTAAGGAGCAAAAGGAGCGGTATCGGTGACAGCAAGCTCTTCTACGTCATAGTAAATGTAATCGGAGAGCTTGAAGCTTTCGCCTGCCTTGTTGACTCCGGGCGTTTCGGAAACAATATTTACTCCGAGATTGTACTTGAGCGCAAGAGAGCCCGCGTTCTTGATTCTGAGGTAAGCTACGTCAACGTAGCCGGGCTCCCAAAGGTCTCCCGTCAGAATATCCTCGGATGCTTCAACAGTTTCCCAGGAATCACCGTCGTAGTATTCCAGAGTAATATCCAGATTACCCGACTTGATGATATTGTTCGCGCTCGTCACGGAATCCGTGAACCACGCGTACGTCGTACCAAGAAGCATCGAGAAGCAAAGCAGCAGCGAAAGCGCGCTTGCAAGAAGAGCCTTCTTGGTTGTCTTCTTTTTCGTCATTATGATTTCCTCCTATTAAATTTTTCAGGTGACGAATTTATCTGAACGCAAATTTGCGCAAAGATCAGCAACTTTATTTTTGTGTAATATGCACAAAATATAGACAAATCACCCCCCCCCGCCGTCATTTTGACGAATCGAGAAGAGGTGACCCCAATTATTTCCATTTCGTGTCAGTATTATAACACATTTTTTCTCAGAAGTCAACATTTTTTCAAAAATCACGCTTTACAAGTTTCTCCCGAAAAATTCTTGATTTTCTATTGCAAAAGAGGCTTTTTTCGTGTATAATAGGGACAACGAATTTGGAGAAAGGACGTTCTTGCTATACTTATTGATACCATTACACTTTCGAAAAAATATCCCGGTGCGACGCTCACCGCGTACATTTCGAGCGATCCCTCCGAGCGAAAAGGATCCCCTCGTAAAGCAATCGTAGTCTGCCCCGGCGGCGGCTACCACGCTCTTATGGATGAAGAAGGCGAGCCGATCGCGAAAGCCTTCCTTTCGGCAGGACTGAATGCTTTCCTCCTTCGCTACACCCTCGGTATGAAGAGAAGCAAATATCCCGAAAATCCGGGTGCAGCAGATTATGCTCCGCTGATCGAGGCGGCACTTGCAATTAAGCACATCCGCGAACACGCAGAGGCGTATCACATTGATCCCGATCAGATTTTCATCATCGGCTTCTCCTCGGGAGGTCATCTCGCCGCTTCAACAGGAATTCTTTGGAAAGCAGATGCCGTACAAAAGGCTCTCGGCGCATCCGCAGAAGATCCTACCGAGATCGGAAAGCCGAACGGGATGCTCCTCTCTTACTCTGTCATCTCCTCGGGCAAATTCGCACACAAGAGATCCTTCTTTTTTCTCTGCAATACAAAGGAGCCGACAGAAGAGGAGCTTCTCCGTTTCTCGCTCGAAAAGCACGTGGATGAAACCTCCGCTCCGCTTTTCGTTTGGCATACCTTCACCGACAAAACCGTTCCGGTCCAGAATTCACTTCTCCTCGCGAATGCGTATGCAGAAAAGGGAGTTCCCTTCGAAATGCACATTTTCCCCGAGGGACCTCACGGCGTTTCTCTCGCGAACGAGGAAACGATGGCACACAAGCCCCATCTGATCGTTCCCCATCTTCAGTCTTGGTTCGCGCTTGCAGTACTCTGGATTCGCGATTTTCCTCACTTCGGTCCGCGTGAATAAAATTTGATACACAAATAAAGAAAGAAGGTCTAAATTATATGCTGATCAAAACGATAGAGCTTAGTGAACAGTACCCCGGTGCTACGCTCACCACTTACGTTTCGGATAACTCCGCTGAATTGAAGGCTCATCCCCGAAAGGCGATCGTAGTCTGCCCCGGCGGCGGCTACCGCTTTCTCTCCGATAGAGAGGGCGAGCCTATTGTAAAGGCATTTCTCGGAGAAGGACTGAACGCCTTCCTGCTCCGCTACACCGTCGGTATGAAGGGGGACAAGTATCCTGAAAATCCCGGTGCCTCCGATTACGCACCGCTGATCCAGGCGGCGCTCGCCATTAAGCACATCCGTGAAAACGCAGAGGCGTATCACATCGATCCCGATCAGATCTTCATCATCGGCTTCTCCGCAGGCGGTCATCTTGCCGCATCGACAGGTATTCTGTGGAAGACGGATGCCGTACAAAGGGCACTCGGCGCATCCGCAGAAGAGCCTACCGAGATCGGAAAGCCGAACGGAATGCTTCTCTCCTACCCCGTGATCACCTCGGGTGAATATGCGCACAAGGGATCTATCTATCATCTCTGTAACACGAAAACTCCGACCGAGGAGGAAATGCTCCGTTTCTCGCTCGAAAAGCACGTCGACGAAACCTCAGCACCCTTCTTCCTGTGGCACACCTTCTCCGACAAAACCGTTCCGATCCAGAATGCGCTTCTCCTCGCAGATGCATATACAAAGCATGAACTTCCCTTCGAGATGCACGTTTTCCCCGCAGGCTCTCACGGTCTGGCACTCGCAAACGAGGAAACAATGTCGGACAAGCCCCATATGATCGTGCCTCACGTACAGGGGTGGATCTCTCTTGCGATCCGTTGGATCAAGGATTTCGGACATTTCGGACCGAACGTGTAAAATCCGATAAAAAAATACAGGAGTGAGCTCCTCTGTCGTTCCGACACAGGGCTCACTCCCTTTTTGTTTGCTTAATTTCAGGCGTTACGCCTCGAGCTTCACCGTTGGAACACGGGAAACGACGACTGCAAGGATCGCGGTCACGATGATCTCGGGGATCATATAAATACCGTTATAGCAGATCGAATAGACGAGCGCAAGCCCGTTCCCCGAAAAGACCGACAGCACCTTTTCGCCGATCCAGGCGTTTTCGGGCTCAGAGAAGAACCACTCTGCCCACGCGCCGTAGAAAACGTATCCCGATACGATGTGCGCAAGATAGCGAAGCGACAGCGCGACGACCGAGCCGAGCACAAGGGACAGCGGCTTTGATTTTACTCTTTTGCGGAATACTCCGCCAAGCCCGAGAACGGTATAGGCAACAACGTAATCGATGAGCAGAATCAAAATTGCGGCGACCACACCCATATAGTCCTCACTCGACGGCAGGAACAGCGCGAGAATGACCGAGCCCTTCCCCAGCATCAGGTCCATCACGATCTGTATGACCGCGTAAACGCCCGAGGTAAACAGTCCCCATTTGACGCCGTACATATACGACACGACGACGATCGGCAGCATACTGCCGAAGGTGAAGCTGCCGCCGAATGCCTGACTGAAAAACGGGATCAGTGTGGTGATCGCGGCGAGTGCCGTTGCCATTGCAAGCATAATTCCCGATGTTGCAAGACGCTTTGTGTTGTGTTTTTGCATAAACACCTCCTAAAGATATAGCGTGAAACAGAAAAACCGCACGGAATCCTCCATGCGGTTCAGAACAAAATTCTGTTCAGTCTATCGGTGACGTCTTGCCGATAAGCTGCGGTTAAGTTCTTCCCTACGCCGGTATTATCCGTATCAGGTTATAGGGTTCGGGCTCGTCGCCCATCTCAGCCGTCGTACCGACAGCACCCCCGACTCTATGCGATTATTCGGTTTCTTCGCGTATTATAGCACAGATTTCCGTCTTTGTCAATAGGCATATCACGTATTTCTTCGAACATATACTTTTTCGAAAGTAAAACGGAAGGAAACGGTCACGGAATGCTTACGTACGAAATAACAAAAAAGGAAACGGTGAAGAGAACCTTCAGAGGACTTACCGAGAAGGAAGCGGCGGAATCGCAAAAGCTACACGGAAGAAACATCCTGCCGACTGTAAAGCGGCGGAGCTTCCGCTCGCGCTTCTTCAAAAATCTCGGGGACCCCGTCATTCGCATCCTGCTTTTTGCCCTACTCGTCAACCTGGTCTTTCTCCTTTGCGGCATAGGGAGTGGTGACAAGCTTGAAGCGATCGGCATCGCGGTATCGGTACTCCTCGCCACAACGATCTCCACACTCTCTGAGCACAACAGTGACGCCGCGTTTCTTCGCCTTTCCGAGGAAAGCACCGAGACGCTTTGCCGCGTTCGGCGTGACGGCGGTGTCAAAGAGATCGGGATCGCCGACGTCGCAGTCGGTGACGTGCTTCTGCTTTCTGCCGGTGAAATGATCCCTGCAGACGGAGAGATCCTTTCGGGGCGCATCGGATGCGATCAATCCGCTTTGACGGGCGAAAACCGCGAGGCAAAGAAGCATCCCGTGTCGCAGATGATGCCCGAAGGTGCTCCCGACAAAAACGATCCCTCGACACCCTCCGCGCTCTTTCGCGGCTGTACTGTCCTCACGGGTGAATGCGAAATGCTCGTCACACGGGTCGGCAAGGAGACCTTCCTCGGCGAGATCTCGCGCGAGGTGCAGGAGGAAACGCGCGACAGCCCTTTGAAGCTTCGCCTCGGAAAGCTCGCGCGTCAGATCTCGATCTTCGGCTACGTTGCGGCGGCTCTCATCGCTTTTGCCTATCTCTTCATCACCTTTTTCGTCGAAAGCGGATTCGAGCCATCCATTATGAGAATGCGATTTCTCGATCTTCCCTTCGTCTTTGAGAGCCTGATCCACGCTCTGACGCTCGGGCTGACCGTGATCGTCGTGGCAGTTCCCGAGGGACTTCCCCTGATGGTCGCCGTGGTTCTTTCTTCAAATATGAAGCGAATGGTAAAGGATCGCGTTCTCGTACGGAAGCCTGCGGGCATTGAGGCGGCGGGCAGTATGAACCTCCTGTTCACCGACAAAACGGGAACGCTTACCGAGGGTCGTCTTTCGGTCGGTGAGATCCTGCTGTCGGGAGACATCTCCTTTCCATCTTTTGGGAAGCTTCCGAAGGATAGTGCGATCTATACACACTACCTATACAGTGCACTCCTCAACACCTCATCGGTGACGGGTGCATCGACTGATGGGAGATCGGGGTCTGCCGCAGCGATCGGCGGAAACGGGACCGATCGCGCGCTTCTTTCTTCGGTCTTAAAGGAAGGGATATCTCAACCCATCCCTATGCGCACCGCCTATCTTCCCTTCGACAGCTCACGCAAATATTCCGCCGCCGTCATCCGCGAAAACGGACGCGGTACCACCTATGTTAAGGGTGCCCCGGAGAAGATCCTTCCCTTCGTTACGGAGGCATATCGCAAGGACGGCTCCCGCGTCCCGTTTGATGCGGTGCGATCCTCCTTTATGCGTCTGCTGAACGCGCGCACCGCGAAGGGCATTCGTATGATCGTGCTGGCTGTTTCCGATGAGGAGCTCCCGCTCTACAGGCTTGAAAGTGGCAACCTCGGATCACTCACCATAGTCTGTGCGATCGCTCTTATCGACAAGATCCGCCCTGAGGCACCGAAAGCAGTCGCAGAGCTTCGTGAGGCAGGAGTTCACGTCGTGATGGTCACGGGAGACAATCGCGACACCGCCACGGCGATCGCCGAAAAATGCGGTATTCTCAAGAACGGCGTTGATACGGTGCTGACCGGTGAGGAGCTATCGCGCCTCTCCGACACCCGCGTAAAGGAGCTTCTTCCGCGTATCGGCGTGATCGCACGCGCCCTGCCGAGCGACAAATCACGACTTGTCACACTCGCGCAGGAGGAGGGGCTTGTCGTTGGGATGACGGGCGACGGGATCAACGATGCACCCGCACTCAAAAAAGCGGATATCGGCTTCAGTATGGGGAGCGGCACGCAGGTCGCAAAGGATGCGGGCGACATCATTATTCTTGACGACAACCTCGCCTCGGTCGTTCGCGCGGTTCTCTACGGTCGAACGATCTTCCGAAGCATAAGGAAATTCATCACGCTTCAGCTTACGATGAATTTTTCAGCGGTCGGTGTCACAATGCTCTGCCCCTTTCTCGGCATCGAATCCCCCGTTACGGTCGTACAAATGCTTTGGATCAATCTGATTATGGACACCCTTGGCGGTCTTGCGTTTGCGGGAGAGCCTCCGATGCAGTTTTATATGAAGGAGAAGCCGAAACGACGTGACGAGCCAATCCTGAACCGATATATGATCCACGAGATCGCGATCCTCGGCGGCTTTACGGTTGCGCTTTCTCTCTTCTTCCTCTTCTCGCCGTCGGTCGGAGCGCATTTCAGAAAAACCGAAAACGACCTGTGCCTTCTCACCGCCTTTTTTGCATTCTTCATTTTTTCCTCGGTCGCAAACTGCTTCAACTGTCGTAGCGACCGTCTGAATCTCTTCGCGGGGATCACCCGAAACCGCCTTTTTCTTCTCATTATGCTTTTCGTTGCTACGGTACAGCTCGCATTTGTCTACCTTGGAGGAAGCGTCCTTCGCACGATGCCTCTCACGCCGGAGGAGCTGCTTTACACCTTCTTGCTTTCTCTCCTCGTGTTCCCTGCAGAATTTTTACGAAAGCTCCTATGGCGGTTGTCGGGGCACAGACGTGGTTTTTGAAAATAAACGAGGGGCTGTCTTTTTGAGACAGCCCCCCGAACGTTTTTGACGCAGTTTCCCGATGAATTTTATGTTTTTATATCACACCCTCGACCTCGATCCGAAGGCGCTTAATGATTTTCTTTTCAAGCCTTGAAATATACGACTGTGAGATACCAAGGAGATCCGCGACCTCCTTTTGTGTCAGCTCTCGATCTCCTCTCATTCCATAGCGAAGCTCGATGATCTCACGCTCCCTCGGCTCAAGCGCCGCCACCGCCGCACGCACGGCGGCACGCTCCTCGCGCACGAGAAGCTCATAGGAAACGCTGTCCTCCTCGCTCCCGAGCACGTCGGAGAGGAGAAGCTCATTTCCGTCCCAATCGACGTTCAGAGGCTCGTCGATCGAAACCTCGCATCTCGACCCGCTTCTTTTGCGAATGTACATCAGAATCTCGTTTTCGATGCACCGAGACGCATAGGTCGCAAGCTTGATATTCTTATCCGACCGAAAGGTATCGACCGCCTTGATGAGCCCCGCCGTGCCGATCGAAATCAGATCCTCGATCCCGATCCCCGTGTTTTCAAAACGCTTCGCGATGTATACGACAAGCCTGAGATTATGTGAGATCAAGAGGTCACGCGCACCCTCGTCCTCGGGAGACCTGCTGATCGCATCGCGCTCCTCCTCAAGTGCAAGCGGCGGCGGAAGAACGTCGGGGCCGTTGATATAATAGATCCCCCTCCCCGTGCAGTGAAAAATCCGTCCGAAGAAGGACCGTATTCGAAAAAAAACTTTTTGAAGCACTTAAGTCACCTCCATATAATTTATAAATTCAAGAGATCCCTGCGGGAAGAAGCATATCCGCGCATTCGGGCTTTGCCGAGGTCAGGGCGATAAGCAGCTCGCGCCTTTCCCCCAATGTTTTTTCGTCTTCCATATCTGTATCCATCTCACGAATATAGCTAAAATCCGTACGAAAGGCAAGGAGCATACCTTCTCCCGTCACGGTTCTGACCGGAAGAAGCCGCGCACGGGAGCGGTACTCCTCGGGAAGCGAGGAAAAGCATTTGATCGGATTCTCCTGAGCCGTACGACAGATCTCAGGGGGTAAAAAGCCTTTTAGAGCGGAGACAGAGACTGCCGCTGCAGGCACACCCGACGTTGGATCCCGAAGTGCGTTTCCCGTATCTACCGTTGCACGGAAGGTGCGCTCCTTGCCGCAAAGTCCGACCGTTACCGAAAAATACCGCTGCTCGACATTTCTCCGAAAAAACCTGCTTCCAAGCATTGTCGCGCCGCCACCGACAGCAGCAAGCAGAAGGAATATCCACGCCGAGATCCCATCGCTGTCGTTCTTCAAGAGCTTTGAGATCCCCGCTTCGTTCAGGAGCGAATACACCGCAGTCATCACACCGCCGAGCGCCATAGAGATCCCCATATGGATCAGGATCTCGGTCATCATACGGGAGGCCGAAATGCCTCGCCTAAGAAATGCGATGAGACACATCACAGCACACGCGGATGCGTCACAAAATAGAAGCAAGAGTCCACGAAACGGCAAGAACAGCGAAAAAACTGCGTACAGCCCCCCCACCGTCGATGCAAGCAGGACACGCGGAAGCGATATCGAACGGCTGAAGAGACGGGAGACGAGAAAGAAGCAAAGAAAATCCATACTGAAATTGATCAGAAACAACAGATCGGCGTACACCGTTCGAACCATCGCGGATGTTCCCTCCCAAAGCCTCGTAATGACTGTATTATACACAGCACGTCTCAAAAAAATTGTCAAAGCTCGGTGTACACGAAAAATTCAAAAAGCGGACAGACACAAAAAAGATCGGTTACAAATTCGTAACCGATCTTTTTATATATTTTCTGCATTGCGGAACGCGTTACTTCTTTACCTCGGGGCAAGGGCAACCCGATTCCTTGGCCTTAGGGCAGGTATTCTGCGCCTCGGGGGTCGTAGTCGATGCCGAAGCAGCGGCTACCTTCTTTTTTACGGTCTCGAGCTTCGGCTTCGCATTTTCGGGCGTGATCTCTCCTGCACGGATCAGCGAGATCTTCGTGAGGAGCGGACCGACGAGCTCGTAAACGAGCACAGCAAAGAGCGTGATGTTCCGCACAAGGCTTCCGGTCTCATTCCCGAGCTCCATCGCGGTGACAGCCATCCCAAGCGCGACACCTGCCTGCGGCAGAAGCGTGATACCGAGATACTTCTGGATCATATCACTGCATCCCGCCATCTTCGCGCTGATACGCGCACCGTAGTATTTACCGAGCGAGCGTGCAATGATATATACAGCGCCCGTAACAACGACACCGAGCTGAAGGAATACGTCGAGCTCAAGCTCTGCACCGCTGATCACGAAGAACGTAACGAGGACTACGGTAGTCCAGTGGTCGGTCTCGTCCATAATGCGCGTAGAACGCTTCAGCGTCGTAACGTTGCAGAACACAGTTCCGAGCATCATGCAGGTAAGGAGCGAGGAGAAATGGAGGTGTACGGGACCAAACACAAAGTCATTCATACAGATCGCCACCGTAAGGAAAACGAATGCAAGCGTAAGGCAAACGCGGCGATCGTAGCGGTGGAAAATATCCATAATCTTCGCGAGAACAAAGCCGAAGATCGCACCGAGCACGAGAGAGCAAACGATCTCAAGCATCGGATTTACAAGGATCGAGAAAACATCGATCTCCCCGCTTACCATAGCCTTTGCCACACCGAAGGAAACAGCAAACACAATGAGTCCGACAGCATCGTCGAGCGCGACGATCGGAAGGAGAATATCGGTAAGCGGTCCCTTTGCCTTGAACTGCTTAACGACCATCAACGTCGCAGCAGGAGCGGTTGCCGTTGCGATCGCGCCGAGAACGAGTGCTGCGGGAAGGGGCAAAATGTCGGGGAATGCAAAATGAAGTGCAATCAGAGCGCCGTCAACGAGAAGCGTTGCAGCTAGTGCCTGAAAGATCGCTATGACCGTTGCCTGCTTGCCGATATGCTTCAGATGCTCAAGACGGAACTCACTTCCGATCGAGAATGCAATAAAACCGAGAGCGATCTTCGAAACGAGCTGAAGGGTCTCAACCTCTTCCATCGTTCCAAATCCGAAGCCGATGTATTCACTGAGGTGTCCGAGGCAGTACGGTCCGATCAAAACGCCTGCGATGAGGTAGCCCGTAACCGACGGAAGACCGAGGGGCTCGATCAGACGCGCAATAATCAGTCCCGCAAAAATTGCAAGACACAAATTCAGTAGGATTTCCATAACTTTCTCCGTTCACAATTTTAATGATAAAAAACAGAATATATTTAACTTTATAATGATAGCACTTTTGTCCGTCAAAGTCAACAAAAGAAATCCCCTAAAATACACGAGGATTTTCTTTTTTTTTGTTGATTTTGTTCGTTTATCGTATCTGATGCCGCGTGTACCGCTCAAAGCAAGAATTCGTGCTCTCTGAGGCAGATATCGTTCCTTGGTATTTTCGCAAAATCGAAGTATCGGACAAGCTCCTCTGCCCGAAGCGGATCGGGTCTGTCGATGAGCCCGAGGAGATACCCGAGAAGCCCGATCACGGGCTCTGGGCTGCCGATTTTTCGTTGGATGGCTCCAATATCAAGATCGCCGTCACGCTTTGAAAGTCTGCGTCCGTCGGGCGCCATCAGAAGCGGGATGTGTGCAAAACGCGGCTCCTTCATTCCAAAAAGCCGATAGAGATAGATCTGCCGAGGCGTGGATGAAAGCAGGTCCCTTCCCCGCACGATCTCGGTAACACCCGAAAGGCCGTCGTCAACGACGACTGCCATCTGATACGCGTAAACACCGTCCGACCGTTGCACGACGAAGTCGGTGCATTCTCTCTCGAGGTTTTCACGGTACTCCCCTTGTATCAGGTCGGTAAACGCGATCTCCTCGTCGGGAACGATCACACGGAGCGCCGGTCGGCGATCCTTCGGAGCTTCCCCACCCGCAAGGAAAAGCCTGCGGCATTTGCCGTCGTAAAGCACCTGTCCATCGCTTCCGTGCGGTGCAGTCGCCGCGTGAAGCTCGGCGCGCGAGCAATAGCACGGATAGAGGAGCCTCTTTTCTTCAAGCACACGAAGATACCTCTCATAGATCCCAAAGCGCCTCGACTGATACCCCTCAGGCTCGCCGCCGAGATCCCAATCGAGACCGAGCCACAAAAGGTCGGACTTCAGATATTCGATCTGCTCGCCGAACGCACACCTGCCTGCATCAAGATCCTCTATACGAAGCACCATCATTCCGTTCTGCTTTCTGACCGACAGCCACGCCGCAAGTGCACACAGGATATTACCGAGGTGCATCCGCCCCGAGGGTGTCGGCGCAAAGCGACCGATCACGCTTGTCCGTTCGGAGCTCATTTATATGCCTCCGCACTCGCTTTTCCTGCGAGCGGAATGAGCTTGCAGAGAAGCTCGGTCACACGCTCCATACTCTCAACCGAAACGAATTCGAATCTTGAGTGGAAGTTTTCGCCACCCGTGCAAAGATTCGGGCAAGGAAGTCCCTCGAACGACAGATGTGCGCCCGTCGTTCCGCCGCGGATCGGCTGGCAGATCGGGGTGATACCCACCGCGCGCATTGCCTCCTTCGCACATTCGACGATATACATACAGGGCTCGATCTTCTCTCGCATATTATAGTAGGAATCGGTGATCTCCACCGTCACGGTTCCCTCCCCGTACCGCGCGTTGATCGCGTCAGCGGCGCGAAGCATCTTCCGCTTCCTCTCCTCAAAGAGCCCTCTGTCGTGATCTCGGATGATATAGTCGAGCGTCGCGTGCTCGACGTCTCCCGAAAGCTCCGAAAGATGGTAAAAGCCCTCGTAGCCCTCTGTCTCTGCGGGGATCTCCTTTGCGGGCAGAAGCGCATTATATTCAAACCCGATCAGCGCGGCGTTCTTCATGCGCCCCTTCGCAGAGCCGGGATGGATCGAAACGCCGTTTACGGTAACGGTCGCAGACGCCGCATTGAAGGTCTCGTATTCAAGCTCTCCGACAGCCCCGCCATCAACGGTATAGGCAAAATCCGCCCCGAATGCAGGCACGTCAAAGCGGTCACCGTCACGTCCGATCTCCTCGTCGGGGGTGAACGCCACGCGCACCCTGCCGTGCGGAATATCCGACGTGATCATTCGCTCAAGCGCCGTTATGATCTCGGCGATCCCCGCCTTATCGTCGGCACCGAGAAGGGTCGTTCCGTCGGTAACGATCAGATGCTCTCCGCGATATTTTTCGAGATAGGGATAATCGCGCTCTGTCATAAGGATCCCCTTCTCCTCGTTCAGAAGAATGTCGCCCCCATCGTACAGAACCGTTCTCGGCCTGATCGGTGCATCGGGTGCGGCATCCGAGGTATCCATATGTGCGATCAGTCCGACGGTATTCGGAAAGCCCTCTGCGTTTGCGGGAAGCGTTGCCGTAACGTAGCCGTTTTCGTCGGTCCTTACGTCCGTAAGTCCGATCGCGCGGAGCTCTGCGTCAAGCGCCTCTGCCAGTATAAGCTGCTTGTCGGTACTCGGACAAGTCGGGCTTTTTTCATCCGACATCGTCGGATATGCAACGTATTTCAGGAAGCGTTCTTCTACTTTCATAATAATCTCCATTCCGCCGTCATAGCGGCGGTACAAATCGTTATTAAAATTCAACCGTGCCGTTTACGGCAAAAATGGGTTGGGGCCCATTTTTAGGGTGAATTTATGCGTGAAACAGAATCTTTCCCCTTTTTGATTTCTGAGCTTTCACGCTACACCTCTTTTACTTTTCAGGCTTCGGAGCCTGAAGTCTGTCGTTCTTTTCTAAAAAAACGGCGAGGACGGAAAAATGCGTACGCTCTTCTCCGTAAAGCAATGACTGCCGGCAAAGAAAGCTTTTTTCGTGCCCTCTCTGCCGACAGCCTCTGTTTTAGACCTCTGCCGCAATAATATAATCGTAAAGCGGCTGACCGCCGGGGATCATCACGTAATCCTTATCGTAGCCGAGCTTTTCGCGAAGCGATGCGAGCATCCGTTCAGCCTTCTCCTCGGAGACCGATTCTCCGTAGAAGATCGTTACGAATGCGGCGTGCTCCATATACTCGGTGAGGTGCAATACACATTCACGGGTGTGGTCGGTCACACAACGGATCTTTCCGTTGACGAGCCCGAGCTTCTGTCCCTTGCGAATGGGCATTCCCTCGACCGTGGTGTTCCGAACGGCGTACGTTACGGAAATCGTCGTAACGTTCTTGATCGCCGTATTCATATTCTCTATGTTTTTGTCAAGGTCTGCCGTCTCGTCAAACGCCATCATTGCCGAAATTCCCTGCGGAACGGTCTTGGTCTCAAGCATAACGACCTTGCGGTCCTCCGCAAGCTCTGCAGCCTGCGCCGCCGCGAGGAAAATATTCTTATTATTCGGAAGAACGAACACCGTCTCCGCAGGCGTCTTCAGGATTGCATCCAGAATATCCTGCGTGCTGGGATTCATCGTCTGTCCACCCGTAATGATCTGATCGGCACCGAGATCCGAGAAGGTTCCCTTGATGCCGTCACCGACGCAGATCGAAACGAAGCCATAAGGCTTCTCGATCAGAACGCCCGAGGGAGCCTCATCCTTCTTCGACATATCCGCACCGTCGGACAACGCCGAGTGCTGATTCTTCATATTCTCAATCTTAACGGTAAGAAGCGAGCCGTAACGGATCGCCTGCTCGAGCACCTGCCCGGGATTATTCGTGTGAACGTGGAGCTTCACGAGATCCTCGGTATCCACAAAAACGACGCTATCGCCGATGCTGCGGACAAAATCGCCAAGCTTTGACGCCTTATCCTCGCCACGGTAGGACTTTTTCTTTTCGACGATGCATTCGGTACAGTATGCAAAGCGGATATCCTCGGTATTGAATTCGCTGAAGTCAGCCGCCTTCTTTTTTTCTGTGGGAGCATTCGCCTGATACTCTGCCGCAACGGGGCTTCCCTGAAGATAGGAGAGCATACCTCCCAACATCACGGTAAAGCCGCATCCGCCTGCGTCTACAACACCCGCTTCCTTGAGCACGGGAAGCATTTCGGGCGTCTCGTCGAGCGTTTTTTCGGCAACACCGAAGATGTAGCTGAAGAATCCTTCAAGATCATCTCCGTAGGTCTCTGCGGTCTTTTCCGCCTCCTCGGCAGATCTCCGCATAACCGTGAGGATCGTTCCCTCTGCGGGCTTCATAACCGCCTTGTACGCTTCCGCAGTTCCCTTCGTAAACGCCGCGGCTACGTCCTTCGCGGTTGCCTCAGTCGTGTTCGCAAGTGCCTTCGAAAATCCGCGGAAGAAGAGCGAGAGGATAGCCCCCGAGTTGCCTCTTGCGGCGCGAAGCACTGCATTCGCCACCTTTTTCGAGGCGTCCGCAAGCGTGTCGCTGTCGGCAGACACCGAAAGTGCACCGCTCAGCGTCATACTCATATTCAGTCCCGTGTCACCGTCCGGCACCGGGAATACGTTAAGCTGGTTGACCTCTTCCTGACGGTTCGAGAGGGCGTTTGCCCCCGACACAACCATTCCGTAAAATTTTTTTCCGTCTATTACCATAATTTCAAAAATTACTCCTTTTTGCTAAAGGCCGAAAGATCAGCGAGTCGTTCCGAGGAAAAAGAGCGCGAGCGTGCCGGGACCGGAATGCGCACCGATCACCGCACCGACGTAACCGATTACGATTTTGACGTCACCGTATTTTTCACGGATCATCGAAGCAAGCTTCTCCGCATCCTCGAGACAGTCGCCGTGACTGATAAAATAAACCTGCTTTTCGGGCTCGATCGCGGTTTCCCCGATCTTATCAAACATCGCCTTG
Source organism: Clostridia bacterium (assembly GCA_017501345.1). The sequence continues at coordinate 89,422 of JAFVXC010000032.1, forward strand.
ACAGATGCGTTTCTACCACGCGCAACCGAGACCTTCACAAGATGTCCCTCATCGTCAACGTGCATCACGGGCTTGATATTCAGCATACCGCCAAGAAGTGCGGTCGCCGCAGATACGCGCCCGCCTCTCTTCAGGTATACGAGCGAATCGACCGTAAACCAATGTGCGAGATTCAGACGGTTGTTCTTTACCCATTCGAGAACCTCCTCGGCGGTCTTTCCTTCGTCACGCTGCTTCGTGGCGTGATATACGAGCAGCCCCTCGCCGAGAGAAGCGCAAAGCGTATCGACCGTCAGGATCTTACGCTCGGGATACCTCTCACGAAGATCCTCCGCTGCAGCGACCGATGCCTGATAGGTGCTGCTGAGCCCCGAAGAAAATCCGAGATAAAGCAGATCCTGACCCTCACTGAGAACCGATTCAAATGCCGTGGTGAACTGTTCAATATTGACCGCAGAGGTCGTCGCGGTCTTGCCACCGCGCATTTTATCGTAGAATTCCTTTCGGTCGACCTTATCGTCATCGACCGGAGCCTCTCCCTCTACGAGAACGCTGAGGGGAATGATCTTTACTCCGAGCTCGTCGGCAAGATACATCGGCAGATCGCTTCCCGAATCGGTAACGATCGTATACGAATGATTCATATCATTATTTCCTTTCGATTACTTGCGTATTACTTGACCAGGTTTCTTCTGATCTTTCTGGTCGTGGTCTTTTCAAACTCGGTGTCGCGGAATTCGACCTTGTGGATCTGCTTGAAGGAGGGGAGCTTCTTATTGATCGCAGAGATCTGCTTTCTGATCGATTCCTGCATTTCCTCCATCGTCGAGCCCGCAGGGATCTTCGAAGCATCCGCAAAGATGAGCGCCGTCAGAACGATCGCGTCGCTGTTCTCTGCCTTACGGCCAACGACGACGGCTTCGGCGATCTCTTCGATATCCGCAAGATATTCCTCGATCTCCTCGGGGAATACGTTCTTGCCGTTTTCAAGAACGATGACCGACTTGATCCTGCCCGTAATATAAATATATCCGTCGTCGTCCATATAGCCGACGTCTCCGGTACGGTACCAGCCATCCTCGGTGAATGCGTCCGCATTTGCCTCAGCATTCCCGTAGTATCCGAGCATCACGTTATCGCCCTTGACCTCTATCTCTCCCTCGATATAACCCTTATCGCCAACCGTGTTCCCCGCAATGCGCGCTTCGCAGGACTGGACCGCAGGGCCGACCGAGCCGTATTTACGTGCAAAATAAGGTGTAACGGCGATCAGAGGGGAGCATTCGGTAATACCGTAGCCCTCATAGATCGAAATGCCGAAATCGTCAAATGCACGGATCAGCTTCGGATTGAGCGCCGCCCCTCCGCAGATGATCTTCTTCAGTCTGCCACCAAAGGTATCGTGGATCTGCCTGAAGATCTTCTTTCGCAGATCAATGCCGACCGCCTTTGCGGTGCGCGTCAGCGTGACGCCGACCTTGATAGCATTCTCCCTGCCGGATTTCTTTGCCTCAGCAAGGATCTTCTTGTACATCGTTTCCACAAAAAGCGGAACGAGCACGAGCCCCGTAGGCTTATACTTCTGAATATTGGGAAGCACGCGGCGGAGAGAATCATTGATACAGATATGAATGCCGTAGTTCATAGCGGCAAGATCGACCGCAAGCTCGTAGGTGTGATGGATCGGAAGGACCGAAAGGATCACGTCATCGGGGAAAAACTCAACGCTCTGAGTAGCGGCGGTAACGGTCGAGAAAACATTCTTCTGCGACAGCATAACGCACTTGCTCGTACCCGTCGTGCCCGAGGTGAAGAGCATTTCACACATTTTTTCGTTGTCTACGGTCTCGGGATATTCGTAGGTACCGTCGTTATCGGTCACGGTGCAGTACGGCAGAAGCTGTACTGCCGTATCGGTTCTCTTCTCTTCTGCCGAAGCGTCCATCGCGATGCATGTAGAAAGCGTCGGATGCTCCTCGATATTCGCCTTTTCGGAAAGTGCGGAGGAAAAGACAAGCCCTTCCGCTTTTGCGATCGCAAGGAAGTTCACGATCTCGGAGGCCGCGAGCTCCTTATCCATCGGGATCACAACGCCGCCCGTCAGGAGAACCGCGAAATAACACGCGAACCACTCGGGGCGCGTTTCGGAGAGAAGCGCAACGTGCTTCCCTGCAAGCCCCGCCTCGGTAATTCCCTTCGCCGTCCTTTTGACGAGCGTAACGAATTCCGCGTAGGTCATCGCATTGTCCTTACCGTTTGCCTTATAACTGAACAGGGGCTTGTCACCGTGACCTTCCATTACGCGGATCTCTTCCAAAACATTCGTAACCGGCGTACAGATGCGCACGGTCTTTTTCGCTTTCAAAATAGGATTTTTCTGTTTCATCTTACTGATTCCTTTCCTTCCATCGGTGCTTTGGTGGTGTCCGCCACACACCGGAAATAAAGATTCCTTTCAGAATAATGGCACTGTTATGCTTTACCTTTCTCGGTCTCGCTCGATTCGATCAGTGAGCAGATGTTCCGATCGAAATAATTCAAAACGCGATAAAAGCATTCGAGATCCCTGTCGGATACGTCGCCTCGAACAGCGCCTACCGCCTCCTCGACCAGCTTCTGAACCTCACCCAGAACGAGGAAGCCGCTATCTGTGAGGAATATTTTGCGGCGATATTTCTTATTACTCTTCTCATAGCAGATATATCCCTTTTCCTCAAGCTCGCCAATGACGCGTGAGATCAAGGATTTATCCACTCCGCAGGTCTCCGCAAGATCGGCACCGGTCATCCCCTTCGGTGACTGCCCGAGTCTGACAAGACAGGTCACGTGAACCGAGCGTAGTCCAAAAGCCGCCATTCTCTCATTCTTCAGTCTCTGCAGATTCTTTGCGATCTGCTCAATGGATATGCTGAACGTAATATATCTATCTTCACTCATAACAACGAATGATCCCTTTCTTTGCTCGAACTTTAATACCGTGAGCGGCTCCTTTTTGTTGATTTCTCACCAAAATTTCAAGACGCACAGTCACGATTATAATTATTATAACGCAGATCCGTTGACTTGTCAACAAGAGGTCTTCTTTGTTCACTTATTGTTTACAAAAAGCACCATTTCTTCCGTATTTTTCTGTGCTTTTTTCCGCGTGTTACGTATCCGTATTTCCCCGAATTTTTCGAAAATATGCAATTTTGTCTTGAAGCATTCATAAATTTGCGTTATACTATGAACAGACGATTCATTATACAGATTTCTGAAGGGGACATATATGAATACGGAAAGCAAACGCTCATCTCTCCGATTTTCTCCGAAAATCATCATCGTTATACTGATCGCAACCGCCTCCGTTGTGCTTTCGGGCTTTTTTCTGTTTCGCTCCGCGCTGAGCGGGAACGTGCTTGAATCCATTGAATCGGGTGAATTTCGCTTTGATCTTTGCGGCGACGGCTCCCTCTCGAGCATCAAGGTATACAAAAACGGAAGAAAGACCGCAACGCTGAAGACCTCGTCGGTCGGAAACAACGAGGATCACTACGGTGTCACTGTGGTCGACCTCTCCTTTGACGGATATCCCGACCTCCTCGTTGCAGTCAAGACAAGCGGCACAGATACCCTCTGTAACGCCTGGCTTTGGAACAACGCAACGGGAACCTTCCGCGCGCAGGAGACACTTTCAGGCGTAAAAAACCCAACGCTGAACGAGGAATACGGCTGTATCGTTTCAAATAGCCGAGAAAAGCGAGAGGGGGGAGAGGATGCAAACGGCGTCTATTACAAGGAAGCCGAGATCATTTCGCTATACACCTCGGTGAACGGCGAGCTCGTCGAATTCGTGCGCTACGAGTTCGTTTATTTCACAAAGGATGATATTTACGTCCGCTCGGTATATCGCTTTGACGAGGATTCGGAAACGCTTTCTTCCTTCAGCGAGGACAAATGGTTTTCGCCCGACGAAGCGACAGGCGTCATCCTCTCCGAATTCGCCGCACAGGATATGGCGGAGCACAAAGCAGACTACCCCAACAAAAAAGGCTGAGCGTATATAAAAAATTTACATTCCGCAAGAGGATTTTTCTGAAATCCTCTTGCTTTTTCTGTGTTTTATGGTATACTTATTATAGTATAATATATACGAGTTCTTTATTCCTACAAGGAGGAAAAAACAATGCTTTTCATTAAGAAAAAGAAGACCCCGAACTACGGCAAGATCATTGCGATCACGACTGCCGCTGTTGCAGGTGCTTGCGCGGTTTCCTATTTCGTATACAAGCTCGTTGTTAAGCTCAAGGAGCAGGATGCATACGAGGATGATCTGTGCGAGGGCTGCCCTCTTGCCGACGAATGCGACGGCGAGTGCCCGATCGAGGAGCTGGTTGAGGAAGAAGCTACCGAGGAAGCTACCGAAGAAGCCGCAGAAGCTCCCGTAGAGCAGTAATTTCATCAAAAGAGGCTGAGTCATCTGACTCAGCCTCTTTTTTTAGCACAGCCATATCACTTCAATGCGATCTGATCAAAAAACAGCATTGAAGAAGGCAACTGCCAGAACTACCGCAGACAGGATGCGTGCCAGACGGAAGAGCTTATCGCTTCCCCGTCTCTTGCTGACTCTCTCCAGTACAAATACACCGACACACATAAGTGCGGTCAAAACACCGACGGCGATCTGCAGCGGGAATAAGCCGCCATATCCGATGCGGAAGCCTACCCACGACATATAAAGACCAAATCCCGATACGATGTAGAAGAAAACCCTTTTTGCGGTCTTATTCCTGATCAGGAACATCAGCGAGAGCGAGAGCAGCGTCAGCGCTCCGAGAACCATAAAAACAACTACGAGCAGATCCAAAGAAGTAAACATATTCATATCCTCACTTTCATTTTTATTTTTGGGTGTTTCCCCTTTGGTGAGTATAGAATACCATAGCTTTCTAAAGAAATATCACAGACGTTTCTAAAGAATTCTGAAGATTACGTCAAAGATCTGAAAGTGTGATAACAATTTCAAAATTATCGCCGTCCTCGATCCGTTCAACCGTTCCGCCGTAGTTGTGGGCGATTCGGCGAATACTGTTGATCCCCATTTGGTGACTCTCTGTAGGAGTCTTTTCTTTTTTTACACCGTTTTTCTGACGAATCACAAGTCCCGCATCGGTCTTGGATACAGAAAGCGAAACAACCCTTGACGGATCGGCATACTTTTGTATATTGGATATCAGATTGGAAAATATCCTGCGCATCTCGCGGATATCAAAGCTTCCCGAAAATGCAGGCAGGGGGGACAGCGTAACGGAGATCCGGTACTGCTCCCCCGACGTCTCCTCGAGCGTCTCCTCGAATTCCTCTGCAAGCTGCTCGATCAATAGCCGCGCATCCTCAAAATATTCCACGCTTCGCTTTCCTCCGTCAAGGAGAATATCGGTCAGCGCCTTGATCTCGGCGGTCTTCTTGCTGACGAGCGCCAGATATTCCTTTTGCTCCTCGGGAGTCAAGGACAGTCTTGCCTGAAGCAGCTCGGTGTATGACATAATGGAGGTCAACGGCGTGCGGATATCGTGTGAAAGCGTACGTATCAGCTCCTCCTTTTCTTCATTCAGCTTCCTTTCCTTTGCCTTGATCCTTTCCTCGGTCTCAGAAAGATAATTAACAGCCTCGGCAAGCTGCGTCAGCTCGTTGTTCCCCTTCAGAACGACCCTTTGCCCATAGCTTCCGCGCTGCATTGCATCAACGCCCCTCGTAATGGTGCGGATATAGGCAAGACGCTCACCAAACAGCGCAAAAAACAGAATGATGAAAAAGCACACGCATACAACAAGACTGCCGTTCAGCACCATACTGTCAAGACGGTACGTCTCGAATTCATCAAGATAAATATCGTTGTAAAAGCAGTATTCTTCTATGAGACCACCGCCAAAATAGGTTAGGAGAAAATATAAAACGAGCGATATGGAAAAGCATAGCGCAAAGATCGCAAGTATCTCGGCAGAAAGCTTTCGCCGCTTTTTCGTTTGATCAGTCAACGTAATACCCCCTTCCCCATGCGGTCTTTATATAGGTAGGCTCTCTGGAATTGTCGCCAAGCTTTTTGCGGATGTTTTTGATATGTACCATAATGGCACTGTCTCCGACCGCATTATCATTCCAAACGCTCTGGTAGATCTGATCGAGCGAGAAGATGCGCTTGCGATTCCTCAGAAGGAGCTCCAAAATCTTAAACTCGGTGTACGTAAGCGCGATCGACTCCTCACCTCTGATGATGGATTGGCTATCAAGGTCAAGAAATACGTCAACAAGAGCCAAACGTTTTTTTGTAAAAGCCGGATCTACGGTCGGCTGATCAGCGGATACAAGCGTATTGCGGCGCAGTATCGCCTTTACGCGCATTAGCAGCTCCACGTTGGAAAACGGCTTGACGATATAATCATCCGCTCCCACCGAAAAGCCCATAACCTTGTCGGACTCGCTTGAATATGCAGTGAGGAAAATGATCGGCGCGTCAAAGCGCTTTCTGATCTCCGCCCCCGCCATAAAGCCGCTAAGCCCGGGCATATTGACGTCAAGAATGTAAAGGTCGATCTCCGCGCACGCCATATCGACTGCCATTTGACCGTTCTCGGCGCAGGCAATCTCATATCCCTCACCCGAAAGCAAGAGCGTCAGCACCTCCCGAATCTCCTTTTCATCATCCGCCACAAGAATATACTTTTTTCCGTCTTTCATATTCACCTCATAAATGTTTTCTCAGATTCGACTCTGTAGAAGCCGCGCTTCTGCGCGCTTATTATACAAGGTCCTTATCGTTAATGTAATATGCCTCACCTGTATCCAGGCACAAAAGCATAGGTCGTCCTTTTTCCATAGCGGCTCCCGTATCAATGTCCCACCAACCGTCGGTTTTGATCATACGATCCCTGTATTGCTCGGAATAGCAGCACGTCGGTGTGTGACCAAAGATAACGGTATACTCCTTGGGATTATATTTCATTTCCAAAGAAGGACGATCCCATAACAGCTCCTCCATTGTATAATCCCCCAGCTTCTTGCTCGGAGAATAATTTCCCAGTCCGCTATGAACAAGCACAAAATTTTTGTCATTCACACAAACAGCTTCGATGAGCGGACATTCGTCGAGGTACTCCAGTATATCCTGCCGCGTTTCGGGTGTCTCCCGTGATAAAGCCCTCATCGTACAGCCACCGCCATTGGACTCCCAAAGGCTCAATAAGCCGATTTTCTTCTCATCAATTTCCTCAATGCTTTCTTCGCTTATCTCTTGAAATACCCAACGATTGGATAAAAGCATCTGCTCGTGATTGCCTAAGATCAACTGTACGTTTGGCTGAACAAGCAGCCATTTCAGTATATCGACTCCGCCCTTGTCGTTGCGATCGATAACGTCTCCAAGTATATAGAGCCAATTATCTTCGTCATCGTAAAAATGAACGAGCTCGAGTAATTGCTTCAGGCAATCCATACGACCGTGAAGATCGGACGTTACATATATCATAGATGATCTCCTATCAGCTTAGCATTTCGTCTTGCTATATTATAGCAAATTTCTTACAGGGTGTCAATGTTTTTGCAGAGGCAAACGTATATACGGCGCCAATTTCGAATATGCTATTCTAAAAAGCAACGTATAGGAGGTATTATGAAACGATCAATCGGACTTTGGCAACTGATGGGCTTTGCGGTAACGTCGCTTGGCGGAACGCTGCTGCATTTTCTATACGAATGGACGGGCAAGGCGGCATTCATCGCCCCCTTCGCCGGTGTGAATGAATCAACGTGGGAGCATATGAAGCTGCTCTTCTGGCCGATGTTTATCTTTGCAATCGTGCAAAGCTTTTTCTTTCGTGATCGCAAGGATTTTTGGTGCGTCAAGCTGAAAGGAACCCTTCTCGGCCTCGTGCTGATCCCCGTTCTTTTTTACACCTACAACGGTGTGATCGGTACGTCCCCCGACTGGATCAACATTGTCATCTTCTTTCTCTCGGCGGCGATCGCCTATATTTACGAGACGAGGCTGTTCAGAAATAGCAGAACGGTGTGTAGATCCCAAAGGCGTGCAATCGCTCTTCTCGCTTTGATTGCCCTCTTCTTTGTGATCTTCACATTCGCCACACCCGAAATCGACGTCTTCAAGGATCCGACGACGGGAACTTACGGAATATAAGAAAAAGAGGCCTCGCTGATATCGGCGAAGCCTCGATTTTTATTCCCCATCTTTCAAAACGCTTTACGATTCATAAAAACTTCATAGTTTATTTACGGTTTATCTATTGATATTTGATACTTATTGATATATAATATCATCAGTAAAACGAAAGGGGGAAATCGATATCGCTGAAACAAGAAAAACGATGCAAAAAGAGATCGTCGCTACGACGCTGAAAACGATGCACAATCATCCGACGGCAGACGCGGTCTATGAGACCGTCCATCTGACCTACCCGTCGATCAGCAAAGCGACCGTCTACCGAATTTTGAATCAGATGGCGCAGGATGGCACCGCCTTAAAGGTCTCCGTCCCCGACGCCGCCGACCGTTTTGACGACACCTGTGACCCACACTATCACATCCGCTGTACAACCTGCGGACGCGTCGAGGATCTTATGATCCCGCTTTACGATCTGCCCAATATCCCGCGAGAAAACGCCTGTGGATTTCGCGTGACGGGCTGTTCCCTCCTCTTCCGCGGCCTCTGCCCGAGCTGCGAAGCGGAAGCATCCGAATAAGGATGCAACAATCATTTTCGAAAGATTTTCGGCATTGCCGAGCTCTTATGTGCCTGTAAAGGCATACACAATCATTAACAATAATAAAATTTTTGAAAAAGAAAAAGGAGATTACTACTATGGCAAAATGGAGATGCACCGTATGCGGCGAAATCGTTGAGGGACCCAATCCCCCTGAAAAGTGCCCCCTTTGCAAGGCACCCGCATCGAAGTTCGAGGAGATTAAGGAGGACGGCAAGCTCGACTGGGCTGCTGAGCACGTAGTCGGCGTTGCGCAGGGCGTGCCGCAGGACATCATCGAGGGTCTGCGTGCAAACTTCAACGGTGAATGCACCGAGGTCGGTATGTACCTTGCAATGGCACGTGTTGCACACCGCGAGGGCTACCCCGAGATCGGTCTGTACTGGGAAAAGGCAGCATACGAGGAGGCTGAGCACGCAGCAAAGTTCGCAGAGCTTCTCGGCGAATGCGTATCCACCTCCACGAAGGAGAACCTGACCGTTCGTGTTGCGGCTGAAAACGGCGCAACGATGGGCAAGTTCGAGCTCGCAAAGAGAGCGAAGGAAGAGGGACTTGACGCGATCCACGACACCGTTCACGAGATGGCTCGTGACGAGGCTCGCCACGGTCGCGCTTTCCAGGGTCTGCTTGAGAGATACTTCGGGAAGTAATTTTTCAAAAACCTAACAACAAAGCGGAGGCATATGCCTCCGCTTTGTTGTTTTTATCTTTACTTCAAATTCAAATACATATAATCAAACGACACGGTTTCACCCGCGATTTTAAAAAATGCGGGGTGCGTTCCGAATTTTTTGAAGCCGAATTTTTCATATAGGCGTATTGCTCTCCGATTATCGCTCCGCACCTGCAGATCGATCACGTCAAAGGAGTTTTCCTTCGCAAACGCGATGATCTCAGCAAGTAAAGCACTGCCGATCCCCTTTCCCCAAAACGCCTTCAGTATCGTCACGCTGACCTCTCCGCGGTGCCCCATTCGACGAGGAAGACGGCTCAAGCTCGCATTTCCGATGATTTCCCCATTTTCCTTAGCAACAAGCATCACCTCGTCACGCGAGGATTCCATTTGAAAAAGAAATGCTTCTTCCGATTCAACCGAAAAAGAAAGCCCTTCCGAGCCGAACGATAAATTCTCTGTTTCACCGCCCACCCGCCTTAAATACGCAAGAATGTTTTCTGCATCCGCAGGCGTTGCCTTTTCAATCATAATGCTCATCGTTAGTTTTCCTTTCAAAGCACTTCATATTATACTCTTCCCAATTTATTATAGCATAAACAAGGCAGTTTTTCAAGTAATACAATTGAATAAGCTCTAATTCTAACCACGCGACTGACTGAAACTGACTGAACACTTTGCTCTTTTAGTTGACACCGTCGGATTTCTGTGCTATACTATCCTTGTATCTTGTGTCGGAAGGGAGCTCTTCTATGCCTAAAATGCGTCTCGACAAGTTTATATCTTCAAGCGGGCTTCTCTCGCGCAGTGAATGTGCGAAGGCGGCGAAGCTGGGACGGATCGCGGTAAACGGCGCGGTCATAAAAAGCACATCCGTGCAGATCGATCCCGACGTCGACCGCATCACGCTCGACGGTGCACCGATCCGCTACGAGGAATTTGTCTACGTGATGCTGCATAAGCCCGACGGCTATGTCAGCGCGACCGAGGACGGACGCGATCCTACCGTGCTTGAATTACTGCCCCGTGAACTCAGGAAGCGTGACCTCTTCCCCTGCGGACGCCTCGACAAGCACACGACGGGGCTGATGCTCATCACCGACAACGGCCCGCTCGGTCACAGGCTTCTCTCGCCGAAGCATCACGTCGCGAAGACCTATGCATTTACGGCAAAATTTCCGATCTCGGATGAGGACATCCGCGCGCTCGAATCGGGTGTTCCGATCGAAACGAAGGACGGCGGCTCGTATCTAACGAAGCCCGCACGCGTTACGTTGACAAACGACGCACGCACCGAAGGGTGCATCACGCTCGTCGAGGGTAAATATCATCAGATCAAGCTGATGCTCGTCGCGGTACACAATCAGATCACGGCGCTCACACGCGTCACCTTCGGGCCTCTTACGCTCGATCCCGATTTGAAGCCGGGCGAATGGCGCTATCTGACCGAGGACGAGGTCAAAGCGTTGGAATGATTTTTTGCGGGGCGAGAAACTTTTTGAAAAAAGCTTTCCCGCCCCGCACCCCACCCTTCAAAAACTTTTCATGATAATGGATGTCATCCTTTTTCAAAGTTCTTTGGAGATAGGGGCGCGGGGGAAGAATCCTTTCTCGAAAGAAAGGTTCTTCCCCCGCAAAAACTATCCCTAGAGCAACGACTCCCGCGTTCGGGGCAGGTCGCGCATACGGAATTTCAGCGCGGAGATGCCAACCTTTGCAGAAAAGAATTCCGAAAAATAGTTTTCGTTCTCAAATCCGACCGCATAAGCGATCTCCTTTACCGACAGATCGGTTTCAAGGAGAAGCCGCTGGCTTTCGGTGAGGCGCTTATTCAGAATATACTGCTTCGGGCTGATATGAAACGCTGATTTGAAGGAGTTTGAAAAGTACATCGTGCTGATATTCATCAGCGATGCGAGCTCGGAAAGCGAAATATTTTTCTTATAGTTTTCCTCGATGTAATACAGCACCCGCTCAAACCGCAGGAGGCTATGCCTATCCACGACCGGCTCGGTAAAGAAGTCCGCAAGCAAAAGATCCATAGCTCCCCGCACCTTCATATGGGCGTCGGGGGTATTTTTTGTGTAGTTTTCCACGACCGTTTCAAAAAGCGATTCGGTAAACGTATTCCCCTTCACGCAGTACCGTCCCGACAAATAACGATATAGCCCGAACACGAGCGAATCCGATTGAAAATGAACGTAATACTTGTTCATTTCCCCATCGATCTCACTTTGCAGCACCGAAAAGGCAGGAATAAAATAGACGTTCCCGGGAAGTAGCTCAATATCGCAGTCTACAAGATGAATCACTGCCCTTCCGCCCACCGTGTCGGTGCGGTAATAGAGCCGATGATAGCCGATCTGATGATGCTTCAGATTCCATTTTACGCGGTTCCACTCTTCCCCGATATCCCGCCGCTCGGCAAATGCGACCGAATAGGTATTGTGTTCGAAAATCCTTTCGCTCAACCCGTCACCTCCCGAAAACGCCACACCTATGTTTTGTTAATATTTTTGTGGATTTCGCTTATTGAAAATATTATAAACCGAATTTATAATAAAGTCAAGGAATTTTCAGAAAAACCGAGTTTTTTTACGGTAATATAGAAAGGAGTTCAGTATTATGGCAGAAAACAGACTGATCGGCGAATATCCCGTAATCGGAATCCGTCCCGTGATCGACGGAAGGCGCGGACCGCTTCGCGTAAGAGAATCCCTTGAGGAGCAAACAATGAATATGGCGAGGAATGCCGCAAAGCTCCTTACGGAGAATCTGCGCTACTCGAACGGTGAGCCCGTTCGCACCGTCATTGCAGATACCACGATCGGCCGCGTTGCAGAGGCTGCGGCGTGTGCCGAAAAATTCCGTCGCGAGGGTGTCTCGATCACCTTGACCGTAACTCCCTGCTGGTGCTACGGCTCGGAAACGATGGATATGGACCCGCACACGATCAAGGGCGTATGGGGCTTCAACGGCACCGAGCGTCCGGGAGCCGTCTACCTTGCCGCGGTGCTTGCGGCGCACGCGCAGAAGGGACTCCCCGCATTCGGCATCTACGGTCACGACGTGCAGGACGCAGATGATACTTCGATCCCCGAGGACGTAGAGGAAAAGCTGCTCCGCTTCGGTCGTGCCGCAATCGCCGCCGCTACGATGCGCGGTAAGTCCTATCTTCAGATCGGATCTGTCTGTATGGGCATTGCAGGCTCACAGATCGACGTAGATTTTATGGAGGATTATCTCGGTATGCGTGTCGAATCGGTCGACGAGGTCGAGATCATTCGTCGCATACAGGAAAAGATCTATGACGAAGAGGAATACACGCGTGCACTTGCGTGGGCAAAGGAAAAATGCAGGCTTGGCTATGACAAAAATCCGCCCGAATTCCGTAAGAGTGATGCAGAAAACGAAAAGGATTTCGAATTCTGTGTTTTGATGGCTGTCATCATCAAGGACCTGATGAACGGCAACAAGAATCTGCCTCTGGGACGCGAGGAGGAGGCGGTCGGGCACAATGCGATCGCCGCCGGCTTTCAAGGACAGCGTCAGTGGACCGACTTCTATCCGAACTGTGACTTTGGTGAGGCGATCCTCAACACCTCGTTTGACTGGAACGGCGCCCGTGAGCCCTATATTCTCGCAACCGAAAATGACACGCTGAACGGCATCGGTATGCTCTTTATGAAGCTCCTCACGAATCGTGCACAGATTTTTGCAGACGTTCGCACCTATTGGTCCGGAGACGCAGTTAAGCGTGCTACGGGCTACGAGATCACGGGCAAGGCAAAGGAGGCGGACGGCTTCATTCACCTCATCAACTCGGGCGCTGCCTGCCTCGACGCAAGCTGTCGCGCGGTAGACGAAAACGGCTGTCCCACAATGAAGCCGTGGTATGACATCACAGAGGCGGATCGTGAAGCGATTCTCGCGGCAACCGAATGGGCACCTGCAGATCTCGGCTACTTCCGCGGCGGCGGCTTCTCCTCGCGCTTCGTCACAAAGGCAGAGATCCCCTGCACGATGATCCGTCTGAATCTCGTAAAAGGACTCGGCCCTGTCCTGCAGATCGCAGAGGGCTACACGGTCGAGCTTCCCGACGAGGTGACCGACGTGCTTTGGAAGCGCACCGACTACACCTGGCCCTGCACCTGGTTCGTTCCGCGCTGTGACGGAAGGAGCGGTTCACCGTTTGAGAACGCGTATGAGGTTATGAATCATTGGGGTGCCAATCACGGCGCGATCAGCTACGGCCACATCGGTGCCGATCTCATCACGCTTGCTTCAATGCTTCGCATTCCCGTTTGTATGCACAACGTCCCCGAAAAGGACATTTTCCGCCCTGCCGTATGGAACGCCTTCGGTAGTGACAAGGAGGGTCAGGATTACCGTGCTTGCGCCGCTTACGGCCCTTTGTTCAAGAAATAAAATAATGCAAAAAGAGGTATATTGTTATGTTTTCAGGTATTCATAATTCTTTAAGCAGCTTACATCTTCTCTCGAACGCCAAGACCCGTTCGATCTGTGCTGAAAATCCTACGGGCGAGAAGGGTAAGGGCGGTATGGCAACCGATGGCACGGGCGCACACGCATCAGAGGGTCTCGGACAGAAGTGGAAGGTCAGTCCTTCCTACCACGTACAGCCGGGTGAGACGCTCACGCTCGCAGATATCGAGGGTCCCGGTGCGATCCAGCACATCTGGATGACGATCGGACGCTTCAAGGGTCGGGACTTCTGGAGAAATATGATCCTCCGCTTCTATTGGGACGATCAGGAGTATCCCTCGGTCGAGGTTCCCGTCGGCGACTTTTTTGCGAACGGATGGAACGAGTACGCACACGTCAATTCCCTCGCAGTTTGTACAAATCCCGCACGCGGCTTTAACTGCTACTGGACGATGCCCTTCCGTAAGCGCGCACGAATCACGATTGAAAACCGCTTCTTTGAACCGCTCACCGTTTACTATCAGATCGACTACGTCGAAGCCGAGGTCGAAGAGGACAGCGCGTATTTCTGTGCATCCTTCCGACGGGAAAACCCCGTAACCTATATGCAGGACTACACGATCATCGATGGCATCAAGGGAAAGGGTCAGTACGTCGGCACCTACCTCGCGTGGCAGGTCAATAACTGCGGCTGGTGGGGAGAGGGTGAGATCAAGTTCTTTATGGACGGAGACACCGAATTCCCGACGATCTGCGGTACGGGCACCGAGGACTATATTTGCGGCGCCTACAATTTTGACGTTCCGGGACAAGGCTACACCGCCTTTTCAACGCCGTACAGCGGACTTCCGCAGGTCATTCGTCCCGACGGACTCTACCGCTCGCAGACACGCTTCGGTATGTATCGTTGGCACATCACCGACCCGATCCGCTTTGAAACCGACCTCCGCGTAACGATTCAGGATCTCGGATGGCGCGCCGATAAGCGTTATCTCCCGCAGCAGAGCGATATTGCATCGGTCGCGTACTGGTATCAGACGCTTCCGACCTCCCCGCTGAAGCCGCTCGGCTCGGTGGATGAGCTGGAAATCATATAATGAACAAAGGGCTGTCGCGCTGTGACAGCCCTGTTCTGTTTTCATCTGTGCTTGTGCGATCGACCGCATCGTACTCGTAACGAATGACCTTGCCGTAAGTATCGGTGTAGCTCGTGACACGGTTGAGTGCATCGTAGGTTCTCGAGATCGTGCCGTGGCTGTCGGTCACAGTCAGTACGTTGCCGTTCTCGTCGTAGGTATAGCCTACCGTCTCCTCGGGGGAGATATAGCTGGTAATTTTCCCATTGAGTCATAAAAAATCCGCATTGGAAATGAAACTCAAATCCAATGCGGAAAAACTACTTGGTTTTGTTAAGATATGCGGAATCGACAGCGTTTTTTTGTTTCCATACTTTATATGATATCAAAGCGCCGAAAATAAGGACGCACTTCAAAAAAAGAGCAACGGTTATATGCCATATTTCAGATAAATCAACACTATTCAACGAAGCAGTGGTTATACACATTATCAGTGCAATTAAACTGTCGCCCGCTATAAGCCATTCAAAAAACAATCCCTTTTTCAGTTTTAAAATTGATACTATCCACAGAGCGATAAATATTAATAATAAAAATATGAGTATGAATATCATTTGAGGATAACTAGAATAAAGCCCATAAACAATAAAATAATAAAAGAAGTCTCGGGGTGTGTGGAATCCCAACGAAATAAATCCGACAAAAGTTGAATGAAGCTCGGGGAAGGCTAGTTGTAAGCATGAAATCACAGACCATACGATAACGAAAAGTGTTCGTATTTTGTTTGTTTTGATGTCTTTATTCATATGCTCTCCTATCATAAATATGATTTCTTAGAAGGGGAGAAGGCTTTTTATTTTATCCCATCCTCGTTTGAATGCTTTCTTCGCATAATCTTTACGGGAGAAGCCTTCCTCGCCATTATTAAAATCAATGTTTTTGGCAGAGGCACCGCCGATCCGTCTATATCTATGGTGTTCTTCCCACTCGATTATAAGAGAATCTTTAGTACGATCCCACTTGGTATCAAAATCATCGTCATATTTCAGCATTATATCGACGATTTCATCTCTATATGCTTTTTTCACTTTTTGTGCTTGGTATGCATACATATTGGGATCCTCACTGTTGGTGAAATCACCAATCATAAGATCTGTCTTTTCATTAAAGCCGTCGGGACGGTTATTTTTTTCTTCAAAAAAATCTGTAGATACATTTATATATATATATACTTTTCCCTTCTTTTCTTTTTTAAAAAAGAAACCCGTTGTGTAAGTGTATTCATATATATAGTAATCAATAGTTCCGTCGTCGTCTGTGTCTACGGCATCTGACCAATTTCCTCTCTCCGTACTCAACCCAAACGGATCGATATTAGAAACAGGATTCCCATTCGCATAAGCAAAGCGGTTAAGAGTAACGGCATTGGAGATTTCACCTGCAATAACGTCGGCATTGATAAACCGCTTCATCTCGGGTGAGTAGTAACGGGCGCGCATATAGATGAAACCGTTTTCATCTGTTACGACGCCGTCACGACCGTTATAGCCGAAGATCACGTTGCTCGTGCCGGTGTGAGAAATGCATTTACCGTAGGTATCATAAGTATAACACATTTTCCGGGAATTTGCAAGTACTTAGATAAAACTCCGCACCAATGAAATAACCATTTTGGTGCGGAGAACCATTATTTATTGTTTTTATCCAGCAAAAGCATCTATTCTTGCTTAAGCCTCATCATTTTGGGGGATATAGCAATTCTCGATTTTCTTGATTTGAACAGTTAGAAGGCTTGACATAAAAAGTGATACATAAAAAACACAAGAGACTATGAAATTCACATCACCAAGAAATGCCATCTCATCAATTGTGCCTCGTTGCGCACACACAGAATATAATAGAGGCATTCCATACTCTGAAGTTAACAACACCACTTGTAAAATCATTAAAAGCCTGCGAAAACAAAGCATCTTTTTCCTTTTAGCAAAACTTTCACTTTTTTTTAATTCAGATATTTTTTCCTTTTTTTCATATACAATACGAAATCTCAACGCAGTAACGATCTCTACTGTCACTAAATACGCTACAAATATAAACAAGACAACAAGATTTAAAAACAAATTTTGAGTGGTATTTTCTTGATTGATGTGAAAGTTTATTACACCATATAAACCAATCATAAATACTAGCATAACGATTGAGAGGGCAAACAGAATTTTACATAATTTTTCTGTCCTATTTTTTGTGTTCATCATTTTATCATTCATAATGTCCTTCTCCATTCCACAAATAAGATTCAACAAACATTGCGCCGAAGTTACCATCTGAATCACTAATGAGGTATTCGATCTGCAAAAAGCCACTTTTTTCATCAATGGCTTTTTCCAACATCTTTTTAGATGAAACCGTTGTCATCTGTTACGACGCCGTCGCGACCGTTATAGCCGAAGATCACGTTGCTTGTGCCGGTGTGAGAAATGCACTTTCTGTAGGTATCATAAGTATAGCATATTTTCCGGGAATTTGCAAGTACTTTTTCTTCGGGAGGAGCGAAGCGCAGGACGGACGCCGAAAAGAGGACAAAAAAAAAGAAGTCACCCTCGAAAGGATGACTTCAGATGTAGGCCACGACCTATCTTTCCGGCCCGTCGCCAGGCGAGTATTGTCGGCACTGCAGAGCTTAACTACCGTGTTCGGAATGGGAACGGGTGGACCCTCTGCGTC
>JAFVXC010000002.1 GCA_017501345.1 Clostridia bacterium
CCCCAGGAGCGCAACATCATTATGCAGGCTTGCGAGATCCTTCGTCAGAAGTACGGAAGATAACGCAGATCCTGCAGAGCTTCTGCTCAGCCTCTTCGTTCGCCTCGCGGAGTCTCTCGTGATCGTGAACCCCGCTCTCCTCGCGCTGAACCGCGCGTGGGGCGTGCTGTGCTTCCTCGCAAGGCTCTTCGGAGGACGGAGAGAATAGGAAAAGATCCCCCATCATCACGCTACGGCGCGGTGGTGGGGGATAAAAACCTCCGAGGCAAATACCTCGGAGGAAAGCAGGGAAGTCTGTGTTGGGGATGTCCTTTCGTCAAATTTTTTTGATTGTCTATGTGAAATTTTCTTCTGCTTTTTTGATGGTTTGGTGTTAGCTTGTGAGGAAATCCTCTACCGCATCTTCAAGATGAATGGTAGAAAGCCCCAGGCGATTGCACGACAGAACGAGCTCGGAGAGGGACTCTTTGTCCGTTGTGATGTCGTGTACGGAGGCAACGACTGTTGCCGTACCGTCCTCCTCGGCGTTGGCGTAAGCGGCGATCCCGTAGGAGACGCGGCGGTCCGATCCGAGAGAGTAGATCTCTTCTGTGATTCCATAGGTGATGTTCATAGCACTTTCATTTCCTCCTCATAGCATTTCGCGAATTTGTCTGTTACGCGGTCCAAAAATTGCTTTGGATCCTCCTGCATACTTAGGAGCAGGGTTGCTGTTAGAGCTCCGCAGGCAGTGCGCCCGGCTTCAATGGAACAATAGGAGTTTTCTCCCATTTGCAGACGAATGCCCATTTCTTTTTGTGTGAGCCCTAAACGATCTCTTGTTTCGATGGCAAGGTATCGAGACTCTTCTCCTAAAATCTTTTTGAATTCTTTACGCATGATTTGATTTCTCTCCCAACACAGACGGAAGAAAATTTTATCAAGTAATTCGGCAGTATGAAATTATGTGAAACGGTGTTTCGACGGCTTTTAGCATTTTTCGCAAGAAATCCACTAAAATGGACAAGACTGAACTTGACAAAAAGGTGGTTCTGTTGTAAAATAAGAAAAACCGATGAGTGAATACTCATCGGTTTTTGCAGTTAGGTGGCCCTGACGGTGAGATCGGTGCTTCGATGCGCTATCTGCACCAGCGCTATTCCTGCCCGAATGATAAGATCACGGGGATCCTGACCGACGTCGGTACAGAGGAGCTCGCGCATATGGAGATGGTCGCGGCGATCATCTATCAGCTCACACGGAATCTGTCGCAGGAGGAGATCGCCGGAACGCCCTTCGCTGCGTATTTCGTCGATCATACGACGGGGATCTATCCCGTCGCCGCCTCGGGCGTGCCGTATGATATGAAGTATATCTCCTCAAAGGGCGATCTTCTGACAGATCTCCACGAGGATCTTGCGGCAGATGCTGCAATAACGCAAACGCAACCTTTATCAAAAAATCACCGAAAACCCTTGAAATACAAGGATTTTTCGCACTTCGGCAAAACGCTTAAAAATTGCCATCCTGCTATCACATAAGAGCAACAACACGTAATTTTATCAAAATTTAGCTTAATTTATTAAAAAATCGATAAGGACAAGCTGTTTTCTTAAATGACAATATTTTCTGAATATTCTATTGATTTAAAGTGTTTTTTATGATATAATAATTGCGTAATTCATTACATCCCAAAATGAAGATTTTCGTTTATGGGAGGTAACATATGAATTACAAGCAAAAATTGGACAAACAAAAAGTTGGATTGAATCTGTACAGGCTAATCGATGAGTCAAACTACACGTACGAATACGTTGCAGAGTTTTTGATGCTTAGTTCACCTCGCGTTATTTACGAGTGGACAAAAGGGACAAAAATGCCGACCATTGAGAATCTTATGAATTTAGCCAATCTTTTTGACGTTCGCATTGAGGACATCCTTTCGTAGGGTGTCCTTTTTGTACTGTTGGTACATCGAAAACCTAATCAATTCGTGCTATAATATTGACGAAGACAAATTTATGTGCTATAATATTAGCGCATAAGAATATTCGGACGCGTATTGCCGAATTATGCCTATAAATTGTAAAGCCATTTGAAACTATAACCGATTTGATTGATATCCGCCATGCAGCGAACGCTACGCATCTTACGGACAATTCCTTAAGGTTCAATTGAAAATGTTTTGGTGGATGGGCTTGAAGATTAGAGTGGTATTGTGTCTTATGTATTCGCTTAATAATCAATTAAGCACGGGGACACTTTCTGCAGAGAGTGTCCCTTTCTTTATGGGAGAAGATTATGAAAAAAGAAAGAAAAAACAGACATTGTAATCAAGTTTCTTACGACGAGTATCCTTTTGAAGATACCCGTTATTATGGATTGTGGGTTTCCGGGCGCAGAGAAAGCTTGCAAGTGAAGATTGATCCAAAGCGTTTTCAAAAAGCTAACGGCATAGACTTCACCCCGGAACAACTGCTGGTGATCAACAAAAGAAAGAGCCAATACTTTCATCCTGCAAAGCGTTCAAGGCAGGATTACTGTTGCCATGCTTTTGTAGACGAATTATCGGCTATCAAATCCGATTGGGAGAATAATTTCAAAAAACATATAGAGCTAACGACCAAAAGCATTCAAAAGCCTCGTAAACTATATGCGAGTGATTATTTTAATCTTCAAGCAGGAATCTCCGGTGTAAATTCAGCAAGCAGATGGGCTGAAATACAAAATTATCGCAACGAATATGAATATCAAGAAAAAATATATGAGCTCGTTCATGGTATCTATTCGCAATTCATTCAGCAAATGGCCTCCAGAATCGAGGCGGTTACCGTTAGGATTCTTACCGATAAAGGAATGATCGAAGATCGTTTTGACCGAAATATTCTATATGGCGGAATAAACAACGATACACCTGTGCGCCGACTTCCTCATTTTTCGAGTCACGATAAGCTTTACTGTATTTGGAACTTTGTTAAACACAACAGCATTTCCACATACAAAACACTCAAAGAACGTTTTCCTGATGTTGTTATAAACCAAGATTTTAAGCAAGGTGATAATGCCCTCTATTATGTAAATTTTTCGGAAGAACTCATTTTAGAACTCATTGACGGATTAACGGAGTTTTTCAAAGAATATTGCCAATTGATGTTTGGAGAAGATTATGCGCAAGCTCAATGGAATTACTGTGACTATTTTTTAGATATAGTAAGAGATAATATTGAGATGATCACGAATCCGTTAGGGTTATCGTGGTGGGATGAGTTGGATTGAACCGTCGGTACATTGTTTTTTATCTTTCGCACTGTATAATATGATTATCAACATACACTTGGGAGGAACTGCATGATGAAAAATCCAATTTGGGATATAGATGACGGAGATTTTATGTTTCGTACATCTGACAATATGGCGATTGATTCCGACGGACATATGATGATGCGAATGTCAGACAATATGGCAATGGATATGGATAGCGGAGATATTCATTTCACATCATCGTGGAACCGAGATCAAGATGATAAAGAAGACGATTAACTGAAAGGAGATCATATTATGAGCAAAGGTAAAGGCGTGTCCGAAAATACTCATTCCCGTAGTCAACTCAACCACTACGCGAACCAAAACAACCCTAATAATTCTGCGAATAGAGCAAACAACAATAATCGCTCCAATCAAATGAATTCGAATAACAGTGCCTATCAGCAAAGCCGTGGCGGAAACGGTAAAAAAGGAAAATAAATACGAAAAGAGGGCTGACGAAACAAATCGTCAGCCCTCTTTTGATACTATTACTTAAACGACGGCGCATGAGTTTCACCCGTCGCAAACGTGTTCGGTCCGGGGTTCGACATAGAAAAATACATCTTTGCCGCTTTGGTCGTGCCGAAATCACGGTTTGAGCCCGTTTCCTGTACCTTATTGAAAGCATCACGGAACATCTGATTGTGCGCCTCCTCGCGATTGAGAAGAAAATCTATGGTTTCGCGTACCTTCTTGTCCTCGAT
This sequence comes from Clostridia bacterium, assembly GCA_017501345.1. The sequence goes on from JAFVXC010000002.1 coordinate 3,990, forward strand.
CTGACGGTAGAGATATTCGTAAACAACCTTGGCTCTCTGCTCGGACGCAATGTTGGAGAGCAGATCGGCGCACAGGTCACCCGTGACGGTCACGTAATCCGCCGTCCAGGAGTAGCCCGAGGAATTGATAAGCCCGGGATTGAGTCCAAGCAGAACGTGGGTCTGCACCTCGCCCGCTTGCACCTTCGTGGCGTCCACGTCGTGACCGTTGAGCAGATTGATGGTCTGCGCTACCATTTCCATATGCCCCAGCTCCTCGGCGGCAATATCAAGGAACAGATCCTTGATCTCGGGATCTTTGATGCGAAAGCTCTGTGACATATACTGCATTGCCGCCTTGAGCTCTCCGTTGCCGCCGCCAAGCTGCTCCTGAAGCAAAACCGCGTATTGCGGATTCGGTCGCTCCACCTCTACGGGATGAAATAACATTTTTTCGTGTTTGAACATATATACCTCCGTTTTTTGTTTTCACCGTTATTATTTCCCAAAACGAATGAGAATATATGGTCGAAGGTATAAAATTACAAAAAACAATATTACTCTGAATTGTCTGCCCATTGCAAATAACTGTATCACGAGTTACTAACTTACGAGTTTGTTTTATCGCAAAACGCCTCAAATATCAAAATTTTTTCGGATTTTTTCAAAATATTTTCAAATGGTACGAAATTGGCACAGTATTGGCACGATATTGCTATTGCGCTAACATTCCTTATATGTTATAATATGTATAGTGGTAAAGTATACCACAAACAAAGAAAGGAGATTTATGAAACTAACAAAAGAACAAACACAAGAAATTTTGAAAACCATTGACAAGGTGGAACGACAAACAGAAGATTTCACCTTAACACTCAGAAGAGCACGACGGGCAATCGAAATGAACGATCAATCTGCAACGGAGCTATTACTTACGGCATACGAACAGAAAGAAAGGTCAACGTTGCTATGCCGTGCTCTTCCTATTTACTACCCCGAACCTTTGATGCGGAAGAAAATAACGAAAGCATTGACCGATGCCGCCTCTGCCAAATGCGGTTACACAGAAGATGGATGGTTTTGCGCGGTCATTCCTGCACTGCTACCAAAGAAGAGAAACAGCTCTACCTGCTACATAAAGGAAATTATGTATGCTTCGTTAGAGCGTTTTTTTATGGACAAGCCGATACGGAGGTTTGGAAAATGTACCGTCATATTTCGGCACGTCTACAACAGAGATAATCCCAAAAGAGCTTGGCGCGATCACGACAACATTGAGATCAAGACGGTCATAGACGCGATTGCGCTGTTCGTGATGGAGGACGATTCGCCTCACGTGTGCCAGCACTTCTATTGCAGTGCCGAGGGAGATTGCGATAGAACCGAAGTGTACGTAGTTCCGCAAGAGGAGTTCCTGATGTGGTGTAAAATGCAACCCTTTATCTCCGATAACGGACTGAAATTGTACGATTCACCACCTCAAAAACAGGTGTAAAAACAGCGGTTTTTCGCCAAAAATTTTTTGCACCTTTTTTCAAAGCCGAAAAGTCCTTGTAATACAAGAGCTTTTCGCATATTTAAGAGAGAAAATCCGACGTTGTATCAAACTAAGACGTCGGATTTTTCATTTCACCATTTATTGTTCATTAAAGAAAGGAGATAAACAAATCATGACAAAAACAATGAAAAAAGACAGCCAACTTTACCGCCTAATCAGCCTATTATCCGTATGTGGCGAATACCCTGTGCGCTCTTTACACCTGCTCGGAAATAAACGTATGTATCGAAAATTGGTGGATGAGTGTATGCAGCCGCTGACCGTTCGCAATCCCGAAACCGCGGAAGCGATCTCGCTTCCGCGGCTCTTTAACCTCTGCGGCAAAGGCAGACTAAAATCAATTCGTCTATACAGTGGCGCCCTCCCAATCTTAAAATGGATCGACGAGGGCGAGTACTACGACATCATTTCAAACGGACATAATATGCCGATGAACGACCAACACCTTGACCGCAACCATCGTGTTGCCGAGGTTCTCGCCGTATGCAGAGATGCCAGCATCGAGATCTTCCCCCACAATCTTCCCAATTTTCAAAGAGACGAGTTTGACAGAATCATCCCGCTCCGTCAACCGTTCTTTATGCCAAGTAGAATGTTAAAATGGTTTGGTGGAGACGATGCAGCCAACAAAACCAATTTCACACGTTTGGTCGGTACTTTGTTTATTGGCGAGACAGATTATTATGTTTATAATACTCGGTACACCCCGATGAAGTGGTCTGGGTCGGGAGAAATCAAGGCAAAGATCAATGTAAGAACTCTTTTGCAAAAACCGCCCTTTCATGAAGCCTATTCAATGCTATTTGCCGATTCGGGCGAAATTGCAATGGATGCATATTTAGCAACTCATAAAATAAAAAATTCCAACTATCATTTTGATCAAATATTTGATAAAACACATTTTATTCCTTTGAACGAATATGGTGCGAGATTTCTACGCTTCTTCACCGTTATAGGGTGGCATAATTATTTTAAAAAGTTACTTCTGGAGTTAGACGAACTTCCCAAGTATGGATATTACGATCACGATGATTATACTGACGGTGTTTATTCTTTGGTATGGTTGGACGGTGATCTGCGTCGTCTGTGGGCTGCTTCTGAATTGAAAGGTAATTTTTGTGTATATTGTTTCGATTGGCAGAAAGATTTTGTGAGAAATTTTTTAGGGGAGAATGTAGAAATATTAACGGTGAATTTTGATAAAGTTGAGCAATTACTATTTAAATCTGAAAAGGAAGAAAGCGAATGATTCGCTTTCTTCCTCAACATACATCCATATTGCTGTAATAATCAGTTTTCGTCCTCTTCAACCGATCGTTCTGCATTATTCATAAAGTCTTCAGAAAGATGAAGAATAGAAATGTTCTCTTCATTGTCATTTGCTTTACCGAATAGAACTATTTTAGAAAAATAATCTCGTTTGACCCTCAATGCGTCTCTCCGTTGCTTTCCGGCAGAACGTTCCCAGTTATCGTATATTTCGGTCGGTAGTTCAAAATAGTATATACTTCCACGATCATTAAGAACCCATGAACCATCCTGCTCTCTGTTCCAATGAATTGTACAACCATCGTTATGTATATAGTTTGTATAAAAATCTCGATCTTTTTCATCGGCTTGCAACAGAAACAAAATCGTTCCATCCTCAAGCAATCCAATTGTGGTGAATTCCTCGATTCTTTCAATTTCTTGAACATACGAATTCCATTCGTTACAATCAACATCATTTAAATAAATGCGATATTCAGGGCACATCATAGCATCGCTTATGCAAGAACTTATTTGATGCGCAAATTCAGTATTTTCTTTCGCAAAGTCATCTAAATCTGAAATTACTTTTCGAACACCTGCAAATAACCCGCTACTTCCAAAGGATATTAGTGGAATTCGATGTGCCTTAGCAAATGGAAAAGCCGTAAATTTAAAGCCATCGATAGAGGCAACAGCCACCTGATAGACGTACCGTTTCATATCATAAAACTTTGGGCCGGCACTTCGAGCACTTTGTCTATTTTTCAAAATAGCTTGTGTTACAATTTCGAAGTTGTTAATATCATCACGTAACCCCAAGGCATTACGTATTTGCGGTAAGCCTATTGGCTTATCATAACACTTACATTCTACAAGAAGACGTGTTGGATAGTAAAACGGAGTTTGAATCGGGGGCGTAAGCAACACATCGGCATTATGTGGTTGACCGATCCCTTGTACCATCAATCCGGGACCGCCTTTATATACTAATAATCCATCGGGAATTACGGGCTTGAATCCGCAAGAAACCAGCAATCGAAACACGAAATATTCAAACAATTTTCCTTTTATTGATGCCATATGTATTCCTCCTTTTTTAAAAATCCTGCTTAAAACATATCGTTCAGCAAAGATACCGTTTCACTTACACACACTCCATAAAACTTTGGTATAGCAAAATCGCTTTATCTTATGTTTTCGCGAAATCTTCTTACAACCTCATCAATGACCGCTGCAGTATATTTAGGATACTCCCTCTTAAATGTTACAAGCCAATATTTTTCCAATTCTTCTTTTTCCTGCTCATCAAGTGTTTTAACGTTGACAGCTCCCTTAAACATACCATCTAAGATCGATAGAATCATTTTTGAATATTCGCAATCAATATCCTTAAGATTATTTTCTTCGCTCAAAATATTCAATTTTTTCTGTAATGAATAGTTTCCTATAACAGTACCATTTAAATTTCGGGGGATAAAGATAAAATTAAAGATATAGGTGCCATATTGACGAGTGTTCTCAGGAAGTGTGTATTCATCCTTATTCTCTAGATATTTGATGGTTCCGGATTTGTTGATTATAAGATGTTCTACACTATATTTTTCGTCATTGCTTAGAAAAGAACAAAGATTATCAGCCGAAGTAACTGAAACAATATTATTCTCAAGCTTAAAATAATTGTATATCGTAGCTAGCGACTTGCACTTATATTGTAAATCTTCATTATCAAAGTTACTGTTCCATCTCGAAATAGCAATTAGATTTGTAGTTGCCATTTTCGTGGTGCTAACAAAAGACTTAATTTCGTCGACCAAGTCCTTGTAAAAAGTATTGGATTTTGCAAGTTTTTTGATTTTATCCGCATCATTCTTCTTATCACCAAAAAGCATAAATAATACGGTATAAAAATACACGGCAAATATCTCTTTACAATCCTTTTTATTAGCGGATGATACTTCGATTTTTAAAAAGTATTTTAGAACAAGCATCTTAGGAACAATTAGCGTCTTATCCAATACGCTTTTTTTGATAATGTTACATATTATTTTTCTCTCTGTGCTGTCAAGTGGTTTAAGATAATTTTTCATACAACCGGGAACGCCATCATCATCAATGATAGCGTTCAAACAATCAATATATCTTTTAGCTCCGGTTATCACTTCTCGCATTAAGGAGTTGTTGTTTATGACTTTTATAACATGATCTTTGCTGTAATACAGTGTTCCTTTAACCGTACATTGTTCGGTCAGTAAAAATTCCTCATCCATACGTATCATATCATATTCGGGCAAGCGAAAAACATGACAATAGATATAGTGCTCTAAAATCTTGGTAAGAGGATACGCGTTTGATAACTTCATTGCTTCTAAATTATTATCAAATTTTATCCAAGATTCTTTTAATTCCACCCATGACTTACGGATGTCCTCCGATGCATCCTGGGCAAATAAATACCCCTTAAATATATCTTCTGTATCAAGTTTTATCCCTTTAAGATTGACATCTATGTAGTATTCGGTACTCTTTTTGACGTCTTCCTCTTCAGCGACAATAACATTAATTTGGCACGCTTTAAGGTTTTCCAAGAATATTCGAGCTTTATCAGAGGTATCAATAATTTTTGATGCTTTAATAAATTTATAAAGCGCACTTAACGACTTGATTTGATTTAGTTTGTCGCTGTCTTTAACAGTGCTTTGTTTTGTAATATCTACAGCTTTCAAATTGTATTTTGATTCTTGAAACAACTTAAACTGATCAAAACAATTAAGTTTAATTTCTACCAAGTTTTCAATATCATTAATTTCGGATCCATATTCAAATTTAATATAATTCACAAGCATATTTAATGATACCAATCGTTGCTGACCATCAATGATGTAAAAATCTTTATCGTTTGCAGAAGATAAGATAATATTACCGAGGAACTTGTTGCCGTGAGAAATATCATTCATCAAAGAGAAAAGCGTTTCTTTTTTCCAACGTATTTCTCTTTGATAGTCAGGAATAGTTAAAACTCTACCTTTCTCAAATGTAAGAACGGGATGTTTTTTTCCATTATACTTTATTGTAATTTGAGTATCAACATCAAAGAGGAAATCTCTTAATTTTATAACTGTTCCGGTAATATCTGACATATCTTATTCCTTCTTTCAAATTCCTTTTTCTGTACTTAAAAGATGTATTATGAAATCCCCGCCGTATCTGAATTCAGCATATAGATATTTTGCTCCGCGATCCAAGTGAGCTTTGATATACTTTTGGAAATACTCATCATCATCGATATGACGGTTCTCCCTCATAGCGATCAAACATTTGTATAGCTCATCGTATTCGCCGGTTATGGTCTGGCGATTTAGTTCCAAGCCATTGTTGTCTGTCTTGAAATCGGATTCTGTCAGAGGTTCATCCGATTTCAAGGACAAGGAAATTGCTAATTTTGAAAGAGCGTAAGGCTGAAGATTTTCACTCGCCTCAATCGCTTCAAAAAACTCTTGTGTTTTTTTTGATGTACGTATTTTGAAAACCATAGTCATTACTCCTCAAAATAAGCATTACGAGATATATTCGTACGTGTGTTGTCAGCATTTTCAAGCATATATGTTACAGCAATCTTATCTTTCATAATACCAACGTGTTTGGAATTAATTTCTTCGTTGGTAGAAAGAATAAAGACCTGACCGTTCAGCTTGCTAAAGAAATGCTTGGAGATGTTTTGTCTATGTTCGGTATCAATTCTCGCAAACGGAGTATCAATAACGAACGGAACTTCGTGATTGCAGAGTTGCACAAGTGAATGATATAGTGCCATAATGAAGATTTGTTTTTCACCATTTGAAAGCGAAGTCTTTTCAATTTCAACGGGAAGGATCAAGCTTGTTTCATTATGATCTCTCAAATATCTGATAATATCCTTTGTATCAATATAACCGGTTAGTTTCTGTAACTGTCTAAAGGCCTCAGATGAAGCAAAATTATCCAACAACGAGTCCATATTTGTCGTAAGAATATTTATCAGTTGTCGAGCGTTAAATACATCATGTCTGTAGATATGAATATTGAAATCGTCATCAATATGGATATCATCAATGAATCTTGTCTTTCTCATAAGCAAATTAATTTCGTCTCTAAAAAACGCTTCAATTTTTTCTATTTGCTTATGGTACAGTACGCTCTGGAGCTTGTCTAACATAAGGATTGCCCTGGACGAAATATCAGAGATAGATTCCTTTTTCAGTTCTTCTTCTAATGCTGATTGCGATTTTGTCAACGCTGCTTCTGCCTCCAACATAACTTTCTCCATTTCCTGAATGACTTCAGACAGCTGTATGCGTTGATTCAAAAGCTGTGTTTGTCTTTGCAAAAGTTCGTTCTTGCGCTGCATATAAACTTGTACTGAGTCAATATTACATTCGTCGAGTTTCTGACGAATTTTCGCAGCCTTGTTGATAGAAGATTTGATTCCTCTTTTAATTTTTATAATGCGATCCGAATCAAAATCAAGAATGTCACGGACAAGAGACAATACAGATGCACCGCTTTCAAAGGATAGATCCAAAATGTGTTGACTCTTATTGCCATATCCGGAATAAGCTAAGGACTTAATCTCAGCAATAGCATTTGCTCCACCAAAACGTCGCAGAGCTTCTTTTACCAATGGCGACTCAAGCACCTCACAGAAGTCGGTGTACTTGCGGTTATTGTTTTCTTCAATAAGCTGTTTTTCAACTTTTTCAATTTGGTCTCTAATAATCAAAAACGGCAAGTATTCATTGGCAACTCTTTTTATCCACGCATTGTTAACTTCACGCTTCTTTTCTTCAGCTTTGAGTTCTGCAATATAACTATCCCATTCGTCTTTTGTAATTCCACCTCCGTGGGTGTAGCTTTGCTCTAACTCTTTAAGTTCCGCTTCGCAGTTTGTTATCGCGATTAAACAATCATCAAATTCATGCTTTTTTAGGTTGTATGCGTCATAAGATTCTTGATAATGAACTTTTGCGCCTAAATACTCATTGAGTGCATTTGCAGAAGAACCAGCATTAGCGGAACTGACCCGTCGGAAGTTTTTACTCATAATATCGAAAGTATCATATCCGCAAAGTGTTAGAAATGCACCTTTGATACGGGCATTGCTGCCTTCTTCAAGAAAAAAGTCAGCAATCTTTTCTCCGTCAAAAAAGTAAAGATTGAACAGTTCAGGAGGAATAATACTGAAAAGAAATTTATCAAAGTCGGCAATCTCATCCGAGTCGAGAGGAATTCCGTTTTTCAACACACAATATTCTTCACTCAAAGTTTCATCAAGTGTCCATATGCGAGTTAAAATGTATTGATCCATCTCATGACCATTACTAATGCTGATATCCATCTCAACATGTGCAGTAGCCGGCTTTGTCATCTTGACGGTGTTGTTGATAAGTTTTGTGATAGCACGGGAATAATACGCATTGTGGCTTTTATATCCCATGCTCATGAAACCGTACAAGCATAGACGCATAGCAGTAAACAGCGTTGTTTTTCCAGCTCCGTTTTTACCGCCTATCAAAATAATGTTTCTGCCGTCTTGCTCCCTTGTTTCAAATGTTGCTTCGCCTTCGTATGAACCGAAGTTTTCAAGGGTTATTCTATTAATCTTCATGGTTCAAACCTTTCTGAATTGATTCAAAATGGAGCCAGCCTTGATTGATAATTCTATCAAAAGCTTTTGTTACACGGCTGCCTTTGGTATAATTTTTATTGGCTTCAATCTCGACAATCAGCTTGGATATGAGTTCAAATTCAACATTGTTTTCAGCACACTGTTTTTTTATTTCATCAATTACTTCTTCAGAAAATACAGGTACCTTATAATCATCCCACGGCAAGTGCTTACCTTTGATCTCATAATAAAGATCTACAAGTGTGCGTCGCGAAAGATCTCCTTCGTCATCCCATGTTTTATCTATGTACTTTAATTCTTCTATTGTAATTAGTTCAAAGTTATAGGTAACTTCTAATTGCAGAAGACGCCTTAAAATCTTAACGCGCGATTCCATGGTAAAAGGACCAAGCCCAAATTCGCCGTCTGCCTTTTTATACATTTGTCCGTTTCTTCTCTTTGTTTCGCGAGCGTAAGGAGTAGAACGCAGATCTAATAACCAATCTCTAAAATCACGTAATGGCTCTAGCCACGTTTCACCACGGTCGATAAACGCTTTAAGAGATTTGTCTTCTTTGACCATCGTACAGATCCAACAACCAAATCTTGAGTGTCCAGTAACAGGTATTTTATCTTTGTCGATTTCACCGATAACGCTCTGTTCTTCTCCAAGGTTTTCGCCTTGGTATAGCGAAAACAAGTATTTATTATCCGAACCCCAAGGTGTAAGAGAATCATCTTTCAAGAGGAATTTCCACACCAACTCGTTCGGGATCTCTGTAAGCGGATTATACACGTGAGCCCCCTCGATGTCGGTATGAGGCACTAAAATCTTACCTTCAATTTCTCGAGAGCGTATATTATTAGCACGATAAGTGCTTTCAGCTTTACGTACGCCAAGAAGAAGTACGACCTGACCATTCGTTTTTATGGTGTCAAGCGTGTACTTATTCATGGGATGTATCTTTAATCGTTCGGTACACCAACGGAACCCCGGGGCTTCAGGAGTAGGATATCCCAAACCAATCACTCTGCTCCAAAATGTATCGGCAACATCCGGATAAATGATATCAGCCTTGACTTTAAGTTCTTTTCCTGCATCATTTATCATAGATGACATGCGATGCATATAATTTTTTACAATGGGGTTTTCAACCATCGTGTCAGATGAAACTATATATACTGTTTTGTGTCTTTGATGAAGAGCCAAGCGTTGAAGCATCTCCATAACAAGGCAACACAAAAGGGTGGAATCTTTTCCTCCACTGTATCCAATTAGCCACGGTCTTTTATCGTGTCTGTAAACAAGAGCCATCTCTTGTATTATATCTTCAAATACTTGAAATTCGCCTGTATATGGCATAACTAATATCCTCTCTTATCTCTGTGCTTCCTTCGCTTGTTCGTCCTTTCCCAAAGGGACACCTATCAACTGCTTGATTTTTGAACATGTCAAGGTAACAGCTTCTTCGCTGTTCATTACCTTACCATCTTCTCGAATCATTCTGCCCAGCCAATTTTCTTCATTGTATCGCGACCAGTCGATCTTTTGCAATTTCTTTAGTGTGGATTCCATATCCACGTGAGGATTATCATAGAAGTAACGACCTAATTTGCCGAGCGCGGTCAATGTAATCGCTAACGTGATAATATAGTTTTCTCGAAGATCCTTTTTGGTAAGGCTTCTGTTCATAACCTCTTGCCACTCAATAATATTATCTGCAACCGTTTTCCAATAAGAAGTCAGAAATTCAACAGCCACAGCATCGCAATTATCATTATGGACGATTTTAAGATTTGCTTTATATATGGCATTCAAAGTAAAAAGATTGCCGGAGTTCTTTCCGAGAATGTCGCGTTCCTTGTCTGTAAACCTCTTGAAGAAAGGCACAGCATTGATAACCTCTTTTGTTGCGACGGCAACCGCATCTCTTGAGTCATAAAGCGTTGACAAGGAATTAGATGTTTTTACAGCATGCTTATTAAGGTCGGTAAACATCTGCTGGCTGCGTTCCAGTCCGTTGTCGCCAAAGAATACGATGGATATTGTTTCTTTTCCAAGACTTTCGTCCTCTTGCATAGCAGCTTCAATAGCGGCTTTTCTGTGCTGACCATCGTTGATCAAAAATACGGAATCCATGTCAACGTGAAGCACACCCATGTCGGTGTTACCACTTGGCACAAATGAGAACTCGCCATCTATCGATGCAGATAATGCGGAAAAAACATAGTTGTTTCGATTTTCGAGAATATATTTTTTTATTTCCGGGATTCTGGCTTCGTTGATCTTTCTTTGCGCTCTATACTCTGGGGCAACGATCTCGTCATCGGAAGGAAACAGTCTTGGAAGCAGTTTTAACGGAACCATGGAAATATAGTATTCGCGTCCTGCCTGAACACCTCTGACCGCCGGGAATTGATAAGCAAAATTCATACTTCACCTCAAAACAAAATGTGATATACTTAAGCACATACTTAAGTATATCACATTTTCATTATTTTGTCAATATTCGAGCGAAAATTACATCAAATATCTTCGCCCAAAAGAATATCGTCGGGAAGCGCGTCAATATCAAAGTTGTTTCCTTCCACTATTGAGGAAAGGAAGTTCTTGATATTTTCCATTGACTCCAGCGGACTTGAACCGATCTGCTCTACAAGCTTTGTCACGCCAAAGTTAGCAAACTGCGTCAAAAAGTCGATTTTCTTGAATTCGCCCTTCTCTCCAAAAGCAAGTTCAAGGCGCTGATCTTCCGTAAAGTTTTCAGTTGTGGTTGATAAGATTGCCGCTTGAAACATAAAATCAAGCTTTCCGTTATCGTTATTCTGTATAACGTTTCTCGGAACAGAGTGGCGATAATCTTCCTCACTCGAGATCTTCTGATCATACATAATTCCGATTGACAGCGAAAGCATATATATGCTGTACTGCGCTCTCGGCTTAAAAAGCGGAGCAAGTGCATCAATTGCAACATCCCACGCAGAGCCTCTTAAAGCGATATCTGTAGTTATTTCCATAAGTGACCCTCCTCAACCTTTGCAATATTTTTCTCATCGTTACTAACGATAGTATACACTCTGCCGATATTTTCTTCATCAAACACGTCGTGAAGGTCGTCTTTGGAGAACAGAATAACCTGCGGAGCAAATTTGGGTATCATATCAATTACATTCTGTCTTTGGTCGGGGTCGAGCTTTGAGAACGGGCCGTCAAGAACAAGGGGATATTCCTTTGTTGCCAAGTGTTCTTCGCTACGAAGCATTTTCAAAATGCCCCCAATATATGCGAAAGAAACCACGGCGAACTGACCTTCGGACTTGGATTCATCTCCGAAACTATCGGTAACACGAACGGCAAATTCACGACTTACGGATACGGTTCTCTTGCTCGTAAGCATTTCGTTTATCAGCAATTGAATATTTTCCTCAAGCCTCTGACTGTAGGTAACGGATTCGTTGGCAAGGCGAGTGGTAAAATGCTCAAGAACCTTCTGCATAATTTCGATCTTGTGAGCAACCTTTTCGCCTTCCTTGCTTTCAGAAGTGAGCTTATCGTATTCTTTCATATATTTCTTCAAAAGAATATCCAGCTTTCTGAGTTCGGTTTCGATCTTGACAATCTTTTCATCAAGCTCTCTGACGCTTTCTTCAGCGTTCTGACGATCCACAACGAGATTTTCTATATCGGGGCTCTTCTTTTCTGCCTCGTCCAGCTCTCTGATTTTTACATCGCATTCGTGTGCTTTGTCGCTGTTTTCAAGAACCATGCGAATGTGATCCTCAACCTTGCTCTTATCGTATCCCTCGCCCCAGCGTTTTGCATTTCTTGTGAATTCTTTATAGAGATAAGTATAGGAGGGCGGCAATTCGGCAAGGTATTTTCTAATATGATCCTTTTGTTCTTTGCACAAGGGTTGTCCGCAAATACATTCTGTAATGCCGTCCTTTAACAGATAGGTCACCAGCGATTTGGTTACACCGGTAGGCAATTTACTCTGTTCGGCTTTCATATGTATTTTGCGCTTGGCATCTTCCACGGCTTTGGATAGCAGAAGGAAAGGATACATATCCATAACTTCTTTACCAAACGCACTTTGCTGTGCTTCTGCGTTTTTGAGGAACAGATCTCTTTGAGCGCGAAGTTCTTTTCTTCTTGCCTCATATTCTGCTTTGGACTTTGTACTACCTATTTTTTCGGAAATTTCGGCAATAAGTTGTCGCTTTTCTTCTTTATCTGCTTTAGCCTTATTGAGACGTTCCGTATATTCGTCTATTCTGCCTTGTGCTTGTTCGATATTGTATTTAAGAGTAGATATTGCGCTACCGCTGCTGATGGTGCCTTTACTCAAATAGAGTTTTCCGAGTACAGTCGTTCTTAAATCGGTACGACCGATGTGGTTGATCGCAGCTTCCAAAACGTCAAGATCAAACATGGAATAGAGCGCTTTACGCAGTTTGCCTGCGGAATCTCTGCCTTTTACACGGAGATCCGCAATCATACTTTCTCCGTCGAAGAAGAAGTATTCCGAAAGACCCGAGGGAAGCATTTTTTCAACAACTTCCTTGGGTCTATCTACTCTTTTCCAGTTGAAATCCTCGTCTCTTTGATTAAGTGAAAAATCCTCACCAATTTTTTCGGAATCGTCGATTCCTTTTTTATACTTGTAGGTTCTGGTCAAGGAATATTGTACGCCGTCATGTTCAAAATCGATTCTGCCCATAACATCGAAAGTTGAGCCGTAAGGCTGTTCACTTTCAAACTGGAGGTTGTAAAGCCTGTCGGTTGTGGTTTTATTAAAGTGAACTTGTCCATAAAAGATCCATTGGAAAAGCTGGTGAAGCGTGGTTTTGCCGTCACCGTTTTTTCCGTAGATTATGGTTACTTTACCGTCAGTAGAACAGCGGATCTCACCATAATCTCTGAAATTTCGGAAGTTTTCAAATTCGATTTTACTTATTCTCATTTGCAACCTCCTTGTCAAGCTCGTCGAGAATGGATTTTACAATATCGTTTTTAGCCGAATTCTCACCAAGCATCTTTTCAGCCTGAAGCTGATGTTCTTTGTCTTCGATAAACTTGATCATATTTTTTACAACATCATTCTCATTCATCTAAACTTTCCTCCATATCCTCGTAATCGTAAACGTCAACGTCCTCAATAGCCAGACCGTAATTCCAAAGGTGATTTTCAAGTTCCGGTGCTAATTCTTCCCAGTTTAGCGAGAGCTTTGCGTATTCGTGGAATCTGCGAAACTCTATTTTTGCCCAAGCCGGTAGATCGTGAGAAGGCAGAACAACCACATCGTAAATATGGGCATATTCTTTACCTTTATATGTTCTCAAAATACGACCACGTCGTTGAACAAATTCTCTGTAATCGTCGTTGCTGGAAAGTATGAGAGCGCTTTTTATAGAAGGAATGTTGATACCTTCGTCGAGGCAACGTATAGCTGCCAAAGCAGATATCTCACCTTTGTTAAATGCATCTACCAACTGCATACGCTCGTCCATATTTTCTTGTGCTGTAAACTGGCTCGGCTTGTATCCGTGTGCCGACAGTACGCGCTTCACGGATTGTATATGCCTTAATTCTTCACCTGTATTGTTATCAAACAGGCGTCCATCTCCGCAGTAAACCACAAAATGATCGTTTTCTTTAACTTGAGAAACGATATAATCGATCTGATCTTGTTTTTCCTCTGCCATAGAAATAACACGCAAACGATTTCGTAAGGATTTTACTAACAAATCGGGATTTATGCATACGTTATTCTTAAAGCAGGACAGTATTCTGTGCGTATGATGTTGGAATTTCTTTTCATCTTCCTCACTTGCGTGAACGTAGATGGGATGGTAATAATACGGGACAAGGAATTTTCTATCAAGAGCTTCTTCGATGGGCAAACTGAATACCTGTCCGCCAAAGAATTCCATCAATTCTTTTCCTCGTTGGGCCGATGTACCGCTGAATGGGGTAGCACTTAACCCGAGCATATACTTGAACTGTGTATGCATGTCTTCTGAACGGTCGGTAAATCGATGTGCTTCATCCACAATCAGAAGCTTGTCTTCATTTGATTTTGAGAGAGTCTTCTCAAATCTTGGCATTTTGAAGGAGGCAATTGTTGAAATAATAATGGTCTGAGCGTTGGTGTCATACTTTTTCCTAATAATCTCTTGAGACATTTGCTGTTCCCACTTGGGATTTTCAGAAGAAACCATTATAATCTTCGCATCTTCAAATGCTTTTTCTACATCTTCCGCCCACTGCTTTACAAGGTGCTTATACGGTGCGCATATCACAACCATAGAAGGATGTGTTTTCAAGAGCTCTTTCGCAGAGTAGATTGCCGTCCATGTCTTGCCTGTACCGGTCGCCATCACATAAAATCCATGATAGTCATTTTTAACCCACGCGGCAATAGCTTCTTCCTGATAATCTCTCAATTTTATCGGAGCTTTCGCTGTAGCGGAGGTGGCGCGCGTTTCTATCATCTGCAAGATGTTGGCTTTAGCACTCTCCTTGTAATCGTAAACCTTAACAAATTCATTAGTACCGTTCCAAAGAGAATCGAATTCTTTTTGCTCATCGGCTATACTTGCTTGCTCTCCGGGAATCCAATTCTTCACAACGCGGATCTTTTCGTAATTGTTTTGATATCCGCTTAAAGTAGAGTTAGCGGAGCCATAAAATACTACAACATTGCCGTCAAAATCCTCAAGGATTCCAAGCTTGTCGTGATATATTCCAAGAGTGTCGGTCACGGCAATTTTGATATCAAGTGTTCCTCTGGCAATCAAATTGGCAAGTAATTGCAATTTGGCGTCATCGAAAGCCTCAATCTCCCTCAAAAAGTCACGAGTGAATGACGCGTTGATGACTTTCTCGCGAGCCTCGTATCCGGTGCTTATTGCGTGAATGTCATCCTCTGTAAGGTTTGGACTTGCAATCAGTTGTATCTTACCGTTGTTTCGTGCCAATGCAACGATTCCGTCTACAATCGGCCGAAGAACAGATGACGAGAAGAATCCGACACTTCGCTTATAACTTTTTGTGCATTTCAAAACGGGAGTTAAGAAAGACTTGGCAATATTTTCTTGCCCTACGCTTACATAACTTCGTTTTATTTCTAATTCCTGATAATTCATATCAAATCCTCATCCAAGTCAAATTCAATGAAATCCGAAATCAAATCGTCGATATTATCCAAATCATCAACCTGTGCAATAGACACAGCTGTATCAACAGAAACACCTTCATATTTCTGCACATCGAGTTTTCCGCGAGGAGCAACTACGGGAACTGACAATTTGAACTGATTTGAAGTAGTGCCTGCGACCAAAGACTCGCCCCATCGATTAACAACACTATAGATCAGCCATTCTGTCCACGGGACATTGATTTTAGGCAACCTGTATATGCATTCCAAAGAGGTAATAAGCTCGGTTTCTGTGACTTCATCTTGCAAGATGGCTATTACATTTTGGGCAATGTCATTGTTTATGCCAATACGTTCTATAGATGCAAAGGTGTCTCTGTCCATGACAAGGTGCGTACCATTGAAACTATTGAGCAGTTCAAGTATAGAATAGATCTCGTAGTGGTTGTCTTTTGCAAAAGCAGTAATTTCGGATATAGCGATTTCATCGCTACTGATAATCAAATCGCGAAGCTGTTCTTCGGGATTTCCGATATCCGTTCCAATATTAGCGATAAACGGTCTCTTAAATTGATATTGATCCTTAAAGAGATACTCCAATACTGAGAACAAGCTTGTAGGAAAATGAATAAACAGTTTGCGCAAAAGGTCAGAATCGTCACGCTCAATGAAATCATACAGTTCCTTGTAGTGACGTACCTTATCCCCTGTGATGAACTTTCGCAAAACCTTTTCGAAATACACCTTGTTGGCGTCTGAAAGATTTAATCTGCTGCCGTGAATATATTTGCCAAAAAGATTTATGACATTTGCATCACCCGTGGCGAAGGAAATAACGATTTCTGTTACACCGGGGAAGGCTTTCTTGATATCTTCCTTCGTAATAGGATAGGAAAATTTCTTTATGTTCTGAACAATTTCAACATAGAGCGAGGTAACCGATTCGTCCTTGGAAATATAATCGCGGCGGAAAACGAATTCCGAATCATACAACTCGCGTAGTACACCCTGCAAGTAATATTTATTATCGATCCCGAATTTCAGCAACTCATCTTCGAATATATTGAACAGCGTATTCGTCATAAATATCACGGAAGGGCTATCAACGATATATTGATGGATTTTTTCAGCCAAGGCTTTCGAAATATATGATTTTTTCTTGGGACGGTATTTACCTCTGCCGCAAAGAATGCCTATATCGGAAAGACGCGCGGATATTGCTCGGTTCTTTTCGGGGAGATTTCTGCATCCGTATTCTTCAACAGCAACATATCGGAATACTTGTAATTCATTTTCGCTATAGATATCTATGCCGTTTGGATAGTATTTTTCGAGTATTTCGGTATATATAGCAGTAAGAGAAAGATGGGAACGGTGATATGTAGAACCATCTTTTTGGAATTCATCGCTAATAGCTTTCTCAATCAACTCTTGAGGAATGTTTTGTTCCTCAACAGCATCGACGATAATGGCAGCATATTTTTTCTCATCAAATGCATCCGGCAACGATTCAACAATTCTACCTATAACAGCAGAGATGGACTCATCACCCATAACAAATACGTCAAGCTGAGAATCATAATAATACGCGGGACTGTCGGATGTGCGAAGCAGAAATACCATTTCTGCATATTTGTCGCCAAAGTATTCGCTTAATTCTGATACCGAAAGGACTGAATCTCCATTTCGCTCGGCGGAGATTTTTGAAAGGATATGGGCTTTGCTTTGCCAAATATTAAAGATTCTCTTGGCTTTGGATTCGATTTGACGGACTCTTTCGCGAGTAATGCCCATTTCGTCACCTACGCCACCTAATGTTTTTCCAGTGGCTCGTCCTAAAAGCACCGTCTTAATGCTATTGGATCTGCCATAAAGCATTTGGAACAACTCGACAATTTCTTCGTTAATATCAAAAGTACACCACCTTAAGAAGTTCAACAGTAAGGCGAAATCCGTCACGGATTCTGCAACCGGCTCAAAAATATAATTTTTGATGCGCGCGTTGGGATATAGTTCCAAACCATAAATCTTACCGAGAGTTTTACGCTGTTCTTCGTCAGTTGTAAAGGCATTAATATATCCACGGACGGCGTTGTTGAATCGTGTAGTCGGTATCAAAGCAAGGCTTTCGGATATTTTGTTTTTTCTATATTCGCGCTCTTGTTGTGCTTTTATAAACGGTTTGAGGGCATCCATTAACGGGAGGATCTTATTTGGCGTTTGATAGCAAACGCGTGCAAGATCTGTTCCCAGTATTTCAACCGCATCTTTATACTTAGCAATGGCTATTGCATCATCCGATCCGATGGGCAATTCTTCACAAAAGGTAAAGTCTTGGTTAATAATACTTTCTATATTGTCGGCAACAATTTGAGGAACACGAGCCGCCACTTTGGGCGCACCCAAGGAAGGATCTATTTCTATCGCTTTGTTTGATAAGTCCGAGAGATATTGACACGTTTCGTCGTAACATTTCTTGCCTGCACCACGAAGTTTTATAAAATCATCGACCTTCATTCTGAAAAGATCTGCGACGGTTTTGACGCCGTTATGCATCAAAAGATTTGTTACACGCACAGAAACGGGGAGAGATTGTACGCTCACATCCTCAACGCTCGACAAATCAACCGGGTATAGATCCCAGAACGTTGTATCTGATATTAAATTGTCGTTGTTTTTAATTTTGGGATCGTCAATCATTATAATAATCCTTACTTTAAATTCATTCCAAAGTGTCAACTTGGCACTTTGGAGACTCATTTTGGCACTTTGGTGATATTTTGGAACTAAGTTTGATACTTTGGAACATCATATCATCCAAACAGGCACGATCAAATTATCCCTATCAAACGCGCCGAACTGCTCTGCCATGCAGAGGACGGCGCCTGTGCCGACCTGCAAGGGGGCTTTATCGATCACGCCGAATGTGCGGATGATGCGTTTATCGGGCGTTGCGGTCTTCTTGATCTCCAGAGGACAGAGCTTGCCGTCGCCCTCCATAATGACGTCGATCTCCTTGGCGTCCTTGTCGCGGTAGAAGTAGAGATACGGCTCAAGTCCCGCGTTCTGATAGCCCTTCATGATCTCGGACACCGTGAAGTTTTCAAGCAGCGCGCCGCTCATAGCTCCGCTCTCGGCAACCTCGGGGCTTGACCATTTCGTGAGATAGCAGACAAGCCCCGTGTCGTAGAAATAGACCTTGGGCGTCTTGATGGTGCGTTTGAGCACGTTGTTGGAATAAGGATGGAGCAGGAAGATGATACCGAGGGTTTGGAGAATATCCACCCACGCCTTTGCGGTGGGCATATCGATCTCGGCATCGTCCGCAATCGCCTTATAATTGAGCAGCTGCGAGGTTCGCGCGGCAACGGCGGTAATAAAGCGGTTGAATTTCAGCGCGTCCACCGTACCTGAAAGCTCGCGAACGTCACGCTCCACGTAGGTGGAGATATAGGACGAGTAGTACATATTGCGGTCGGAATAAAGCCCCGAAACGATACCCGGCATCGAACCGCGCCAGATGCGTTCAAAAAGCGCGGGCGTATCCACGGGAGCGATCTTCTTGCTCTGGGCAAGCAAGGTTTCCATATTTGTCGTAAACGGAATACAGTTCGCGCCGATGATCTCACGCTGGGACATAGGCGACATATGCAGAAGCGCTACACGCCCCGCAAGCGACTCCTGTACGCCCTTCATCAAGCGGAAGATCTGCGAGCCCGTCATCCAGAAATCGCCCGGATTGTGATGCTCATCGATATGAATTTTGATATAGGTAAAAAGCTCCGGCGCATACTGAACCTCGTCGATCAGCACAGGAGGCTTGTGTATCTGCAAAAAGAGCGCGGGGTCGTTCTTCGCCATGTCGCGCGTGGAGAGGTCGTCTAGCGACACGTACTCACGCCCCTTGTTCTCCTTCTCCGCAAGCGAGCGAAGCATCGTCGTTTTTCCCGCTTGACGCGGACCTGTCAAAAGAATGGCAGAATACGACCGCGACAACTCCATAATTCGATTTTCCATATGACGGTAGATGTAATTCATAAATTCCTCCACTATGGCATTTTAATACTATCCATATTATACTCCTATTTTGCCCGTTTGTCAATCATTTTTTCGGCTATTTTTAAGAATTTATATAAATTAGCCGAAGTTTTCTGTGACTGGTATTGATTCTTCCGAATCTGCAAAGACTAATTCTATTAAGATTCGGAGGACGTATATGGAATCGGTATGGGAGAAAACAGCGTCAAAGCCGCGGTTTGACGCTCTTAACGGAAATAAAAAGACCGCAGTTCTAATCATCGGCGGCGGGATTGCGGGCATCTTGTGCGCTTATAAACTCAAAAACGCGGGTGTGGATTGTATGCTGGTAGAGGCGACGGAAATCTGCGGCGGCATTACGAAAAACACCACGGCGAAGATCACGCTCGGGCATGGCTTGATCTACGACAAGATAATCAAACGCTTTGGAGAGGACAAGGCGCGGCTGTATGCGGAGGCGCAAAGCAAGGCGATCAAGCAATATGCCCGACTTTGCGAGGATATTGGCTGCGACTATGAAACGCAGAATAACTACGTTTATTCCATAACTGATAGAAAAAAGATCGAAAAGGAGGTCGTTGCCCTTAACCGCCTCGGTGTGAAAGCCGATTTTTCGGATGCGAACGAGTTGCCTTTTAAGGTGGCAGGCGCGGTTCGCGTGAAAGATCAAGCGCAGTTTCACCCATTGAAATTTTTATATACAATCGCAAAAGATCTGCCGATATACGAGAATACAAAGGTCACAGAACTAATGCCGTACAAGGCAAAAACCAACCGCGGCGAGATTGCTTTCAAAAAGTTGATTATCGCAACCCATTTTCCGATGCTCAACAAGCACGGACTGTATTCCTTAAAGCTCTATCAGCACCGTTCCTATGTCATAGCCCTCAAGGGTGCGCAGAATGTCAGCGGTATGTACGTGGACGAATCGGACACGGGGTTGTCCTTCCGAAGCTACGGAGACCTGTTGCTCCTCGGTGGTGGCGGACACCGCACAGGCAAGAAGGGCGGCTGTTGGCAAGAGCTTGAAGGTTTTGCCCGCAGGCATTACAAAAACGCCGAGATCGTGGGCAAATGGGCAACGCAAGATTGCATGACGCTGGACGACGTTCCCTATATCGGGCAGTATTCAAAATCCACCCCCGACGTGTTCGTTGCGACAGGCTTTAACAAGTGGGGTATGACAAACGCTATGGTCGCCGCCGACCTTCTTTGTGATCTCGTACGGGGTAAGTCAAACCCCTACGCCAACCTTTTCGATCCATCGCGCACCGTCCTGCGCCCACAGCTTGCTGTCAACGCCTTTGAATCTACGGTAGGCATTCTCACTCCCACCGCACCCCGATGTCCTCACCTCGGCTGCGCCCTCAAATACAACCGCGCCGAGCATACGTGGGATTGCCCCTGCCACGGCTCTCGTTTCACCGAACAAGGTGAGCTGATCGACAATCCCGCAACCGATGATAAAAAGATGTAACAAGCATTCTGACACGAAAAACGCACTTTGAAAGCGGATTTTTACCGCCAACAGAGTGCGTTTTTAAATTTTTCAAAAAAATTTTTAACTTTTTTGCAGAAAATCGCAATCTCGGGCGTATTTCATAGGTGAAGGGACAAAAAAAGTCCGTCACCAATTGAATATCCCCTGCCGAGAGTTATACAGGCGTTATGGATAGTGCTACCACGATATGAGCGCGCCCATAGCTGAAAGCGTACACAGTACCTCCTGCATACTTGGTCAAAAGGTGAGCAAAGGAAATGGCTCGGTGTGGGGTGCTACGCTGTAATAGCGGACTTGCTATTTTTCATATATTTATTTCAAAAACGAAGGGAGGAATGCTATGGCAAAAGAAAAAGCCGAAAGAAATGATATGAAAAACGAAATTTGTACAAGTGTTTTTAAGAACGGAATTTTGACGAAGGAGGATTACACGAATATATGGATAGAATTGATCTCTGTATTAGAGCGCAAAAAAAGTGTAAATTTTCCTCTAAGTCAATGACAAATAGGTGTCCTCTATGGTATAATAGAGGCGGAGGAAAACAGCTTGTTCTTATCCGAGAGGAGATAAGAACATGAGAGAAAAAGTAGCAATCTATTGCAGACTGTCCGAGGAGGACAAAAACAAGCAGAACGCCACCGACGATTCGGGCAGTATTCAGAATCAAAAGGCGATGCTCCGCGACTATGCCGACCGAATGGGCTGGGAGCTTTACGGCATTTACAGTGACGACGACTATGCGGGCTCCGACCGTAACCGTCCCGAGTTCAAACGGTTAATTGCCGACGCGCAGGCAAGAAAATTTGATATTATCCTTTGTAAAACACAATCACGGTTCACCCGTGAGCTTGAATTGGTCGAGCGGTACATACACGGTCTGTTTCCCATCTGGGGCATTCGATTTGTCAGCATCGTGGACAACGCCGACACCGCCAACAAGGGCAACAAAAAAAGCCGTCAGATCAACGGACTTGTCAACGAGTGGTATCTGGAGGATATGTCGGACAGTATCAAATCCGCGTTGGACAGCCGCCGCAAAAACGGCTTTCACATCGGCTCCTTTGCGCTTTACGGCTACAAAAAAGACCCCGACCTGAAAGGTCATCTCATCATCGATGAGGAAGCCGCCGCTGTGGTGCGAGAGGTGTTTACCCTCTTTTCACAAGGTTACGGCAAAACTGCAATCGCTCGAATACTCAACGACCGAGGAATTCCCAATCCCACCGAGTACAAGCGGATGCAGGGACTTCGTTTCAGTCTGCCACCAAGCAAGAACAGCACGCTGTGGAAGTATTTCGCCATTTCGGATATGCTGGTAAACGAGACCTACATCGGCAATCTGGTGCAAGGCAAATACGAGAGCATTTCGTATAAAACGAGCATCAACCGTCCGCGCCCAAAGGAGCAATGGTTTCGGGTGGAAGGTACGCACGAACCCATCATTGACCGCGCCCTGTGGGACAGGGTGCAGAAGATGATCGCCGAGCGAGCAAAGCCATTCAAGGTTGGTACCATCGGACTTTTTGCCAAGAAGGTGCGTTGTGCGTCCTGCGGATACGTCATGCGCTCGTCAAAATCGGGCGGCAGACACTTCCTGCAATGCCCCAATCGACACTACGCTAAGGGTGCTTGCGAGGGCGCGTTTATCTCGGTGGATAGGCTTGAACGGATGGTCATTGCGGAGCTTAAGCGACTCAATGCAGAATATCTTGACATGGATGAGTTAGAACGTAAGGTGCAATTTAACGCCGAACTCCTCACGCAAAAGCAAGAAATTGAAGCCGAAATTGCGACATATCAAGGAAAGATCAATCAGTTTTCCAAAGGTGTGCGTGACCTCTATCTTGACAAGGTCAAAGGACTGATTTGTGAAGCGGATTTCATTGAATTGTCGAAGGAGTTTACCTCGCAAAAGGAGCGACTGGAAGCACAGGTGCTGGAATGTCAAAAACAAATTGCCGAGATCGAGGTCAAAATTGCCGTAGGTGACAACCGCCGAGAATTGATCGAAAAATACGTCAAAGTAGAGCGTTTGACACGGGAGATGGTGGAGATTTTGATCGACAAAATTATGATCGGAAAGCGTATTCAAGGAACAAGGAATGTGCCGATTGAGATACATTGGAATTTTTGAAAAGGACACGTTTTTCAAAGCCTCCCTCCGAGAGGGAGGTGGCAGCCGAAGGCTGACGGAAGGAGCCTGCGGAACAATGAAATTCAATTGATTTTCAAGCACACGCGCTCTCCCTCAGTCGCTAACGCGACAGCTCCCTCCCGGAGGGAGCCTAAAAGCGAGAAACCCCTTGAAAAATAAGGATTTTTCGCGGTTCTTGAAAGGTCCAAAACATTGCGAATACGTGATAGTAACAGAGCAAAAGGCGCGCACGACGTACGACAACATTCTCCGTCTTGTGGATGATCCCGACGTCAGGGAGCCAATCAAATTTCTTCGTGCCCGCGAGATCGTGCATTATCAGCGCTTCGGTGATGCGCTTCGGATGGCGCAGGACGATCTTGACGCGCAGAACTTCTACGCGTACAATCCCTCGTTTGAGGAGGCAAATTGCCATCCGAAGACCGACCGAATGGGATGCTGTAAATAGTCGGGCGTGTGACGGGCTGTGCGGATAAGATTCGCGGCTTTTCGTAAGAAACAGACAAAAACGGCGTTTTGCCGCATAGCCGTCGGGGGGTGAGTAGAGGCGCGCTTTTGCGTTTGACTCATCCCCATTTTTCGTGGATAAATACAGTTGCATTTTCTGAAAGGATGTGCTATAATATAGGCATTCTTACAGATTATTACAGAAACGGACCGTTTATAATGAATCGAAGTGCTATCAAGGATTTTACGAAAGGTAACATCACAAAGCAGCTGGTGCTGTTTTCGCTTCCGCTTTTTTTATCGAACCTCCTGCAGGTTGTTTACAATATGGTCGATATGATCGTCGTCGGACGAGAGCTTGGGGAGATTGGTATCTCGGCGGTTTCGATCGGCGGCGACGTAACAAACTTTATGACCTTTATTGCGATCGGATTTGCGAATGCGGGGCAGGTTCTGATCGCGAAATACGTTGGTGCGAAGAGGCGGAATCGCATCGGCACCTTCGTTGGAACGATGTGCGGCTTTCTCGTCGTTGCGGCGACTGTTGTCAGCGCTGTCTCGCTTCTCCTCCGTCATCAGTTTCTCTCGTGGATGCGGACGCCCGCAGAATCGTACGAGGGTGCGATGCAGTATTCGGTAATCTCTATGGTGGGCCTTGTGTTCATCTACGGCTATAATGCTGTCGGGGCAATCTTGCGCGGTATGGGGGATTCGAAAACGCCCTTCGTTTTTATCAGCGTCGCGGCGGTGCTGAACGTTGTGCTCGATATCCTTTTCGTGACAGAAATGGAAATGGGGGCGGGCGGAGCGGCTCTTGCGACGGTGATCAGCCAGGCGGTCAGCTTTCTTCTTTGTACGTGCTATCTCATCTGGAAGCGCGCATCGTTTGAGCTGGATCTGCGCGTCCGTGATTTCGTGAAATGGGACGGAGAGTGTCTGTCCGAGCTTGTCAAGCTTGGAACGCCGATGGCGATCAAGATGGCGTCGGTTCAATTTTCAAAGCTTTTTGTGAATTCGTGGATCAACGGATACGGCACGACAGTTTCAGCCTTTGCGGGGATCGCGAACAAGATCTCAAACATCAGCAATCTGATCTCTGCGGCAATGAATACCGCAGGCTCGACGATGGTAGGGCAGAACCTTGCCGCGCGGGAGTACGGCCGTGTCAACCGTATTCTTCTGAATCTTACGGTGATCACCGTTTCGATCTCTGCGCTGATGTCGGTGATGTTCTGTCTGTTTCCCGAAGAGATCCTCGGCATCTTTATGCGCGAGGAGGAGGGAGCCGACGTGCTTGCGATCGGTATGAAATATATTCCGATCGGTGTTCTGCTCTTCTTTGGCAGTGCGCTTCGCGCGATCATGAACGCATTGCTGAACGGAAGCGGAAATTACAGGATCAACTTTGTTACGGCTATACTTGATGGTATTGTGATGCGCATCGGGCTTGCGCTTCTCTTTGGTCTCGCATTTGGAATGCAGCATTACGGCTTCTGGCTCGGGGATGCGCTTGCGGGCTTTACACCCTTCTGGGTCGGGCTTGTGTTTTATCTTTCGGGGCGATGGAAATCGGACGTGCCCGAAAAGGAGCACAAATAATGGATGAATTTTCCACTTGATTATATGGCAGGGCTGTGTTATGATGAATGACAGCACCAAACGGAAAGGAGCTTTTTATGTCTCGTATTTATCAATCGGTCGACGAGCTGATCGGCAACACCCCTCTCCTCGCGCTTCGTCGCGTTGAGGAACGGCTCGGGCTTACCGCACATCTTTTTGCAAAGCTTGAATATCTGAATCCCGCAGGGTCTGTGAAGGACCGTGTCGCAAGGGCAATGATCGATTCTGCCGAGCGGGAAGGAAAAATCAGCGCAGGGGCGGTCATTATTGAGCCGACCTCCGGTAATACGGGTATCGGTCTTGCGGCAGTTGCGGCGGCGCGCGGATACCGTGCGGTGATCGTAATGCCCGATACGATGTCTCGTGAGCGGATCGTTTTGATGCGCGCATACGGCGCTGAAGTGGTTCTTACGCCCGGTGCGCTTGGTATGAAGGGAGCGATCGAGGAGGCGGAGCTACTGTCGAGAGAGATCCCGAACAGCTTTATTCCCGCGCAGTTCGATAACCCGATGAATCCAGAGGCACACCGCCTTACGACAGGCCCCGAGATCTGGTCCGACACAGACGGCAAGGTGGATATTTTTGTTGCGGGCATCGGAACCGGCGGTACGATCACGGGAATCGGAGAATATCTGAAATCAAAGAATCCCGCGGTGCGCGTGGTTGGTGTAGAGCCGGCATCCTCGCCCCTTTTATCTGAAGGAAGGGCAGGCGCGCACGGACTGCAGGGGATCGGCGCGAATTTCATACCGGCGGTTCTGAATCGTACGGTCATCGACGAGATCCTTCCCGTGACCGAAGAGGAGGCATATGCGGCGGCGCGTCTGATCGGAAGAGCCGAGGGTGTGCTCGTCGGTATTTCGTCGGGCGCGGCACTGCACGCCGCGACCGAGCTCGCGCGCCGTCCCGAGAACGCGGGGAAGAATATCGTCGCGCTTCTTCCCGATACGGGTGACAGATACCTCTCGACCGAGCTGTTCTCGTAATTTCGAGCGCTTTTTGCCGAAAAATTGAAAAATCCCCTTGACAATCACGACAAATGGTGGTATAATCGTCACAACCAAATATCACGAGAAAACCGATGAGGCAGAAAAAAATCGGACAGTGCTCTCAAAGCGAGCGGATTACGGTGAGAGTTCCGCAGAGTGCGCCGAATAATATGGACTGTCGAGGGTAGTGTTAAATGCACTGACGTGAGGCTCGCGTTAGAAGTCAGAGATATGTTGGTATCTCACAGAGAGAGAGAGCCGTAGGCTTAAAGCAAGGTGGCACCGCGAATTTTCGCCCTTGATCTGCATTCGTTGCAGATCGGGGGCTTTTGATTTGTTTCCTGCATAGGGCTGAGCGGCAGAGTAATTTCCGAAAGGAGGACAAAACAATGTCCGAACAAAAGATCCCCTACAAAATTTATCTGGAAGAAAGCGAGATGCCGAAGGAGTGGTATAACGTCCGCGCCGATATGAAGAACAAGCCGGAACCGCTTCTCGATCCCGAAACGATGAAGCCGATGACGGCAGAAAAGCTCGGTACGGTGTTCTGCGAAGAGCTCGTGCAGCAGGAGCTTGATGAAACGAATGCGTATATCCCGATCCCCGAGGAGATCCGCGATTTTTATAAGATGTATCGCCCCGCGCCCCTGATTCGCGCGTATTGCCTTGAAAAGAAGCTCGGAACGCCCGCAAAGATCTATTATAAGTTTGAAGGCAACAACACGAGCGGAAGCCACAAGCTGAATTCGGCGATCGCGCAGGCGTATTACGCAAAGAAGCAGGGCCTTCGCGGTGTAACGACCGAAACGGGCGCAGGTCAGTGGGGCACGGCGCTTTCAATGGCTTGCTCGTATTTCGAGCTCGACTGCAAGGTCTATATGGTCAAGGTCTCGTATGAGCAGAAGCCCTTCCGCAGAGAGGTGATGCGAACCTACGGCGCGTCGGTCACACCGTCTCCGTCGACGGAAACTGCGGTTGGACGGAAGATCCTCGAGCAGTTCCCGGGAACGGGCGGATCGCTTGGCTGTGCGATCTCTGAGGCGGTCGAGGCGGCAACGAGCAGAGAGGGATACCGCTACGTGCTCGGAAGCGTGCTGAATCAGGTGCTCCTGCACCAGTCTATCATCGGACTTGAGACGAAGGCGGCACTGGATAAGTACAACATTAAGCCCGACATCATCATCGGTTGCGCGGGCGGCGGCTCAAACCTCGGCGGCTTGATCTCGCCCTTCGTCGGTGAGAAGCTCCGCGGAGAGGCGGATTACAGACTCATTGCAGTTGAGCCTGCGACCTGCCCGACCCTGACGCGCGGTGTTTATGCGTATGACTACTGCGACACGGGCATGGTCTGTCCGCTTTCGAAGATGTACACGCTCGGCAGCGGCTTTATGCCCGCAGGCACACACGCAGGCGGTCTCCGTTATCACGGTATGAACTCTGTGCTGTCTCAGCTTTATGCGGACGGTGTTATGGAGGCGGTTTCGGTAAATCAGACCGAGGTCTTTGCGGCGGCGGAGGAGTTTGCACGCGTAGAGGGCATTTTGCCCGCACCCGAAAGCAGCCACGCGATCAAGATCGCGCTTGACGAGGCAAAGAGATGCATCGAAACGGGCGAGGAGAAGACGATCGTCTTCGGTCTCACCGGAACGGGCTACTTCGATATGTTTGCGTACGAGAGGTTCCATGACGGTAAGATGGTCGATTACGTCCCGACCGACGACGAGATCGCGGCGAGCCTCAAGAATCTGCCGAAGCTTTGATCGACACGAATATTACTATTACTAAGGATACACTCGCACTTCGGTGCGGGTGTATTTTTATTGCATAGCCGTAAAGCAAGAATGGGGTAAAAATGCACAAAAAGGGGGCGTGGGCATCGTCGAAAACGAACAAATCACCAAAAATTTTTTTGAAAGGGAAAAATCTTGCGAATTTCCTTGACAAATTGCAAAAATGTTGTATAATAAATGCATAAACGCGTTATAAGTTTGGATGTTGATGAATAATTATTCATAAATAACGTATAAACGCCTGCTAAAAACGCATATAGCCGTCCCGCGACTGTAGTGGAGAAGAGGGGGCGGTGTTTTGGCTTTTCATTTATTGTGACGGTAGGAAGGGAAGTGTAAGAATGGTTAAGGTATTCATTGACGGCAGTGCGGGAACGACCGGACTTCGTATTTACGAGCGCCTTGAAGCGCGGAGGGAGCTCTCGCTCATTCGTCTTTCGGAGGAAAAGCGAAAGGATCCCGAGGCACGACGCGAAGCACTCTGCGAGGCGGACGTTGCGTTCCTTTGCCTTCCCGATGCGGCGGCGATCGAGGCGGTCGCGCTTGCCGAGGGGGCGGATACTGCGATCATCGATACCTCAACGGCACACAGAACGGCAGACGGCTGGACGTACGGCTTCCCCGAGCTTTCGGGACAGAGAGAGAAGATCGCCGGCTCAAAGCGCATCGCGAACCCCGGATGTCACGCGAGCGGATTCGTCGCACTCGTGAGACCGCTTGTTGAAAAGGGCGTTCTTCCGAAAAGCACGGCGCTGTCCTGCTTCTCTCTTACGGGATACACAGGCGGCGGCAAAAAGATGATCGCCGAGTACGAGGACGCGGGAAGAGATCCGCTTCTCGACGCGCCGCGTGTGTACGGACTTACGCAGGGACATAAGCATCTCCCCGAAATGCTCGCTCTGTGCGGACTGAATGTAGCCCCGATCTTTTGTCCGATCGTCGCACCCTTTGCGTGCGGTATGGAGGTTTCGGTGCCGATCTTCCGTAAGGATGTCGGTGCGTCTGCGGATGAGATCCGTGCGATCTACCGTGAATACTACAAAAACGGTCTTGTCCGATATGCGGACGAGGCGGATGAGGGAGGCTTCCTCTCTGCGGGTGCCTTCTCGGGCAGAGACGATATGCAGGTCACGGTCACGGGAAATGACGAGCGGATCGTGCTCGTTTCGCGCTTTGATAATCTCGGAAAGGGCGCGTCGGGTGCGGCGATCCAGAATATGAATATTCTTCTCGGCGTCGAAGAGACCACGGGGTTGAACGTATAAAAAACGGGATCTCACCACGGAGTATCCCATAAAGAAACGAAAAACATAGGAGACTATATTACATATGAAGATTATTTCGGGCGGCGTATGTGCCGCAAAGGGCTTTACGGCAAGCGGAATTCATTGCGGTATTCGTAAGAACCGTACGAAGAGAGACATTGCACTGATCTACAGCGAGTGCAAGGCGTCTGCGGCGGCAGTTTATACGACGAATCTCGTCAAGGGTGCGCCCCTCACCGTTACGAAAAATCACATTTCGGACGGCAAGGCACAGGCTGTTATCTGCAACAGCGGAAACGCGAACACCTGCAACGCAAACGGTATCGAGATCGCGGAGAAGATGAGCGATCTGCTTGCGAAGGAGCTCGGTATTTCGGCGTCCGACGTCGTGGTCGCATCGACGGGCGTCATCGGTCAGCCCTTGAACATTGAACCGATCGCAAGCGGCATTCCCGTGCTCGTAAAGGAGCTGTCACGCGATGGCGGTGAAGCGGCGGCTGAGGGCATTATGACCACCGACACCGTGAAGAAGGAGATCGCCGTGGAGTTCACCGTTGGCGGCAAGACCTGCCACATCGGCGGTATCGCGAAGGGAAGCGGTATGATCCATCCGAATATGGCAACGATGCTCGTGTTTATTACCACCGACGCGGCGATCAGCCCCGCAATGCTGCAGAAGGCGCTGTCAAGTGATATTGCGGACACCTTCAATATGGTCAGCGTCGACGGCGACACCTCGACGAACGATATGGTCACCGTGCTTGCAAACGGTATGGCAGGCAACGATGAGATCACAAGTGAGGGCGCAGATTTCTCCGAATTTATGAAGGCACTGAATACCGTTACGGTGTATCTTTGCCGTATGATCGCGGGCGACGGAGAGGGTGCGACGAAGCTCCTCGAGTGCAGCGTTTCGGGTGCAAAGGATACCGCGACTGCAAAGACTGTTGCGAAGAGCGTTATCTGCTCGAGTCTTCTCAAGGCGGCGATGTTCGGCGCGGATGCCAACTGGGGACGCGTTCTGTGCGCGATCGGTTACAGCGGCGCGGACGTGGACGTTAGCCGCGTGGACGTTTCCTTCCGTTCCTCGAAGGGCGAGATCACGGTCTGCGTGAACGGCGCGGGGGTTGAATTCTCCGAGGAGAAGGCGAAGGAGATCCTTCTCGAACGCGAGATTGAGATCATTGTGTCGGTCGGCGACGGCGACGGTAAGGCGACTGCGTGGGGCTGTGATCTCACCTATGACTACGTGAAGATCAACGGCGACTACCGCACGTGACGGGGGGAGGGGCGCTGCCCCTGACCCCGCAAGGAAACTTTTGCAAAAGTTTCCTTGACCTTCAAAACCTTTGAAAAAAGGTTAGAGGGAGAGTTTTATCTACAAAAGTTTTTGAAGATCCTTAAGAAACTTTTTTCAAAAAGTTTCTTAAGTGGGGGTATGGGGGCAAAGCCCCCGTATAGAGAGGATAATATATGATGGACAATCATTTTTCGAATGCGGAGCGTGCAGAGGTTCTGACGCAGGCGCTTCCGTACATTCGCAGATATACGGGGAAGATCGTTGTGATCAAGTACGGTGGAAACGCGATGATCAACGAGCATCTGAAGGAGCAGGTTATGGAGGACATTGCGCTTCTGTGGCTGATCGGCGTTAAGGTCGTGCTCGTTCACGGCGGCGGTCCCGAGATCTCTGAGCTGATGGACAGACTCGGCAAGAAGCCCGAGTTCGTGAACGGTCTGCGCGTGACCGATAAGGAGACCGTGGATATCGTTCAGATGGTGCTTGCGGGTAAGGTCAATAAGACCCTTGTCAATCTGCTCGAAATGAAGGGCGGAAAGGCGATGGGCATTTCGGGTATGGACGGCCGTCTCATCGAGGCAGAGATGAAGGACGAGCGCCTCGGCTACGTCGGTAAGATCACGAACGTCAATATTATGCCCGTGATCGATCTTCTCGAAAAGGGATATATCCCTGTTATTTCGACGGTCGGATGCGATAAGAAGGGAAATGCCTACAACATCAACGGCGACACGGCGGCTGCGTTTATCGCAGGTGCGCTGAATGCGGAAAGACTGATTATGATGACCGACATCGAGGGGCTTCTCAAGGACAAGGACGATCCCTCTACCCTGATCCCCGAGCTGACGGTCAGCGAGGCGAGGAGTTTACAGGAGGACGGTACGATCTCGGGTGGAATGATCCCGAAGGTCGAGTGCTGCATCGAGGCAATCACGAAGGGCGTCGAAAACGTCGTTATTATGGACGGACGCGTTTCGCATTCGATCCTGATGGAGCTGCTCACCGACGAGGGCGCCGGTACGATGTTTACGAAGGGATAAGCTTATAGGCTTATCCTGCAAAGGAGCGAGTAGAAATGAGCAAGATTCAAGAGATAGACAAAGAATACGTTGCGGGCACGTATGCGCGGTTTCCCGTCGAGATCGTTTCGGGCAAGGGCTCGGAGGTCTATGACAGCACGGGAAAGCGTTATATTGATATGGGCTCGGGCATCGGCGTGACAGCGTTCGGCGTATCGGACGATGCGTGGGTGAAGGCGGTCACAGAGCAGCTTTCCCGCGTTCAGCATATGTCGAATCTGTATTATACCGAGCCGTGCGGCAAGCTCGCACAGCTGCTCTGCGAAAGAACGGGAATGAAGAAGGTCTTCTTCTCGAACTCGGGCGCAGAGGCGAACGAATGTGCGATCAAGGTCGCGCGGAAATATGCGGCAGAAAAGAAGGGTGCGGAATACAGCACGATCGTGACGCTTGAAAACAGCTTCCACGGCAGAACGCTGACTACCCTTGCGGCAACGGGGCAGGAGCATTATCACGAGCTCTTTCAGCCGCTCACCCCCGGATTTGTCCACACCCCCGCGAACGATGCTGAGGCGTTTTACAAGACGATGGAGAACCATAAGGTCGCGGGCGTTCTGATCGAGTGCATTCAGGGCGAGGGTGGCGTAAATGCGCTCTGCTCCGATTTCGTTCGAGCGGTCGCCGATTATGCAAAGGAGCACGATATCGTTCTGATGATCGACGAGGTGCAGACGGGCAACGGACGCACGGGCGAGCTTTACGCATATATGAATTACGGTATCAAGCCCGACGTCGTATCGACCGCGAAGGGCATCGGCGGCGGTCTGCCGCTTGGCGCTACGCTTCTTTCGGAGAAGGTCGAGAGCGTTCTCGGATTTGGTGACCACGGCTCGACGTACGGCGGAAATCCCGTGTCGTGTGCAGGCGGTTACAGCGTGATATCAAGGCTTGACGACGCTTTTCTCGCGTCGGTCAAGGAAAAGAGCGCTTACGTTTTTTCTACCCTGAACGGCGCGAAGGGCGTAAAATCGGTCAGCGGTATGGGACTTATGATCGGAATTGAAACCGAGAAGCCTGCCATTGACGTTGTGAAGGCGTGCATCGAAAAGGGCGTGCTCTGCCTTACTGCGAAGCATAAGGTTCGGTTGCTTCCCGCCTTGAATATCCCGATGGACGTTCTGAAGGAAGCGGTGGATGTCATAAAGAGCGTTATTGCCGAATAAAATTCGTTTGTTTGATTAGGAGAAGATAGATATGAATTTGAAGGGAAAGCATTTTTTGAAGCTGCTTGATCTGACCTCCGAGGAGATCGCAGGACTGCTTGATCTCGCCGCGGATCTGAAGGCAAAGAAGAAGGCGGGAATCGCTCACAGAATGTGCGAGGGGAAGAGCATCGCACTGATCTTCGAAAAGACGAGCACCCGTACCCGTTGTGCCTTTGAGGTCGCGGCAGCTGATCTCGGAATGCATCCGACCTATCTCGATCCCACGGGCTCGCAGATCGGTAAGAAGGAGAGCATCGCGGATACCGCACGTGTGCTTGGACGGATGTACGACGGCATCGAATACAGGGGCTTCGGTCAGGAGATCGTCGAGGAGCTTGCGAAATACGCGGGT
Organism: Clostridia bacterium; assembly: GCA_017501345.1. The sequence continues at coordinate 37,322 of JAFVXC010000002.1, forward strand.
GTCCCCGTATGGAACGGTCTGACGAACGAGTTCCATCCGACGCAGATCCTTGCAGATTTTCTGACGATCCGTGAGCATTTCGGAGATCTCAAGGGCAGAAAGCTCGTTTATATGGGAGATGCGCGTTACAATATGGGTAACTCCCTGATGGTCGGATGCGCGAAGATGGGAATGCATTTCGTTGCGTGTGCACCGAAGAAGTATTTCCCCGGGGCAGAGCTTGTCGCGCAGTGCGAAGAGCTCGCGAAGGAAACGGGTGCAACGCTTGAATTTATCGAGGATCCGATGGAGGCAACGAAGGGGGCCGACGTGATCTACACCGATGTCTGGGTATCGATGGGCGAGCCCGATTCGGTCTGGAAGGAGCGCATTGAGGATCTGACGCCTTACCGCGTTACAATGTCTCTGATGAACAACGCAGGCGAGCAGTGCCGCTTTATGCATTGCCTGCCCGCATTCCACGATCTCAACACGAAGATCGGAAAGGAAATTTACGAAAAATTCGGTATCGACTGTATGGAGGTCACGGACGAGGTGTTTGAAAGCGAGCGCTCGATCGTCTTTGATGAGGCAGAGAACCGTATGCATACGATCAAGGCGGTTATGGCGGCGACGCTGTGACCCCGAAAGGACGGACTGCTCAGCGGCCCGTCCTTTCTTCATTTTCTATTGACAAGTAAAATAGGATATGGTAAAATGAATTATCCGAAGCGTAAAGGAGGATAACGTATGCTTGAAATACGTAACGTAACGAAAATTTATCACTCGAAGTCCGGGACGTCGGTCAAGGCGCTCGATGACGTCAGTATCAGCTTTTCGGATACCGGAATGGTCTTCATTCTCGGTAAATCGGGAAGCGGTAAATCGACGCTTTTGAACGTGATCGGCGGTCTCGACAGCTGTGACAGCGGAGAATTTGTCATCAAGGGGAAGTCCTCAAGACAGTTCGCGGGCTCGGATTTTGACGCCTACCGCAATACCTTCATCGGCTTTATCTTCCAGGAATATAACATTCTCGACGACTTTACCGTCGGCGCGAACATCGGTCTTGCGCTTGAGCTTCAGGGCAGGAAGGCAGACAACGCAAAAATTTCGGATATCCTTTCTGAGGTCGATCTGCTTGACTACGCAAAGCGTAAGCCGAACGAGTTATCGGGCGGTCAAAAGCAGAGGGTCGCGATCGCGCGCGCACTCGTCAAGGACCCCGAGATCATTATGGCAGACGAGCCAACGGGCGCGCTCGACTCGAATACGGGCAAGCAGATCTTCGATACCTTGAAGGAGCTGTCGAAAAAGAAGCTCGTTATCATCGTCTCGCACGACAGAGATTTTGCCGAGCGCTATGCTGACCGTATCATCGAGATGAAGGATGGCAGGATCTTCTCGGACGTGACGCGTCACGCAGTCAGTGCAGAGGAGATGAGTGACGGCATTCTCAAAATGACCGATAATCTTCTCCGCATCGAGAAGGGCTATCAGCTCACTGCGAAGGACGTTAAGATGATCAACGAGTACCTTCGTACGCGGGATAGCGATGTCCTGATCTCGAGTGACAGCCGCCTCAATGCGGGCGTTCGATCGGCGGCGGGCATCGCAGAAGACAATACCTCGTCAGTCTTTAACGTAACCGACGAAAGACGTGACGTGCGGCGGAAGGACTATATGGTTGGGGAAGCGAGATTCATTCGTTCAAGCCTTCCGATGAAGAATGCGCTGAAGATGGGCGGAAGCAGCCTTGGACATAAGAAATTCAGACTTGTTGTGACGGTGTTTTTGTCGCTCATCGCCTTTGCGCTCTTCGGATTTGCCGATACAATGGGCGCTTACAATAAGTGCCGCGCGGCGGTCGAGTCGATCCGGGACTCGAATATCCGCTACGCCGCATATTCGCTCGGCGTTCGTGAGAGCTACTCCTATCCTGACGGCGACTCGCATTACTACTATTCGACAGCGAGTATGAACGAGGATGATATCGAGTATCTGAAGGAAAAGCTCGGAACCGATTTTATTCCCGTCTTTAACGGCTCGAATGATACCTGGACGTCTATCTCTCTTTCCTCGATGATGCAGAGCACGACCTATGTTAAGGATGCATATCAGGGTGTTCTCTATGGCTTTGCAGCCCCCACCGAAACCCAGATCTCGGAGCTCGGCTATACCGTAACGGGTACGCTCCCGAGCGGAGAAAATGAGGTCGCGATCAGTAGGCTCGTATACGAGATGCTGAATGCCAACGGATTTATCAACGACAGTAAGAACGAATCGGTGAAGGCGGGATCGCTGACGACCGATGTGAGTGGTGGTCAGAATTCGATCATCGGAAAGCATCTGTCGCTGAATATGAACGGGCGTCGCTTTGAGTACGAGATCACCGCGGTCGTTGATACGGGATTTGATTATAACCGTTACGCCGCGTATATTCCCGATACGAGCGGTCAGCAGCAGGGGGAGGAGGACGACGGAGGTCTCGCGGATATCATTATGCAGATGGAGCTTGAAAATACGCTCCGTTACGGCTTCCACAACCTTGCGTTCGTTTCCTCCAAGGGGCTTCAGCAGCTTGAAGACAATATTCCCGTATACAGCTTCGATTATATCGGTACGTCGATGAACTGGAGTTCCACGCTCCGCGGTGAAAATGAGAACGGTGACGTGTACGACGTGGCGTGGCTGAATTTCGTCGCGGATTCGAGCGTTCTCGCACAGCTTGACGTAGAGTGGATCGATGGTACGAGCCGTACAAAGCTCGGGGATAAGGAAATGGTTGTCAGCAGTATAGTCCTGGATCAGGTGCAGATGCCTGCGGTGGATCTTTCGGAGCGTGTGTACGGTGTTCTCCGGGAAATGGCAGGAAGCGCGTGGAAGGACGAATACCGTGATATGTGGGTCTCTGAGGTGGTTCGACGGGTCGCGCTCGAAAAAGAGATTGAGGCGCATTTCGATGAATATCGCGCACAGGTGGCGCAGCTTTACTGGGAAGGCGCAACCGACGACGAGCTGAAGCAGTGTTGGCTTGATAACTACGAGTGGGTGCGTCAGGATATCGGTGCCGATAACCTGAAGACCGAGGAGGAGCTTCTTCGTGAGCCCGCGCTATATATCCTTGAAAATATCCTCGGGGAGGATCTGATCCGTGAGACGAACGCGCGTGAGATCAAGAACGGAAATGCCTTGATTTCTATTGTTGACAATCTTTCGAGGGAGATTAGTCTTCACGATATCGTATATACCGCCTGCAATCTTTACGGCTACTCCGAGGCATACCGTCAGGGTGCGACGCTGTACGAGAGCGATGCATTTAAGAATTGTGCTTTCGAGCGGTACGGCTACGATCAGGATTCGTGGAATGATCAGAATAGCGACGAAAAATACCGGATCGCAGCCGAGATCATTGCGAGCTATGTGATGAATACCCAGTATTATAAGGACGGATATTTCGTCGAAATGGATAAGAACGCCTATATCCCTCCCGTGGATAAGACCTACTCGGACTTTGCCCCGCATACGAAGAAGGTGTATTTTGATCTGACGGGTACGACGATGAAGGAGCTGCTCGAGGATTTCTATCTGCACGTTTCAAGCTGGATGGACGGCGAAAAAGAGACCGATTACAGGGATTATAAGATCGTCGGTATCTTCAGTAACGGAGAATACAATGATCTGATCGTCAGCGATGACTTCAGTGCTTTGTACGAGGATTTCTGCGTTGAATATAACATTGGAAAGCAGGAGCGTTATCCGCACGAGGCAGGCGCCTATGCTTACGCGCTCGGCGTTATGCCGCAGGATGAGGATGCGATCCTCAGAATGGTCGAATTCAGCTATGATGAATCCGAGGGTTTGAGCTTCTATCTGCAGAATCAGGTTATGGATACGCTCGGTAACTTTAACGATTTCATTGAGATCGGCGCAAAGGTCTTTCTCTATATCGGTATCGGATTTGCCGTATTCTCGGCACTTATGCTGATGAACTTTATCAGCATCTCGATCTCCTACAAGCGCCGTGAGATCGGTATCCTGCGTGCCGTCGGTGCGCGTTCATCGGACGTGTTCAAGATCTTCTTCTGTGAGGCGTTTATGATCGCACTCATCAACTACGTCCTCTCGCTTGCCGCGACGATCACCGCTGTGACCGTGTTCAACACGATCGTTCGGAATGAGGGGCTTAACGTGACGCTTCTGAATTTCGGCGCGAGACAGGTCGTTCTGATGTTCGTGATCAGCCTCTTCGTTGCCGCTGTCGCAAGCTTCCTGCCCGTCTGGAATATTGCGAGACGCAAGCCGATCGACGCGATCAAAAATAAATAAGACGAACGGAATCAGTTCACTTCCCTTGGAGGGCAGGTCAGGTGCTAAGGCATTTGATCTGCCCTCCTTTTTTCGGCGATTTTGGATTGGGCGAATATAGAGAGGAGGCTGGGATCGCCGTAATGAAAAGCCGATAAAAAATCGACGCAAATACAAAAAAACAATTGTAAAACGGGAAAAAATATGTTATACTGTGTGCAGTAAGAGAAAACGAAAGGATCCTGCTATGAATCACGAAAGCCTTTTTCAAACGATCGACTCTTTGCAGAAGAATTACGAGCAATTTCTGCTTGATGTATGTAATATTGAAAGCCCGACCGATTACAAGGCGGGCGTAGACCGCGTCGGCGCGTATTTCATCGAACGTGCAAGAGAGCACGGATGGGAGGTCGACGTGCACGAGGAGGCAGTTGCGGGAAATGCTGTTTGTATCACGATGAACAAGGATGCAAAGGGGGCGCCGATCGCACTGTCGGGTCATATGGACACCGTCCATCCGCTCGGCTCGTTCGGTACGCCTGCCGCGCACATTGAGGAGGATAAGCTTTACGGACCGGGAGCCGTCGACTGTAAGGGCGGTATCGTTGCGGCGTTCCTCGCGATGGACGCACTCGAAAGGTGTGGATTTGCCGAGCGCCCCGTGATGCTTTTGCTCCAGAGTGATGAGGAGAACGGCAGCCGATTCAGTGAGAAGCGCACGATACAGTACATTTGCGAAAAGGCGAAGGATGCGGAGGCGTTTCTAAACTGCGAGGGGCACAGCAGCGGGAAAGCCTGTCTACAGCGTAAGGGCATTCTCAAATATGAATTCCGCGTGTACGGAAGGGCGGTCCATGCGAGCAAGTGCGGGGATGGGATCAGCGCGATCGCGGAGGCGGCACATAAGATACTCGAGCTCGAAAAGCTGAAGGACGGCGGTTGGGGGATCACCTGCAACTGCGGACTCATCTCGGGCGGCTCTGCAGAAAACACCGTTCCCGCAGAGTGCGTGTTTACCGCAGATATTCGCGTTACGAGTGACGAGGACGTTATGTGGGTAAAGGACTATGTAAAGAGAATTGCCGAAACCTCATATGTCGAGGGCTCACGCTGTGAGGTGGTGCTTAAGAGTTATCGCGTTGCAATGCAGTATCACGAGCGCAACGTGGCACTGCTCGATCGGATGAACGCCGTTTACGAAAAGGTCGGACTCCCGACGCTGAAGCCGATCAAGGGACACGGCGGCTCGGATGCCGCTGACGTTTCCGCTTATGGAATCCCTTGTGTAGATAACATCGGTGCGGGGGGCAAATATATCCACAACGTCAACGAATATGCAAGACTCGCATCCATCGGAGCGTCTGCAAAGCGGATGGCGGCGGTGGTAGCCTATCTGTAATCGGGTTATTTATAAATAAAATTTGCGAAAATGTTGCAAAAAGGTTGACATTATATTTCTATTTGTGGTATAATCTAATAATCAAGCACGGTACGGAGGACGTACCGAAATTTTGGAGGTCAGTATGGCTATTTTCAAGAAAAACAGTGACATTCATACCCTGATTATGGAGCAGATCGAGGACGTAGAAAAGGCTTTGATCAATTTTGAGGGCTTTATGCGTGCCGCAACCACGGACGGTGTGAAGAACGATACACTTCGCGCACTGATGAGAGGCGTTTGTGATGCCGAAAACGTTGCAGACTGCTCGCTTCGTGCGATGATCGATTCGCTTGCAGAGGGCTCTTATCTTCCCTCGACGCGTGAGGATCTCATCTCGATCGCAACGAGCTGTGACAAGGTTGCAAATAAGTGTGAGACGATCGCGAAGATTATGGTTCAGCAGAGGATCGTGCTTCCTGCCAAAAACGCAGAGGAGTTTATGAAGATCGTCGAGATTACAAAGCAACAGTTTACCGTACTCGAGGAGAGCATCAGTATGCTGTTCTCGAAGTTCAACGCACTTCAGAAGGATCACTCGATCCTTGACCGCGTACGTTCGCTCGAAACCGAGATCGACGTCATTGAGGAAAAGCTCCAGGAGGATCTTTTTGCATCGGAGCGTGAGCTTGCCGAAAAGCTGCAGCTTTCCGAGCTGTATGTATTCTTCGGTGATATTTCCGATATCATTGAGGATATTGCGGACAAGATTCAAATTCTGCTGATTGCCAGAAAGGCGTAAAAAGACGAAATGTGGATTTATTTACTGCTTGGGGCAGGACTGTTTATGGGTTGGTCTCTCGGTACCAACGATGCAGCGAACGCCTTCGGTACGGCAGTTGCAACGCGTGTTGTAAAATACCGTACTGCGATTATCATCATTGCCGTTATGGTCATGCTCGGCGCGATCTTGCTCGGCCATCAGAATATTGATAAGCTTTCGAGCATTGCGACCAACAACGAGGTTTCGGCGTCGATCGATGAGGTTAATACGGCGATCGCGAACGGAACGCTTGGCGAACTGAGACTGAAGTCGGCTTTGAAGGCGGCGATTATCTTCGCCTGCGCTGCCATTACGGTTTTTGTAATGAGCTATATGAAGTTCCCGGTTTCTGCGAATCAGTCGATTACAGGTGCCGTAATCGGTTGGGGTCTTTGCTACGCGAATTATGACGACCCCGCGATTCTCAAGGGCAACATTAAAGAGATCATCGAGTTTGTGTCGACGTGGCTTATCAATCCGCTCGGTGCGGCTTTGATCTCGTTCGTTCTTGTTTTCCTTGTCAAGAAATTCCTTGAGAAGAGGTTGACCTCGATGAAGCGCTATGACGTGATCATCAAGGTCGGTTACATAGCGGCGGGCGCCTTCTCGGCGTTCAGTATCGGTCAGAACAGCTCTGCGAGCGTAACGGCGTTCTACTACGACGCTACGGGTCTGGGGGCAAATCTGATCTACGGTAACGAGGGATGGCTGACGGGTGCGCGTATTGCCGCAATCGTTGGCGGTCTTGCGATCGCGATCGGTGTTCTCACCTTCTCGAAGCGCGTTATGATGACGGTCGGAGGCAGCATTGCCGAGATCAGTCAGGTCGATGGCTTCGTTGTTATCATCGCGAGCGCTCTGACGGTCGTGCTGATGGGTAACCTGATGGGGATTCCCGTTTCGACCTCGCAATCGGTCGTCGGTGCCGTGATCGGCGCGGGCCTTGTCGGCGGCGTGAAAAAGGTGAACTTCGGTGTCCTCAAGAACGTTGGAATCGCGTGGATCTCGTCTCCTACCGTCGCAGGTCTGCTTGCATTCCTCGTCGGTCTTGCGACGAAGGGCTACTTCGGCGCGTAAGCGTGCTTTAAGATAAAAAATCCCCGATGGATTTTAATCCATCGGGGATTTTTTCTGTAGCTTGCGGGTCAGTTCTTTTCCGTATCCTTCAGCAGCTCGGCGGCGCGGCGCTCAAGCGTAAAGCCCCGACCGCGCACCTCCTTGATCTTCGTGACCGTAATGAAGGCATCGGGATCGAGCGTACAGATCAGCTTGGTTGCCGCGTGGAGCTTGCGCGGCGGAATGACGCAGAGGAGTGCCTTTTGCTCCTTTCGGAGCGCACCGGTCTCGATCATCGTCATCGTGACGCCTGCCTCGAGATCGACGAGCAGCCTTTGCCGAAGCGCCTCGTACTGCTCGGATACGACGAAAAGCTGGATCTGTGACTTGCCGAGGATCATCACCTGCTCGAGCACGAGCGTTTCAATCACGAGGAAGAGTATACCGTAGAGCGTTGCCTCGGGCGGCGCGAGAACCGCCTGACACGCGAGAATGACGATGTCCACGAGGTACACGAAGACCGAAACGGGGAGGTGGAACCACTTGTGCAGGACGAGATTCACGATGTCGGTGCCGCCCGTCGAGGAGCCGACGCGCATTACGATCCCAAGAGCGATGCCGAGGAGCGTGCCTGCGAAGAGCACGGCAAGCATAGTGTTATCGGTGAGATCTTCGATCCCCGGGATGCGCTCGGCTGACCAAAGCATCACGGGGTAGAGAACAGAGCTTGCAACCGTTGTGAGGAAGAGCTTTTTTCCAAGAGTGACGAGACCGAAAAGAAGAAGTGCGACGTTCAGAACGAACACGATGATTGACGGGTCGATCGGAATGAATCCTGCAAGCAGGATACCGATTCCCGTTGTACCGCCTATAATGATATTGTGCGGAATGACAAATGCCGCGACGAGAAACGCGAGCAGGGCGTTCCCGAGCAGAATGCAAAGGCAAGTCCATAGGGCGTTCAGGATTTTTTTGCGGCTTCCTTTCAAGGCAGACTCCTCCTTCTTCGGTCAGACTGTTGGGGCTTCGGCGTTTGACAGACGGATGTATCCGTCGAGCAGATCGGGGAAATTTGCCGTCGTGCCGTCGGCGTAGGAATCGTAGACCGTTTCGAGTAGATCACGCGTGAGCCCCCACGCGCGGACGCGGAAGCCGAGGCGGTGGAGCCTGTCACAGAGGTCGGGGGTAATGAGAGACGCACGCGGGCAGATCTCATCCGCACCGATCTCCTTCAGTGCGGCGATCACCTCGGGTGTGATCTCTTTCGCGAGATATCCGACGCGGAATTCGGGCGCGTACGCCTTGAATGCGCGGAGATAACTGAGGTGGAAGGAGGTAACGACGGCCTTTTTCTCCATCTTGTATTTGCGGAGCAGCTCGGCTACGTCTTCTTCGACGCCCTTGCCCTTCAGCTCGATCGCAAATGTGATGTCGCGGAACGCGAAGTGCTTGAGAAAATCCTCAAACGCCACGATCCTGTCCTCATATCCGTCCTTCTTCACGGTGAATGCCTGCAGCTCCTCAAAGGTGTAGTCCTCGACCAAACCGGCTTCGCCCGTCGCCCGCTCAAGGGTCTTGTCGTGGAAGAGCACGAGAGTGCCGTCCTTTGCGCGACGTACGTCGGTCTCAATGCCGTTTGCGTTCATATAAAGTCCCGTATAGAAGGCGAGCAACGTGTTTTCGGGCAGATACTCGGATGCTCCGCGATGCGCGTAGTTGACGAACTCCGTGTGAGATTCCTTACGGAGTTTCTCTTCCAGCGTTTTCTCGGTTTTGTCAAGGAATCTGCCCCAAGCGGTTTCGTCGATGAAGGGATTCGTTTCTGCGGTTTTCATCTTTTCATATTTTTCGCGTGTACGGTTCTGACCTGCGTGGTTTCCAATGAAAAGGTCTACGTGCTCCCCACGAAGGCGCTCGATCGACTCGAAGAACTGACGGCGCTGGTCGTAGGGAAGTCCGTACTCATCAAGCCACGGCTTCATCACCTGCTTGATCCCCGCACCGCCGAACATTCCCGCGCGAACCGTTCGTCCGTCGTCCTCGACGTCAAAGAAGAAGGATGCCGTACCCGCAGTATGGCCCGGTGTGTGCAGCACCGTGATCGCGGTGTTCCCGAGACGGATCACGTCACCGTCTCTGAAATAGATATCGGGCAGGAAGCCATTCAAATAACGGTTGTCCTCCTCGAACATAAAGACCTTGGCACCCGACCGCTCGACGATCTTCGGTGCACCGTGCGAATGGTCACTGTGGCCGTGTGAGAGCAGGATATATTTGACGTCCTTAACGTCAAAGCCGAGTGTTTCGAGCGATTCGATCACGATATCGGCAGTTTCTTCGTAGCCGACGTCGATCAGAATGAGACCGTCTCCCGTATCGATCATATGGCTGGACGCGCGGTGCTCTCCGACAAAATAAAGATTTCCCGCGATCTTGAATGGGGTCATATCTCCGAGCATAGTATATACCTCCCGAAATACGTTTGATTCATTTTATAAATTCAGTATAGCACAGTTCCCGTATTTTGTCAATGAAAACGGGTATTCTTATTGACAAAAGGGCGCGCACGGGGTATAATAACGGTAGGGTCGGCTTTATCGAACCGACACAGTATATCCGTGAAAAAGGAGACAGTCATATGTTTCAGGCAGAGAAGGTAAAGAATGAATGCGTCGCGTGGATCCGCGATTTCTTCGAAAAGAGCGGGAAGGGCTGTAACGCAGTTGTGGGTATATCGGGCGGTAAGGACAGCTCGGTCGTTGCTGCGCTGTGCGTGGAGGCGCTTGGACGCGAACGTGTCATCGGAGTATTGATGCCCTGCGGTGAGCAGCACGATATAGACGCTGCACACGCGCTTGTCGAGCATCTCGGTATTCGTTCCTTCGTTGTGAATATCAAGGACGCCGTGGAGGGGGTCAAGAAAAGCCTTCCCGCAGAGCTTGAGATCACCGAGCAGACCGTCAATAATCTTCCGCCGCGTATCCGTATGACCACACTCTATGCGGTGTCTCAGAGCTGCAACGGCAGAGTGGCGAACACCTGTAACCTTTCGGAGGACTACGTCGGCTACTCAACGCGCTACGGTGATTCGGTCGGTGACTTTAGTCCGCTTTCCCGCCTGACCGTGCAGGAGGTCAAGGCGATCGGCAGGGTACTCGGACTTCCCGATTTTCTTGTTGACAAGGTTCCGATCGACGGACTTTGCGGCAAGACCGACGAGGAGAATCTCGGCTTCACCTACGCAGAGCTCGACCGCTATATCCGAACGGGAGAGATCGACGATCTTGAGAAGAAGGCACTGATCGACAGGAAGCACAAGGCGAATCTCTTTAAGCTTGAGCTTATGCCGTGCTTTGAACCGAAGCTTTCGTGATTCGTAATAAAAAGCAAAGAGGGCTGTCTCACTTTAGTGAGACAGCCCTCCGGGTGATTACGGGTGTTCGTCGTAGCGGAAAATCCAAGCTGCTTGAAGCGTTCAAAAATCAGCTTTTTACAAAGTTCGCAGATACGACATCAAAGGCAAAAGTATCTTTCAAGTAACGACAAGTATTATCTGAGCGACCATACCTTCCGCTATGCCAAGCTCGGCACGAAAAATATGGACTACGGTAGAATCCTCGAAAATGTAGTTGCGATAGAGCTACTCCGCAGAGGATATGAGGTCTATGTCGGTGTGCTTTACAAAAGTAAAAGAACTACAAAAAGCGGAACAGGCATAACCGAAATTATGCCTGTTCCGAGTGATTCGTGTTTGCTATCTTTTTGGCAGGGTGGATTACCCTGTTTTTATTTTTCTGCGCCCTTCTTCGATGAAAAATATTTCCCGATGTACAAGACCACGAGAACACCGAGGATGGGGAAGATCGCGGCGATCAGCATACCGATCTTCAGTCCGATCTCCTCGGGTGCTATTCCCGACGAGAGGCTCATTTCAAACGCAAAATCGGTGACTGCGATCTTGTCGACCACGATGCCGAGCAGCTGAGGTGCGACCGAGGATCCGAGGTCTCCGCCTGCCGCCATCAGTGCAAATGCGGCGATCCCGGGTGCGGGGATCTTTTCTTCCATCAAAATCAGCGTTCCGGGCCAGAGCATTGAAGTGAACATTCCGATCAGAACGCAGGCAAAAAAGGACAGGATCACGCTCGGGGATAGCCCCGCTACGACGTAGCAGACCGCCGCACCGATCATACTGACGAGCAGGGTCTTTGTGATGCTCGGGGTGAATTTTGCATACAGAACGCGCGTGACCGCGAGAAGGAGTGCAAATATTGCGAGCCCGAGAATATCTCCCGCCGCCTTTGGAAGCCCGAGAGCGGTTTCCATAAAGCCAGAGATCCAGTTGGTCATCGTGTTTTCTGCGGCGCCTCCGAGGAAGATACAAAGGACACAGAGGAGGAGCCCGAAGCGGCGCTTTTTCTGCACCGATCTCTTTTGCGGTTCTTCGGTACTCATATCGGGGATCGGTGAAATACAGAAGAGCAGCGACGAAAGGATCGGCAGAAGTGCAAAGAAGAATGCGAGATACATCCAGCTTTCGGTGTTGAAAAAGAGAAAATACAAAGATGCGATCAGCACGGTCGAAACGACCCCGAATCCGTAAAGCGAATGCAGGAAGCTCATCTCTCTCTCGGGGTTGTCCGAGGGAAGGGCGGCGATCAGCGGGCTGATGAACACCTCACTGAGGCCTGCTGCGACCGAGAAGATCAGTGTACCCGCGACGAGACCGCCGTATGCGTACTGCGGAAGGAGATTCGGAATGATGGCGTAGAGCATAAGCCCCGTTGTAGTGATCAGCGGCATGATCCGCGAAATGATACGAACGTTAAAATAGCGCGAAAAGAAGGTAAATACGAGATCGATCGCAAGCTGTGTGCAGAAATTGATCAGCACGAGCGTTCCGAGAAGGGTATAGGAGATCCCATACATCTCGTGGAAGGTATTGAACAGCATCGGCGGCAGAACGAATGCGGATGCCATCGTCAGATAGGTGGAATAACAGGCAATTCGGGTTCTTTTATAATTCGGCACGGTAGAGGAGCTCCTGAGGATAAAGGTTTTGATCGGCTAATTATAACATATTCCGCGGGAAAAAGCAAGAAGTATTCAAAAGTATCCGTAAATAATAATTTATATAAATGTATCATAATCTTCTTGAAATTTATATAAAGGTATGATATAATATGGGTATCAAAAGCTTGAGGAGGTATTTTACAATGTGTGATAACAATAAATTTTATATTTGTGAGCACTGCGGAAATCTGATCGGTATGATCCACGATGCGGGTGTTCCGATGATGTGCTGTGGGCAGAGGATGACAAAGCTTGAGCCCGGAACCGTGGAAGCAAGCCACGAGAAGCATATTCCCGTAGTAAGCGTGGACGGAAAAACCGTTACCGTAACGGTTGGATCGGTGCTTCATCCGATGACGGCTGAACACAGCATCCTTTGGGTATATCTGCAGACTGACAAGGGCGGTCAGAGAAAGTGTCTTGAGGTAGGGAAGGACCCTGTCGTCACCTTTGCGCTTGCAGATGAAACGCCCGTTCGGGTATATGCATACTGCAATCTGCACGGACTCTGGATGGCAGACGTTGAGGTGAAGGTCTGCGATCTGAAGCCGCTTGATACGTCAACTGAAGAAAATTACGTGGTTTGCAAATGCAATAACGTCTCCTATTTTGATATACTGGACGCAATTCATCAGCATAACGATGTGAATGATCTCCTGGAGGTCTTCAATATCGTGAAGGAAACGACGCACTGCTCCACGGGATGTGGCGGATGCTACGATAAGGTGACGGCGATCATTTCGGAATATATGTCCAATAAATAATGTAATGATAATGGAGGAAAAGCAATGAACGAAAAGGTACACGAGCTGTTAAATCAGCAGATCAATAAGGAATTTTATTCTGCATATCTTTATCTCGATTTTTCTAACTATTTTGAGGATAAAGGACTTGACGGATTCGCAAACTGGTATAAGATCCAGGCGCAGGAGGAGCGCGATCACGCAATGCTGTTCTATCAGTACCTCCAGAACGAAAATCAGAAGGTAACGCTTGAAGCGATCCCGAAGCCCGACAAGGTATTTGCTTGTCATATGGACGTATTGAAGGCAGGGCTTGAGCACGAGGAGTACGTGACCTCCCTGATCAACGATATTTATGCGGCGGCGTATGACGTCAAGGACTTCCGCACGATGCAGTTCCTCGATTGGTTCGTGAAGGAGCAGGGCGAGGAGGAGACGAACGCCAATGATCTGATCACGAAGATGGAGCTGTACGGCGCTGATCCGAGAAGCCTTTATATGCTCAACCAGGAGCTTTCGGCAAGAGTGTATACCGCACCGTCTCTGGTGCTTGGTTAAAATCAGAAAAACAGAAGGGAGTAATATTATGAAAAAGTATGTATGTGACGCTTGCGGATGGGAATACGACGAGGCAGTGGGTGATCCCGAAAACGGAATTGCACCCGGAACGAAATTTGAGGATCTTCCCGAGGACTTCACGTGCCCGCTTTGCGGCGTAGGCAAGGATATGTTTTCGGAAGCGGAATGATCCTTGTATCAAGCAGAGCCCGCCACGAGGCTTCGCCTCGTGGCGGGCTTCTTGATGCTTGAATGTAAGAAACACAGGAAGGAAATCAAAATGAACAGCAGGATCAGAGAGATGCGGGAAGGGGATAAAGATGCGGTGCTTCAGATGATGCGCGTGTTTTATGCCTCGCCCGCAGTACTTACAAGTGGATCGGAGGAAATCTTTTTGTGCGATATCGATGCGTGTCTTTCGGATAGTCCGTATCTTGAGGGGTATATCCTTGAGAACGGAGACGAAATACAAGGGTACGCGATGGTGGCAAAAAGCTTTTCGACCGAATTCGGGAAGCCTTGCATCTGGATCGAGGATCTGTATATCAAGGCAGAATATCGGGGACTTGGGCTTGGCGGTGCGTTTCTCGAATCTATCGGGAAGAAATACGCGGGCTGTGTGTTCCGTCTTGAGGCGGAGGAGGAAAACGAAGGTGCGGTAAGGCTGTATGAAAGAAAGGGCTTTCAGGTCCTGCCGTATTTGGAAATGATAAAGGGTTTGGAATCGAAATGAAAACAAAGGCCGAAGAAATGTATGCAACAATGAATCCGTGGCGATTGTTTTTTGTTGTGGCGCTTCCCGGTATGATCAGTATGTTCGCGATGTCGGTCTACAGCATCGTGGAGGGGATCTTCATCGGGCAGATCCTCGGAGAGGGAGCCTTTGCCGCCGTCAATATTGCAATGCCGCTCGTTATGATCAATTTCTCACTTGCAGATCTGATCGGAGTCGGTGCATCCGTGCCGATTTCGATCGCGCTGGGGAAGAACGATCACAAAACGGCGAATAACGTGTTTTCCTGCTCGATCATTATGATCTTTGCGGCATCGGTGCTGATGGGCAGCGTAATGTATTTTGCCGCCGAGCCCTTGTCGCGGATGATGGGCGCGGATGACACGCTTCTGATCACCTCGGTCAAATATCTCCGTACCTACGCGCTTTGCGGTCCGCTCGCGACGGTATTTTTCGCGATGGATAATTATCTCAGGATCAGCGGCTTTGTGAAAACGAGTATGGTCATCAACATTTTTATGAATCTTTTGACCATCGGGCTGCTCGCCGTCTTCCTTCTCGTCTGTGAGATGGATGTTGTCGGCTCTGCGATCGCGACCTCGATCGCGATGTGCACCTGCTCGCTGATCGCAATGCTGCCGTTCGTGATGAAAAAGGCGCTCCTGAAATTTGTGAAGCCGAAATTCAGCCTTTCGATGTTTCGGCAGATCGCCGCGTGCGGCTCACCCGTCTTTCTCAGCAACGTGTCGGGACGTGTCACGTCTATTCTGATGAACATATCGCTGATGACGCTTGGTGCGAAAGCATTTGGCGAGGGGGGCGGAACGACGGCAGTCGCCGTATATGCGGTACTGATGTATGCAAGCGATCTCTGTTGGCCGCTTCTGTATGGGATCGCGGACTCCCTCGCCCCGGCGCTTGGCTATAATTGGGGGGCAGGGGATTACGGCAGAGTGAAAAGCATTGCGAAGCGTGCCTATATCGGAACGGCACTCATCGGGCTTGTTTCGACCTCGTTCCTGTTTTTCTGTCCCGGGACGATCGCGTCCTGGTTTGCAAACGCCGAGGACGCAAGGCTGCTTGAGATATCGACACACGCGATCAGGCTTTTCTGCTGTGCCTACCTATTTCGTTGGATGGCGGTCACAACGCAAAGCTTCTTCAGCGCGATCGAAAAGCCACTCGAAGCGACCATTATGTCGGTTTCCGTTGCCCTTGTTTTTCCCGTTCTGACACTCGGGGTGCTGTGGAGCTTTGGGCTTGACGGTATCTGGCTGAATTTTGCCGTGACGAATCTGCTTGCCGTCGTGCTTGCTCTCTTTATGCTTCTGCGTCTGTCGCGGGAGATCAAAAAGAGGGAGCGCGCCGAGGACGCGGCGCAATGCAAGACAGAAGAAACATCCGATAAAGCAGACCGCGCTTTATATGAATGACGGCGGTGTAATAAATAAGGGAGACCCAAATGCGAACGCATTTGGCTCTCCCCTTTTTGATTGCCGCCTATCCCTCACGGGGAGGGGTAGGATGGACTTTAATAACTTAGCGTTTAGTTAGGATAAACAACGGTTACGCCATCGTATTCTGTAAGAGGTTTAACTCCATATTGAGCTCCACCAAAGAGTCCTTCGAACGTCAGAAGCAGATTACAATGCATAGCGCAAGTGCTATGATCGTGATCTGCGGGAATTCCTCCATAAGCATATCCGGGTTCTACACGCCATGCAGTTTTTCCTGCTACAACGCAGTAATGATAGTCAACCCAATCGCCATATGTAACTGTTACGTCCTTACAGGTGATATTATACTTGGACATATCGGGATAATTCGAGTTGTTAATCGTAGTAGTTTCCTCAAGGCGACCAATCAACATACCGGTCATACGATACAGATAGTACTTATAGGCGGCTGTAACATCGTTATACGCATCCAAACGGCAAGCAACATCTACATCCTCAAAATTGTAGGATGCGCCAGGTTCGCCCTGACCTACAATACCACCTATGGAACTATCGAAAGATCCCCAAAGACCGCCGAGAACTACATCCTCTGCAATCGTAATATTCTTGAAGGTATAATCACCAGCACCGGACCAACCAATGATACCGCCGATACCGTTGTTATACGTTCCAAAATCAGAATCCTTAATGGTAATGTTCTCAAAAACACACGTGCCCGTAGCGCTACCTGTGATACCACCAATGTCGCCACCTTCAATGCAAGCGTCTGCGCCGCTGATGGTTACGTTTTTAACAGTTGCGCTTTCAAGCTCGCCAAATAGACCAATGGACCCATATTTGCCCCATTCATAGCCAAAAGCCCAACCGCTCTGGTAGAGATTTGAAATCGTGTGTCCTTGACCGTCAAAGGTTCCTGCGAAGGGCACCTTATCTCCGATCGGATCAAAGGCCAAGGGTTCCGTGGCACCTGCGGGAAGGAAGTAGAGATCCACATCGCTTGTCAGTGCAATCGTCTTGCCTGCGAAGTTGTTGCCGGAGTCTACAAGTACAGCAAGACCTGCAAACTGTTCTGCGGTAGAAAGGGCAAATTCTGTATCCGTTTCGTTGTACCAAGAGGTATCTGCGGTGCCGTCCCAAGTATCAACGGGATTTGAAATCACGGGATACTCCGCATTCGCATCGTAATCGGGACCGAAGCTGTCTTTTTCGTATGCAAGCTGTGTTGCAACAGCTGTCAGAGAAAAGTCGATCTGGGGGATATCTTTGCCGTTGTGGTTCGCCTTGTTACCAACAGTAGTTGGCATAGAGATCACAACAAGAACATAAGCGGAACTGTAGGCACCGTTTGTAGAGTCATCTTTGGAGAAAGCAACACCGTTCTTGATAACAGCGATATCATCGCTCAAAGAAGCGACGCCGGAGTTCGCAACGCCGCCGAAATTGAAGCTGTCAAGGCTCTCACGAGTTGTGTAGTAGTTGCTCTCCATATCGGTGGAAGTAGCAGTCATATACTTAACTTCCAGATAATCGGAAAGGCTGAACTTGTCGCCTGCTTTGTTTGTACCCTGCTTTTCGCTTGCTACGTTAATGGCAAGATTATAGCGGAATGCGAGAGAACCGAGGTTTTCAACTTTCAGCCATACAGCTTCGGTATAACCGGGCTCATAGAGAGCGTCCTTGCCGAAAAGAACGGTGCTTTCCGTTACTTCGGTCCATTCGGTATTCTGTGCACCATAGGGCTTGTAAGACAGTTTCATATCAAGATTACCGGACTTGATGATGTTATTTGCACTCGTCACGCTGTCAGTGAACCAAGCGTACGTCGTCCCGAGCAGCATCGTGAAGCACAGGAACAGAGCAAGCGCGCTTGAGAGCAAAGCAGACTTCGTGCTTTTTCTTTTTGTCATTTTGAATGACCTCCTTTGAAAAAATACATAACGG